>DATKPA010000081.1:0-20043 GCA_035524355.1 Phycisphaerae bacterium | reverse complement strand
TCCGAAACCGCTGCCCATCCCCAATCGACGCCCGCCGCATCTCCGCCAGCGCCGCCGCATCCCGCGGAATCAAAATCAAATGCTGAATCTCCCCCTTCCGCTGACACTCATTCAGCGGCCCCGCCATGCACATCCCGCACTTCTTCGAAGCAATCTCAATCGCCTTGTACCGATCCCCATCCATGCACGACACAATCCCCCGCGCCCCCAGCTTCTGCAAAAAACTCCCCATCCCCCGCGAATTCACACGCACCCGTGGCTTCAGCGTCCCGCCGATGTTCGGCAGATCCGAATCTTCGAAGCCTCAAAAGCCCTCACCCCACCAACACCCCTTTTAGCGACGCCGCAACGCGGCGGAAGTTGGAGTCCCGCCTTCAGGCGGCCGTCGAACGCCGATGCGAAGCGAGGCGAAATCGAGACATTCAAAAGGCAAAGACCAACATTCCTCAACGTTCAGCAGCCACGGCTCGGGTCCACCGAATCGCTCGAAAAGTTTCGCGACACTCGCAGCCATATGGAAAACGCCCGCATAAACCCCACCGCCGCTACCAGCGAGAATCGACCTGAATAACGTTGCTTGAATTTCTTCGCCTGAGTATTCTCCGCTCATTGCCAAGAAAAAGAAGGCGGACACCACGGAACCAGCACCTGCAGCCCCTGCCCCCGCGCCACTAGCGGCAAAGGCCGGCAAGCCGTCATCGTTGCTTGAACGCCTCGCATTTGCGTTCTTGTAGAGGACCGGAGAGATGATGAGTGTATATCTGATTGAGCAGCTAGACGTTGCGCTTCGGGAGTACTCGTCTCGACTGCGGGATGATTTTGAGATTTCACCGCAAGAGTCAAACGAGCTTGCGACTGGAATTCGGCGTGAGATTCAACAGCTGGATAATCAGACGCGCCATGCACTTCAAAGCGAGCCTCCATTATCGACAACAGATCGGATCCTCTTGCTCAATGATTTCGTGCACTGGTGGCGCACAAATCCCGCGACTCCCGAAAACCCCCTCGGTCAGGTTATGGCATTGAACTACTTTTGTTTTGTCTACTTGGGCGAGAGCCACCTTAAGAGGCTTCGGAAGTGCGCGGCTGCTCCGCTCGGTAAGAAGTGCGCCACGTTCCTTACGGACAATCCGGTGCGGGCACTTCGCAATGCTTTATCACATGGTAATTGGCGACCGTCGTTCGATAGACTCAGCATTGATTTTTGGGCACGTCCAGGCTCAGTACCAGTTTGTACCGTCCAGCCGAAGTGCTCAAATGCGCCGGAAGCGACGATCGAGCCGATGCAACATTTCAAAGTTTCGGTGGAAGATCTCAATTTTTGGCATATCCTAGCAATCGCATCGACATATGCCTCGCTAAGTGGGCTATGAGATGGTCATCGCGCTCGGCGGGATTCCGAACAAGGTGCAGGTGGGCGACATGGGCGTCGACGGCCGCATCTTCCCCGTCGGCACCAAGCCCACCAGCACCAGCCTCTTCTCGGAAGACTGGTTTCCGATCCAGGTCAAGCGGATGGACAAGGTGGGCCGCCCCGACATCGACGCGTTTGAAGCGGTGATGGCGCGAGAAGGCGAAGGCGGCCGCCAACGCAGCTTCTTCGTCGCCTTCGGCTACACCAAGGACGCGGAACACGAATGCGCCTCCTACCACAAGCGAACCGGCTACATCATCAAACTCCTGACCTCGCAGGAAATCCTCGACGAGGATCACGTGCAGAAGATGTAATGGAATCCCATCGTCGTCTCTGTGCCCTCTGTGTCCTCTGTGGTTATTTCCGTCTTCGTGGTCCTTCGTCTCTTCGTGACTTCGTGTTGACGTCGTCGTTCGTTCGCCGCCCAACCTGCGCTCTGTTCGCTGCAGCCCCCCAACGGCAACTAAACTCCTCAACTGTTACCAACGATGGAAATCCACCCCACCCATTCGCTACTATGACCAAGTCAGGCCCCATTCTCCATGCAGCGAAAAGAAAGGTGGACCATGAAAGCCCAACTCGCATTCGGCGCATTGCTCCTCACATCTCTCGCCTTCGCTTCCATGCCGAGCGTCGGCAGCACAAACAACGCGACAACCAAAGTTACCGGCGACTACGTCGAAGCCCGCACCGCCAGCGTCTTCGCCGGCGCCTGCCACTACAACGGCGAACTCGTCACCACCGGTGATGAAGCCATCGCCGCATGGAGCATCTCCTCCGGCAACTGGAAAGGCGCCGACCTCACCGGCCTCCGCGCCGTCGCCGCCGTCGCCTGCGACAAGAACCTCGGCCAGGGCGGCAACCGCAGATCCGAACTCCTCGTAGACAGCTCTGCCACCCCCGCCCAGGTCGCCGCCTTCACCGATCTCCTCCGCACCGAATGCGGCAAGCAACTCGGCTCCATCGTCGCCGTCCACCAGGGCCCCGTCAGCTTCACCCGCGATGGCCGTTCCTTCACCGTCAAGGCCGACGGCTTCGCCTCCATGTCCGTCGATCCGATGCCCAACGACGAGTGCTGCAAGCAGCCGAACCTCGTCTGGTATTCGCCGCTCGCACCGATCGACAATCGCAAAGTCGGCTACACCAATTCTGCCGTGTACGCGGCGGGGATCGTTGGGGATCGGTGGGACCGCGGCGGGGAGAACAGCGCTTTCTACGGCACTTTCTCGTACTAAAACCGTCCCCCACAACTTCGAAAAACAAAACGGCCGCTCTCATCGAGCGGCCGTTTTTCGTATCAAAGCACCCCGGCAGGCAAGGTGTGGTGGCCGGGGTGCAGGGGAAGGGGACTCGTTTAATCGAGAATATTCATTGAAACCAGCACTGCCTGCTGCCGGGTGCTCACGGAGCCGGCCAGTTCCTTCTGCGCGGCCGCAAGTTGCGCCTTCACGTCCGCCACAGCTTTCCGCAGCGTCGCCATTTTGGCCTTGAGCGTGTCATCGGACGCATTGTCCTGCAACGAGTTACGAAGATCCGACAGCGCCTGCTGCACCGGGCTGTCCTGCGCTCCATCCGGCCCACCCGGCGGTCCGCCGCCCGCCCCCCCCGGCCCCCCGCGCCCACCCGGACCACCCACGCGCAACTCGCGTTTTAGATCCTGCACCTTCTGAATCTTCGGCTGCAGGTTATCCCATTGATCATCCGTGACTTGCAGTTGCTCCTTCATCCGATCTTCCATCTGTTGCCGCATCTGCGCGAAGTCCGGCGGCCCGCCCCCCGGTCCTCCAGGCCCACCTGGGCCACCCGGTCCGCCCCCGCCGGGATCAGCCTGACCAAAGCAAAACGGAGAGAGCGCCGCGATAACGACAAGTGCCGGGAGAGTACGTCGCAGCATGACGATTCCTTTCGGAAAGGGTATTGGATTGACTCCAAGGAAGAGGTTGCGCATCGTTCGCAAAACCGCCGGGAAATGTGCTATCTGCCGGGATCACCGGATTTTGTGGCGGTTGGTTGCGGGAGGCCGTAACCTTATTTGGTCGGAGAAACCGCCTGCAGGCGGAGCTTTGAACGGGTTCTTTATAATGGTCGGGTATGCCTGAAGTAAGTTTGACAACACCACTGGAAATGCTGACCGCGGCTCGTAGTGGAAACGCAGCAGCGCTCGGAATGCTGCTCGAATCGTATTCCAATTACCTGACGCTCCTGGCGCGGATGCAGATCGGCGCCAAGGTGCGCGGGAAGGTGGATCCGGGCGATATTGTGCAGGAAACGTTTCTCGAGGTGCACCGGCAGTTTGCAGAATTCCGCGGTACTTCGGAAGGGGAGTTCCTGTCGTGGCTGCGCCGCATCCTCGCGGGGCAACTCGCGCAGACGATGCGGCGCTTCCTGGGGACGAAGGGGCGAGACGTCCGGATGGAACAGGAAATGGTGGCGAAGGTGGATCACTCGTCCGCGGTGCTGGACCGGGGATTCGCGGCGTCGGGCAGTAGTCCAAGTCAATCGGCAGTGCGGCGCGAGCATTCGGTGATGCTGGCCGATGCGCTCAATCGACTGCCGGGGGATTATCGCGAGGTCATCATCATGCGGCACATTGAAGGGCATTCGTTCGCCGAGACGGGGACACGCATGGGGCGGACGGAGAACGGCGTGCAGAAACTGTGGGTGCGGGCGCTGGCACGGTTACGGCAGGAACTGGGGGAACTGGAATGAAGCCGGTGGAACCATCGCGTGGCGATGACGATCTGGATGAGACGGCAGCGCTCTCCAGTGCGGAGCCGGAAGATCCACAGTTGCTGGAAGCGGTGCAGGAGTACATGAACGCGCTGGATGCGGGATTGCGGCCAAGCCGGCGGGAATGGCTGGAGCGGTATCCGAGAATTGCCAGGGAACTGGGGGCGTGCCTGGATGGGTTGGCATTCGTGCATTCGGCTGCGGCGAAGATGAATCCGGAATCGCTGGATGTGCCGGAGGGAGCGCTGGCGCGGCCGCTGGGGGATTTTCGATTGGTGAAGGAGATTGGGCGCGGGGGGATGGGGGTGGTGTATGAGGCGATTCAGTTGTCGCTGGGGCGGAAGGTGGCGGTGAAGGTATTGCCGTTCACGGCGGCGCTGGATCCGCGGCACCTGGAGCGGTTTCGGAACGAGGCGTCGGCGGCGGCGCATCTGCATCACACGAACATCGTGCCGGTGTATGCGGTGGGGTGTGAACGGTCTGTGCATTACTATGCGATGCAGTTGATCGAGGGACAGAGCCTTTCGCAGGTGATTCGGGAACTGCGGGATCTTGCGGACTACATGCCGGGGAACGCGGGAAGTTCGGCGGCGACGTTGCGGGTTGCGCCGGAGCCGTCGGTGGCTTCGTCCGCCGCGGAGTCGGCGTCATCCGCAATGTATTCAGGGGTTGCGGCGGTGAGAGGGGGGGAATTGACGGGTGTCAGTTTGTCGACGTTGCGGAGCAGCAAGCCGGCGGCGTTTTATCAATCGGTGGCGCGGCTGGGGCAACAGGCGGCGGAGGCGCTGCAGTATGCGCATGTGGCGGGGGTGGTGCATCGGGACATCAAGCCGGCGAATCTGATGGTGGACGGGCGGGGGAAGTTGTGGATCACGGATTTTGGATTGGCGCAGTTTTATGCGGATGCGGAGCTGACGCAGACGGGCGACCTGGTCGGGACGATCGCGTACATGAGCCCGGAGCAGGCATCGGGCAAGGCGGTGGTTCTCGATCAGCGGACGGATGTCTATTCGCTGGGGATCACGCTGTATGAGCTGCTGACGCTGCGGCGGGCGTTTTTGGCGAAGAACCGGGAGGAACTGCTGCAGCAGGTGTCAACGATGGAGCCGCGGTCGCCGCGGTCGATCGACAGGCGGATTCCGCGGGAGTTGGAGACGATCCTGGAGAAGGCGACGGCGAAGGATCCGGGGGATCGGTATCAGACGGCGCTGGAGCTTGCGGAAGATCTGGCAAGATTCCTGCGGGACGAGCCGATCCATGCAAAGCCCCCGTCGCGATGGGACAAGGTCGTGAAGTGGACGCGGCGGCACAGGTCGCTGGCGGTCAGCGCGCTGATTGTGCTGATTGTGGCGGCGGCGGGGTTGCTCACGAGCACGATTCTGATTGCGCGGGAACAGCAGCGGACGCAGGCGAATTTTGAAGAGGCGCGGCAGGCCGTGGGGTTCTTCGCGCAGGTGGCGGAGGAGCAGATCCCGCCTGCGCCCATGATGGCCGGAGTGCGTCGGACCCTGCTGGAACATGCGCTGGGGTATTACTCGACCTTCCTGCGGGAGCATGCGGACGACGCGTCGGTGCGGGCGGAGATTCTCACGGCGCAGCAGCAGGTGACGGCGATTCTACAGGAGTTGGAGGCAAGCCAGGCCGCGGAGCGGGTTTCACGGCAGATTTTCTGGCTGCATGATCGTGACGTGCAGGAAGATCCGGAAATGGTGCTGAGCAGCGAGCAGGTCGAGGCTGCGGATGAGCTCTTTGCGAATGCGTTCGAGTCGGGATATTTCGGGCGCGCGAACCAGCCGACGGAAACGTCGGAGCAGCGGCGGGAGGACTACAGCCGGTATGCGGAATCCAACGGGAAAGCATTACGCGATTTACTGAGCACGAAGCAGTATGAGCGGCTGATACAGATTGCATGGCAGGAGCAAGGCGCGCTGGCGTTCAGGGATGACGACGTGATCAGGAAACTGGGGCTGTCCGACGCGCAGCGGGGGACGATTGATCAGATCATCGAGCAGATGATCAGGTCGCACGGACCTGGAGGTGGTCCGGGAGGGCCGGGTGGTCCCGGTGGGCCGCATGGTCCAGGCGATGGCGGGCCGGGCGGACCGGGAGATTTGATCAGGGCGAAGCCCGACGCGGGACCGGACGATGCGGGCTTTGGCGGACCTGACGGGCCGGGAGCCGGAGAATCGAACTTCGAACAGAAGGTGGAGAAGGAGTTGACCCCCGCGCAGTTGGCAACCTGGAAAGTGATGATTGGGAACCCGTTCAAGGGGCACATTGGGAGATACCCCTTCGGCCTGCCACGCGGACCCGGCAGGTTTCAGCGGCATTGAAGGTCGCGTTAATTAAGCGTTGGCCGTGGGGAGGCGGTGATCGTGGGGTGGATCGGTGGATGCTGGAAATACCTAATAAGCTGCTGCCGGTGACGAAGACGATGCAGGCGTCGGACCCGCTGCCATTGGCGGCGGCGACTACTTTGCGCTGGTGACGTTTTATGGGACACTGGCCCACCCCGAAGTTTAACGGTGAGCAATCGCATCCTGTTCAGTGGAATCTGTCGGACTGCCGGACCCGGAGAACTCATGCCTAAATTGATCGCGTCCTCCGTTCTGCTGGCGCTGGCGATCGCAGTTCGCGCCGAAGCGCCCGCCACCTCCTCCGCTCCCATCACTCTGACGCCGATGCGGGCGGAGCTTTATCACGATGGCTGGATTGATTTCAACAAGAACGGCAAGAAGGATATCTACGAAGATCCTTCGCAGCCGCTCGACAAGCGCCTCGACGATCTGCTCTCGCAGATGTCGGTGGAAGAGAAAACGTGCCAGCTTGCGACGCTGTACGGCTACGGCCGCGTCCTGAAGGACCCGCTCCCCACACCCGGCTGGAAGAACGAAGTCTGGAAGGATGGCATCGCGAACATCGACGAGATGCACAACGGCATCGGCAGCAAGGGACGGATGGGTATTGACGATCCCCTCGGCTGGCCGCCGTCGAACCACGCGCGGATGATCAACGAATTGCAGAAGTGGTTCATCGAAACCACACCGCATGGCATTCCCGTCGACTTTACGAACGAGGGGATTCGCGGCGTCAATGCGCTCAAGTCGACGAATTTTCCGAATCAACTTGGACTGGGCGCGACGTGGGACCGCGATCTTGTCTCGCACATCGGGCACATCACCGGGCGCGAGGGAAAAGTCGAGGGATTTACCAATATTTACTCGCCCATTATGGACATCGCCCAGGATCCGCGCTGGGGCCGCACGGTGGAGTGCTATAGCGAAGATCCATTTCTGGTTGCGGAGCTCGCTGTTCGGCAGTCGAAGGCGCTCAGCGAAGAGGGCGTTGCGTCGACCGCCAAGCATTTTGCCGTCTACTCGAATCCGAAGGGCGGACGCGACGGCAACGACCGCACCGATCCGCACATCGCCGAGCGCGAGATGGAGATGTTGTACCTCTACGACTGGCGCCGGCTCATCGAGGAGGCGCATCCGCTCGGCGTGATGGTCTCCTACAACGATTATGACGGCGTGCCGATCGCGGGAAGTCATGAATTCATGATTGACCGTTTGCGGAAGGAGTGGGGGTTCAATGGATACATCGTGTCGGATTCCGGGGCAGTTGAGAATTTGAACAGGAAGCACCGGGTGGCGCCGACGGTGGACGATGCACGGGCCATGTTCCTGATCGAGGGGGGGAATGTCTGCACCGATTTCTCGCCGCCGGAGAAGTTCATCGAGCCGCTGCGGATACTGATCAAGGAAGGCAAGCTTCCGATGTCGGTGGTGGATCAGCGCGTGCGCGATGTGCTGCGCGTGAAGTTCCTGCTGGGGCTGTTCGATCATCCGTTCATCACAAATCCGGACGAGGCGGACAAGGTGGTGCATTCCGAGGAGAACCAGCAGGTGGCGCTGCGTGCGGCGCGCGAATCCATCGTGCTGCTGAAGAACAAGGACAAGACTCTGCCGCTGCCGAAGTCGCTGAAGCGCATCCTGGTCTGCGGGCCGACGGCGAAGATCACCGAGACGTCGATCGATCGCTACGGTTCGACCGGCGGGAAAGTAATGACGCTTCTCGAGGGGATTCAGAACGCGGTGGGAAAGACCTCGCAGGTGGATTTCGCGCAGGGGTGTGAGGTGACGGACAAGAACTGGCCGGAGTCGGAGATTTTTCCCGAGCCGCCGTCGGGAAAGGACCTCGACATGATCAACGAAGCCGTGGCCGGCGCGAAGGAAGCTGATGCGATCGTGCTGGCGCTGGGGGACAACGACAAGACGGTGGGGGAGGCGAAGAGCCGGACGTCACTGGATTTACCGGGGTATCAGACCGATCTGGCGAAGGCGCTGGTGAAGACCGGGAAGCCGGTAATCGTGGTGCTGCTCACGGGGAAGCCGGCGAGCATCAACTGGATCGACCGTTATTGCCCCGCCGTCGTCGAAGCTTGGTTCCCCGGAGAGCTCGGCGGACAGGCGATCGCGGACGTTCTCTTCGGCGACTACAACCCGGGCGGAAAACTGCCGATCACTTTCCCCCGCACCGTCGGCGAGATTCCGTTCAACTTCCCCGCCAAGCCCTTTTCCCAGGCGCCTCAGAATAAAAAGGAGTTCGATCCCAACGGCTCCGGGAATTCGCTGATCGAAGGGGCCATCTATTACTTCGGCCACGGCCTGAGTTACACGACTTTCAAGTATTCAAACCTCAAAGTGTCGCCCGAAACCATACCCGCCGATGGCACCGTGATGATTTCCGCCGACATTCAGAACCGTGGCGATCGCGCCGGCGACGAGGTGGTGCAGTTGTATCTGCAGGATGAATTCAGCTCCGTGACGACCTACGACCAGGTGCTTCGCGGGTTCGATCGCATCTCGCTTCAGCCCGGCGAAACCAAAACGGTCACCTTCACCGTCCCGGCGAAAGCGATGGAGTTGATCAACCGCCAGCACCAGCGTGTCGTCGAACCGGGCGATTTCAAAATCATGCTCGGCGCGGCGTCGGATGATATTCGCCTGACGGGCAAGTACTCCGTGACGCGATGATCCGGATTGCTCACATCGCCCGGGCCCGCTCCCGCACCGCTTCAAATCCCCTTGCAACCGTTTCCACCAGTTCCACATTCGCCTCCGGAAACCGATACTCCACTGCGTTCGCCGGATCGATCCACTTCGCATCATCCACCGCCAGCAACTGCACCTCCCCCTCCATCCATTCACACACAAACGGATGCAGACGCACCAGCGCATGCGGATAATGATGCTCAATGATCGGCAATTCCCCGATCGTCCTCACCTCAACCCCCAGCTCCTCCTTCACCTCCCGGCACGCGCACTGTGCCGCGGTCTCATGAGGATCGCACTTTCCCCCTGGAAACTCCCAATAGCCCGCAAGAACCGTTCCCGCCTTCCGCTTGCAGATCAGCAGCCGCTCGTGCCCCTGATCAAACACGATCGCAATCGCGACCTCCACATGCTTCAGATTGTCATGCTGCTTCAACACACGACCTCTCAAGGCATCCCGGTGGTCTTCTCTACCGGTGGCGCCGGCGCCCGCTGGCTGATCGATTGACCCTGTCCGTGAGCCTGTTCCCATGCCAGCCGCGTCGGGCAGACCAGCTTGATCTGCTCCATCACCATGTGGTGAACGCCCGCGCTCTTCTCAATGTTGATGTGATCAATCGTCGCGGTATCAAACCCCACATCCATTGTCCGCAGGTCGATATTCGTAATCGTCGTCACGTGCGGGTCGGCCACCGCCGCCGAAACGCCTCGCCAGAAAGGAACGCCATCCGTTACCGGGTGGCTTTTGAAAATGCAGTACACCCGCTTCACGTTCGCCGGCACCGGTGGGGGGGTGACCGGGTCGATCAGCACCAGCAGATCAACCGAAATATGCTCCTGCCCGAGTTCGTCACACACGCGGATCATGTCATCCGCCCCCCATGAGTGCCCCAGCAGCACCAGCGGCTCGTGAATCTGGCCCGCACTGTGCTCCTGGATCAGCCACCCTTTCAGCCGCCGCCATTCTTCATCCGCTACAGAGACGGCAGGAGTGCCTCCCTGCTTGTCGATCTCATCCGCCAGCGCATCCATCCCCGTGGAAAAAATGCCCAGCCATCCACGCATGCAGTACACATGCCCCACCCGCGGATATTCGCGAGTCGCCGGTCCCACCGTCTTGGCCAGCGGCGCAGGTCCACGCCCCGTGATGTCCATGCAACCAGTAAGCAGAAACGAAAACGCACATGCCAACAGCAGCAGCGGGAACGTTTTGTTCATTCGCGTCATCCATGGTCCGATCAGCGTACGATCCAACAGAATTAAGCATTCTAGAGGAAACCGGCGGCGATTGCAGCTTTGCGATGAACCCATCTTAAACCACAGGAATTGTCAACAGTTGCAAAGCTGTTGCAAAGCGTTTCCCGTCTGCAGCGCTTGTGATAAAATCCGGCCACTGAAGCGTCCCTTGGCTTCAGCGTTCCCCACTACTCCCTGCTTTACGGTGCACTATGTCCGAAGCCGCTTCTTCCCTCCGCAAGCACGATGTTTACGAATCCCCGCTGGTCGCGCGAAACGCCTCTCCCGAAATGGTCGCCGCCTTCTCCCCCCAGCGTAAACATTCCACTTGGCGAAGAATCTGGCTCGCCCTCGCGGAAGCCGAAAAATCCCTCGGCCTCCCCATCTCCGACGACCAGATCAACGAAATGAAAGCCCACCTCGACGACATCGACTTCGAGGAAGCCGCACGTCAGGAAGCACGCCTCCGTCACGACCTCATGGCCCACCTTCACACCTTCGCCAAGGTCGCCCCCAAGGCCAAACCCATCCTCCACCTCGGCGCCACCTCCATGGACGTCGTCGACAACACCGACGTCCTTCTCACCCGCGATGCCCTCACCATCCTCGCCCAGAAAACCGCCAACCTCATCGACGCCCTCGGCACCTTCGCTTCCAAATACCGCGACCTCCCCTGCCTCGCCTACACCCACCTCCAGCCCGCTCAGCCCACCACCGTCGGCAAACGCGCCGTCCTCTGGACCTACGACTTCGTCCTCGTCCTCGCTGAAATCGAACTCCGCCTCTCCACTCTCATGCTCCGCGGCATCAAAGGCACCACCGGCACCCAGGCCTCCTTCCTCGAACTCTTCGAAGGAGACCACGAAAAGGTCAAAAAACTCGAATTCGCCGTCGCTGAACGCCTCGGATTCTCCCGCGTCCACCCCGTCTCCGGCCAAACCTACTCCCGCGTCGTCGACGCCCAGATCGTCTCCTCCCTCGCCACCCTCGCCGCCGCCGCCCACAAAATGGCCATGGACGTCCGCATGCTCGCCGCCTTCAAGGAAATGGATGAGCCCTTCGAGGAAGAACAGGTCGGCTCCTCCGCCATGGCCTACAAACGCAACCCCGTCCTCACCGAACGCGTCACCGGCCTCTCCCGCTTCCTCATGAACCTCGTCGGCAACCCGCTCTCCACCGCCGCCGAACAGATCTTCGAACGCACTCTCGACGACTCCTCCAACAAACGCATCGTCATCCCCGAAGCCTTCCTCACCGCCGACGCCATCCTCGACATCCTCATCCACACCTCTCGCGGTCTCATCGTCAACAAGGCCGTCATCAATCACCGCCTCGATGCCGAACTCCCCTTCATGGTCACCGAAAACATGCTCATGGATGCCGTAAAATCCGGCGGCGACCGTCAGGACCTCCACGAACGCATCCGCCGCCACTCCCGTGAAGCCGCCCGGCAGGTCAAACAGGAAGGCAAGCCCAACGACCTCCTCACCCGCCTCAAATCCGACGACGCCTTCATCGGCGCCGACTTCTCCAAATCCCTCAACCCCATGCTTTACGTCGGACGCAGCGTCCAGCAGGTCGACGAATTCGTTAAACACACCATCGACCCCATCCGCCAACGCTACACCGGCAAACTCCAGCGCAAAGTCCAAATAAAGGTATAACCATCCATCCCGCAGGTGTGCCGGCGGATTTAACCACCTCCTCCCCCTGCGCGCTGATTGCACGAACCCTCAAAACCCCCGTGACATCCAACTTCGCTTCGCAAACATCCAATCAAACATCGGCGCCGCCGGCATGAACACACAGAGCGATGCCGTCGCCGCCGGCAGATTCCCCGCATTCAGCCGATCAATCATCGCCGCAAGCAGCGCCGCGCAAACCAGAAACACGCGTCTCCCCCTCCGTGTCAATGGCTGCGTTCCCGGCAACGCCAGCACAAATATCGAGGCAAACAGCACATCCGAATTGAAAAACGCATATTCCAGCAACGTCACCAACTCCCCCGCCATCGACTTCGCCGCCCCCCACATTCCCAGCAGCCCAAGATGCCCGATGGCTGTCGGCCAGAACAGTAACATCGCGGTCCCGACCCCATACGCCCCAAGGAACAGCAGCACCGACTTCGGCCGCAGAATGTACCGATACGCCAGATACAGCCCCCCGAGAATCAGCAACGGGACGCACACGCATCCAATCCGCCCCGGCACGAACCCCGCAATGAGCATTTCAATCGCCGGCAACCGCGACGACAGGACCGTGTCCAGATACGCTTGCAGCGCTGCCCGCGTTGTCGGCGGGAGCACACGCGTTCGGTCCGTGGGGTCGGGCCGTATCTCCGTCTCCCGGAGCGTCTGCGATATCTCATCAAAACTCTCGCACGCCACCTGCTGCGGCAACGCAATCCGCACCGCATCGTCCCCGCCCAGTTCCGACGACACCGGCCAGTGATACAGCGGCGCATCCTTCGCATTGCGAATGTCCCCCATCACCAGCCGATCCCGCGCCAGAATTGCACTCCCATGCTCCTCCCCCGTGCGATACGCCATCTGCGTCGTAACCACCTGCAGCAGCACCGCCCACACCACCGCCACATGAATCCGCTCCCGCCCCGTCCCTCCGATCAGCCACACCACGCATGGAATCAGCCCCGCCGCAATCGTCACCAGCCACGTCGGCCAGAACGGCTCGCACAGCGCCACCATGATCACCACCGCGGAAGTCGTGTGCGTATAGATCATGGCCTTGCCGCGCCGCGTAAACCTGCTCAGGACCGCGTGCATCGTAATCGCAGCAATCTCCGCGCAAATCAGCATCGCCAGAACGCGCCACCCGAATACAACCACCGCGAAAACAATCGCCGGCAGAAGCGCAAATTGAATCGAGAGATAAAACTCACGCCGTGCAACGGGCCAGACAATAAATGGAGCGCTGGGCTGATGCGCGGGCGGATTCAGTTTGGCCAATGACGTCATGGAGTAAGAGCCTATAGGCTTCCGCACCGGCGGTCTAGTGCGTCGTTCGGCGTGATCCCGAGTGCTCCCCGGCGGAAATCGCGACCCCGATCCTCATCATGAAGCCTGCTCCGCACTCACCACCCAATTCCGCAAACGAAGCGTCTGTTGCGTAAGCGGCAAACGTGTCGGACAGACATACGAGCACAGCCCACACCCCACGCAATGCAGCGACTCCTTCGCTTCCCGCGTGTGCAACAACGCCCCTATCGCCGGCGTGTCCGTCCCCCCGGCGGCATTCTGCGCCCGCTCCGCAAGATCCAGCAGGTTCACCGGATTCAGCGATGTCGGACACACATCCACACACCACCCGCACGCAAAACACGGCGACGGCCTCTCCGCAATCAGCTTGTCCCGCACTGTGATCGATTCCGTATCCGGGCCCACCCGGAAATGCACCGGATCCACTTCCTCCCCCGACAGCAATCCGTTCACGATCACCTGCCGGTTCAACAGTGGTATCCGAAGCCGCTCACAAAGCAGCGACAGCGATTCGCCGATCTCCGCCAGCACCAGCCGCGGGTCGGGATGCGCCCGGCTCGGCGCAAAAACCTGCACCGGCCGCCGCGCGAATCGCTCCCCCCTCCGGACGTATCGCCCCAGCGCCCAGCACGTCACCGGATCGATGATCATCCGATTCACTCGCACCGGAGACCGCCCCACCGGCAGCCGCTTGGCGAACAGCGTCCAGATCAGCATTGTGGGATGCGCCTGCGGATAACGGTTGAGCAACTTGGTAATGACGTATTGTCGGGCGCGATTGGCCCGCCGCCAGCTCCGCCGAAGCCGCCAATCGTGCCGGTCAACGGCAACGATGATGCGCCTGGCATGCACATGCTTCTGTATCGCATCCAGCCCTGCAAGTACATCCTGGATCGCCGCTTCGCTCAGGGCCGCACTCAACGCAAACTCCGGTTGCGTTGGAAGCAGATTCAGCACCAGCGCCCGCAACCGTCGCGCCCCAAGCTCGTGAAGCTGCTCCGCCAGCGACGGAAGTGTCGGGTTCGTCTTGCCAAGTCCTATCGATTCCAGCAAACCAATCAGCGCCTGCCGATCCTCCGGCAACGCCTCCGCCGCCTTCCCTGCCTCCTTGTCCACCGACGAAAGCCCCTCGATCTCCATCGGCGCCCATCCCGGCGGCCCAAAATAGAGTCCCCCCTTCATTCGCTTCCGGCCTGTCAGATATCCAATCATGATCGTAATTGTAGATCGAATGTCGCAAACCGGAAACGACCTTCATGTCCACCCACGTTACGATACTGACAATTCTCCTGGCGACGGACCTGCTTCAATTCCTTACTTCGCCCCCGCCGCTTCCCCGCTCGCCACAAACTTCGCCCCCGACGGACACAACTCAAACAACGCGCACTTCGCGCACCGCGGCTTCCGCGCCGCGCAAATCTGCCGCCCATGAAAGATCAGCAGATGCGACAACAGCGTCCAATCCCCCTGCGGCGACAGCTTCATCAACTCCTGCTCGATCTTCACCGGATCCGTATGCGTCGTCAGCCCCATCCGCTGCGACAACCGCCCCACATGCGTATCCACCACCACCCCCACATTCTGATCAAACGCATTCCCCAGCACCACGTTCGCCGTCTTCCTCCCCACGCCCCGCAGTGCCGTCAACTCCTCCATCGTCCGCGGCACCTCCCCCTTGTGCTTCTCCACAATATCCGCCGCCGCCGACCGGATCGAAGCCGCCTTCGCCCGGAAGAACCCCGTCGACTGAATAATCTTCTCCACATCCCCCTG
This sequence comes from Phycisphaerae bacterium, assembly GCA_035524355.1. Taxonomy (GTDB): domain Bacteria; phylum Planctomycetota; class Phycisphaerae; order WQYP01; family WQYP01; genus DATKPA01. The sequence goes on along the minus strand of DATKPA010000081.1, from coordinate 4,840 downwards.
CGACGATTTCGCCAGCGCCTCCGCCGTCGGATACTTCTTGAACAGCACCGGCGTCACCATGTTCACACGCACATCCGTGCACTGCGCTGAAAGAATCGTCGCCACCAGCAGCTCAAACGCATTCCGATGATCCAGCGCACAGTGTGCATCCGGATACGTCCGCTTCAACACCTCAATGATCTTGAGAGCGCGTTTCTTCTTCGCCTCAAACGTCTCGCGCGCCATTCAATTCCCCGCGAAAAAATGCCACACACCTCCGACGCCCGCCGCCTCCGGCGGCACGGGGCCGATCACGCTCACGTCGCCGCCTTCTCCTCCGTCTTCCGCACCCGCACCGACGCCTCCGTAACCCCGCGCATTGCCCCCAGCACAATCATCCCCAATAAAATGTACACCTTGATCCGCGCCAGCGTCTCCGCCCGCGCATGCAGCGAATCAAACTCCGCCTTCTCCGGCCACGTCACCGGCTGAGTCGCATTCGGGGGGGGGGCCGGCTGCGTCATCGCCGACGCCCGCAACACCTCCCGCATATGCCACACCTGCGGATGCAGATACCCCGCCGTATACCCCAGCAGCACCACCAGCGCCAGCCACAGCGAAAACAAAATCGAGATGCTCCGCCGCACCGGCCGATGCGACACCAGCGGCACCCCAATCCCAAACAGCAGCAACGCCGACCCAATCACCTCAATCCACACAAACCGATTCAACACCTCCCCAAAAATCTCTCCCCCCACCTGGTTCCCCATATTCAAAGAAGGCGCGATGCCTGGCATGGTGATTGCCGTATGCGTCGTCACGTGGAACACCCCCGGCGCCGCAATCGCCCCAATGCTCACCAACCCCCCAAAATACAGCGACGCACCGAGCCAGAAAGACAGGTGGGCCAAGCGTTTCCACATGATCGAGCCTTTCAGCAAACGGGTGTGGCCGTATTGTCGCGGCTCCTCCCCCGCTTGTCACGACCTCATCGGAAAATGTCCTAACCCCGCACCCCGCTCGTCGCCCCGGATTTCCCGTTAATGTCGCCCCCGGATTGACCGATAAGAAACTGGAGTTTGTTCCCAAACTGCACATTGTCGTTTACACTCCCCCTGGCTTTTGATTGACCGTCAGTGAGGGTGCCCAAGGAGACATAATGCCCAGTATTCACCGCTTCGTCGTCGTCCCCGCCGTTCCCGAAAAACTCAAGGCGCTTACAGAACTCGCCAACAACCTCTGGACGCTTTGGAACTACGATGCCAGCGGGCTCTTCCGCCGGCTCGACCCCGAACTCTGGGAATCCACCAAGCATAACCCCGTGCGTGTCCTCTCCCTGATCTCGCAGGAAAAGCTCGCCTCCGCCGCCGCCGACGAAGGCTTCCTCGCCCACATGAACCGCATCCTCGCAGACCTCCGCCACTACATGACCACCACCACCTGGTACACCCAGAACTACGCCCCCGCTGCCGGCGCCAATCCCACCAAAATCGCCTACTTCTCCGCTGAGTACGGCCTCCACGAATCACTCCCCATCTACTCCGGTGGCCTCGGCATCCTCTCCGGCGATCACATGAAGTCCGCCTCCGACCTCGGCCTCCCACTCGTCGGCGTCGGCCTCCTCTATCGCTTCGGATACTTCCGCCAATCCCTCAACGCCGACGGCTGGCAGCAGGAAGCCTACCCCGAAAACGACTTCTTCCACCTCCCCCTCACCCAGGTCATGGACTCCGACAAAAGACCCGTCACCATCGAACTCGAATACCCCGACTCCAAAGTCAAAGCCTACATCTGGAAAGTCCAGGTCGGACGCATCTCCCTCTACCTCCTCGACGCCAACGTCCCCTCCAACCGACCCGAAGACCGCGAAATCACCGCACGCCTCTACGGCGGCGATCAGGACATGCGCGTCCGCCAGGAAGTCCTCCTCGGCATCGGCGGCATGCGCGCCCTCACCGCCATGGGTTACAAGCCCACCGTCTGCCACATGAACGAAGGACACTCCGCCTTCCTCTCCGTCGAACGCATCCGCGTCCTCATGGAAGAGGAAAAGCTCACCTTCAAGCAGGCACTCGAACTCGTCGCCTCCTCCAACGTCTTCACCACACACACTCCCGTCCCCGCCGGCAACGACGCGTTCCCTCTCGACACCATCGAACGCTATCTCGGACCCTACTACACCAAGCTCGGCCTCACCAAGGAACAATTCTTCGACCTCGGCAAAATCAACGCCGGCGATACCCACGAGCCTTTCGGCATGACCGTCCTCGCGCTCCGCACCGCCTGGCATTGCAACGGCGTCTCCGCTCTCCACGGCGAAGTCTCCCGCAAAATGTGGCAGCGCATCTGGCCCGACGTCCCCATGCCCGAAATCCCCATCAACTCCATCACCAACGGCGTCCACACCCAGACCTGGCTCTCCGATGAGTTCTCCAACCTCTACACCCGATACCTCGGCGTCAATTGGTCCGACAAGCCCACCAATTACGCCATGTGGGATCGCATTGACCGCGTCCCTGATTCCGAGCTCTGGCGCTCCCACGAACGCCGCCGCGAACACCTCGTCAACTTCGTCCGCGATCGCCTCCACGCCCAGTTCGAACGCCGCGGATCCACCGCCGCAGAAAAGTCCCGCATCGAGGAAATCCTCGACCCCGAAGCCCTCACCATCGGCTTCGCACGCCGCTTCGCCACCTACAAACGCGCCACACTCCTCTTCCGCAACAAGGAACGCCTCATCAAACTCCTCGCCAACCGCGACCGCCCCCTCCAGTTCGTCTTCGCCGGAAAATCCCACCCCCGCGACGACGGCGGCAAACGCTTCATCCAGGACATCATCGCCTTCTGCAAACGCGAGGACGTCCGCAACCGCATGGTTTTCATTGAAGATTACGACATGAACGTCGCCCGCTATCTCGTCCAGGGCGTCGACGTCTGGCTCAACACCCCGCGCCGCCCCATGGAAGCCTCCGGTACCTCCGGCATGAAGGGCCCCATCAATGGCGCCATCAACCTCTCCATCCTCGATGGCTGGTGGGTCGAGTGCTTCAAGAACAATCCCCAGTCCGGTTGGGCCATCGGCACCGAAGCCGAATACAACAACGACGAATTCCAGGACCACGTCGATTCCGAATCCCTCTTCGATCTCATCGAAAAGGAAGTCATCCCCGAATTCTACGAACGCGGCGCCGACGGCCTCCCACGCAAGTGGATCCACCGCATGAAGCAATCCATCCACTCCGTCTGCTCCTACTTCAACACCAGCCGGCAGGTCCAGGAATACTTCGAGAAGTTCTACCTCCCCGCCCACAACACCTGCATCGCACTCGTCGGCCAGCACGCCGCCGGCGCCAAGGCCCTCGCCGAATGGAAAGACCACATCTCCAAGGAATGGGGCAAAGTCTGGATCTTCGACGTCAAATCCAACGACACCGACCAACTCCAGGCCGGCTCCACTCTCGACGTCCAGGCCAGCGTCTCCCTTGGGCCGATCAAGCCCGAGGAAGTCAACGTCGAGCTCTACTACGGCTCCATCGACGCCGCCGGTAACATCTCCAACGCCCACAACATCCCCATGACCAAAATCGCCACCGAGGAGAAAAAGGCTCCCGAATACCCCATCCACACCTACGCCGGGAAAATCGTCGCCCAGTCCTGCGGCCTCCAAGGCTTCGCCGTCCGCGCCCTCCCCAAAAACGCCAACGTTGCCCTTCGCATGGAGCCCGGCCTCATCCGCTGGAATTGAAGTCTAAAATAGGTCTGGCGACCGAGGCCTCAATAAGCCCCAACGGGGCGATCGGTTCTTTTCTCGTAGAGCCCGACTCAGCAAAATCCCAAGGCCCGAAGCATCAAACCGCTCCGGGCCTTTTTTATGCGCCGGCACCGAATCTTGCATGAGAAATCCACCCCGACGGCTACGTCTATCCACTGACGGGCCTGCGCACCCTCTACGCACACTCTGCTCGGTCCCACCCTCTTTTGCCGTTAAAATAGTATCGGCACGCCCTCGGAATCCGCACCGGTCCGGGCATCCCAATCGGACCGTCTTCAGGAGCCTCCCATGGCCATCCACGCGGTCTGCCCTCACTGCAGTTCTCCCTTCGTCCTCGGTGACGAGTACGCCGGCCAATCCTTTACCTGCTCTTACTGCAAAACCCAGATCCTCCTCCCCGAACCCGCCCCGCAGCCCCTCCCACCCATCGATTCCCAACAGATCCGCCGCGTCGTCGGACATCGTCGCCCCCTCATCCTCTTCATCCTCGGCGTCGGCACGCTCCCCGAAGATCTCGAAAAAGGCCCCGTCACCGCCGCCTGGAGCCTCCGACACCTCTTCCTCCTGCTCTCACTCCTCCTCACCATCAGCGTACTTGCCGGATCCGCCGAGTCCGCAATCCAATTCGGTCCCTTCTTCCTTCTAATGACAGCCTTCCTCCTCCTCGCCGGCTACATCGTCTCCGTCCACATCGCCGACCGCGAAATCGGACACAAAAAAAAATCCGCCTTCGTCGCCAGGTTCATCCTGCAACCCCTTCTCCTCCCCCTCGCCGATCCCCTCGCCGCCCTCCCCGCACTCCGCCTTTATTTCTACACCGCGATCCTCGCCGCCGGCACCTGCCTCATGGGCCTTCGCGCCGGCTCCTTCGACGCAATCCTCCCACGTGTCCCGTACACCTTCGCAACACCCGCCGCGGCCCCCTCTCCCCCTGCACCCCAACCCGCGCCCACCCATCCGCTCCTCTTCAACCCCGATGTCGTCCAGAAAGACCTCCCCGCATCCTCCTCCGCACCCCCACAATCAGCCACGCCCTCTCTCACCACCATCCAAACCCCGCCGCCTCCCGCGCCAACCCGCCCCGCAGCC
>DATKPA010000080.1:0-54983 GCA_035524355.1 Phycisphaerae bacterium | reverse complement strand
GTGGGGGCTTGCGTGGCGTTTATGCGGGAACATCCGCGGGCGGGGGTGATTGGGGGGTTGATTTATCCGGTGTTTGAGGATGGGCGGGAGAGGCCGGGGGATTTTGGGGAGTATGCGGTTTACCTGGCGATACGGGAGTTGGGGGAGGAGGTGTTTGAGTATTCGTTGCCGGGGGATTTTCCGCCGTGCGGGGCGGGGATGACTGGGCCGACGGCGTTATTTCGGCGGATATTGACGGAGTTTCCGGCGTGTTTGACGGGGCGGAAGGGGAATTCGCTGGCGTCGGGTGAGGATGTGGAGATGGGGACGATTGCGATGCGATTGGGGTATGAGTCGTGGTATGCGCCGACGCTGCGGTTGGGACATGTGTTGCCGGCGCGGCGGTTGGAGAAGGAGTATTTGGAGAAGTTGAAGGCAGGGTGTGCGGAGGCGAATGTGTGGATTGATTATTTGGCGGGGCGGAAACAGGGGGGCGGGTGGGCGGGGCGGTGGGGGCATTTGGGGCGCGGGGTGTTGCTGGGTTTGCGGGCCGCAAAGTTGTCGGTGCTGGAAAAGTTGCCGCGGGAGGATCGGGAGTTGCTGCGGTGGTGGCGGATGGAGAGTGCGGCGCAGGGGCGGACGGAGCGGTTTTTGTTTCGGCGGAATCCGTGGCCGGAGGTGGAGGAGTTGTTGCGGGGGACGGAATTCAGGATGAGCGAATCAGTGAGTTCATAATTGGGGTTGGCGGGAGGTTTGAAGAGTTGAGGCGATGAGGAGAGATAGGGGGAGGCGAGGCCGCGCGCCGTCGCAGACGGCGGGCTTTGGGGATACGCAGACCGGGAGAGGGGGACTGGGTGCGCTTGCGATAGGGATGCAGGAGAGAGATGATGCGGGAGTGGTTCACGGAGGATTGTCCGGCTATGGAGTGGCGCATGTTGCGAGTGGTTGGCGCGCGGGCGGTGGTGGCGTGCGTGGTGCTGGGGTTGGCGGGGACGGGGGGGGCGGGGCGCGCGGCGACGCTGGAAGGGCGGATGAAGGAACTGTTGGGCTCGCCGCTGGTGAAGGGGGCGCTGGTGAGCATGGACGTTGTGGAGGTGAAGGGGAATGGGGGATCGGTGGAGTTGTTCGGGCACAACGCGACGATGCCGCTGGGGCCGGCGAGCAATTGCAAGATATTGACGACGGCGGCGGCGTTGGAGAAGTATGGGGCGCGGGCGTCGTTTAAGACGTATCTGTACAAGGTTGGGGAGGACCTGGTGGTGGTGGGCGGGGGCGATCCGGGGTTGGGGGATCCGAAGATCGCAGAGGCGAAGGGGGAGAAGATTACGACGGCGTTTGAGCGGTGGGCGGAGGTGCTGAAGCGGGCGGGAGTGGTGCAGTTTCGCGATCTGGTGATCGATGACCGGGTGTTTGATGCGGAGCGGGTGAATCCGAACTGGCCGGCGCATGATGCGGGGGAGTGGTTTTGTGCGCCGATCGGGGGTTTGAACTTCAATGACAATTGCGATGCGAAGGGGGCGCCGGTGAAGGATCCGGGGATGTTTGCGGGGGGCGTTTTGCGGGATGTGCTGAAGGGGGCGGGGATTCGGCAGACGGGGGGTGTGCGGAGGGTGGAGCCGCAGGAGCAGGTTGGGGCTGGGGTGCTGGTGGCGAGCGCGGAGACGCCGCTGATGGAGGTGATCGGGCGGGCGAACAAAAATTCGTTAAATATGATGGCGGAATGTTTGTGCAAGCGGCTGGGGCATGATGCGGCTTCCGGTTCAGGCGGGGGAATCCAGGGGAGCTGGGAGAATGGGACCGCGTCGGTAATGGCGTATGTGACGGGGCTTGGGGCGGATCCGAGCTGGGTGACGCTGGATGATGGGAGCGGGCTGTCCAATAAGAACCGGGTGGCGGCGCGGGCATTCACGATGGTGTTGGCGCATGTGGCGGGGGCGGGAATCGAGGGGGGGCACGGGGAAAATGCTGATGTGGGGAATCTTTTTGTGGACTCTTTGGCAATTCCGGGAGAGGATGGGACACTCAAACACCGATTCAGAGGCATGAGCGTGGCGAAAGCGATTCACGCGAAGACCGGGCATATCTCCGGGGTGAGCACCTTGAGCGGGTATATTGATGCGTCGACGAAGGAAGGCAAGACGCGGCGGATTGCGTTCAGCATTCTGTGCAACAAGTACCAGGGGAATGTAAATCCGTGGCAGGACCAGGTGTGCCAGGCGATTTATCAGTGGGCGGTTGGGAAGTGAGTGGTGAGAAGTCAAACGTGAAAAGAGAATAGTCAGCAGGTGGAAGGGTTTATTTATGGCGGATCAATGGGCGACGATTCAAGCGGTGGCGGGGAAGGCGCTTTCGACGAAGATTGCGGGGCAGATCGAGCCGGCGAAGTATGGTCTGGACCGGGCGCTGCGCATCGTGCGGTGCATGGAGCGGCTGGCGCCATCGTGCGGGGAGCGCGTGGAGAAGCTGGAACTGGCGAAGATGGCGGCGCTGTATGCGACGGTGGCGCAGAATGTGGCGGGGCCGGGGAAGGTGCCGGACGATGAGGCGTATAACGATGCATCGGAGCTGGCGGCGGATCAGTTGAAGGATCTGCTGGGGGGCGGCGGTGCGGAGCTGGATACGGTGCTGACGATCATGAAGGAGCACCGGAAGCGCGAGACGACGATGCCGGAGGCGAAGGTGCTGGCGGATGCGCTGGCGATGGAGGAGTTTGGGCTGGTGGGCTTGTGGAACCAGACGCGGCAGTTTCATGCGGCGGGTAAGACTCTGGAACAGTTGCTGAAGCTGTGGAAGGCACAGCATGATTACGGCTATTGGGAGTCGCGGCTGCGGGATGGGTTTCATTACGACGTGAGCCGGCGTGCGGCGCAGGATCGGTTGGGGCAGATGCGGGGGATTTATGAGCGGCTGCAGCGGGAGCATTTGAGCGAGGACGTGGGGGGGAATCCGCTGGGGCATTATTGATTCGTGCCGCGGTTCTTCATCTTAATCCTTATCTTCATCTGGGGGGATTGAGATGAGGATGAAGATTAAGATGAAGATTAAGATTACGATGGGGGGATGAGTGAAACGGTTTTGATTCTGGCGGATGGGGTGGTGACGATGCAGGGGGAGCGGGCGTTTTTTGCGGGGACTTCAGGGGTGGCGGTGCGGGAGGGGCGGGTGGTGGCGGTGGGGTTGGTGGAGGAATTGCGGGCGAGATTTGCGGGGGCGCGGGAGGAGTATGTGGCGGGGGTGATGGTGCCGGGGTTGGTGAATGGGCATACGCATTTGGAGTTGGGGTATCAGCGGGAGCGGGCGCAGGAGAGGCCGGGGTATTTTACGGAGTGGGTGACGGGGATGATGCGGAATTATCCGGCGGAGAGGGAAGTGGAGGGGATTGTGCAGAGGGCGGTGCGGGCGGGGGTGGAGGAGTCGTTGAGGAGCGGGGTGACGCTGGTGGGGGATATTTCGCGGCATACGGCGGTGACGCGCGGGGTGCTGCGCGCGGGACCATTACGGGTGGTGAGTTTCGGGGAGGTGATTGGGCGCGGGAAGTTGCGGGAGCGGCGAGAGGAGGGGTTGCGGGTGGCGGCGGATGAGGCGATGGCGTCGGAGTTTTTGCGGGTGGGGTTGTCGCCGCATGCGACGTATACGGTGGATTCGCTGACGCTGCAGATGGTGGTGCAGGTGGCGGCAGCGCGCGGGTTGCCGGTGACGATGCATTTGGGGGAACTGGCGGAGGAGCGGGCGTTTTTGCGGGATTTCACGGGGCGGCTGGCGGAGTGGGGGGTGATGCGGAATGTGGTGGATCGGATGGAGGATTCGTGCGCGGAGGGGGTGGTGGAGTGGGCGGTGCGGGCGGGGTTGCTGGGGGAGAAGGGGTTGGCGCGGCGTGGAGGCGGGGTGCGGGTGGTGCTGGCCCATATGAATTATTGTGAGGATGCGGAGCTGGAGGAGTTGGCGCGCGGGGAGGGAGCGGGGGTGAGCGTGGCGTATTGTCCGCGAACGGCGGAATATTTTGGGCATGTGGGGCATCGGTATCGGGAGATGATGGCGGCGGGGGTGAATGTGTGTCTGGGGACGGATTCGCTGGCGAGTAATCCGGATTTGGCGGTTCTGAAGGAAGCGGCGCTGGTGTGGCGGCGCGATGGGGTGCCCCCCTACCGGGCGATGGAGATGGTGACGGTGAATGGGGCGCGGGCGCTGGGGGTGGAGGCGGGGGTGATTGCGAGCGGACGGATGGCGGATGTGGCGGTGTTTCCGGTGGAGGTTGGGGGGACCGTGGAGGAGACGTTGGCGGGGTTGCTGGAGGGATCGCCGGGCGCGGTTTGGGTGGGCGGTGTGCGGGTGGTTTGAGCGGTGGTACAAAGTGGAGCGCACATTGGCCCGGCGCCGCCCGAGGCGGCGGGGTCGGTTTGAGCGGGCTGCTTCGCGTTGAGCTGAGAATCGGGTATAAATTTGGACTCACGTTTGGGTTTGACCGAAGAAAAGGTATTGGCTTCCGGATTGAATTGAGGGTACTTCGATGGATATTGCAATTATCGGATGTGGATATGTGGGGCTGGTGAGCGGGACGTGTCTGGCGGCGTTGGGGCACAAGGTGGTGGCGGTGGATGTGGATGAAGCGCGGGTGAAGAGCCTGCGGCAGGGGATTGTGCCGATTTATGAGCCGGGGTTGTCGGAATTGATTCGGAAGGAAGTGGCGGCGGGGCGGCTGTCGTTTGATACGGACACGGCGAAGGCGACGCGCGAGGCGAAGACGATTTTCATTGCGGTGGGGACGCCGCCGGCGAAGGATGGGGGGTATGACCTGTCGTATCTGTTCGGGGCGGCGGAGCAGGCGGCGAAGGCGGCGGATGGGCCCAAGACGCTGGTGATCAAGTCGACGGTGAATCCGGGGACGGGGTCGAAGGTGGCGAAGCTGGTGGCGAAGCATTCGACGCACAAGATTGAAGTGGTGAACAACCCGGAGTTTTTGCGCGAGGGGACGGCGATCCAGGATTTCATGGAGCCGGACCGGATCGTGTTCGGCGCGAGTTCTGATGACGGCCACGCGGTGCTGCGCGAGATCTATCAGCCGCTGATCGACAAGGGGTACGAGATTTATCTGATGTCGCGGGAGTCGGCGGAACTGACGAAGTTCGCGGCGAATGCGATGCTTGCCACGCGTATCAGCTTCATCAACGAGCTGTCGCTGCTGGCGCAGGCGATCGGGGCGGATATTGAGTCGGTACGGATCGGGATCGGGACGGACAAGCGGATTGGGCCGTCGTTTTTGAAGGCGGGGGTGGGTTACGGCGGCTCGTGCTTCCCGAAGGATGTGCAGGCGCTGGTGCATCAGATGAAGACGATCGGAATTGATCCGCTGCTGCTCTCGGGCATCGAGGCGGTGAACGTGCGGCAGAAGCAGGCGTTTGCCAAGCGCGTGCTCGATACGGTGAAGGATGTGGCGAATCCGGTGATCGCCGTGTGGGGGCTGGCGTTCAAGGCGGATACGGACGACGTGCGCGAGGCGGCGGCGATCGAGGTGATCAACACGCTGCTGGCGGAGACGAAGGGGAAAGCGACGATCAAGGCGTTCGATCCGCAGGCCGCGGAAACCGCGCGGAAGATCCTTGGCGACAAGATCACTTATGCCAAGACGTTGGACGAATGCACGGAGGGTGCGGATGTGGTGGCGCTGGTGACCGAGTGGGCGGAGTTCATCACGCAGGATTTTGCGAAGGTAGCGAAGTTGATGCGCGGGAAGCATCTGTTTGATGGGCGGAATTGTCTGGCGTCGAAGCGGGTGACGTCGGCGGGGTTGTTCTATCATGCGATCGGGCGGCCGGAGTTGAAGCCGGGCGAGGGGAAGGCGGGGAGCATCGGCGTGGTGAGTGCGGGCGGGTGAGGCGTGAAGATGCGAAACTGGGCGGAATAGGCGTTTTAGTAGATCGCGCTAAGCTCAACCAAAGCAGTGCTTTGTGCGAAGTACATTCTTGTTCGATCTGACTCCACTCATTTATATTAAGTTCCGGGGACTACGTTTTCTGCTCCCGTGACCCTCTGCCGCGTCCTTGGAAATTTTCCGCTGACGGGTTGATACACATCTTGGAGCAGTTCCACCAGGAGAAGGGTATGAACCTCCATCGGTTTTTCTGCGCGCTGGGAATTGCGGGTGCCTTGGCGGGGACGAGCCCGGGGGCGTTTGGGTTGACGGCGGTGGTGGCGGGATCGGGGACCATAGGTCTCGAAGTGCCTGGGTTCAACGGGCAGTTTCAGCTTTCCACAATCAACAGCAATTCGTTCAGCGGAACGGCGACGGGATTGACGAGCGACGGAACAAGCGTTGCCCGACTGGTGAACTCCTATTCGACGTCTACCGTGCAGCGACAAATCATGGGAGGGGCTGGATCATCGACGCTGAATCTTGGAGTGAAGCTGGATGACATTGCGTACACGAACGGGGCGCTTTATGGAGTCGTATCGCGCTCAGATGCGCTGCAGATCGTGCAGATCAACGGCGACGGAACGACGACCAACGTGTTGACACAGCCGATGACGACGTACAGCGGTCAGTGGCGATTGAGCGGGCAGACGGCGGGCTCGGAACTGTTGGCCTTTCGGGCGGCGTCCTCGTCGGGTGTCACCCTCTCACCCATTGCAGAGTTGGTAAACCCGGTAGGCGCGAGTATGACTGCGTTGCCAGTATCGGCGTCGGTCATCTCAGACACGGTCATCAACCGCGATGCCACGGCGGTGACGTTTATTCCGACCTCCAGCACTTTCGGCTCGAGTCCATTCGCGAACGGCGCCCAGACGCGGGAACAGTTGCCGACGGGGATTCCCATGTCGGCGCTTTCGTCCACTCAGGCGTACGGGAGCTCGGTTGGGAGCCTGCCCTTAAGCGACGAATTCAATTATTCGTGGGATCCTGCCAGTCACAACGCCCTGGTGACCACGAGCATCAGCACGACGACGGCATCCTCGTGGGGCAAGTTGTACCGCACGCCGTTCGTGTGGACGGGGAATGCGACTGCATCGATGACCAACGGGGTGACGCCGGACGGGACGGTGCTTTCCAATGTGCAGTCGATCGCGCCTTTTATGGTCACCGGTCCGACGGCGATGCAGCAGGTACTGACGCCGCAGGCGCCGGGGTCGTTCGGCGCAAGAGCGCTGGGAACGGCGAATCTCTCAGTTGATCTCAATGGGGCCTCGCGCGGGGTTTATACCGTGAACACGCTCGGTCCGGTGACGGCGGATTATGCCCACGGCGGCACGACGGATGTTGGACGGGCTGTCGATATCAAATCGGGAGGCGCCCTGAGCTTCGCGTATGATCCGATCTCGGCGAACATCATCGGCAACGGCGACTTCGAACTGTCGGGGTATGGGTGGGACAACGTAACGAATCCGAGCTTCGTCACAAGCACGTTTGTGATTCAGGATGGGCTGACTGGGAATCATGTGCCATGGTTTACCGGCAGCGAAACGATTCGCCAGATTCTGCAGGAACCAACAGCAAACAGCCCGATGCTGCTGTCGTTTGATTACCGGCTGGATCCGTTCCCGGGCGGGACTTTTGCGTTGGATGTAACGCTGGCGGGAGAGGAAGTGGCGCATGTGGACATGACGACGCCGAGTTCGACTTACTCGCATTACTCAGTGCTGATCACGGACCCGGCGCTGGAGAATTTGAGCGCAGCGGAGTTTCGCGTTCAGATGACATCGGGCGGGTCGGCTTGGGCCTACCTGGATAATTTTTCGCTGACGGCGGTGCCTGAGCCGGGGACTGGGATATTGATGGCGATTCCGGCATTGCTGGCATGGCGCCGCCGTGGGGCTCGTAGACGCATGTCCCATTGATCGCACGGGGGTGCGATGGCCGATATTCCTTTGAAATGCTATTCTGCCCGCTTGCTGCCGTGCAGGCAGCAAGCGGGTTTTTCGATTTTGACCCAGCGACAAGCATGCAATGACGCTGGCATATTTACCAGCCACGGAAGGAATTAATTTATGTCGATTGATCTGTTGCAGGGGATGCCGGTGCTGGTGACGGGTGGGGCGGGGTTCATCGGATCGCATTTGACGCGGAAGCTGGTGGAGGTGGGGGCGAATGTGATGGTGATGGATAATCTTTCGAATGGGTCGATGGATAATCTGCGGGGGCTGGAGCAGAAGATTGGGATTTTGACGGGGGATATCCGAAGTGCGGAGGATTGTGCGCGGGCGATGAAGGACCGGGTGGCGGTGTTTCACCTGGCGGCGCTGGGGTCAGTGCCGAAGTCGGTGGAGCAGCCGCTGCTGTATAACGAGGTGAACATTACGGGGACGCTGACGGTGCTGGAGGCGGCACGGAAGGCGGGGGTGCGGCGGGTGGTGTATTCGGCGTCGTCGGCGGCGTATGGGGACACGCCGGTGTTGCCGAAGGTGGAGACGATGACGCCTTCGCCGAAGAGTCCGTATGCGGTGACGAAGCTGGTCGGGGAGTATTACTGCCGGGTGTTTTCGGAAGTGTACAACCTTTCGACGGTGTCGCTGCGGTATTTCAATGTGTTTGGGCCGCGGCAGAATCCGAACTCGCAGTACGCGGCGGTGATTCCGGCGTTTGTGTCGTCGCTGCTGAAGGGGGTGCCGCCGAAGATTTATGGGGATGGGGAGCAGACGCGGGATTTTTGCTTCGTGAACAACGTGGTGAAGGCGAACATGCTGGCGGCGACGGCGGAACGCCCGTTGAAGGGAGAGACGGTGAACATCGCGTGCGGTCAGCGGACGAGTTTGAACGCGATGCTGGCGCAGATGCAGCGTGTGCTGGGGACGAATGTGAAGCCGGAATATTTGGCGCCGCGGGCGGGGGATGTGCGCGATTCGCTGGCGGATGTTTCGGCGGCGAAGGCGTTGATCGGGTATACGGCAGAGGTGCTGTTTGATCAGGGGTTGGAGGTGACGGTGAAGGCGTATGCGGGGAGGTGAGGGGAGGTTGGTAATTGGTAATTGGTAATTGGTAATTGGTAATTGGTTGGGAGTTGAGTGATCGAGGGAATCGGGTGGAGGCATGCCAGCGATGGGGATTGACTATGTTGGCCTGGTTTTTCATGGCGTGGGGCTGTTCGTCTGCGTGATGACGTTCTGGCGGGCGGCGGAGATGGAGGAGCAGGCGGGGCGGGCGTTGAGCATGATATGGGCAGGGATGTCCGCGATTGTGTACTTGGGAAGCTGGTTAATTCTTGGGCTGGGGTGGCCGGGGATGATTGGGGGGCAGGTGGTTCTGCTGGCGGGGATCGGGGTGGTTCGTGGCGTCGGTTACATGCGAAGCGTCAAGGACTAACATTCAAATCCCCCGATGGGGGCAAGCCCATAAGAATGGTTAACTGGAGTAAGGGAACCGCCGATGGGTACGGTGGTTCTGTCTTATTTTGTTGTGGGAACCTTCGTACATGCCGCTATTAGTCTCTGCGAATGATCTGCAAGCCGGAATGCGATTGGCGGAGGCCTTTCTGCATCGAGGGAGAACGATGTTGCCTGGGGGCAAGACGCTGTCGGTAGACGATGTGGATATTCTGCGGAAGAAGTACCCGGAGGCGATGCTGAAGGTGGGGGATCCGGTGCTCGATTCGGTGGTGCAATTCGAGGACGACACGAAGGACCGGGAAGTTGCGACGACGGTGACGCAGCAGATTTCGTCGGCGATGGCGGATGTGCAGCAGAAATTTTCGAGCCATACGAATTTGAGTGGGATCGATTTCGGGGGGATAAGGAACACGGTGTCGGCGGTGATTGATTTTCTGAAGAACAATCCGGTGTCGGCGGCGTTGATGACGCGGATGGGGACGGATCAGAGCTACCTCGCGGAGCATGCGGGGAATGTTTTTTATCTGAGCATGGTGCTGGGGAGCGGGGTGAAGGATTACGTGGTAAAGGAGCGGCAGCGGCAGACGGCGGCGAGCAATCTGTCGTCGTCGGTGGCGATGGACCTGATGCCTCTGGGGCTGGGCGCGATGCTGATGGACATTGGGATGACGCCGCTGCAGCATTTGTTCAAGCCGGGGCACATGCTGACGGATGAGGATCGGAAGGCGATTATCGAGCATCCGAAAGCGGGCGCGGACATGTTGCCGGATTCACTTCCGGCGGCGGCGAAGATGATCGTGCGGTGGCATCACGAGAATTTTGACGGGTCGGGGTATCCGGAGAAGAAGGCGGGATCGAGCCTGCATGTCTTCGTGCGGATCGCGCGGATCTGTGATGCGTTTGACGCGGCGACGTCGGAGAAGTGCTACAGGCAGCCGAAGACTCCGGTGCGGGCGTTGTGGGAGATGACGTACGGGCCGTACCGGAAGTATTACGATCCAGTGCTGATGAAGGTGTTCGCGTCGATCATTCAGCCGTTTCCGATTGGGGCGAAGCTGAAACTGACGGACGGTCGAACGGGGGTGGTGGTGAAGTACAACCGGAAGATGCCGTTCCAGCCGACGGTGGTGGTGGCGTTCGATCCGGACGGGAATCGTCTAACGGCGGACAAGCTGGAGGGACCGCTGAATGTGGGGGAGGAGAATGATCTGCGGCTGGAGCGCTATGGGGAGGAGGATCTGCGGTATGTGCGGGAGACGAGCGAAATACAGGTGGATCGGGCGGCGGGGCATCGGTTTGCGGATTTGATGGAGGCGGTGTTTCCGTGAACGAATGGCCAGAGGTCAGTGGTCAGGCGGAAGAAAGGGGAGGAGTTCGGGAGGGGTGGTGCGGTCGAGGATGAGGGTGGTCATGAGTTGGCTGACCAACGGGGCGAGGGCGATGCCGGTTTTGTAGTGGCCGACGGCGACGTAGAGGTTGGGGTGGTTGGGGAGTTTTCCCATGATGGGCTGGTGGTCGGGGGCGTCGGGGCGGAGACCGGCCGAGTGGTCGAGGATTTTTGCGGTAGCGAGTTCGGGGAAGATGGCGGCGGCGCGCGCGAGGAGATCGCTGCGCGCGGCGGCGGTGGGGTCTTCGTCGAAGCCGGCCTCGGGTTCGGTGGTGGAGCCGACGAGGATTCGGTCTTCGCGCGGGATCAGGTAGGTGGGGCCGAACTTGACGATGTGCGGGAGCGAGAATGCGGGCGGGGGTTGGAGGGCGAGGGCCTGGCCTTTGGCGGGAGTGATGGGGAGTTCGGGAAGGAGTTTGCTCGTCCAGGCGCCGGTGGTGATGAGGACGACGTCGGCTTCCGGACGGGTAAGGTCGGTGACCGTTGTGCGGAGATGAATCTGCACGCCGGCGCTTTCGGCGGCTGTCCGCAGGAGCCCTATGAGCAGCGGCGGTAAAACCATGGCGGTCGCGCGGCAGAGAAGCGCGCCGTGGTGGGGAGCGGCGAGTGTCGGGAAGAGCGCGGCGACGGATTCCCGCGAGAGGCGTTCCATGCTCGACTTGCCGGGGATGAAGACTGGCCATTCGCTGCGGGCGGCGGCGGCTTCTTCTTCCGCGCGTTGGGCGGCTTTGGGGGAGTTGAGCAGTTCCAGTCGGCCGATGCGTGTGAAGAGGGTGGGGCGATCGGACGGGACAGATGAAACGGCGGCAAGGAGGTCGTTGATGAAGCTCTCGAACTTCCAGAGGCTTTGACGCTGGAGGTTCTGCAGGGGTTTTCGGGCGAGGGGGCTGGGCGGCCAGAGTGCGCCGACGGCTCTGGTGGTCGCGCCGAAGCCGAGGGATTCGCGTGATTCGTAGAGCGTGACCCGGGCGCCGCGCTGGGCGAGTCGCCAGGCACAGGTGAGTCCGATCCCCCCCCCACCGATGACGGCGATCTTCACAGCGACCCTCCGAGGACTTCATGGCCCCGTGGGGATAGCTTATGGCGTGACCTGGCGGAACGCGAGCGGGACGGGAATGATATCTGGGAAACAGCCGACACGGGGATTTGAACCCCGGACCTAGGCTTTACGAAAGCCTCGCTCTACCGCTGAGCTATGTCGGCGGGAAGAACAATACTGTACGAATTCGGCGATTTATTGGCAAGGCTTTCGGGGAAATCGCGTGGTTGCGCGGAGAAGCGGCCGCAAGTCGCGGAGATTCCGTTACTTTGCGGGTTCTGTCGCGGGTGCGTCCTTCGCGTCGGGGAGGATCGTGAGCTGGTCGGGCTTGGTGATTTCGATTTCCGGGTGGCCGTGGTAGAGGATGATTTTGCCGGTGACGGAGATGGTTTTTCGGTCGATGGCGTTGGCGATGTCGCCGTTGAAGGCTTTGTCGAGTGCGTCGCGGTTGTCCTGTCGGGCGATGACGGTGAAGTCGCCGCGCTGGGTGCCTTTGAAGTTGATGAAGAGGATTTCGTCGTTGTACCAGTTGGTGCGGCTGACGGCGCCGGTGACGGTGGCGGTGGATCCGGCGAGTTTGGCGATGGCATCTTTTTCGGTGGCTTTGAAGACCGCGGGTTGAGAGGCGGGCTGCGACGCGGGTTCGGTGGCGGGCTGGCTGGCAGCGGTGGGGGGATCGGCGAGGGCGGGGAGAACGAGGACTGCGGAGAGGAGCGCAAGGGCACTCATGGTTCTGATGGTCATGGAGGACTCCAGCAAGGGAAAGCGAAACGGCGGCATTATAGCGAAAGCGAGGGGAAGCGGCAGTTTCCGTTCGCAAAGGTATAATGCGGGAAACGATTGGAGGAATGTGATGCGGTTTTTGAACCTGATGATTGTGGCGGGGACAGTTGTTGCGATGGCGGCGTGCACGACAACAAAGACTGAACGGCCGGATACGGCGCCGACGAACGGGATGATGATGAATCCGCCGAACGAGCCGCCGCCGCCGCAGCCGATGGAAAACGTCACTGATCCGGCGAAGCAGGTTCCGTCGAACAGTCCTGGCTCGCGTTTTTGATTCGTGCGGTGCGAGGCGCAACTTGACAGGGAAGGCGGGGTGCGCTAAAAGCGCTGAGGTAGCGTGGAGGCGGACCCGACGGAGTAGCCTATGGCCGTTCAGGTGGAATTGAAGCGTATCATCATCACCGAGGCCTCGGATCAACAGGTGATTTACCTGAAGGAACTGGGGGGGGAGCGGGCGTTTCCGATTGTGATCGGGACGCCGGAGGCGCTGGCGATCGACCGGCGGTTGAAGGGGCAGCCGACGCCGCGGCCGCAGACGCATGAACTGTTGTCGAGCGTGATCGAGAAGCTGGACGGGCAACTGGAGCGGATCGTGATCAACGATCTGCAGGATCACACGTTCTTCGCGCGGCTGGTGATCCGGCAGAACGGGAAGACGGTGGAGATCGATTCGCGGCCGAGCGATGCGATTGCGCTGGGGGTCTCAAACAATGTTCCGATTTTTGTGGCGGAGCATGTACTGGATGAAGTGGGCGGGTGAGCGGGGGCATGGGGAGGGCGTTTGATCGACCAGGAAGAATCGGGGGGCGGTTGCGGGCTGCGGTCTTGCTCGGGACCATGTGCGAAATTCACAATTCAACTTAGGAATATTCTTATGTGCAGGGGTCGGGACTGATATACTGACGGTGCATTTCCGGCTTGTTCCACCTGTGTTCCCCACATGAAATCTTTCTTGGAAAGGAGTTGTACGATGGTAGCTCCTGTGATTTCCGTGGTGGTGATCGCGGCGTTGATGACGTTGATGGCGATTCTGCATCGGCGCGGACATACGCACTGAGAAGTGCGGGTCCAAAGCGGGAGGGATGATCTGCGCGCGGCGGTTTTGCCGGGAGGGGGAAGGTTGTCGGGATGGAGGGGCGTGGTGAATGTTCAGGCAGCGGGGAGGAGTCAATGGGCGGGGGAAGGGCGAGGGATTCAGCAGTGGATCAATCGTGGCGGAAGTGGATCCAGAGGCGGCCGAAGTTTTTGGAGTCTTTTTCGAGGCGGTGGTATTGGGCCCTGATGTGTTTTTGCTGGAAGAATTTGAGGACGCGTTCCCTGAGGACACCGGACCCTTTGCCGGGGATGATTTCGACGAGGGTAATTTTTTTGTCGCGTGCTTCTCGAACAATGTCGTTGAGGGCGGATTCAATCCGGTCGCCCCGGTTGAAGATGTCGTGGAGGTCGAGGGTGAGCTTGGCCATGGTAACTCCGGGCGGATACTGCAGTAGCGTGCTGAGAACAGCTTGGGGTCTGGGGTTTCTTCTGTCAAAGGACCGTTAGCGATTCGGTATTTTCTGGCGGCGAACCATTGGTTATGCTTTAATCTGTCCATAAACGCTATGCACACTTGCAGCATTTACAACTCGGTCGAAGACGTTCCACGGGAGGCGTGGGATTCCCTGGTGGCGGCGGGGGATTTCGCAATGGATCGGCGGCTGATTGAACTGCAGAAGCGCACGCTGAGCGAGCAGTGCCGGATGTGGGTGGTATTGGTGAGGGATGAGGGGAACGAACCGGCTGCGATTGCGTGCCTGGCGCGGTTTGATCTGGAGATGCTGGAACTGCCGGCGTGGGCGAAAGCGGGCGTGGGGGCAGTGAGACGGGTGTGGGGGAGTTTTTTGAAGAACAGAGTGTTGTTTGTCGGGCTGCCGCTGCCGTGTGGGTCGAGCCATTTGCGGTTTGCGGTGGGTGCGGACAAAGGGAAGGCGCTCGAGGCGCTTGATCGGGAGGTGCGGAAGTTGGCGCGTGCGGAGGGGGCGGGGTATGTGGTGTACAAGGAGTTTGAGGGGGGAGACGCGGCGGACATGAAGGCGCTGGAGGAGCGGGGGTATCTGCGGGGGACATTGCCGGTGATGCACAAACTGGCGGGTGGGTATCGGGACTTTAAGGGTTATCTGGGGGCGCTCAAGGCGCGGTATCGGAATCAGATCACGCGGTCGCAGAGGAAGTTCTCGGCGGCGG
This sequence comes from Phycisphaerae bacterium, assembly GCA_035524355.1. GTDB lineage: Bacteria > Planctomycetota > Phycisphaerae > WQYP01 > WQYP01 > DATKPA01. Next base: position 40,254 of record DATKPA010000080.1, on the reverse strand, counting down.
GGTTGCGGGCGGTGCATGTGACGGATGCGGAGGAGATCCGGCGGAAGCTGACGCCGGAGGTGCATCGGCTGTATGCGGCGGTGCATGCGAAGTCGAAGGTGAAGCTGGAGTTTTTGCCGCTGCGGTTTTTTCATGAGTTGCCGGACGCGCTGCCGGGGCAGGTGGCGGTGACGTTTGCAGAGGAGAAGGAGAGCGGGCGGGTGGTGGGGTTCACGCTGGAGATGCGGTCGAACGAGGGGGGGGGGACGCATTACAATGTGTATTCGGGGGTGGATTACGAGGCGAACGAGACCGCGCACGTTTACTTCAATCTGTTTTATCACGACCTGGATTATGCGTTTTCGACGGGGGCGAAGGAGCTGCATCTGGGGGAGACGTCGGATGATTTCAAGTCGCGGCTGGGGTCGGATCCGGTGCCGATGTTCTGTTATGTGCGGGCGCGGAATCCGCTCGTGCGGGCGATTGTGAAGCGGTTTGCGGATAAGGTGTTTCCGAAGCAGAAGGTGGAGCGGCAGGATGTGTTCAAGCAGAGTTGCGGGGAGAAAGAGGGGGCGGCGGAGCGGGAAGAGGTGGGGAGCGGGACGGAGTAGGGGGCTGGGTGGGATTGGGATCAGATGCCGGCGGCGTCGCTGAATTCGGTCATCATGATTTCCTGGCCGCGGGAGCGGTCGGTGAGGGAGTAGGTTCCCATGACGGTAAGGGGCGGGGTGTAGACGTGGAGGGTGATGAGGACTTCATCGCCGTCCTGGAGGTTGGAGACCTGGTGGAGATCCTTGTCTTCGCTGCCGAGGACGGAGCCGGGCTCAAAATCGCGGGAGAATACGGCCTTGACCATCCCGTGGTGGGTAAATTGGAACAGGGTTTCGGTGAGCGTTCCGCGGAGGACGCGGAGGGCGCAACTGGAGCCGGTATGGTCGTGGATGGGGCTGCGTTGGCCGTTCTTCCAGCAGAGGACGAGAGCGTTGTAGTAAGGTCCGCCGCGGACGAGGTTGCGGGTGTATCCGCGCTCGGAGAAGCGGATGAAGGGTTGGAAGTCTTCCCAGGAGACATCGAGTTCAGCGACGCGGCGGGTGAGTTCGTCGAGGGGGGCTTTGCCGGTGAGGGAGTCCAGGTAGGCAAAGAGCGAGTCCAGTTTTGCTTCCATGACTTGCGCCCTTCATTAGAAGCCGAGCGGGTTTGCGATGATGGCGTCGATGATAACTTTGGTGCCCAGATGATCCAACGAAAATCTGCCGGGCGAAAATCTGCCGGGCGTCAGTTGGATTGCACAGGGAGTTTTGCGGATTCCCAGGCGGCGATGCCCCCGGCGATCTCGCTGACGTCGGAAAAACCGTGGGATTGGAGGAGGCTGGCGGCGATGGAGGAGCGATAGCCTCCGGCGCAGTAGACGAGGAGCGGGCGGTCCCTGGGGAGAGTTTTCATGTTCTCGACAAGATGGTTGAGCGGGGCGAAGACGCTGCCGGCGATGAATTTCTGGCTGCGTTCGCGCGGGGCGCGGACGTCGACGGCGAGAGGCGGGTGGGAAGAGCCGAGGATTTCGGCGGCGAAGGGGGCGCTGAGGCGGTCGGTTTTGATCAAGAGGTCGGGGCGGGCTTCGAGGGCGTGGAGGCCGTCCTTGAGATATCCGGCGACGTGATCGAAGCCGATGCGCCCGAGGCGCATGGCGGCCTCGTTCTCGCGGCCGGGTGCGGCGATGATGACGATGGGGTGTTGGCGATCGAGGAGGGTGCCGACCCAGGTTGCGTACTGACCGCCGAGGCCGATGTTGATGCTTCCGGCGAGATGAGCGGCGGCGAATTCGGCGGGGTCGCGGGAATCGAGGATCTGGGCGCCCTGCGCCTGGAGTTGGAGGAGGGCGTCGAGGGTGAGCGGATTCATTTCGCGGGCGAGGGCCTGATCGAGCGTGGGGCGCTCCTGGCTGTTGAGGACGGCGTCGTAGTTGAAGTAGTCGGGGGCGTCGGGCTGGTCGGCGGTGACGACGTGGACGAATTGCTCCTTGGTCATGGGCTGGAGGGCGTAGTTGGTGCGGCGTTGCTCGCCGAGGGTGGAGACGGTTTCCTTGCTGAGGGCTTTGCCGCAGAGAGAGCCGGCGCCGTGGGCGGGGTAGATGAGGCTTTCGTCGGGGAGGGGGAGGAGCTTGGTGTGGAGGGAATCGAAGAGCATGTTGCCGAGTTGAGCGGCGGACCAGCCGAGGGCGGCGCGGAGATCGGGTCGGCCGACATCGCCGATGAAGAGGGTGTCGCCGGTGAGGACGGCGTGAGGTTTGTCGGGATTGGCGTCGCGGTCGAAGACGAGGATGGAGATGGATTCGGGCGTGTGGCCGGGGGTTTCGAGGATTTGGAGTCGGACCTGGCCGAAGTCGAGGCGGTCGCCGTCGCGGAATGGGGTGAACGGGTATTGGGCTTTGGCGGCGGCACCGAGGCAGATAGTGGCGCCGACGCGGTCGCGGAGCTCGAGATGGCCGGCGACGAAATCGGCGTGCAGGTGGGTGAGGAAGACGTACTTGATGGTGAGGTTGTGCTTGGCGGCGAAGGCGAGGTATTGGTCGATGTCGCGCTGGGGATCAACGACGACGGCGGTGGCGGTGGATTCGTCGCCGATGAGATAGGACGCGTGGGCGAGACAGGGGAGGTAGAACTGATGGAGGATGATGGGACACCTCCCTGCGGGGTTAATGGGTGAAGGATGCGAGGAGTTTGATGAGGGCGAAGCTGACGACGCCGACGGAGAGGGCGGCGGCGAAACCGACGGAGAAGGGTTTGAGGCCGATGCCCTTGAGGCGGGCGATGCCGGTGCCGAGGCCGACGGCGCCGAGCGCGGTGGCGAGGAGCCAGGAGGCGAAGAATTTGGCGTTGGGGTCAACCATTTTCCATTGGTCCTGGGTGAAGAGTCCGAAAGCGGTTGAGCCGCCGGCATCACCGAGGGAGCGGATGCAGGCCATGAGGACGAAGGCGATGACGAAGAGGGGGACAACCTGGTGCCATTTCTGGCGGGCAGCTCTGGTGGAGGTTTTGGATTCGCTGCGGCGGTAGAGGATGGCCATGAGGGGGATGAGGAGGGACATGCAGAGGTTTCGGACGAGTTTGACGGTGATGGCGGTTTTCATCGCGGCATCTGCCTTGTATTGCTGGGCGTAGGAAAGGCTGGCGCCAGCGACCTGGGAGGTGTCGTGGATGGCGGTGCCGAGGAAGGTGCCGGCCTGGGTGGGGGTGGCGAAGATTTCGTGGGCGAGGAAGGGGTAGGTGATCATGGCGAGGAGGCCGAAGATGGTGATGCAGGCGACGGCGTAGGCGGTTTCGTCTTCGTCGGCGTCGATGATGGGCGCGGTGGCGACGATGGCGGTGACGCCGCAAATGCTGGTGCCGACGGCGATGAGGGTGCCGAGACGCCTGGGAAGACCGAGGGCGCGGTTGATGAAGGTGACGAGGAGGAGCGCGGTGGCGATGCAGCAGACGATAACGGGGAGGCCGGCGACGACTTCGCTGCCGATGGCTTTGACGGAGAGTGTGAGGCCGAGGATGACGATGCCGAGGCGGAGGACGGATTTGATGCAGAAGCGAAGGCCGGCCTCGTAGGCTTTGGGGACGCCGACGGTGTTGCGGAGGAGGATGCCGAGGAGAACGGCGACGGTGACGGGGCTGACGGGGCTTTTGCCGGCGTCGTATTTGAGGAGGCGGCCGAGGAGTTCGGAGAGGGCGTAGCCGGCCCAGGCGAGGGCGAGGGCGAGAGAGATGCCGGGGAGCATGAGGCCGACCCAGGCGAGGGCCGCGTGCGGGCGGGATTGGGCAGGTGTGGACTTGGGGCCGGCGGCGAAGTCGGGGATGCCTTCCATGCTGTCGAGAGAGGAGATGTGAAAGGGGTCTTCGAGGTGGATGTACGGCGAGGCCACGGCGGTCATGAAAGACTCCTAAGGACTCGAAAGCACGTGCAAACGCAGATTTACCATAGTGGCGGTTGGGGGGCAAACTCATTGTTGGTGTGCAATAGCTTTGCAGAGCGGCGGGAAAGAGTTTGGACACCGAATCGGAGATGCGGCATGAAGGGGCAAACGAATTGTTTCCTGTCGCTGCGGGAGAAGTGGTCGGCGCCCGATGGAGTGGAGGTCGCGGAGGCCCATGAATGCTTTCCGTTTATAGAGTTTGTGGGTCAACTACAGTGATTCCGTAGCGTGCAAGATCTCGGGCATTGAAGGTGAGGATGGCAGGCACCTTGTGAAAATGCATCCAGGCAACCAGATGAGCGTCATGTCCCTTTTTTCCCAGGACGTTGTGGGTGGTGACCAGATTTTCCCAACGCTGGTGAACCTGCAGGTCATCCGGCAATAATTTGCACATTCGCTTGAGCCGAAGGAGCCAGTTGCCAGCGCGAGCTGGTCAAAAACCCAGCCCTTTGTCGGTTTCAGGGCGGGTGTTGATGACCCAGAATTCGTACAAGCATTGCGGTGCGTTTACAAGTTGTTGATTGTCTTTCAGCATGCGAGCGATAGCGGTTTTAGCCAGATTGCGTTGCGGATCGAGGCCATTGGTCAGTCGCACGAGGACGTTGGTATCAACGAGGATCATCGAGCGTTCCGCCATAGATGCTGTCGCGGGAGTAATCAACGGTGTGATTCGGGTTCACGACGTCCCCGTCCATTTCGGCGAAGAGCGCAAGGAGTTCCTGTTTGGTTCGAACGACCTGGGGCTCGGTAGAACCGTCCAATTGGAGCAGGATTTCCTGATTGATCGGAACGTTGACAGGTTCGTGCGGCACGAGAACCTTGCCGTCGAAGTGGGCTTTGATTGTGGTCATGCGGGCACCTCGGAATGGATTATAGCATTTTGCAAGGGGCGTTGGGCGGGATTGTGGGCACGTTTGGCGGCGGCAGACGTCAGAGCTTTTTCAGGAGGCGGTCGTAGTCGGTGTGGGAGCCGATCCAGTACCAGATGATGGTGTCATTGGATTTGAATCCGACCGCGCGCCACGCTTGACCGACGCGGACGGAGTAGGCGTCGATGCGCGGATTCACGCATTTGAAGTGGAGGCTGGGATGAGCAGGGTCGGATTTCCAGAGTTGGCAGGTCTTGCGGGCTTGTTGCCGGATTTGGTTGGGCAGTTCGCGATACAGCTTGAGAAAAGCGGGATCGAGATGCGATTTCAAATTTCGTCCCAGCCCTTTTCGAGGGTCTTGCCGGCGCGAAAGTTTTCGAGGGCGTCTTTGGCCATTTTTTCGAGGAGGTCCTGGGAGCCGGCGAATTTTTCGTCCCAGAGTTGCTCGTCTTCGAGTTCAGCGAGCCACTGCTGGGCAAATCGCTCCTGAAGATCGGGAGAGAGCGCGGTCGCTTTGTCGATGAGGGACTGTAAGGCTTTTGTGGTCATGGTTGCACCTAGGGGAATTATAGCAATTTGGGATGGGTTTTCACGATTAAAGTTGACCAAGGCGTTTGTGAATGGGCTACAACGTAGGGAATATTTTTGGATCGATGATGGTGACGTCATAACGGGCGAAATCTTTTACGTTGAAGGTGAGGATAGAGTTGATGCCGTGGAGTTGCATGACGGCAACGAGACGAGCATCGTGGGCGGCTTTTCCGCTGGTGTTGTAGGTCGTGACGAGGTTTTGCCAAATTTGGAAAGTGCGTGGGTCTTCAGGAATGAAGAAACAACTTCGCTGAAGTTTTGTAATCCATACGGTTGCACGTTCCGGAGTCCAAGCCAAGCCATTATTGGCGGTAGGACGTGTTGCGACCACCCAGAACTCGTAGAGGCTCTGGGCGGCGATCGCGGGTCCCATGGAGTTGCGAAGCACCTTTTGGAAGGCAGATTTTGCCTGTCCGTATAAGGGATCGTCGCTGTCGGCAAGACGTCCCCAAATGCTGGTATCAACGAGGATCATCAAGCGTGCCCGAATAGATGCTATCGCGCGACCAATCTGCAGAGCCGTTTGCATGATCCGATAACTGCAGCAGTTCTTCGAATTCCTTCAATTGTTCAGCGATTTGTTTGGCATCGGGTGTTGGAATGAATGCGGCGCTAATCTGTAGCGGTTGGTTGATGGGGAGATCGACCTGTTCATCGGGGATGATGATCTTGCCGTCGAAGTGGGCTTTGAATGTGGTCATAGGGCACCTCGTAAGGGATTATAGCATTTTGCGAGTGGCGTTGGGAGAGATTCGGCATCCAATCATTGCTCAAGTGCGTCAATGACTGCAAGCGTATCACTGATCACGTTAAAAGCTGGCCGGGGAGTGGACGGCATCATATGCAGCACGTCATTACCATTTTTCCGCACAAGAGTTGCCTTGTCACGTATTTCTTCAGTTATTCTCCCCATCTTGACCGCGACGGCGACTCGGTCGGACAAATCGAACGTTTGATTCCCGGTCAATTTCCTTTGGCCAAGCACGCTAATGCAGTCATCATTACTGATCTCTGCTTGAAACTGGGCGTCGATTGCAGCGCGGCACATCGCTATGCACTCCGCTTCAAACCCAAAAAGGTAGCATCGGCTCACACATCGGAGGAATCGCGTTGTCTTATGGCTTGCTTCGCATCGCTTCATAAGCAACAAGAGATGAACCAATCGGTCGCCATCGGCTTCGCAACAGGCTGATATTACTTTGTGGCCGATCTGGACTTGCAATGCGCCGAAGATCGCGCTACTTACGGCATGGTCATCACCGCTTCCGGCATGTTGGCGAGCTTTGGCCAAATGTTCGACGAACGGTGTGACGGTTGGAGATCCGAGTTTCTCAATATCTCCGAAAATGGCTCGGGAAATTGATTCGGCTTCCTTCAGTCGCTCGCGATATTCATCGGAATGTTGCGCGATCCACTTTGCGTAATGCGCTTCGCGTTCTTCATCGAAGAGCTGAAGCGCTGTGTCAAGTGCTCCGGACAATCCCTGCGAAAACCATACGCCTTGAGGCTCTGGCTCGAGGTGTTCGTTTGAAATTTCCTCCGACATCCAAATCACTCCTCTCGTTGCGTCTGAAATCGCACCAGGTCATTCTGAAGGCAGCACTCTGGTGCGGATTTCGGTTTTTAGTTTTTCGATGAAGGCGTCGGTGGGCATGGCGCCGAGGTCTTTGTCTTTGCGGGTGCGGATGGCGACAGCGTTGGCTTCGGCTTCCTTGGCGCCGAGGATGAGCATGTAGGGGATTTTGGCTTCGCGGGCTTTTTTGATTTTGCCGCCGATTTTGTCGCCGCTCAGATTGATCTCGGCGCGGATGTTGGCGGCTTTGAGTTTTTCCAGGACGCCTTTGGCGTAGTCGTCGAATTTTTCGCTGATGGTGAGGACGGCGACTTGCACGGGGGAGAGCCAGGTGGGGAAGGCGCCGGCGAAGTGTTCGATGAGGATGCCGGTGAAGCGTTCCATGGAGCCGAAGGGGGCGCGGTGGATCATGACGGGGCGGTGGCGGGCGTTGTCGGCGCCGATGTATTCGAGCTGGAAGCGTTCGGGGAGGTTGTAGTCGAGCTGGACGGTGCCGAGCTGCCATTTGCGGCCGATGACGTCTTTGACCATGAAGTCGAGTTTTGGGCCGTAGAATGCGGCTTCGCCGAGGCCTTCTTCCGCGCGGATGCCGACTTCTTTGACGACTTTGCGGAGAGTGTCTTCGGCGCGGTTCCAGTTGTTGGGGTCGCCGACGTACTTGTCGGATTTGGGGTCGCGGAGGGAGATGCGGCATTCGTAGTCTTTGAAGCCGAGGGTTTCGAAGACGTGCATGACCATTTCGACGGTGGTGCGGAATTCGTGTTCGACTTGTTCGGGGGTGCAGAAGAGGTGGGCGTCGTCCTGGGTGAAGCCGCGGACGCGGGTCATGCCGTTGAGTTCGCCGGACTGTTCGAAGCGGTAGACGGTGCCGAATTCGGCGAGGCGGACGGGAAGGTCGCGGTAGCTGCGCGGTTCGGCGGCGTAGATCTGGATGTGATGCGGGCAGTTCATCGGCTTGAGCAAATACTCGCTCTCGTCCTCGCTGTCGCGCTCTTTCATTTTGATCGTGGGGAACTGGGATTCCTGGTAGTAGGGGTAGTGGCCGGAGATTTTGTAGAGGTCGACTTTGCCGATGTGCGGGGTGTAGACGGGGACGTATTCGCGCTTGGCGAGTTCTTCGCGCATGAAGGATTCGAGTTCCTGGCGGAGGATGGCGCCGTTGGGCATCCAAAGAATAAGGCCGGAGCCGACGAGTTGGGAGATCGTAAAGAGGCCCATTTGTTTGCCGATGACGCGGTGGTCGCGTTTCTTGGCTTCTTCGATCTGGTTGATGTAGGCGTCGAGTTCTTTTTGGGTTTGGAAGGCGATGCCGTAGACGCGCTGGAGCTGCTGTTTGGTTTCATCACCGTGCCAGTAGGCGCCGGCGACGGACATGACCTTGATGGCGCCGACGCGGCCGGTGGAGGGGACGTGGGGGCCGCGGCAGAGGTCTTCCCAGTTCTTGCCGGGCTCGCCGGTGGCGTAGAAGCTGATCACCGCGTTGGGATCGGCCTCGAGGGCGCGCTGGGCGTTGTCGAGCTTATAGGGATTGCCTTCCTTGTTCAGCTTGTCGAAGGCGGCATCCTTGCCGAGTTCGTAGCGGGTGAAGGGGCGATTTTCGGCGATGATCTTTTTGATTTCCTCTTCGATCTTCACGAAATCGTCGGAGGTGAGTTTGTGGTCGAGTTCCATGTCGTAGTAGAAGCCCTGGTCGACGGGCGGGCCGTAGGCGAGCTTGGTTTGGGGATGGAGGCGGGTGATGGCTTCGGCCATGATGTGGGCGGCGGAGTGGCGGGTGAGGTAGAGGGCGTTGGCGTCCTCGGCTTTTGGCGTGACGAGGGCGACGGTGGCGTCTTTGGTGATCGGCGTGGTGATGTCGGCGAGTTGACCGTCGATGGTGGCGCCGAGGGCATCCTTGGCGAGTCGCGGGCCGATGGATTCGGCGACCTGTTTGGGGGTGATGGCGGGGGCGTCGAATTCCTTGATGGCACCGTTGGGGAGAGTGATTTTGATCATGGTTGGGCTCGTTTCGGTACGTGGGACTTTCTTAACCACAGAGGACACAGAGAACACAGAGGACGACGGACGTGGGAAAAGAAACGGCACGGCTGATGGGCCGTTGAGCGCGGGACTTGTGGTCTAGCGATCAGCGGGGGATCAGACGTGCCGGGTAGTCGTTCGCATGGTTATGTGGTTCCTCGAGTTGGGTGATGGTATTAGGAGGGGGTGCGGGGTGTCAAGGTGAGGGGGAGGTTGGGAAAGAGGCAGTTTGGGGATTGAAAGCCGTGGTTGACAGAGCGGGCGTGCAAGGGAGAATGTGCCGGAACTCATTTTGAGGACATACGGCTTTATTCGGAGATTGTTTGTGAAAAAAGTGTGCGCGATGGTGCTGATTGCCATGGGGCTGGGAGTTGGGGTGTCGGTGTGGGGGCAGGAGGGTCCTCCGGGGGCGCCTCCAACAACGCGGCCGATGCGTGGTCAGGGCGGTCCGCGCGGGGGCGTGCCGACCGGGCTGGGCGGGGCGATGCGCGAGATGGAGCAGATGTATAAGGCGTTGAAGAAGAACGCTGCGGATCCGTCGAAGCGCGAGGAATCGCTGCACAATGTGGCGGTGATGGAGCGGGATGCGGCGATTGCGAAGGTGATTCTGCCGCCGCCGGTGCAGCACGCGACGGGCGATGAGAAGGCCAAGAAGGCGGAGGATTATCGCACGGATATGGTGACGCTGATGAAGACGCTGCTGTCGCTGGAGGATGCGATCGCGACGAAGAATTCGGACGACATCAACAAGGGGCTCGACGCAATCAAGGCGATCATGGAGAAGGGGCATGAGGAGTTTATGCCAAAGCGCGACGATTGAGGGCGTTTGAATCATCGATTGGCGAAGAGACCGGCGGAGAAATTCGCCGGTCTTTTTTTTGGTTCATCTCCCAATTCCGGGAAATGTGATTAGCCGGGAGTTTTGAGGGCGCGTTTGAGGACCTTGCCGGTGGGTGTCATCGGAAGCGATTCGACGAAGTAGATCTCCTTCGGGGCCTTGTAGGGGGCGATGCGTTCGCGCACGAAAGCGCGGAGTTCCTGGGCGGTGGGCTTTGCGATTTGAGAATCGGATGCGCCGGCCTCAGGTTTAAGCTGGATAAAGGCGATGGGCATTTCGCCGCGGACTTCGTCTTTGATGCCGATGACGGCCGCGATGAGGACGGCGGGGTGCTGTTTGAGGGCGTCTTCGATCTCTTTGGGGAAAACCTTTTCGCCGGCCATGATGATCATGTCTTTCTTCCGGCCGGTGATGTAGATGAAACCGTCGTTGTCGATGCGGGCGATGTCGCCGGTCTTGAACCAGCGGTCGTGGGTGATGACTTCGGCGGTGACATCGGGTTGGTTGTAATACCCCTTCATGACGTTGGGGCCTTTGATCCAGAGTTCGCCGCCATCGGTGTTGGGGGGCAGTACATTTCCGGCTTCGTCGACAGTTTTGAGCTGGACTTCAGGGATGGCCTTGCCGACGGCGCCAGGCTTGTTGTCCCAGGGGAGATTGATGGAGACGATGGGAGAGGTTTCGGTGAGGCCATAGCCTTCCATGAGGACGTGTCCGAATTTTTCTTTGAATTGATGGAGGAGCGTCACGGGAAGCGCCTCGCCGCCGGAGACGCAGATTTTGACGGACTTGAAGGAGTCGAGGTTTCCGGATTTGGCGTTGGCCAGCACGGCGTACATGGTGGGGACCATGATGAGCACTTCGATATTGTGTTGTTTAACGGCCTCGAAGACGCCCTGCGGGGAGAAGCGGGCCTGGTAGATGACTTTGGAGCCGAGCATGAGGGGGATCATGAAATTGCCCATGAGGCCGAGGGTGTGAAACATGGGAAGGACGCCGAGGAAGATGGTGGCTTGATTGAAGCGGGCGTGGGTGCAGGAGTCGAGGGCGTTGGATTCGAGGTTCTGATTCGTGAGCATGACGCCCTTGGGCTGACCTGCGGTGCCGGAGGTGTACATGATGACGGCGACATCATCCGGATTACGCGGCGGGATGGGACGGATGTGCTTGCGGAGGTTGGCGGGGTTCATGGCGATCGAGGCCATCGTGGCGAGACCGGGCTTTTCGAACTTGAGCGATTCCATGTAGACGATCTTGAGATTCTGCGGCCCCCCCGCCAGGTTCTGCGCGGCTTCGGCGAGGGGCTTGAAGAACTCGATGGTGAAGAGAATTTTCAGGCCGGAATCTTTGATGATGGCGGCGAGTTCTTCGGGCTTGAGGAGGTAATTCAGCGGCATGGCGATGCGGTCGGCCCAGCGGGTTCCGCCGAAGGCGATGGCGAAGGCGGCGGTGGGCGGGATGAGGATGCCGATCTTGTCGCCGAACTGATCGCGCGGGGCGAGTTCGTTGATGTGGTCGACGAAGAGGTGGCCGCCGTAGACGGCTTCGCGATAGGTGATGGTCCGCTTGTCGTCGATAACGGCGATGTTGTTGGGGGTGTTGACGGCGTGCTCGATGATTTTTTCGAGGATCATCCGTTGGGCTCCTTGGGGGTTGACAGCATGCGAACGATGGAGGAAGTTGAGCTCCGGAAGTTCGCCTTCCGGAGATATGGCGACGAATGTAGCGGGAAGCCGCAGTTCTCTCAAACGCAGAGGTGGTCATGCGTGTACGGGTTTGTACGGCGTTGTCGGCGCTCCTGCTCGTCTCGTGCGGGCCGACGGAGGCGGACAAGAAGGTGTTGAGCGATGCGTACGTGAGTTACGCGTCGCGGGATTTTGCGGGGACGGAAAATCTGGCGGGGACGTACATTCAGAAGGAGCCGACGGCGGAGAATGTGGATGAGGCGTTTTATCTGCGCGGATTGGCGCGGTATGGACGGGGGGATCGCGCAGGGGCGGCGGCGGATCTCCAAAAGGCGATTGAGCACACGAAGCGCGCCGATCTGAAGTGCAAGGCGTACATGACGCTGGGGGATATCGCGTTTGATGAGGGGAAGTGGGACGAGGCGGCGGCGAATTATCAGAAGGCACTCGGTGCGGGTGTGGCCGCGGGCACGGTGGAGCCGCGGATGGAGTTCCGCCTGGGAGTCGCTCTGCAGGCGATCGGGCAGTGGGACCATGCACGACCGCATCTGGCGATCGCGGCGGCGTCGAAGGATGCGGCGCTGGCACAGCGGGCACGGGAGCGATTGGAGGCGGCGGCGTTTACGCTGCAATTCGGGGCGTTCACGCAAGGCGCGCGGGCGGGAGAGCTTCAGCGCCGGTTGAAGGCGGCGGGGATTGTGGCGAGCGCGAACAGCGAGATGCATAACGGACAAGTAGTGTTTGTGGTGCGAGCCGGGAATTATACGACACTCGCGGATGCGGAGTTGGCGCGGAGGAAGCTGGCGGCAAAGTGGCCTGGCGTGGTCGTGATTCCGTGATCGCGTACTTCTTTGAAGAGTTGCAGCGCGGGAAAGAATGCCGATAAGGGGAGGATGGTTTCAGTTTTCTTGTGCGTGTGAAGTTGATCGATTGGCGGCGATATTTTCGGGTGGAGGCGGTGGGGACGCCGGGGGGGGCGGCGGTTTCGTATGTGCCGGTGGTGATGGTGTCGCGCGGGTTGGCATTTTTGCGGTTGCTGGTGGTGGCGCGGTTGCTGGGGGCAGCGGGGAAGGCGGAGTTCGGGTTGTATCAACCGGCGCAGGAATTAGTGAACTGGGTGGTGCCGGTGGCGCTGCTTGGACTGGCGGATGTGGCGGAGCGGTATGCGTCGCGGTTTGAGCGGGAGGGACGGCTGGGGTGGTGGTTGCGGCGACAGTATTTGCGGTTGCTGGGTATGGCGCTGGGGATCGGGGCCGCGCTGCTGGCGTGCGGGCCATGGGTGGCCCGCGGGATTCTGCACGTGCCCGCGAATGACACAGCGCGCGGCGTCTGGCTGGTGGTGGGATGTGCCGTGACGATCGTGGCGCTGGCCATGTATCAGCATCTGGCGGCGGTGCTGCGCGGGGTGCGGGCGTATGGGGCAAGCGCGGGGTTGGAACTGGTGTCGGCGATTCTGTTTCTCCTGTTCGCAGCGGTGGCGGCGTGGCGCGGGGGAGCGGTCAGTTTGATGGCGGCCTATGCGGGAGCCGTGATCCTCGCGGTGCTTTTCTATGGTTGGCGGTTATGGAGGTTCGTGCGCACGCTGCCTGCCGCGGGCAGTGCGGTTCCCGGTTCTGAAGAGGCGGAGGAGAACGGTGGAAACTTTCATGGGTTTGCGATCTGGGCGTTTCTGCGATTGTTGCTGATGATGACCTTCAGCGCGGTCTCGGTGTTGGGGGTCGGCTATCTGGCGGGGAAAGGCGCGCAGGAGGCGACGGCGGATTATGCGATGCCATACCGGATTGCGCAGTTGCTCTCTTACGTGGCGGCGACGGTGTGGGCGTCAACGTATGGCATCGCGGCGCGGGCGTGGTCGCACGGGCAGGTGCGGCGGGCGCATGTGCAGTTGTTTCGTGTCGGGAAGTGGGGAGCAGTGCTGATGACGCTGATTGCAGTGGCGGTGCTGGCGGGGCGATCAATTCTGGCGGCGATCGAGGTGGATTATGCGAATGCGATCATGCGTTTGCTCCCGCCGCTGTTGGGGGTTTTTCTGTGGTTCGGGTTGCTGACGTTTTGCAGTCTTTATTCGGACCTGCATGAGACGCCCTGGAAAGGGGCGATGTTGTGGGGGTCCGCCGTCGTCGTGCAGGTGGGAACGTTGTGCGTGGAGTGGCACCGCGGAGTAGCCGAGGGGGGCAGCGGCGGTGCGAAGGAGGCGATGATTCTGGCCTGTGCGCTCGGGACGGGATTCGCACTGCTTGTGCTGGCGCCGGTCATGTTGTGGCGGCCGTTCCGGATGTCGGCGACAGCGGTGCCGCTGGCGGTGATGGCGTTGGCTCCGTTGTCGCTGTTTGCGCCGGCGTGGGGGGTGGATGTGGTGGCAATACCGGTCCTGCTGGGAGCGGTGGGATTTGTATGGGTCTCCGGGTTGCTCATTCGGCCGGTGGATCGGCGGGCGTGGCGGCGGTGGCGGGGGTTTCCTGCGACACGATCGCCAGGTACTCAAGACCCAGGTGCGATCTGAGATGCTCAACTGGACCGTGCGGAACCGGCAGGAAACCGCTCCCGTTTCGCAGCACGGTTTATTGTCAGAGTTGAGAGATTTTTACATATTTTTCGGAGCAAATGCGCGGTGGCCAGCATAGTGCGGGGGGACATTCTCGGAAGCTCCGCCGAGGAAATCTTCATCAACTGCGGCACGCGTTTGCCCGATGTTTGTACTGTCGTCAGTGATGCAGCATGCTGATCGACGACCGGATGAAGCGACGCCGCGAAATGACTTGCGGCGACGCATCACGAGAGATTTCTTCCCGCACATGCCGCTGGTTGTGAGGGACCAGAACGCGACAACGTTCTGGCAACGCTTGCGCTTGGACACAGGGTTGTATGAATTTTCTTCTGCAGATGATCGGACGCGCGACGCTGAACGGCGCGGGAGTTCGCCTTACGCCGGCACAACTGTTGTGGAAAGCGGCGGCGAGTGCGGCAACGAAGGGAAATTTCGCCGCATCGCTGGAGGCGTATCGGCAGTACGCGGAAATACGCGGCGGGCATCAATCGACCACGGAGCTGCTGATCCGGGCGCATCTGCACCTGGCGGTTCACGAGTATGCGGAGGCGGGGCATTATTTTTCGACAGGAATCGCTCGCCTCCATGGTGGGCGCGAAGCGGGCTCTTTTGTTTCGGAGTTCAGGAACATGACTGGCGGTACGGACAACCGGACGCGGATGGATGAGAATCACACCAATCGCCTGGAGCGGATGATTGACGCGGCGGATGCGCATCTGCGGCAAGGACGATATGTCCGGGCACAGGAATCGTTCCAGCGGGCGCGGGCGATGGTGGATACGCTGCTGGCGGCGCAGGCGGGGATCATCGTGGCGGACGCGCGGGAGAACGGTGAGGCGGAGGCGGGTTCGGCGCGGCCGCTGGTGGGGCTGGCGAAACTGGGCGATCTGCTGCTGCGGATGCTGGGGCGCACGCATCTGGCGGCGAATGTGGCGGTCGGGTTGCGCGAGCGCTCGCTGCGCGATGATCTGGCGCCTTGGGCCACCACGGGGGAGAATGTGGATGACCTGTTGCGCGGTGAGTTTGAAGCTTTGCGCGAGGGGGCGAGGCTGAATCCCGACCATGCGGAGATGCATTATCGACTGGGCCTGGTGGCGCGGGCGATCGGCGATCTGCAAACGGCGGAGCAGGCGTTTACGCGCGTGGTGCAGTTGAATCCGCATCATTTGCTTTCCGCGAGCAGGCTTGCGGCAACGCTGCTGCAGCGTGAGAAGAAGGAGGCCGTGATGCCGTTGCTGGCGGTGGCGTTTGCGGTACCGGCGGAAACGCTGAAGCGGTACGAGGGGCTGGCGGAAGCGGCGAGCGATCGGCCGGCGTTTGAGCGCGCGGTGGTCCGATTGTGCCATGACCTGGGAGGAAGGGCGAACGGCAAGAGCGTGCGGGCCAACCTGGCCTTTGCGCTCGGGGAAGTGGGTCTGCTGGATGAAGAGCGCGCGGCGTGGCGCGAGGTGGCGTCGGCCTCGTGAGCGAGAGGGGGTGCTTTCATTCGGCGAGCGAGGAGTCCTGCGGCGCCGATACCGAGCAGAGCGAGGCCGGCGGGCTCGGGGACGGGCAGAGGGGCGTACGCCCGCACGAATCCGACAACCGAGCCATCGATGAAGGAAGCGTTATTGATGCCGAATGTCGAGACGTTGGTATGGATGATGAGAAGGTCGCTGGTGCTGCCTGGAAGTACAACGCCGGCGCCGAGGGGAGCCGCCTGGAAGCTGGCGCCAACGGTACCACCAAGAGCGATGCTGCGATCAAAAGAGTTCGGAGCAACGCCGGGGGCCACGAATGAGGCATCGGTCAGCAGCCCCGAGATGCCAAAGCCGTCGATCGAGATGCGGTCAATGCCGTCGCCGGCGCCGGTATTGGCGAATTGGTAGGTGAAGGTGAGCTTGCCTGAGCCGTAAGGATTGGCGGGGTCGCCGGAGAAGACCTTGCTCTGCAGCGTTCCGGTGAAGGTCGGGGCAGTGAAGGGGACCAGGCCGCTGTCGGCGAGGAGCCCACCTCCGCCTGTGCCGGGCACCGCAGTGGCCGCTATGGCGGAACCGATGGGGAGCGGACTGGCGTCGGCGGTGGTCGTCGTCAGCAAGGCGGCAGCGGCGGATGCCAGCAGAAAGCATGAGATGGAGTTGCGAGATTTGGTGATGAGCATATTCGAGTCCCTTCACCAGAAGAATGTGTGTGCCGCAGGAGGTGCCGACGATTTGCATCGGGGAGGTCGGCTCGGACTGGAGAGACTGTTTTTTCCGAAGGAACAGGGTGTCGAAAGGGGTATCGAGCCCGCACGGCCAAGGGGCGGGGCCTTCCTTCACTGGCACTCGCCCCGACTATCACATCTACTCATATTAATGTATTTAAGTTTGCCATCTATCCATCTGGATGCAAGTACAAACACAGAACTTTCGTGAATACGCACTTACGCTTTTTCAAATTTAAATGTTTGGATAAACTGAACCAGGGCTGGGATGGTGTGCGGCGTGGCTTCGAGCGTGGGGTTCCACTCTCCGGAGCCCAGTTTCCTCATGGCTGCGGAGGTGACCGGGCCGATGGAGGCTCTCTTGAGCCCCCCTACTTTTGCGCGTTGGGCGGGGGTGAGGAGGTCCCAGAGGTTGGCGGCGGTGCTGGCACTGGTGAAGGTGACCCAGTCGAGCTGGTTGGCTTCGATGGCGGCGAGGATTTCTTCGGGGAGGGATTCGGGCTTCTTCGTTTGGTAGATGGGGATGTCGTCGACGGTGGCGCCGAGTTTCTGGAGTTCTTCTCGGAGGGCGGGGCGGGCGATGTCGGCGCGGAGGAGGAGGAAGCGTTTCTGGCGGATTTCGGCTTCGCCGAGCTGGCACTGGAGAGCGGGGGCGATTTCGTCGCCGGTGAACTTTTCGGGGAGGAGGTCGGGGGTGATGCCGATTTGTTCGAGGGCGTTGGCGGTGGCGGATCCGACGGCGGCGATGTTGGAGGCGGCGAAGTGGCGGGCGTCGAAGCCGAGGTGTTTGAGGCGTTGCCAGGTGGCGCGGACGCCGTTGACGCTGGTGAAGACGATCCAGTCGTAGGCGGGGAGGTGGTGGAGGGTCTGGTCGATGGCGGTCCAGTCGTCGGGTTCGGCGAGTTCGATGGTGGGGGCTTCGAGGACTTGCGCGCCGAGGTTGGTGAGGAGGGATGAGAGTTCGCTGGCCTGCTGGCGGGTGCGGGTGACGAGGATGCGCTGGCCGAAGAGGGGGCGTTGTTCGAACCAGTTCAAGGTGGGGCGGAGGGAGACGACTTTGCCGACGATGGTGATGGCGGGGGCGGTGATGCCGGCGCGTTGGACTTCGGCGGCGATGTCCTGGAGGGGGGCAGTGACGGTTTGCTGCTTGGGGTGGGTTCCCCAGCGGATGACGGCGGCGGGGGTGGTGGGGTCGAGGCCGCCGGCGGTGAGGCGTTCGACGATGAGGGGGAGGCCTTTGATGCCCATGTAGAAGACCAGCGTGCCGTTGAGCTTGGCGAGCGCCTCGTAGTTAATGCGCGAAGGCCCAGGGACTGCAGTCCCTGGGCTTGGGGATTCTTCTTCCTTTTCGTGGCCGGTGATGAGGGTGATGGTGGAGGTGAAGTCGCGGTGGGTGACGGGGATGCCGGCGTAGGCTGGGGCGGCGATGCCGGAGGTGATGCCTGGGATTTCGACGAAGGGGATGTTGTGGGCGCGGAGGACTTCGGCTTCCTCGCCGCCGCGGCCGAAGACGTAGGGGTCTCCGCCTTTGAGGCGGACGATGGTGGGATTTTCGATTTTTGATTTTCGATTTTCGATTTGGGAGAGTTCGTTGGCTTTGTCGACCAGGATCATGTTGATTTGATCTTGGGTTTTGGTGTGCTGGTTGGCGGATTTTCCGACGTAGATGCGTTCGGCGGTTGGGGGGGCGAGGTCGAGGAGTTTGGAGTTGGCGAGGTAGTCGTAGACGATGACGTCGGCTTTGCGGAGGGCTTCGGCGCCGGCGAGGGTGAGGAGGTTGGGGTCGCCGGGGCCGGCGCCGACGAGGTAGACGGTTGCGGGTTGGGTGGAAGTGGACATTGTGCGTCTCGCTCCGGGGTTCATGGTCTGTGCGGGCATCTTACTGGAAGGGGGTGGGGAATTCAGAATAAGTGAATCAGTGAATTCAGAATGGGGGGTTTCCCGGGAGAGGGTCGGGGATGGGGGACTCGCTGTGGGAAGGGCCGTGGGGTTTGGACGTGGGGGGTTGGCGTGAAGTATTAAAATCTGGGAGCAGGCCAGGAGGAAGGGTACGGTGAGAAAGCGTGTTTTTGATAGCGCCAATCGAAGATTCTCAGATTGGAACGGCGTTTTTGGCAGCGCCAGCCGAAGATAGTCAAATTGGCGTGGGGAAAAGTGGCGTTTTTGAGGCGTTATACGAAGATTCTCAAATTGTTCGCGACCCCTCACACGCGAGTTGAGGGGGTTTTTGGGGGTGATTTTGGCGCAATCGATTAAATGGCGGGTGGGCGGGGTTGGGGTGGGATTGGGCGGATGGGCGCGCATCGGAAGCCTCCTCTATAGAGGGGCAGCGGCGCCCAGTTTGTGCGCACAAGATGGTGGGGGTGGAGGCGTAAGGGGTTGTGGGGGAAGGGGAAGAGAGTTTTAGAATTCCGGGTTGGGGGCGCGGATTTTTCTATTTGTGCGCGCTGATGTGAGCTGGAGGTCGAGTTGCCTTCAACGCCAGGACTCCAAGACGCCAAGACGCCAGGAAGCGGAAGTGAATGCCACAAAGGGCCAGGCGGGACTCCGAACCCCGCCGCGATGCGGCGTCGCTAAAAGGGACGTTTGCAAGGTAAAGATCAATGACAATAAATGGTGTACAGGCGCGTGGCGATAATGCGTCACGATATTCTGGAATTGGTATTGAAACGCACGTAGTAAGACGATATCTTACTTGTATGAAAACGACCGTTTCGAGCAAGGGGCAGATTGTGTTGCCGGCGGAGTTGCGCCAGGCGGATGGTATTGAGGCGGGGCAGGAGTTTGAGGTGGAGCGGATTGAGCGGGGGGAGTACCGGCTGGTTCGGAAGGAGCCGCCGGCGAATGAGGGGGTGGTGGAGTGGCTGCTGGGGTGTCCGGAGAAGGACTATTTTGTGGCGATTGAGTCGGAATCGACGGATACGTTGTGAAATACCTGGTTGATGCGAACGTGTTGAGCGAGGCGACGAAGTCGGCGCCGGATGGGCGGGTGGTTGAGTGGTTGCGCGAGAATGAGCGGGAGATTGCGGTGGATCCGGTGATTGTGGGGGAGATTCGGTTTGGGATTTACTTGTTGGCGGCGGGGAGCCGGCAGCGGCGGTTGGAGAAGTGGTTTGTGAATGGGGTGGAGAGGATTCGGTGTTTGTCGTGGGATGCGGGGACGGGGGTGCGGTGGGCGAGGTTGCTGGCGGATTTGCGGAAGGCGGGGGAGTCGATGCCGATCAAGGACAGTATGATTGCGGCGACGGCGTTGGTGCATGGGTTGGCGGTGGTGACGCGGAATGGGCGGGATTTTGGGAAGGCGGGGGTGAGGGTGGTGGATCCGTTTGCGAGATGAGGATGTGCTGCGCTCCGCCCCCCCGGAATGGGCTGCGGCCCATCATCGGCGGGACGCCGATGCCACCATGCGTTGCGTTGCAATGCCGCTAAACTTTTTGCGCGTTGAGGGCATCATGCTTACAGGGTGAAGGATTCGCCTGGTTTGAGGGGGAGGGGGTGGATGCCGGTTTGGGCGAGGAGGTCGGTGGCGAATTTCTGGGGGTCCTGGGTGATGGGGGGGAAGGTGTTGTAGTGGATGGGGAGGACGTGTTTGGGTTTGAGGAATTGGGCGGCTTTGATGGCGTGGGCGGGGCCCATGGTGAAGTTGTCGCCGATGGGGAGGCAGGCGAGGTCGATGTTCCAGAGTTCGCCGATGAGTTTCATGTCGGAGAAGAGTGCGGTGTCGCCGGCGAAGTAGATGGTTTTGCCGCCGGCCCCCCCCATTTCGATGATCCAGCCGGCGGGTTGTCCGCCGTAGGCGCCGTCGTCGAAGGAGGAGGTGTGGAAGGCGATGGTCATGGTGGCGCGGCCGAAGGGGAGGTTGATGCCGCCGCCGTGGTTCATGGGGAGGATGCTGGGGGCACCGTGTTTCTGGAGGTAGAGGCAGATTTCGTAGTTGGCGGCGATGGGGGCGTTGGTGCGTTTGGCGATGGAGATGGTGTCGCCGGTGTGGTCGGAGTGGGCGTGTGAGAGAAGGATGTGGGTGGGGTTGGCCTGGTCGGCGGGGATGTCGGCGAGGGGGTTGCCGGTGTAGAAGGGGTCGAGCTGGATGCGGTGCGGGCCGGAGTGGATTTCGAGGTTGGAGTGGCCGTGGTAGAGGATTTTTATGGACATGGGGGGCTCCACGGTGGGAAGAGATTGAGCCATTGAATCATCGGGTCATTGAGTCAATGTGCGCTCGTCGAGAATCAATGACTCAATGACCCGATGAATCAATGATTCAATTCCCGCGGTCAGGTGTCGAGGATGATTTTGCTGGGGGCTGCGGCGGCGGGTTGGCCGGGGGCGGTTGGGGCAGGGAGTTTGCCGGACATTCCGTCGTTGATGGATTCCTGGACTTTTTTCATGAGGTCCATGTAATCGCCCTGGACGGAGGCGAATTTTTTGAGGGTGGGGTTCATCATGATGGATTGCTGGAGCTGTTCGAACTGTTTTTTTTCGGCGACTTCGATGGGCTGCATCTGGGCTTCCTTCATGGAGAGCTGTTCGATGAGCTGCTCGTATTGCTGGAGGAGGGTTTTGGCGCCGACGTCGAGGTCGAGCTGGCGGATGGTTTCCTTGTAGGTCTGGACGGTGGGGTGGGTGGCGATGAGTGCGCCGAGGCTTCCGGCGGCGGCGAGGATGTCGTTGGTATCGGGCATGGTAAGGCTCCGTGTGTGGGGCGGCGCGGGATTGCGCAGCAGGGTGGATCATAATAGGCGGGAGGGAATTGGTTAAGGGGGCGTTGGAAAAGGAGAGAGAGCGCTTGCGGAGGAGGCGGACGGGAATTACCCACAAATGGACACAAATGACCACAAATGGGGTGTGGCGAGAATTGGTTTTGAAAGAGCGTCGAGGTGGGACTCGGGGATGTTCCGGGTGGCGGTCGGGGAAT
Source organism: Phycisphaerae bacterium (assembly GCA_035524355.1). Lineage (GTDB taxonomy): Bacteria > Planctomycetota > Phycisphaerae > WQYP01 > WQYP01 > DATKPA01. The sequence goes on along the minus strand of DATKPA010000080.1, from coordinate 19,094 downwards.
GCCTTGTGGGGAAATACGGGGATGCCTTGGTTGCGGGGCAAGGGGCGTTTGCACTAAATTGGGGAGCTTCATCAGCGACGAGGGCGAATCCGGTCAAGGGTGCGTGCTTGTCGGTTTATTACTAGGAGCTTGCCGCAATGGCCAAGATTAAAGTTGCCATCAATGGTTTTGGACGCATCGGCCGCCTGGTGTTTCGGGCGCTGGTCGAGCAGGGGTTGCTGGGATCGACGTATGACATCGTTGCGGTGGGCGATATCGTGCCGGCCGACAATCTTGCGTATTTGATGAAGTACGATTCGATTCAGGGGAAGTTCAACGGGACGGTGGATTCGAAGAAGTCTTCGCCGGACAAGGCGGAGGACGACGTGCTGGTGGTGAACGGGCATGAGATCAAGGTGGTGTCGGCGAAGACGCCGGCGGAACTGCCGTGGGCGGGGCTCGGGGTGCAGTACGTGATCGAATCGACGGGGTTGTTCACCGAGGCTGAGAAGGCCAAGGGGCACATCACGGCGGGGGCGAAGAAGGTGATCATCTCGGCGCCGGCGAAGAATGAAGACATCACGGTGGTGATGGGCGTGAACGAAGAGAAGTATGACTCGGCGAAGCACAACATCGTGTCGAATGCCTCGTGCACGACGAACTGTTTGGCGCCGCTGGTGCATGTGATCCTGAAGGAAGGCTTTGGCCTTGCGGAAGGGTTGATGACGACGGTGCACAGCTATACGGCGACGCAGAAGACTGTGGACGGGCCGTCGAAGAAGGACTGGAAGGGTGGGCGTTCGGCGGCGATCAACATTATTCCGTCGAGCACGGGCGCGGCGAAGGCGGTGGCTTTGGTGTGTCCGGAAGTGAAGGGGAAGCTGACGGGGATGGCGTTCCGCGTGCCGACGCCGACGGTGTCGGTGGTGGATCTGACGTTCAAGACGACGAAGGCGACGAGCATTGCCGAGATCAAAGGGGCGATGAAGAAGGCGTCGGAGACGTATTTGAAGGGGATTCTGGGGTATACGGAAGATGAGGTGGTGTCGTCGGACTTTATTCACGACAAGACTTCGTCGATTTTCGATGCGGGGTCGTCGATTGAATTGAACGGCAACTTCTTCAAGCTGGTGAGCTGGTATGACAACGAATGGGGTTATTCGAACCGGGTTGTGGATTTGCTGACGTTTATGGCGAAGAAGGATGGGCTTCTGTAAGAAGTCAGAAGTCAGAAGTCGGAAGTGAGAAGTCAGAGGGCCCGTGCTTGAGAGAGTGCGGGCCTTTTTCTTTGTCTTGATCTTAATCCTAATCCTAATCTCTTTGGGATGGCGATGAGGATTAAGATGAGGATTAGCACTACAACGCGGGATGAGCTCAAGTAATCAAAGCAGTCGAACCGATCTATTGCCTCATAATCGCAGATTTCAGGAGGCAAGGAAGCGATGGATGCGCAGGCGATTGCGGCTTTAAGTGGTGATCTGGACGTCTATCTGGCCGAGTTCGAGGGCTGTTTTTCCCGCAGCGAGGGCCCCCGGCACCTGTACCGGATGGTCACCGGGCAGCTTTCGGATCTGCCGCGCAAGAGTGTCGAGCCGATCGCCGACCGGCATGGCATTGCCCCGCGGACATTGCAGGATTTTCTGGCGATTCATCGTTGGGATCATGCGATGGCGGGAGGGATTTTGCAGCGGATGGTGGCCTGTGAGCATGCCGACGAAGGGGCCATCGGGACCATCGACGAGACCAGCTTTGCCAAGCGCGGCAACAAGACCGTGGGCGTACAGCGGCAATATTGCGGATCGCAGGGCAAGGTCAGCAACTGCGTGGTCAGCGTGCATTTGGGCTATAGCTGGGAGAACTCGCGCTGCCAATGCATTCTGGCCAGCGATCTGTATTTGCCCGAATCCTGGCTGAAGGATCGCCAGGCCTGCCGCGAGGCGGGCGTGCCCGAGACGCTGGCGTTTCGCAAGAAGTGGCAGATCGCCCTGGATCTGCTCAAGGAAGCGCTGGCCAATGGCGTGCGGTTCGGATGGCTGACGTTTGATGAAGGCTATGGCGGCGTGTTTGAATTCCTGCAGCAGTTGCAGCAACTCGGGCAGCGCTTTGTGGCCGAGGTCCCGCGCGACACCTCCGGCTGGCTGGTCGAGCCGGCGGTGCTGCAGCGCGGCGCCTATCAGGGCAGGGGCGGCCGGCGCCGCTATCCACGGCTTAAAAGCAAGAATCCCCAGCCCTGCGCGCTGGAGAACCTGCTCCGGCATTCCCCGGTGCTGCGGGAGACGCCCTGGGAGAATTATCATATCAAGGACACCGACAAGGGGCCGATGGTCTGGCAGGCCAAGGCCCACCGGTTTCACATGCGTTGGCAGGTGCCGGGGGCGGGCCACGGCGTGGTGCTGCCCTCGCCGGCGATGTGGCTGATCGTGGCCCGGAACCCCGCCAGCGGCGAGATCAAGTACTTCATCTCCAACGCGGCGGCGGGCGTGCCGCTGGAACAATTGCTGAAGGTGGCCTTCTCCCGCTGGCACATTGAAAGATGCTTCCAGGACCAGAAGGGAGAACTGGGCCTGGATCACTTTGAGTGCCGCGGGTATGTGGCGGTGCAAAGGCACCTGCTGATCAGTGCCGTCAGTCACTTGTTTTTAAGCCGCGTCAAACGTTCGCTGGAACGCGGGGGGGAAAAACCAACTGACCATGTGCCAACTGGTGCAGGCGGCCAACGCCTCAGTGGCGACCCGCGACGATGGCCCCGGACGCCGCACCAACATGCTCTCGAAAATCGCCCAAATCATCCAGCGAACGCAGCGTAGGAATCAAAAGGCCAAACAATCCCACCGCCGCAGAACCCTCCATCGCCTGGCCACACTCGGGATACGCCTCGAAGATTGCCGCTGGTGCATCTCGACATGATGAAACATGACAAGCCGCGTTGTAGTGTTAGGATTAAGATTAGGATTTTTAGGCGTGGGTGGTGGCGGGGGTGGGGACGGTGAAGGTGGTGGTGGGTTTGTGGGGGATCTGGCGTGCGGGGCAGCCGACGACGGTGGAGTTGGAAGGGACGTCGCGGATGACGGTGGCGCCGGCGCCGACGATGGAGTCGTCGCCGACGATGAGGCCGGGGATGATGGTGGCACCGGCCCCGATGAGGGCGCCGTTGCCGATGGTGACGCCGCCGGTAATGGTGGTGCCGGGACCGACGTGGACGCAGTCGCCGAGTTCGCAGTCGTGGTCGACGGTGGCGTGGGTATTGACGATGCAGAGCTCGCCGATTTTGGCGTGTGGGCCGATGACGGCGCCGGCGAGGATGACGGTGCCATCGCCGATCTGGGCGGAGGGGGAGACGACGGCGTTGGGGTGGATGAGGACGGGGAGTCGGAGGCCGATGGAGCGGGCGTGTTCGGCGAAGCGTTTGCGGGTGGCGTTGTCGCCGATGGCGATGGCGGCGCGGTGGATGCGGTAGACGCGAGCGAGGGAGGGGAGTTTTTCGATGGGGCCGAGGACGTTGACGCCGTCGATTTTGGTGCCGTGGAGTTCGGGGTCGTCATCGACGATACCGCCGATGGGGCAGATGCCGGCGCGTTCCATCAATTCAAGGAGAACGCGAGCCTGACCGCCAGCACCGTAAATCACAACTGCCATAGATCACCTGCTCTTCCCTTGTAACGCCGTATCGGCGAGACGGGTGCATGAATTAACACGGACACCGGGTGAGCACGCCCCTCTGGAAGCAAGACGTGAACCGCAGCCGAATGTGGCCACGATAAACATTGGCTTAACACACCATCGGTTCAAATGCAATGATTGAATGATTTATTGGAACCGGAGGGGGTGGCAGGGGGTGGCGATAAAGAAAAACGGGGCGTCGAGAATCCGAGCTCAGCCCGGCAGCGTACGACGGATACGGGCGAAAAAGGCGTTGAGGGTACACGGATGTGGTTGAGTGGTGCCTTGACGCTTTTGCCGGCATGCGGGAATATGTAAAGAGTCGTCCGAAAAAAACCGACTCTAGTTGTGTTTCCCAATCGCAGGTGAGCTCGCATCGAGTGGAACTCTAAACCTCTCGCAGCAGTAGCCTTAGCCTCCAGGAAAGGACTTTCATGGCCCGGTCCCAGTGCATTCGTAACGACAAGAAAACTGAGACGAAGAACAGAAGCGTGACGCGCCGGGCGATCCAGGCGCTGCTGGTTGCGACAATGGCAAGCGGGATGATGGGGTGTGAGGAATTGAAGGGGGTGCCAAAGGCGGTCAACGAGTACTTCAACCTGCGGAACAGCTTTCTGGATCCGTCGCAGGTGGGGCGTTTTGACTATGAGCATCCGTTCGGGGATGTGAAGCCGGTGAAGTGGCCGATCCTGGAACAGTTGGACGTGATCGATGAGCCAGTGGACCGGTGGACGACGGCGACGGATCCGACGCCGGCGGACCTTGTGGCGGACAAGCACGAAGAGGTGATTGGGCCCGGGGACATCCTGCGGATCAGCGTGTGGGAGCTGGTGCAGCCGAATGCGGAATATGCGCGAGATCAGGCGCAGGTGAGCGAGACCGGGGGCGTGAGCATTCAGAATCTGGGGACCGTGCAGGTGGCGGGTCTGACGCCGTCGCAGATTGAAGAGAAGATCGGGCAGTTGGCGGTGGAGCGGAACCTGCTGTTGCCGAAGGGGAATGGGAGCCAGGGTCCACAGGTGACAGTGACGCTGCTGCAGAGCCGGTCGCGGATATTTTCGATACTGGGACAGATATCGGCGCCGGGGACTTACAACATTCAGGGGAACGATTTCCGGTTGCTGGATGCGTTGGCGCTGGCGCGGGATATTGCGGGAGGGACGGGGCCGGGGATGGATTATGTGTATGTGATTCGGCACAACACGGAGAAGCCAGAGGAGGGGTCGCAGGCCCCGGGCAACGTGCCGAGCGAGACGACACCGACGCCCCCAGCGGGCACGGGCAATCCGCTGGATGCGCTGGATCAGTTGGATAAGAGCACGACAGCGCCGGCGAACCAGTCAACGCCGGGGAGCGCCCCGGCGGAATCGACGCCAGTGCCTGCGCCGACGACACCGGAATCTGCGCCAGCAGCCCCCGCAAGCGGGCCGAGTTCGATTGGACCGCGGTTTGTGCGTCCGATTGCCACGGCGACGGTGGTTTCGGATGGTTCGGCGCCGATGCTGGCGCAAGCGGATATGGATGCAGCACTGACACCGGCGCCTGCTGCCGCGACTTCGCAGCCGGCGGCTACGACAGCGGCAGCGGGCACTCTCCCGGCGACGACGATGCCTGGGTCGGCAACATCCCAACCGGATGAGCTGCTGAATCAGGCAATGGGGACCGCGACGACGAAGAATGCTCCGTATGTGTTTATCGATGGAAAGTGGGTGGCGATGCCGACGACCGCGCCGGCATCGGGAGCGGCAGAAACGGCTGGCACGCAAACGCCTGCGCCAACGGGAACGGGGGTGGCGAGCGCACCGCCGGCGGAAGCGATGCCATCAGCACCGACCTCTGCACCTGCCGGTCCTGCGACGACCGAGTCGTTTGCGTCGGCAGAGCAGTTGATGAATCAGCGGGTCATTCGGGTTCCGTTGAATCCGTTGCGTGAGGGGAATCCGAAGTACAACATCGTGATTCGGCCTGGGGATACGATCGTCATTCCGACGGTGGAACAGGGCTTCTTCTACATGATGGGTCATGTGAACCGTCCGGGCGTATTCGCGCTGTCGGGTCAGAAGATCACCTTGAAGATGGCGGTGGCGGCGGCGGGGAACCTGGATGCGCTGGCGATTCCGCGGCGTTGCGATTTGATTCGGCGGATCGGCAACAACCAGGAAGTGACGGTGCAGGTGAATCTGCAGGCGATTTTCAATGGGTCGCAGCCGGATATTTTCTTGAAGGCGAATGACGTGGTGAATGTCGGGACGGATGCGATTGCTCCGTTCCTGGCGGTTACGCGAAACGGGTATCGCGCAGCGTATGGCTGGGGCTTTACTTACGACCGGAACTACTACATCACGCCGACGATCGTGCAGTAAGCCGCTGGCGGGCCCGGGAGCACTCGCTTTCGGCGAATGCCGGTTGGTATTATAGGATCGAAGATCGATATCCATTCCTATTAGAGCAATGCTCGGAAATGGTGAAATCCAGAGTCCGGTAGGCGGCGTAGAGCTTGCCAACCGGACTTTTTAGCATCTTCATTGGCAGAACCGTCCAGCAGGGTCAATTCTGTGCTGCGGAACGGACTTTTCACGGACGAAACGACGCAATCCGGGAAAGGCGATGGCCGATGAACTATGAGCGCTCTCCCCTGTGCATGTAATGGGAGTGGCTCCATCGAGAGAGGACGTTCAGGGCGAACAGATGAGCAGTGATATCGACAACCCCGCAGCAACGGGGCCAGGTAATTCTTCCGGCGGGTCGCGCGTGCGTCGGTATCGGTATTCGTCTGCGCCGGAACCTGCCGCTTCTGCGTCCGCTGCGGCTCCGGCTGCAACAGGGACGGCGGAGGGGCCGGCGCTGGCGCTCCAGTGGGACAGGATCACGGCAGCGTTGGTGGTTGCCGGGGTTTGTTTTCTGGTGCTTTATGCGTCAGAGATACAGGCGCTGTCGAACAGGTGGTACACTGACATCGGGTGGAGTCACGGATTTGTTGTTCCGTTGATCAGCGTATTTTTCATCTGGATTAAATGGGAGACGCTCCGCCGGCTGGTGCCGAAGGGTTCAGCGGTGGGCGCGGCGCTGGTGGTGTTTGGGGTGATCGGGCAGGTGTTGTTCCGGTCGCAGGGGACGATGCACATGTCGAACCTGAGCATGCTGGTGGTGATGTACGGGGTGGTGGTATTTGTGTTCGGGTGGGAGCATCTGAAGATTCTGTGGCTGCCGATTTCATTTCTGATTTTCGCGGTGCCGCCGCCGGACCCGATGTACGTGGCGTTGACGACACCGATGCAGCAGATTGCGGCGTGGATCGGGGTTTCGCTGCTACCGATGTTCGGGGCGCTTGGGGAGCAGCATGGAACGACGCTGCGGGTAGCGACGAGCAACGGGATGATGAGCCTGAACGTGGCGGAAGCATGCAGCGGGATGCGGATGCTGGTGGCGTTTTTTGCGTTGGCGGTGGCGCTGGCGTATTCAACGGCGCGTCCGACGTGGCAGAAGGTGGTGCTGGCGTTGAGCGCGCTTCCGATCGCGATTCTCTGCAACGGACTGCGGGTGACGCTGACCGGGGTTCTGGGAGCGCGGCTGGGACAGGAATGGGCGCGCGGCGCGACGCATGAGACGCTGGGACTGCTCATGCTCATACCCGCGTTGTTCCTGCAGTTGGGAGTGGGGTGGCTGCTGGACAAGCAATTCGGTGTGAAGTGGGTGATGGATCGGATGTTTGTTGAGGATTCGGCGGGAGGGGCGGCATGACAACGGAATCGACGACAGCCTATACGGGGAGTGGGGGTACGACATCGTCCGCGGCGGTGGCGGCCGTGAGCCGGAAGACGTTTGTGCGAGCGCTGGTTGTGGCGGCGATGATCGGGGCGGGCTGGGTGGGGGTGCAGACGCTGGAGCGATCGCTGAATTTGTCATTCGACAAGCCGCCGATGCCGCTGCGGAAGCCGTTATCGCAAATGGTGAAGCGTCTGGGGGAAGGGCGGTATGTTGCGGATCGTCCGGACGACACGATGGAGGAGGACGTGCTGCAGGTGCTGGGAACACGGGATTACCTGCTGCGGGCGTTCACGGACACGAAGAAGCAATCCAATGAGCCGGGGTCGACGCTGGCTTTGAACGTGAACTATTATCCAACGGGAAACTCGACGCCGCACGTACCGGAGATCTGCTGGGCGGGCAGCGGGCTGGAAGAGGTGAAGGAACTGCGGAAGGTGTTTGTGGTGAAGAACGTTACGCGGGGGAACGGGACGGTGGAAGACATTCGGATGCATTTGATCAGTTTCAAGATGCCGGATTCGGAATTCGGGGATGGCAGCAGTTCGAAAGTGTACAAGAACGTGGCGTACCTGTTTGAAGTCAACGGCGACTGTGTGGCGACGCCCAAGGAAGTGATCAGCGGATTCTGGAAGGCATCGAATCCGCATGCATTTCACTCGAAGATTGAAGTGACGGTTCAACAGCCCTGTACGCAGGAAGAGGCGGAGAACGTGATATCCGACTTTATCCACGACGCGCTCCCCGCGGTGGAGGAGTGTCTGCCGGCGAAGGAACTGCCGCTGGGCAGCGGGCAGAGCGCAAATGAGTCTGTAACCAAATAAGAGGCTTGAATGGCACGCAAAGTCAATACGCGGTTTGTGATCACTCTGGGCACGGTGCTGGGCGTCGTGGGCCTCGGCGGCGGGGGTTATTTCGGCTACACGATCCTGCGCAACCGGAACCCGGTCTACCTGGAAAAGCAGGGGGAGGCGTTTGAGAAGCAGGGGGACATGGTGAAGGCGTACACCATGTACCACCGCGCGGCGGGACGGGCGGCGACGACGCACATGGAGGGAGGCGAAGCACTCTGCATGAAGACGGCAGAGATGGCGATGAAGCTGTCGGAGCAGCAGACGGACCGGGACTCCGCACAGCAGTTTTACCGCGAAGCGCGCGGCACGTGGCAGGCGGCACTGACAATCAATCCGAGCTATCTGCCGGCGCGCGAGCGGATTTTGGAAGAGGATTACCAGTACATCTCGGCGATACCGTCGGCGGGGGGCTGGACGATGATCCAGGAAAACGCTGACAAGCTGATTGGAATGACACCCAAGTATGCCAATGGATACCTGTATCGCGCGACGGCCCGATATCAGCTTCTGATATCGGGGGCGAGCGGGAGCGTGGATGTCAGCGACGCATTGATGAAGGTGCAGAAGGACCTGCAAGAGGGGCTGAAGATTGCACCGGATGACGGGCGTGCGGTTTCGCTGCTGGCGATCACCAATTTCCTGCTTGCGGATCAGGCGGCTGCGCGCAGCCTTAACAAGCAGGCAGACAAGCTGCGGGAGGAGGGGACGCAACTACTGCAGAAGTTCCTGGAGAAGCATCCGAACGATGCGGATACCTCGATCGGTCTGTTTGGGGTGCTGGCGAGCAAGAAGCCGGACGAGGCTTTGAAAATACTGGAAAAAGCGCAGGCAGCGAATCCCAAGGACGCACGGCTGGCGAGCGCGCTCGCCACGGTTTACTCGGCGAACCAATTCGATAAAGCCGAAAAGGTGATGAAGGAATATATCGCTGCGAATCCCACGGCGACGGAGCAGTATTACATCCTGGCCAGGCTTTATGAGAAGAAAGGGATGACGCCGGAAGCGATCGCGGCGTACAAGAATGTGTTGGCCCATCCGCTGCCGGGCGGCGGCGTTGCGGCGTTCAAGAATGTCAGTTTCCAATTGCAGTCGTATTACTCGCTGAGCAGCCTCTACATGTCGCTGGCGGAGAAGGAGGATCCTTCGACCGATGCGGGGAAAGCCGATCTGGCGGAGGCGACGAATTATGCGGATAAGTTCCGCGCGGGTGGTTCGCTGGCAGGCCCACAGGCGCTGCTGGATGCCCGTCTGCAATACCTGCGGAAAAACATCAACCAGGCGCTGATCTCGCTGAAGAAGGCGGACGCCAATCTCGGCGGCACGAACCCGCTGCCCGGACAGCAGGAATACTGGCTCACGACAAAGATGCTGCTTGCGCAGGTATATGTGATTCAGCAGCAATGGGGATTGGCGCTGGAACAACTGGACATGGTGACGCTGCATTACCCGGATCGCGCGTTGCCGGTGCTGCAGCGGGCACACCTGCTGAACCGAGTGGGACGTTTTTCGGAAGCGCTGACGGTGACTCAGCAGATTCTCGCGTCGCAGCAATTGCCGGCCGCGATGAAGGATGATGCGCTTCGCACGCAGGCGGCGGCGTATTACGGCATGGGGAACCGGTCGAAGGCGGACGGAATCATTGCGTCAATCGATTCGATAGAAGCGACGCTGGTACTGGCGAGGACGCAGATCGCGCGGGGGCAGTATGACGATGCGATGGATGCTTTGAACCGCGTGCTGGAGAAGGAGCCGAATAATCAGATGGCGCTGAGCCTGGCGATCGCGGTGCAGGTGCAGCTTGATCGCCCGGCGGACGCTCACAAGCTGCTGGACCGCGCGCTTGCGAAGTATCCGAACAACCCCGGGTTCCAGTTCATGAAGGCAAAGCTGTCGCAGCCAAATGCGGATACGACGGACGCGCAGGTGGAGCTGATCAAAAGCATCACCGATGATTATTCGCGTTCGATGTTCTATGCGCAGCTTTACCACAAGACCGGGCAATTGAACAAGGAACTGGAATCGCTGCAGGCGGCGGAGAAGGCACTCGGAGAGGGAGCGAACGATGCGCTGGCGGATGTCGTGCAGCGGTCGTTCAGCGCGGCCCTTGCATTGACGGATACGGCGAAGGATGCGGCGGAGAAGGAAACATACTGGAAAATCGCACGGAATTACGTGGAGAAGGCGCAGCGGCTCAACCTGGACGGGGTGAACGGAGCGCTGCTGCAGGCGGAACTGCAATACAAACAGGGAGACCGGCGGCAGGCGATTGCCACGCTGGAGCAGACGCTTTCAGATCATCCGGATTTTTCGCGAGCACACACGGTGCTCGGGCTGATGTATGCGGAAGCGGGAAGGATGGACTCGGCGCTGGACCAATTCCGGCAGTCGATCAAGGAGAAGCCGGACGATGTGGCCGCGCTGAAGGGTGCAATTCGACTGCTTAATCAGAAGGGGGACCCGGGGTCGCTGGAGGAAGCGAGAAACGACCTGAAGCAGGCGATGATATTCGCACCGCGCGATCCGGAAGTGATGGCGTTTGCGGACGTGCTGGGTGATCCGGCATCGGCAATTGAAGTGCGCGAGCAGATTTACCGCAAGGATCCCTCGAACCTGGACAACCTGGAGCACCTTGCGGGTCTTTACGTTCAGAGCAAGCAGGCGAACAAGGCGATTGAATTGCTGCGTCCGGTGTACGACAAGACCCCTGACGACATTCGTCTGGCGGATACGCTGGCGCGGCTCTATCGGGAAACAGGACAGACGAATGAAGCGCGCACGATTTATGAACGATTCATCGGCAGCAATGACCCGTTGATGCGATTCGAGGGGATGCTGCTGCTGGGCGAGCTCTTCAACTCGCTCGGGCAGAACGATCAGGCGGTGGAGACGTACAAGGCGGCGATTGGGCTGGCGCCTGCCGGTGACGACCGGGGCCAGCGGCGCCTCGCGGACCTTTACTTCGAAATGGACGACATGAAGGACGCGGAGGATCTGTACCACAAGATTTACGACAATCAGAAGACGAAAGACATGGGCGTTCTGCGCCGGATTGTGGAGACCCAGATTCGCCAGGGGAAGTATGCAGACGCGGACCAGATCCTGAAGAACGAGATTTTCAAGCAGAACCCGAACGACGCGGAAGGGCTGGTGCTGCAAGGGTATTCGCTGCTTCGGCAGGGCAATTCGAAAGATGCGCTTGCGAGTTTTAATGCGGTTCTCGACAAGGATCCGAACAACCCGGATGCGCTGCACTATCGGGCGTATGCGCAGTACACGCTGCAGGGAGATCTCGATCAGGCGGCGAAAGATCTGATGGCGGTGCGGGACCGGAACCGGAACGCGATCAACAGCCGGCTGCTGCTGGCGCGGGTGTACCGGCTGTCGCACCGGCTCTCGGAGGCGGCGTCGGAATATCGCGACGTCATCGCGCTGCGGCCGGACCTCATCCCGGCGCGAGTTGAATATGCCCAATACCTGCTGCAACTTGCCAAGGTGCAGCAGAACCTTCTGCCGGACAACCAGGACGATATTGCGTACATGATTCGTTCGATGGATCCGATTCAGACGTTGCAGGCGTTCCTGGTGGATTCGTCGAACCGGTTCCCGAAGGACCCCACATGGCAGATCTTCGCCGGCGACCTGCTGAGCCTGGTGGGTCACCGGGAGGACGCGTTGAAGATGTACGAGCAGGCGTTTAATGCGTCGAGCGGAAGCCCGCGTGCGGCGGCGTCGTATCTGGACGCGCTGATTCGGTCAGGGCGGTACGAGGAGGCGATTGCGCTGGTGACGAAGATCGGAACGGTGCGGGCGAACAGCGCTGATGATTACGTCAAGCGGGCGAGCGCGTATGCGGCCACTCACAAGCAGGAAGAAGCGTTTGCGGACTTCGGGCGCGCGTTGGACCTGGTGGATCAGGACCTGAATCTTGCGACGGTGGTATCTCATCAGATGATGGTGGCATTGCCGGGCGACAAGGTGGTCAGCTTCCTGCAGGAGCGTGTGAAGGCGAATCCGACGAGCACGGCGTCACGCCTGGCGCTGGGGCAGGCATTGTTGAACAACAATCAAGCTGCGGAAGCGGCGCGAATTCTGGCGCCCATGAGGAATGACGCCAAGATTCAGGACAAGGCGATGGTCTTGCGGAGCCTTGCGTTGGCGGAATATCAGGCAAAGGACTTCAACAGCGCTAACACTGACTACCAGGAATTGCTTAAGATTGTTCCGGATGATATTGAATCATTGAACAACCTTTCCTTCATGCTGGCAGACAACATGAAGAATCCGAAGGAAGGATTGGTGTATGCGACGCGGGCGGCGAAGATTCTGCGACAAGGAGAGGATTCGATCGCTTTCGTGAACAACGGAAATGTGTACGATACGCTGGGATGGGTCGAGATTTTGAATGGGGACACAGATGCCGGCATTCGGGATTTACGGCGTGCCATCCAGTCAGAACCAAGCACCATCGCCTATTACCACTTAGGCAGGGCGTACCAGAAGGCCGGAAGGAAGGACGATGCCCGCAAGGCAGTACAGGATGGTTTGAAGCTCGCGAGTGGGCAAAACGATCCGATGGAGAGCCAGCTTGTGGCGCTTCAGGGAGAACTGGGCAAATAGGCCTCCCCGCCTGCAGCAACCGGGCAGGAGCGGCTTATCTATATGTTGCGAACTTAATGGACCGATGAAGAGAGACGCGTGTCCATCCAATTGATTGAGGTCATTATGAATCAGCCAACGACATTATCGGCACCGCGACCACAGGCGGTGCCGGATGCCCCCGACTTCTTTGCAGTGCTGCGTCGTTATGCCTGGTACGTCGCCGGCGGGACGGTTCTGGGGACGATTGTGGCATCTGGTATTTGGCTATTCATGCGCGTCTATTACCCGCGTTGGTCGGCATCAGTGGCCTACCAGGTTCTTTCGCCACAGGGAAGCCTCGCCGCGCGGCCCGACCAGGCGCAGGCGATGACCGACTCCCAAGAGGAAGTCTCGCAGTTCATCCAGCGGCAGCTAAAGTACGTGATGAAAGACGACGTCCTGCAGAAGGCGATGGACCAGGACGCGTTCCGAAACGATCCAGTCACCGGGCAGCCTTCGCGCTGGATGGTGGAACATCCGACGGATCGCAAGCGGTATCTGCGCAAGGATCTGGTGGTGGAGCCGTTTGTCAACGCGGGCGTTTTCCAGTTGACGATGACGGCGAGCGATCCCAACGAAGCGGCGCGCCTCGTGAACGTAATTGCACACACTTATGAAGATTCGCTGCGCAGTGACAACAGCGTCAATCAGAGCGAACAGCTACAGCAACTTAACAAGATCGTTCAACAGCAGCAGGACACAGTCAAAACCGCGCAGGACGCCCTGAGCGAATTCCGGAAGTCGAATGACATTTCGGGAATCATCAACCTGCACTCGGTGGAACTCAGCCTTCTGCAGGTGATGAATCAGAAGCTTACTGAAAATGAAGCGATAGTCGCAGCTCTCAAAAGCTCGATGGACAACATTCTCTCCCACCTGAAGTCCAACGACCTTGAAGTTTCCTCGGACATGCGGCAGTGGATTGAGCAGCAGCCGCAGATGATCAACCTCGAGCAGACGAAGCTCGCTCTGGACCAGGATCGGCAGGTGACGCTTGTGACGGCGGGCAGCCAGTCGAAGGAAGTGCGGATGATCGACGAGCGGATCAAGGTGGTCACGCAACAGATCGCCGAAACGCGCCGCATGTTGGAAAACGAAGCCCGTCAGCGCATGGCTGAGCGTGCTCAGACCGATTACAACAGCATGCTGGCGCAAACGGTTTATATGCGGCAACAGCGCGACGACAAGGAAAAGAAGGTCAAGGACCTCGATCACTTCCTCGTACAGGACGCCCAGAAGGCGGAAGAGCTCAAGAACCAGACGGAAGTGCTCAACGATCTTGAACAGAAGCTGCGGTTTGCGACGCTGCAATCGAACACAGATGACCTCCGCATCCGCCGGTTCGGCGGCGAGGCGATTCCTCCGGAACAAATGTCGGCTCCACTCTGGTACTGGCCGTACATTCCGGTCGGCGTTGTGCTTGGCTTTGGTATCAGCTTCGGCATCGCATACCTGCTGGAATTCACGAACACGCGGGTGCGCACGCCGGCGGACATCACGCGGAACATCCAGCTTCCGCTGCTGGGCTTTGTGCCGGACGAGGAAGACGACAGCGCGCTGACGGGACCGCTCGCAACGTCCGTGCGGACGGCGCCGACGTCGATGATCGCGGAATCATTCCGGCAGATCCGCAGTCAGCTCATTGCCCAGGCGAACGGAAGTCCATTCCGGAGCCTGCTGGTGGCGTCGATCACTCCGGGAGGCGGCGCCACGACCATTGCGAGCAACCTTGCCAATGCGATGGCGCTCAACAAGAAAAGGGTGCTGCTTGTGGATGCGAATTTCTACCGGCCGGGTCTGCCGACGGAATACCGCAACATTCCGGCGGTCGGTCTGAGCGACGTGATTTCCGATCCTTCGCGGCTCGATTCTGCAATCGTTCCGAGCACGGATCTGCCCAACCTCCACCTGATGGGCGCTGGAGCGCGTCAGTCTGCGGCAGCGGGCGAGTTGATGGAAAGCAAGGCGTTCCAGGAACTGATTGAAACCCTGGAGAGCCGGTACGACATGGTGATTCTCGACGGGGCGCCGCTGAACCTCGTCTCTGATTCGATATCGCTGGCGGCGCGCGTTGACGGCGTCATCGCCGTTGTGCGAGCGGGCGAAGTAAGCCGCGGAACGGTGGTCCGCATCCGCGAGCAACTCCGCCAGGTCCGGGCTCACCTGCTGGGCGTGGTGCTGAACGCGGCGCAGACGCACAATGCGGGCTACTTCAAGGAGAACTACCGGACGTTCTACGAATATGCCGGCAGACCCGCCCCGGTCGCTCCGATCAATTAACCCCCCCCACCGCAATCAGTACAGGGCAGGGAGAGCAATCGCTCCCCCTGCCCTGTTTTTATTTCCGAAGATTTGATACACTTCTTTTCCCCTTCCACCGGAGGGGGCATTGCCGCGAGATACCGGTCTCCACCAGGCGTTGGTCGCGGCGAATGAAACGGCCAGACTGCTTCCGTCTCTCCCCCCAACCGACGGAACATCAGGCTCCAAACGCCTGGCGGTTTGGCCGACTGTGTTTTTGCGACTCCCGCGCACATCTCGGCAACCGGTCAGGAACCTCTTTTTGTGGAGCATGCCATGACCCAGGTCGAACAAGTTGAAGAAGAAAAGGACACTCTCCCCCCCGCCACGGCAACGATCGAGGAAGCCGGCGCAGCCCGCAAGCGCATCAAGATCGAGATCCCCGAAGAGCGCATCAAGGGGAAGCTGAACGAAGCGTTCGGCGAACTGCAGCGCGACGCGGTGCTGCCGGGGTTCCGTCGCGGCCGGGCGCCGAAGCGGCTCATCGAGAAGCGTTTCGGCGGCGACATGCGGAACACCGTGAAGCAGCAGCTTGTCGCCGAGGCGTATGAGAAGGCAGTCGAGAACAACAAGCTGGATGCGATCGGCGAACCGGAAATTGATTTGAGCAAAGTGGAGCTTCCGGACAACGGGAGCCTGACGGTTTCCATCGAAGTGGAAGTGACGCCGGAATTCGCGCTGCCGTCGATCGAGAAGATCGCGGTGAAACGTCCGAAGCTGGAAGCGAATGAAGAGCGCCTGAACCTGGCGGTGGAAAACCTCCGCAAGTACTTCGGCAACTGGCATGACACGACCGAGCCCGCCAAGGCCGGCGACACCGTCATTGCCGATGCCAAGGCGACCTCCGAAGACGGCGAAGTCATCGCCGAGCAGCCGCAGGTGAATTTCACCGTGCAGGCCGGTTCGATTGCGGGCGTCAAGTTTGACGATCTGGGCGACAAGCTCACCGGCGCGACCATCAGCGGCACGGTAACTCTCGAAGCGACCGCTCCGGCCGATCACCCGGAAGAAAAGCTTCGCGGCAAGAAGGTCAAGGTCGAACTTGCGGTCAAGGGGATCAAGCACCAGCACCTGCCCGAAGTCAACGAAGAGTTCGCCCAGATGCTCGGATTCGACACGGTCGATGCCCTTAAGGCCGACCTCAAGGATCGTCTGGTCACGCAGCTTGAGCAGGAAACCAAGGGTTCGATGGCGCAGCAGATTTATCGTTACCTGCTCTCGAACACCAGCCTTGATCTGCCGGCGAAGCTTTCGCAGCGGCAGATGGGCAACGTGCTCCGCCGCCGCGCGACCGAACTGATGCAGAAGGGCGTGCCGGAAAGCGAGATCGTGCACCAGATCGATCAGCTCCGCATTTCGTCGGCACAGCAGGCGGCGGTCGATCTGCGGCTGTTCTTCATCCTCGGCAAGCTGGCCGACCTGTTCAGCGTCGATGTGAGCGAAGAAGAGGTAAATGCCCGCATCGTGGCGATCGCGACGCAGTATGGCCGGCGTCCCGAGAAGCTGCGCAGCCAGATGGCGGCGTCGAATCAGATCGAGCAGCTCTATCTGCAGATCCGCGACGGCAAGGTCGTGGACAAGCTGCTGGAGACGGCGGAAATCACGGACGTCGACGAGAAGACGCTCGCGGAAGAGTTCAAGAACCTGCCGCCGCTGTCGAATATCGGTCCGAACGTGACGGGCGTGTCGCACTCCGCTCCGGCGGCCGAAGAGAAGAAGTCGGAAGAGACTTCCGAGGCCAAGGCCGAACCGAAGTCCGAGAAGAAGGCGACGAAGAAGAAGTCCGAGAAGAAAGCGGACAAGGAATAAAGCCGCTTTTTCTGCTACAATCGAAGGCCCGGGACCGCTGGTTCCGGGCCTTTTTTTATTTCCGGTGCATGGATGAATTCGACGCCCGAGCCTTCTTCCGCCTCGTCGCCGGCGGTTGCCGCCGATGAATCGCTTCCGCCGGAAATTGCGTACCGGCGGAACATCCGTGCATTCGGCGAGTCGTACCATGCGAGCCTGCAGCGCTCGCGGCGTCGGAACGGGTATTTTCATCGCTATCTTACACGTATTATGAGCCACCAGATTCTTCCGGGGTCGCGCGTGCTGGACATCGGATGCGCGACGGGGGAGATGCTGGCGGCGGTGAAGCCAGGTTATGGAGTGGGGATCGACATCAGCCCAGCGGCAATCGAGGAAGCGCGGCGGAAGCATCCGGAATTGACGTTCCACGAGATGGCGGCTGAGGAGGTGGCGAAGCTGGGGGAGACGTTTGATTACGTGATTCTCTCCGGGGTGCTGCCACAGCTGTATGACCTGCACACGGCGCTGGAGGCGATTCGGTCGGTGTGTCACGACCGGACGCGAGTCATTGTGACGACGTTCAGCCGGTTGTGGCAGCCGGCGATCCGATTTGGCGAGATGATCGGCTGGAAGGCGCGGGTGCCGGACGAGAGCTGGATACCGCCGGCGGAAGTGCGGAGCATCCTGGCGCAGTGCGATTTTGATATCGTCTCGCAGAAGGATGGCATTCTGCTGCCGATCGGGATTCCGCTGGTGAGCGATCTCGTGAATCGGTGGCTGGCTCCGTTTTTTGATTTCTTCAACCTGTGCACGGTCACGGTCGGAAGGGCGGTGCCGCGGACGAATCGGCTGGAGATTCCGCGGAGCGTGAGCGTGATCATTCCGGCGCGCAATGAGGCGGGGAACATCAAACCGCTGCTCGATCGTGTGCCCGCGATGGGGGAGAAAACCGAAGTGATCTTCATCGAGGGGAATTCGACGGATGACACGTGGGACGTGATCCAGCGAACGGTGGCCGAATATCAAGGACAGTTCGCGGTGAGCTATTACAAGCAGACCGGGAAGGGGAAGGGGGATGCGGTGCGGCTGGGGTTTGCGAAGGCGACGGGGGAGATTCTCATGATCCTGGATGCGGACATTTCGGTGCCGCCGGAGGAACTGCCGCGGTTCGTGGATTTGATCGCGAAACAGCAGTGCGAGTTCGCCAACGGGTCGCGTCTGGTGTACCCGATGGAGAAGGAGGCGATGCAGTTTCTGAACATGATCGCCAACAAGTGCTTTGGGTGGATGTTTACGTTTTTGTTGAGTCAGCGATTGCGCGACACGTTGTGCGGCACGAAAGTGTTGCGGAAGACGGATTACGAGAAGATCGTGGCGAATCGGGCGTATTTCGGGGACTTTGATCCGTTCGGGGATTTTGATCTGCTGTTCGGAGCGGCGCGGCTCAATTTAAAGATCACAGACGTGCCGGTGCATTACAAGCAGCGTGTGTACGGAAGCACAAACATCTCGCGATTCCGGCATGGCTGGCTGCTGCTGCGGATGTGCGCGTTTGCAGCACGAAAAATCCGTTTCATCTGACCCCCCATCCAGCGGCGCAGCCGCAAAAAAGCCGCGGTAGCGGCGCCGGGAATGTAGCCCATGACGAAGTCATGGGATGATGGAGGAGCCCCCCCCACAATTGTTAAGCCCCATCGGGGCGCCGGAAACGTGCGTTGTCACATGGCCCCTCGCGTAATCAATCGAATACATATCGCTCGTCGTAGTCGATCTCGTGCCGCTTCAAAAACGTCAAATACTCCTCCTTAAACGACACTCGCCGATGGTGCTCCTCTTGTTTCGCAACATATGCTCGCACGGATTCCTGTCCGCTTTTGCTGACGCTGAATGCCGCATATCCCACTTGCCACGCGAATCTGTCTTGCGTCGCCCGCTGATCGTTCACCCATCCCGACGATACGGCCTTAACCCGAATTATTCACGCTCTGAATGAAACAACGGCCTCGTTCCAGCGTTAATTGCGTTTGTCAGAATCAATTAACCCGTGGCACGGAGGCCGCCGATGAATCCACAGACTGTCGAATCGCCCATGCAAGCTGCCGGGCAGGT
>DATKPA010000079.1:0-18687 GCA_035524355.1 Phycisphaerae bacterium | reverse complement strand
TGACGCCCCCCCCCCCGCCCCCCCCGCCCCGCCCCGCCCCCCCCCCCGACTGCGTCCGCAGAGCTGACCTCTTCCACTTTTCCATTTTGAGTTTCGCCCGCCGCCGCGCTACCATTTCGCACCGTTTCACCCGATCGAGGTTCCAACCATGTCCCACCCCCCAGCCGTCCCCCACTCTCCCCCCGCCCCCCGCACCGTCGGCCAGCTCAAATCCACCGGTTATCGTCCGCTGTCCGTCAAAGATGAACTTCGCAAAAACACGATTGCCAGAATCCGAGCGGGGGGAGGCGAGGAACTCTTCCCCGGCATTGTCGGCTACCGCGAGACCGTCATCCCACAGATCATCAACGCCCTGCTCTCGAAGCACGACATCCTCTTCCTTGGACTCCGCGGCCAGGCCAAGACCCGCATTCTCCGCATGCTGCCCGAGCTCCTCGACGAATGGATCCCGACGCTGAGCGGCACGGAAATCAACGACGATCCGCTCGCCCCGATCACCACCACGGGGAAGCGACTCCTCGCCGAGCAGGGCGACGATACGCCGATCGAATGGATCCACCGCTCCACGCGTTACCACGAAAAGCTTGCGACGCCGGATGTCACGATTGCCGACCTCATCGGGGAGATTGATCTCGTCAAACACGCCCAGGGCCGGTATCTCTCGGACGAATCGACCATGCACTTCGGGCTCATCCCGCGGACCAACCGCGGCATCTTCGCCATCAACGAACTTCCCGACCTGGCCCCGAAAATTCAGGTCGGGCTGTTCAACGTCCTCGAAGAACGGGACATCCAGATCCGCGGCTACCCCATCCGCCTGAACCTCGACGTGTGCATGGTTTTCTCGGCGAACCCCGAGGACTACACGAATCGCGGCCGCATTGTGACGCCGTTGAAGGATCGCATCGGCTCGGTGATCCGGACGCATTATCCGGCGAGCGTGCAGGAGGGCATTGAAATCGTCAAACAGAATGCGTGGATCGATCGCGACGGCGACGGGGTGGAGAGCGGCACGTCGGTGCTCATCCCAGCCTACATTCACGAAATCATCGAGGAATTTGTGCGTCAGGCCCGCAGCAGCCCGCACATCAATCAGTCTTCGGGCGTCTCGGTCCGCTGCTCGATCGCCAACGCCGAAAACGTCGTGTCTTCGGCCGAGCGCCGCGGCATTTTGCTCAACGAGAGGAAAGTCATCGTCCGTGTCGATGACCTTGCCTTCATCACCGCCAGTTCGAGAGTCAAACTCGAACTGATGCTTGCCGAGGGCGACAATGCCGAAGACAAGCTCATTCACGCGATCCTCGGTGAAGCGATCAAAACCGTCTTCGCCAAGCACACGGATCTGAACCTCTACGACGAAATCGCGATGCAATTCAAAGGGGGCATCACGCTGCAGGTCGGCGATGAGGTTCCCACGCAGACCATGCTCGAGAACTACTCGCACATCAAAGGCCTGAAGCAGGCCGCGACCGATCTCGCGAAAGATCTCGAACTCGATCCCAAGGATCCGGCCGCGCTTGTGAGTGCCGGCGAATTCATCCTGGAATCGTTGTACGTGAACAATCGACTGAGCAAGGCGAGCATCCGCGGGAAGACGTTCTTCCGAAAGTAATCCACCGCTTTGATAGCAAACTGACGCCCGTCGCCCGCAGGCGACGTGGGCACGCGGCATCGACAAAAGAACCACACCATCATTCACTCTCTTTAATGACCTTGCCCACGTCGCCTGCGGGCGACGGGCGTCAAATCCTCCTCTCAATCACGGCACAGCCCGATGCGACCACACCCACGCTCCCTCCTTCTTATGGTCGAGAATATACTGAAACGCCTCGCGCCCATGCCTTTCGTCGCGAATTGGTTTCGGCAATGACCCCGCACCCCAAATCGGCCTTCGAATCTCCCCCCGACCTTCCACATGCCTTCCCCAACACACAGTGACATCGCCCTTCACCCGCCCCAGCATGACCTTGCAGTTCAACCCCGCATAACAAATCAACGCATGAAAATTGGTCTTCGCCACCGCGAGTGCCGCGATCGGCACACCCCGATAACGAAACCCATCCAGCAACCACGACCCGAACCGCTCGCGGTCGGCTTCCTCGATATAGAAAGGATCGAATCGCATAATGTCTCTCGAATGCCGCCACCGCCCGCGTGAGAGATTTGTCGGCTTGGGAGGATTCTTGTAATCACCTTCAACGTGTTCATGGTGATTGCGTTCATGCCACCCCCGATCATCGCCCGGTAACCACGTGCCGTAAGTGGAAGCCATACAGTGGTACCAATTTCGCCACGCTCGCATTCTTTCTCCTTCAGCAATCCCCGCGGACTCCCGCCGCCTGCAGGCGACGCGGGCACCACCCAATCGTGCCGAATCACTCCTCCACCAACTCCCGCTTCCACCGTTCACTCAACTCCGGCAACCCCGCCAGCTCCCGCGCCGGCCCCACGTCTTTCTTCCGCGCGTACATCGTCTGCACCGCCCGCGCCACTGTCCACTCCGGATGCACCCGCTCCATCAACTCAATCTTCATCCCGCGCTCAGCAAACCCCTCGTGCAAAACCCGCAGATACCAACCGCCCCAGCTCGTTTCCTTCACGCGCTTCACGATCTCCGGCTGTCGCAGCCGCCGCGCGAGCTTGAAGCAGGGCTGCCGTGCCTGGGTCACCTGCAGCATCAACTCCGGACCGACGCGCCACACATCGCCGATGCAGACCGCATGATCCGAAAATCCGCGCACCGTAAAATTCTCTCCAAACCCGCCGAACGCCAGCTCCGGCATCGCCAGCTCCTCCCGCCACACCGGATAGTGATCGGCATCGCAGGCGAGCACCACATTGTCCGGCCCGCCGTGATTTTCCGGATCCGCCTGCTCATCCCCCGCCACCGCCAACCTGGTCACGCGCACCTTTCCCTCCACCGCGGACTTGAAAATCCCGCTCGTCCAGAAAGGGTGCCGAGAATCGATCCGCGCGTTCTCCGGCATCACCAGGCGCTGCACCTTTCCCACCTGCACGCTGAGCAATTCGCCCTTCATTGGTCACCTCAATCGTCTCGGGAGCCAAGCCCGCATACAATACCAGCTTTCGGGCTCCCCCCACCCCCTCCGCAGGAGTTTTCACCACGCAATGACGACCCCTGATCCCGATCCAACCTTGCCCTACCAGGTGCTTCCCCTCGAACCCGCGCCGGAACCTCCCCCCGAACCCAGGCGGCACGACCCCTACGCGTCGCTGCGAAACGTCAACTACCGCCGCTACTTCACCGGCAATGCCTGCGCCACCTTCGGCATCCAGATGGCCGGCGTCACCGTCGCCTGGGAACTTTACGCCAAGACCAACTCCGCCTTCGCCCTGGGCCTGGTCGGGTTTGTGCAGATCGTCCCGATCGTCGGCTTCGCCCTCATCGCCGGGCACATCGTCGACCGCTTCAATCGCCGCAATCTGATACTGCTCTGCACCTTCCTGCTGATGGTCTCCTATTTCCTCCTCGGCCTTTCCTCGCACTTCGCGGGCAGCCTGCCGACGACCGGCATCATCGGCGTCCTCAACACGGGCCTCACCGGCTTTGCCCGCCTGCTCGGCGATCACCACCCGAATTTCACCAATGCCCACGTCCCCATCATGCTCCTCCTCCTCTTCTTCAACGGCTGCGTGCGCGCGGTGAATCAGCCGGCGAAATATTCGATCGTTCCGATGCTTGTGAACGCCGACGAGCTCCCCAACGCGATCACGTGGAACTCGAGCATGTTCGAGACCTGCAACATGGTTGGCCCCGCCGTCGCCGGCGGCGCGATGGCGATCCTCCTGGGAAAGTCCTTCGATTCCCCGTGGGCCTACGCCGGCATCTACTGGTTCACGGCCTTCTGCCAGCTCGTGCAGTTCGTCAACGTCGCCCGCATTCACATCACCCACCCGGAGCGCAAGCGCGAACCCGCAACGCTCAAAACCATGCTGGTCGGCGTGCGCTTCGTCTACCAGA
This sequence comes from Phycisphaerae bacterium, assembly GCA_035524355.1. Lineage (GTDB taxonomy): Bacteria > Planctomycetota > Phycisphaerae > WQYP01 > WQYP01 > DATKPA01. The sequence continues at coordinate 14,705 of DATKPA010000079.1, read as the reverse complement.
ACAAGATCATTCTCTCGACGATCACGCTCGATCTCTTCGCCGTGCTCCTCGGCGGCGCCACGGCCCTGCTCCCCGTCTTCGCCAAGGACATCCTTCACGTCGGTCCGCTGGGCCTGGGCATCCTCCGCGCCGCCCCGTCCGTCGGCGCCATCACCATGAGCGTCATGCTCGCCCACGCCCCGCCGATGAAGAACGCCGGCCGCAACATGCTCGTCGGCGTCGCGGGCTTTGGCATCGCGACGATCGTCTTTGGCCTGTCGAGGAACTTTACCCTTTCGGTCGTCGCCCTTGCCCTCACCGGCGCGTTCGACGCCATCTCCGTCATCGTCCGGCACTCGCTGGTGCAGATCCTCACGCCCGACGAAATGCGCGGCCGCGTCTCCGCCGTGAACTCCGTCTTCATCTCCACTTCGAACGAACTGGGCGAATTCGAATCCGGCCTCACCGCGCAATGGGGCAAGAACCTTCTCGGTCCGATCCTTGGACCCATGGTCGCGGTGGCAGCGGGCGGGGTCGGCACGGTCGTTGTTGTCGGAATCGTCTGCGTGTTATGGCCGCAGGTGCGCAAGGTGAAAGAGCTAAGCAATCCACACGGTTAAATCGGGAAATTCGGGCGCCACTCACTTCGCCGCGGGCGCCGTCGAAGGACCCATCTTGGGCGCTGCAAGCTCCTCGGCACTCGCCGTTGTCGCCGGCTGCGACTCCGGCAGGTTCGCCGCCTTGCCCGTCACGCTGAGCAACTCGATTTCAAAGATCAGGTCCTGGTTGGGATAAATCGTCGGCAGGTTCCCGCGAGCACCGTACGCCAGGTCCGCCGGCACGTAGATCTTCCGCTTGCCCCCCACGGTCATCGTCGATAGCGCCAGGTTCCATCCCTTGATGATGTGCCGCGTTCCCAGAACGAAGTCGAACGGCTTATCCATCGACTCGTCGAAGACCTTCCCATCGGGGAACGTCCCCTTGTAGTGGACGTGAACGGTCATGCCGACCTGAGGGCGCATCCCCGAGCCGGGGCGGATGTCGAAGATCATCAGACCGCTGGGATACTTGTACCAGATCTCGTGGCCCGGCCGTTCAACCGCCGCGGGCGAGCCGAGTTGCGGAATGGGGTCCAGGTCCTTCGTCGCCGGCTCATTCTCGGCCAGCGCCTCCTGCGTGCTGGGAGGCGGCGCCGTGGACGGCGTGCGCGGCGCCACCACGGTCTGATTGCCCGAGCGGTCGCACCCGATGAGTCCGATGATCCCCCCGCCCACACCCAGAGCCAACGCGGCAGCGCCGATCACCAGAGGCCGCATTGCCGCACCACGTCTACCCATTGTTCTTCCTCTTCTCGCTGGTCAGTTCAAACAACACGACGCGATCCGCGCCTTCGCCTGCATTATAAAACGTCTGCACCTTCACGAGGTTCGGATTGCGCCTGCGAAAATATGTGTCCGCATCGACCGGGCCGCCGGCGGTGTACACCGGATCGTTGTTCATATACAGCACCACCGTCTGCTGCCGGTCGATATGCACCGGCACCTCCGGCGTGTAAAGCCACTTGTCCTTCTTCACCATGCAGGTGTCTGCAGGAGCGTTCGGCGCGGGCATCAGCAGCGGGTAATTCGCCTTGTGATTGGTGTAGTAAAGCGTCACCTTCGGCACATTGGCAAGATAGACCCACTCCGCATCCGCAGGAGTTCCCCAGCCGTCGTTCGTCAGGACCACCACCCCGCCCGCCGGCGCCCGCGGAACAAAGTGACGCACAAAATCGATAGCCTTCATCGTCGCAAGGCCGGCGGTCCATCCCGTGATGTGTTGAAAGCGGTCTTCTTGCGTCAGCGTCTGCGTCCACCAGGTCGTCCCCTGTTTGGCGATCTGTCGGATCGGCAGAATCAGCAGCCCCGCGAACAGGAGGCCGGTCAGCAACCATCCAATCGCGGTCCGGCGCAACGACAGCGCCAGCCCCAGCATCTCCGCCACGAAAAAACTCGCCGCGAGCAGCAGCGGCGGCACCCCGGCCACGATATAGCGCGACCGCAGCACCGTCCCCAGAACCGTCGGCGCCCCCAGCATCAACCCGATCCATACCAGCAGCAGCGCCAGAATCTTCCATTGCCGCCGCACGCCCAGCCAGATCAGGCCTGCCACGCCGGCGGCATACACCGGCGGGGTCAGGTACAGGTAGAGCCACCCCGTCACCGGCTCGCCATCTTTCCATGTGGGAATGAACACGGATTGGGCGTTGTGGAGGATCACCGACACGCGGCTGTCGTCGCCGCTGGTGAATTGATCCTGGTAGAGAATGCGCGTCTTGAGTTCCCTGGCGGCACCGCCGCGCTCGGCAGCGAAGCGGTCGAACTGGGCAACGAGGTAAGGCGCCCAGAGCGCCCCGGCGATCACTGCGGCGACCAGCAGTTGCAGAATGGCCCTGAGGAGAGGGCGCCATTTTTTCGCCCCGCCATGAAGCAGAAAGGTCACGACCGGCATGGCCCAGAGCAGGTAGCTCAACCCCTGCCGGGTCATCATTCCCGCGCCCATCGCCACGCCGAGCCCGATCGCGGCCGCCCATCCTTTGCCGCCCGCCGCGAGCCGGCCCCACAAGAGCGCAAGCCAAACGGAGTACAGCATTTCCATCATAAAGAGTGCATCAGCGGTCCCCAGCCGCTGGTAGAACGCCACGAACGGGCAGAAGATCATCAGCACGATGGTCAAAAGCCCGAGGATGCGTCCGCTTGGCCCCGCGCCGCGCAGGAGAAGCCTCACCTCCTCACACACGAGCGCCAGCGCCGGAACGCTCGCCACCCCGCAGAATACGCTGATGAACCGCGATGCGAGCAACGGATCGCGGGTCCAGCCAAACACACCCGCGATCAGCCAGAAGTGCAGCGGCGGCTTGGGATCGACCAGGCTCACCCACCAATGCCCCGCCCGAATCAGTTGGGCCCACCGCAGGTAAATCGCTTCGTCACCGAAGATTGGAAGCGCCCCGATTTCCTTCCCCAGCCCCAGCATTCGCACCATCAGGCAGAGCAACGCCAGCACTCCCACGAGCACCCAGCGCGATCCAGCCTCCCCCGAAACGTCAGTGCGCATCATCTTGTCGTTCTCTGGATCACGCATTCCGGCATCATACGCGAGGCGGCGGCCGCTGACCCGCCTTGTGATCTTTCTTTCCCTGAAAAAACATTTCATAAACTTCGGTGAGGCGTTCCCCCGAATCGCGGTGTAATATGGGGGTGGTTGAGGAGCGCGGCATATCGGCAATCCTATGGGAGTCCATCTTCATGGACGCTGGATCGCTTCTCGTGTTCATGTTTTTAAGTGCGGGTATCGCGCTGATCGTTTATCTGATCGCTGCGGATCGGAAGCGCTTTCTCGCCCGTTTCGACCTCTCCTCCTGGCGCGACCACCACTATCTCCGGCGGCTCCCCAATTTTCTCCAGTCCATGCACGACAACCACTTCCGATCCGCCTGGCCGCGGCGGCATAACGCCGTCTCGAGCTTTATTTTCTGCAATCGCGCCCGCCGCCTGCTCCGCGCTTCCTCCCCTGCCTCGCGGCATCTGTTCCTCCGGCAGCACATCGCGCTCTTCGCCCTGCTCGAACTGCTGAAGCCGTACATCGACGACTTTCTCCTTCACGAGCGGCAACGCATCGTCTCGGCCCGCATCGTCGAAATGTCCGACACCGTCGATCGCGACCGCCTCGCCGCCTACCTCGATTCCATCCGCCTCCACCGCGCCAAGTTCTACAGCAGCATCAGCATTTACGACCGCAAGCTCATTGCGGCGATGGTGAACCGCAAGTTTCTTCCCACGCTGAGAATTGCGCATGCGGTCTTCCAGGAGCACGGCTTTTCGCTGCTCCCGGAATTCGACACGCTGCGGCGATGGGAGTCTCTCGAAGGTCCGGATCTCGCCCAGGAACTGCCGCGGAACCTCGTGGAGATCAAACGCCTCCCCGCCGCCGCGCGCCTCAAAACCTTCAACTACGGCGCGATCACCCCCAGTGACGACTTCCCCGCCGGTTAGAGCGGCGAACGGGGCACGCCTTTACTGCGTTGCGTAGCGTGTCACCGCCACGTCGACGGCCACATCGGTCATCGTGTCCACCGCCTCCACTGCCGCCCCCACTGCGAGCTTCTGCATGTATTCATCCGCGAGCTGCTTGTACTGCTTGTTCGAGAGGGTCGCGTAAATGTCCTTCTGCGCTTCGGAGAACGGAATGGTGCGTGCTTCCTTCTTCTGGCCCACTTTCAGGATCACGACCGCTTCCTTCCGGAAATCGGAATCCTTGATCAGCAGCGGCTCTCCCACGGTGTTTGCCGGAAGAGCAAAGGCCGCATCTTCAATCGCCGGATAGAGCGAGCCGCGCTTCACGTTCGGAATGCGTCCGCCGTAGTTCGCGCGGTTGTCCTGCGAGTAGTCTTCGACGAGACGTGAGAAGTCCGCCCCTTTGCGCAACTGCTCGACGATGTCCTGTCCCTGCTTGAGCGCCACCTGCTCGGCGTGCTGGATCTGCGCATCGGTCGGGTGACTGATCACCGGCCCGAGCTTCCCATCCGTCGCCGGCTCATGAAGCCAGCGCGTTACGCGCATGGTGATCATGAACAGCTCGATCTCCGCATCCTGCTGGTGCTTGGTGCGTTCGTACTCATCCATCACCATCTGGCGGGTGACGACAATCTTCGGATAGAGCTCGCGGTGGAGGTAGATGCGGACGATCATTTCCGTGCGGAGATCCTCGAGTTTCTTTTCGAAAGTCGTGCCTTCGGCCTTGAAGGCTTCATCGGCGAAGGCCTGCGAGCCGCCATGCTCGGAGAGGAGCTTGCTGCGCTGGGTGGCCATGTAGACGTCCAGGCCCCTTCTTTCTTCTTCGGTGAGACTCGCCCTGGCGGCGGAGATGACGAGCTTGTCGCGCACGTAGGTCTGCATCTGCCGCTGGATCGCGGCGCGGGCCTGGCTGCGGAAGTCGGCCAGATCCCGGGAAGTCGCGGCCAGGGAGCGGAGCTGGCCGTCGATCGGCCGGAACAGGTCCTGCGCGAAGACCGGCTCCGAATTCACGAAGCCCAGCAGCGCATTGGTCGTCAGCGACACATTGGCCCGGACAGGGGAGATGACGTTGGCCGAATTGGCGGCATCGCTCGATGCCGACGGGGGCGGAACCACCATGCCCAGTTGTGATGGGGCTTCCGCACCCCCGGTTTCAGCGGTGGCAACACTCGAAATGGCCAGTAACGTCGCAAAGGACAACAGGCGCGTGTTCATTCGCACTCCCGATTAGAGAATCAGAAGCTCTATTGAAGCGAAAACGGTCGGCGAATGCAAAGGAATGTCGGGAAATAGCGACTACTGCGTTGCTGCGGGCTGGCTGGCCGTGGCGCCGCCTGGCTTCGGGTTGCCGCCGATCAGCATGACCACGACAACGGCCAGATTGGCGAAAAAGAAAAAGATGGCGATGAGAATCCAGATCAGCCGCTTCTTATCGATCGCGTTCATTGTGTACCTCGATGAACCGTTCAACAAGGGTAAGCGAATCGGCTTCGGGCGCGAAGGGATGGGGCGTTGCAGGATGGGGCGTTGCGGCTGCCGCCGAGGAAGCGCCACGCTGCAAAACCAAGTCGCCCATGCATCCTTTCGCCACTTCCCTTACTTCTGCGTTGCCGCCCCCGCCGTCCCCGCCACCGCCCCATGCTTCACCGCCCACTCCACAAACCCCGCCGGCGCATCCCTCACTCCGCTCACATCCGCCCCCTTCACCGATCCAATGCGCTCCCACCCCACCACCCCGCGCAACTCCGCACGCGTCAAATCCGCATCGGCAAAACTCGCCTTATCCACATTCGCCCCGCTCAAATCCGCCTCGCGCAGATTCGCCCGCTCAAACTCCGCCTCGCTTACATTTGCCCCCTTCAGATCCGCCCCGCGCATGTCCGCCCCGCTGAAATCCGCGCGCGCCAGCTCCGCCTTCTCCAGCCGCACATTCCGCAGAAACGCACCCGACACATCGACCCCTGTCAGCGAGACGCCATCGGCCGTGAGTTGTTCCATCGCATCAATCCGCCCCCCGTTGCCGCCCTTTCCCTGCGCCGTGTTGATCACCTGCCACGCCTGGTAATGCCGCTGCTGCGTCCGCTCCCCCGCCTCGCTCACCCAGAAAATCACCGCCACCAGTACCGACAGGCTCCCCACGTATTCGAGCACCTCCAGAAACGCCCACCGGCTCAGCCAAAACGCCATGTACGCACACGCCCACTCCGTAAACACCAGCGGCACCCACACCGCCTTCGTCCCCTGCCGATGCTCCACCCATCGTTTTGGCCGCGGCCGACGTTCAAGCGTGCGCACACACTCCCCCTTTAATCGATCACCAGCATGTCCATGAACGCCTCCACGCGCATCCCCTCCAGCCGCTGCTGATCCAGGCAGACCGCCATGATCTTCTCGCACTGCCCGTCGGGAAACCGCGTCCGCAGATTCGAAAGAAACTTCTGCTCCAGCACCGGAATCCCCTCCGCCCGCCGCCGCCGATGCCCGATCGGATACTCCACCTCAATCCTGTCCGTCATCGTCCCATCCGCAAACACAATCTGCAGCGCGTTGGCGATCGACCGCTTCTCCGGATCGAGGTACTCCTTCGAATACCGCGGCTCCTCCTCCACGACCATCTTCTCCCGCAGCACGTCGATGCGCGCGTCGGCCGCATGAAACGCATCCTCGTAGAATTCCGCCTTCAGCTCCCCATGCAGCAGGCCCATCGCGATCATGTACTGCAGGCAATGATCCCGGTCCGCCGGATTATTCAGCGGCCCGCTCTTGGAAATAATCCGAATCGCCGATTCGTGCGTCCACACCCGAATGGTTTTAATCTCCTCCAACCGCTTCACCGCCACCGGATGCAGGATGACCGCCGCCTCCACCGCCGTCTGCGCATGGAACTCCGCCGGAAACGAAATCTTGAACAGCACGTTCTCCATCACATAGGACCCGAACGCCCGCTCGCCCCCCTCCAGCTCAAACGCCTTCCCGCGGAACAGCACATCGTAGAAGCCCCATTTCGGCGCCGTCAGCACCGAGGGCAACCCCATCTCCCCCGTCATCGTGATCAGCGCCAGGCGCACCGCTCGCGAAGTCGCATCCCCCGCCGCCCATGATTTCCGCGACCCCGTATTCGGCGCATGCCGGTATGTCCGCAGCGCCTGCCCATCCACCCACGCCTGCGAGAGCGCATCGATAATCTGCTCCCTGGTCCCCCCGAGCATCCGCGTCGCCACCGCCGTGGATGCCACTTTGACCAGCACCACATGATCCAGCCCCACCTTGTTAAACGAATTCTTCAGCGCCAGCACCCCCTGGATCTCATGGGCCTGAATCATCGCCGCGAGCACATCGCGCATCGTGAACTGCGCTTTGCCGCTGCGATTCAAATAATCCGCCACCGCCAGGATCGCACCGAGATTATCCGACGGATGCCCCCATTCCGCCGCCAGCCAGGTGTCATTGAAATCCAGCCACCGGATCATGCACCCGATATTGAACGCCGCATGCACCGGATCCAGCTCATACGAAGTCCCCGGCACCCGCGCCCCACCCTTGAGCACCGCCCCCGGCACGACCGGCCCCAGATGCTTCACACACTCCGGAAACCGCAGCGCCAAAAGCCCGCATCCAATCGTATCGATCAAACAATTCCGCGCGGTGTCATATGCCTCTGAACCAAACGCAGTCCCCCTCAACACATACTCCGCAATGCGCACCAGCACTTCATCCGCCGCCGGCCGATAATTCACATTCACCGCACTACCCATTCAAAACTCCTATCAGCAAAAACTCTGTGCGTCTCTGTGTCCTCTGTGACTCTGTGGTTCCCAACCGCTCCCCACACTCAGGCGCGCAAATCCAAATCCACCCACTCCGCATGCATCGGCCCCACATAATCCGCACTCGGCCGAATAATCCGATTATTCACCCGCTGCTCCATCACATGCGCACACCACCCCGTCACGCGCGAACACACAAATATCGGCGTGAACAAAGGCGTCGGTATCCCCAGGAACCGATACGCCGGCGCATGAAAAAAGTCCGCATTCGGAAACAGTTTCTTCTCCCGCCACATCACCTGCGCCACCCGCTCCGCCATCGCATACAAATTCGCATCCCCCACCCGCTCGCTCAACTTCTTCGCCCACCCCTGAATGATCGCCGACCGCGGATCGCTCGTCCGATACACCGCATGCCCGAACCCCATGATCTTCTCCTTCGCCGCCAGCGCCCGCAGAATCCCCGCCTCGGCCTCCTCCGGCGACTTCCATTTCTCCAGCATCGCCATCGCCGCCTCGTTCGCTCCGCCATGCAGCGGACCCTTCAACGTGCCGATCGCGCCCACCACGCAGGAAAAAATATCCGACAGCGTCGAGGCGCACACCCGCGCGGTAAACGTCGACGCATTGAACTCGTGCTCCGCATACAGAATCAGCGACGCATGCATCACTCTTATTTCCTCCGCGCCCGGCTCCTTCCCGCGGAGCAGATGCAGAAAATGCCCGCCCACCGATTCATCCCCCGTCTCCGTTTCGATGCGTACCCCCTCCCGCGCGTAACGCCACCAGTACAGAAGAATCGACGGCATCGCCGCCAGCATCCGCACGCTCGCCTTCTGCTGATTTTCGAATGACCCCTCCGGCTCCAAATCCCCCAGCACCGAAACCCCCGTCCGCAACACATCCATCGGCTCCGTCTCCGCCGGCAGCAGCTCCAACACGCCCTTCAACCGCGCCGGCAAGCCCCGGTTCGCCTTGATCTCCCCGATAAACCCGCTCAACTCCGCCCGGTTCGGCAGCTTCCCCCGCAACAACAAATATGCCACCTCCTCAAACGTCCCCTTCTCCGCCAGCACATCGATGCCATACCCCCGATACGTCAGCCCCGCCCCGGTCTTCCCCACCGTGCACAGCGCCGTCTCCCCTGCCGATGTCCCCCGCAGCCCCGCTCCCCCAATTGCCTTCGCATCCGCCGCACTCATCACGTCTCCTCCGCCTTCTTCGCATTCAACCGATCGACCATCTCTTCGTACCGGTGATAATCCAGCACGCTGTACAACTCCTCGCGCGTCTGCATCAACCCCACCACATCCTTCTGCGTCCCCGCCCTCCCGATCGCTTCGTACACCGCCAGCGCCGCCTTGCTCATCGCTCGAAAGGCGCTCAGCGGATAAAGCACCATCGCCACTCCCGCACCCGCCAGCTCCTCCTTCGTCAGCAGCGGCGTCTTCCCAAACTCCGTCATATTCGCCAGCACCGGCACTTTCACGCGCCCGCAAAACTCCCGAAACTCCTCCAGACTCCGCAGCGCCTCGGCAAAAATCATGTCCGCCCCCGCCTCCACATACGCCAGGCTCCTCTCCACCGCCCCACGCACTCCCTCCGAAGCCGCCGCATCCGTCCGCGCCATGATTACAAACGAATCATCCCGCCGCCCATCCACCGCCGCCTTCACCCGATCGCACATCTCCCCTTTACTCACAATCGCCTTGTTCGGCCGATGCCCGCATCTTTTCGCCCCCCCCCCGCCCTCCTGATCCTCCAGATGCACCGCCGCCACCCCCGCCCGCTCCATCTCCCGCACCGCCCGCGCAATGTTCAACGCATTCCCCCATCCCGTATCAATATCCACCAACAGCGGAAGTTCGCACGCCCCCACCACCCGCCGCGCATCCTCCAGCACATTCTCCAGCGACGTCATCCCCAAATCCGGCAACCCATACGACGCATTCGCCACGCCCGCCCCGCTCAAATAAATCGCCTTGTGCCCCGCCTCCCGCGCCAGCATGGCACAATACGCATTCACCGCCCCCACAATCTGCAACGGCCTCTCGCTCGCCGCCAGCGCACGAAACCGCCCCCCAGGACTCTCCGTACCTGCTCCACTCACAATGCAATCCTTTTTGTATCAGTCAATCAATCCACGAAAGGTGCGGCCAGTATATCACATCCGGTCGCACCACCGCCGCCACAATTCGCGATAAACTTGGCCCAATTGTGGGAACAGCGCAGGCGGCGTCGCACCGCTCGAGTTTTGATGCGCCGAGCCATCGGCGTTAGGCTGGGCGCCACTTCAATCGATGACCAGGGGGCCTTGGCGATCGGATCGTATCCGTCAGGCCATCGACTTTACGGAAACGGTTCAGCGCCATGAGAGACAATACTCCGCCGGAGATCACGCGCATCACGCTGCAGGTATTGAGCATCGGCCTGCTCATCGGGGGGGCATTCTGGATCCTGCAGTTTTTCATCCCGTCGATCCTGTGGGCGACGATCATCGTCATCACGACCTGGCCGCTCTTCCAGTTGATTCAGCGGCGCCTTTGGAACAAGCGGGCATTGGCGATCCTGGTGATGGTCGGGGCCCTCCTCCTCATCGTGATCCTTCCCTGCGCCGTGGCGATCGGGTCCATCATCATGAACACCGAGAAGATCACGGCCTGGGGGGATTCGTTGCGGCAGATGGAGATGCCTCCGCCACCCGGTTTTCTCGCGAACATCCCCATGATCGGGCCGCGATTGATTGGCGCCTGGCAGAAGGGCGGGTCGCTGACGGCGGAGGGATTATCGAAACACCTTGCGCCCTACACTGGCACTCTGGTTTCGTGGTTCATTTCGAAGGCGGGGAGCGTGGGGCTTCTGCTGGTGCATTTTCTGTTCACGCTGATCTTTGCGATTGTCCTTTACGCAAACGGTGAAGCGGCGGGAGAGGCGGTTCGCGCGTTTTGCCGCCGGCTGGCCGGGCAGCGCGGTGACGAGATCGCCACGCTGTCGGCAAAGGCGATCCGAAGCGTTGCGTTGGGAGTCATCGTGACGGCACTGGTGCAGGCGGTACTCAGCGGAATCGGACTGGCGGTATCCGGGGTTCCCTCGCCGGGTCTGCTCACGGCGATCATCTTCGTCTCCTGTCTCTGCCAGATCGGTCCGGGGATCATCCTGATCCCCGCCATCGTGTGGCTCTATTGGCGCGGCGGGCTGGTTTCGGGGAGCGTCCTGCTTGTTTTCGCAGTGATCATCCTTCCCCTGGACAACTTCCTGCGGCCGATCCTGATTCGAAAGGGCGCGGACATGCCGCTGATACTGGTCTTCATCGGCGTGATCGGCGGGCTGATCGCGATGGGGGTCATCGGGTTGTTCATCGGGCCGGTGATTCTGGCGGTGGCGAATACGCTGCTCAAGTCGTGGATCAGGGATGTACCCGCGGGCGAGCAGAATCCATGACGACCCAAGCGCTAAATGGGTACCACGAAAACAGCGGTACGCTCCGCATCGGTTGTTGCCAGGGACAAAAAGCCTTGGTCAAACGTCGCAACGCGCCCGCCCTTCGCAAGGCACAGCGAAAGCAAGTAGGCGTCCGTTACCTGCTGATAGCCCTGAATGGCATTGTGTCGCAAGCGGATGTTGCAGATGGAAATGCTGTCCTCCCAGAAGACGTGTCGCGCATCGGTCTTAAGCCCATTCAATAAGGCGATGGCCGCCGCAGGGGTTGTTCCGGATGGAAGAGCTCGCTTGTTGGAACTGATACGCACGAAACCGCATTCAGTGACGGGGCACGTGGCCCACCGATCGGTTCCTATCGCATTCATCCAGCGATGCGCCGCGTGATTATGCGGATGACTCGGCCACCCCAAGGCGATCAATACGTTCGTATCCAAAAGAAAAATCGACATGCTCAGTCATCGTCCAACGCTCGACGCACGTCTTCCAGGTTGATCGGAGGTGCGTCCGCTGGAAGATCAAATTCCGGCAAGCCGCTCACTTTGTTGATTCGAATTCCAAGCGGCCGCAACTCGCCAACCTCACGCACTTGAATTTCCAAAGTGCGCCCCATCGGCAAATCCACCGGCTCGTCAGGTACGATAACGTGACCGTCAAAATGTGCCTTTAGCGTAGTCATGATCACTACTATACCAAACTATTAGCGGCCTTGGCCTCGAAAAACCGACATCACAACCGCCGCCGTATCCCCCCCGGCTTCACCACCGGCTGCGGCTTCACCGGCTCCGGCTTCTTCGGCGCTTCCTTCGGGGCATTCGGATTCAACAAATTCCGCAACACATTGATCAACGTCTCCGGCTCCAGATAACTCGCCGGCAACCGCAGATGCACCGTCTTCTCATCCGCAATCCGCACGCTCCCCGCGCCGCCGCCCACACCCTTCCCCATCAACGGCCCAAGCTTGCTCAAATCCTCGATCGTAAACACCACGTCCGGCGTCTTCGTAATGATCGACACGATCGACCACTGCTGTGCCAATACCTTGATCTCCGCCAAACCAAACATCACCGACACCGCCTTCGGCATCGTCCCAAACGCATCCACTACATCCTTCGCCAGCGCTTCGAGCATCTCCAGCGAATGCGCCCGCGACAAACGCCGATACAAATCCATCCGCTGCCGCTCCGAATCCACATACGTCTTCGGCAACACCCCGCTCACCCCGATCTCCACGTTCACTTCCTTCGGCTTCACCACCGGCTCGTTCTTCACCTTCTTCACGGCCTCTTCGAGGAGCTGGCAATACATCTCGTAACCAACTGCGGCGATGTGGCCGGATTGTTCGGGGCCGAGGATGTTGCCGGAGCCGCGGATTTCCAGATCGCGCAGCGCAATCTTGAATCCCGCCCCCAGCGATGCATACTCCTCCATCGCCTTGAGCCGCTTCGCCGCCGTCGAAGAAATCGTCTTGTCCGGCGAGAGCATCAAATAGCAATACGCCCGATGCTTGTAGCGCCCCACGCGGCCGCGCAACTGGTGCAGATCCGAAAGCCCGAAATTCTCCGCCTCATTGATGAACATCGTGTTGGCGTTTGGAATATCGATGCCCGACTCAATGATCGTGGTCGAGACGAGAATGTCCGCCTCGTGCTTGATGAACTTGTGCATCACCTCTTCAAGCTGATGCTCATGCTCCATTTGGCCATGCCCGATCACGATGCGCGCGTCCGGCACCATCTGCCGAATCTCATCCGCCACGCTCTGGATGTTGTAGACCTTGTTGTGCACAAAATAGATCTGCCCGTTGCGCGCCAATTCCCGCTGCAACGCCTGCTTGATCCGCATCTTGTCATGCGGAATCACCTCGGTCACCACGCTCCGCCGATCCGACGGCGGTGTCGCGAGATTGGAAATATCCCGGATCCCCAGCATCGACATGTGCAGCGTGCGCGGTATCGGCGTCGCCGTCATTGTCAGAATATCCACCGTCAGCCGCAGCTTCTTCAACTTCTCCTTGTGCTCCACTCCGAACCGCTGCTCCTCATCGATGATCACCAGCCCCAGATCCGCAAACACTACATCCTTCGACAGCAGCCGATGCGTCCCCACCAATATGTCCACCTGCCCCGCCCGCGTCCGCTCCAGAATCTTCTTGACCTGCCCCGCCGTCTTGAACCGCGAGATCGATTCCACAACGAACGGATATCCCGCCACACGCTGTCGGATCGTCTCCTCATGCTGCTCCGCCAGCACCGTCGTCGGCACCAGCACCGCCACCTGCTTCCCAAACTCCGCCACCTTGAACGCGGCCCGCATCGCCACTTCCGTTTTGCCGTACCCCACATCCCCGCATAACAACCGATCCATCGGCCGCGACCGCCCCAAGTCCAGCTTGATCTCATCCGCCGACCGCACCTGATCCTCGGTAGGGGGGTACGGAAACGCATTCTCAAATTCCTTCTGCCACACCGTATCCCCCGGATACGCCACCCCCGGCGTTCCCTCGCGCGCCGCCTGCACCTCCAGCAATTCCCCCGCCAGCTTCTCCACCGCCTCCGCCACTTTGTCTTTCTGCTTCGACCACGTCGCGCCCCCCAGCACCGACAGCGGCGGCCGCCCATGCGCCCCGCCCACATACTTCTGCACCAGGTGAATCTGCGTCACCGGCACATGCAGCGTCGCATCCCCCGCAAACTTCAGCGTCAAAAACTCGCTCTGCCGCCCCTCCCGCGTAATCGAATTCATCGCCTCAAACTTCGCAATCCCATGATGCACGTGCACCACGAAATCCCCTGGCTGCAAATCCAGAAACGAATCAATCGGCCGCGCCCCCTGCACCGCCCGCAACCGCCGCCGCTGGCTGTAACGGTGGAAGATTTCGTGGTGGCCGAGCAATACCAGCGGCCTCGCCGCGGCATCGCCGTCCGTGGCATCGGCGTCCCGCCGATGATCGCCCGCAGGCGATTCATGCCGCGCATCCCCACGAGTTGCCCCCCAATCGGACTCATTCCACTCAAACCCGAGTTGCAGAATCCCTGTCGGCATTTCGATGTGTTCGCGAATTCCGGGATGCTTCACATCCAGCAAATCGCTAAGCCGCGTGCATTCGCTCTTCGAATCGCAAACAACGACAACCTTCGCGCGCTCGGTGAGCTCCGCGAGTTCCTTGATCGCTTCTTCGGCCTTAGTGTCGAAGCGCTGCACCGACTTGCACGGCAGCCGAATCGTCTTCTCATCCTCCGCCCCAAACTGATGAATCTCCGCCCACGCCAAATTCTGAATATTCTTCAGCACCGCATTCGGCGGATAAATCCCGCGCGCATCCGACAGTCGGTCGAAATAACTCTTCGCCTGCTCCTGAATTTCCGCCGGCTCGACCAGCCACACAACCGTCTCTTCCGGTAAATAGCTCAGCAAGCTTCGCGTCTGATCGATCGGCCACGTCGACCGATCCCCCAGCGCAATA
>DATKPA010000078.1:0-57104 GCA_035524355.1 Phycisphaerae bacterium | reverse complement strand
CGGATCGCGCTGAACCTGCTGAAAAACGAGAAAACCGCCAAGTGCGGCATCAAAACCAAGCGCCTGGGCTGCGGTTGGGAAAACGATTATTTGCTAAAGGTCATTACCGGATGAACTTGCGGAATATGCAATTGCCCTAGGCCCGACGGACGTTAAACACAAAGGGCACGAAGAGCACGAAGGACCACAAAGGGTTTTGATTCTACTTGATTCTAATTGATGATTCGGGTGAGTCCGTCCTTGAGACGCGTGACGTTGAAGTTAATGAGAAACCCGAGTCGCTTGTTGGAAAGCTTGATGTGGGTGAGCGTCTGTTGACGGTCCACCGGCGTAACCTCTTTGACCGCCTTGCATTCAACGATCACGCGATCGTTCACGAGCAGGTCCAGCCGATAACCGACTTCCAGTTGCAACCCTTCATAAACAACGGGCACGGGTAGTTGACGCTGCACGCGAAAACCCCGCAATGTAAGCTCGTGTGCGAGGCATTGCTCGTACACAGATTCCAACAGCCCTGGACCGAGAACACGATGCACCTTGATCGCGGCATCCACAACCTGCGACGCAATGCGCTCGGTTTCCTCAGGAATCGGTTCAAACATCTTCTCCATCCCCTTTGTGGTCCTTCGTGCTCTTCGTGGCCTTTGTGTTTAACGTCTCATCTCACCCGTCGTATCGCCGCCTCCAGATCATGCAGAATATCCGACACCGCCTGATGCCTCGACCCTTCCGCCGTATTCCAGCACAACACATCCCCGCCCGAAATCAGCCCCTCCACCCGCTGGCACGCCGCAATCACGGTCGAGTGATTCTTCCCACCAATCGCACGACCGATCTCCGGATAGCTCATCCCCGTGTGCTGCCGCGCCAGATGCATCGCGATCGCCCGCGCCGTCGCCACCACCTTCTCCCGCCCTGACCCCATCAGCACCGCCGGCGACAGCGAAAAATGCTCCGCCACGCACGTCACGATCCGATCCGTCGGCACCGGCCCGCGCATCGCCGTCCGATCCTTGATGCTCGTCAGAATCGTCGACGCCTCCGCCTCGTGCCCCGTGTTGATCAGCCGAATCCCCGCCATCACCTGCAGCAGCAACCCCTCCAATTCCCGCACGCTGCTCGACGCCGACTGCGCCAGATGCATCAGCACCGCATCCGAAACCTGCCAGCCGTTCTTCATCACCCGCCGCCGCAGAATCTCCAGCCGCGTCGGCAAATCCGGCGCATCCACCCGCAGCACCATCCCCGACACAAACCGGCTCGACAGTTGCTCGCTCAACGCATGAATCTGCTTCGGTGCACAATCGCTCGCCAGCACCACCTGCTTCCCGCTCCCGTCGATCTGGTTGAACGTGTGCAGAAACTCCTCCTGCGTCGCCTTCTTGTTCCCCAGGAAATGCACATCATCGATCACCAGCAGATCCGCACTCCGGATCCGCCGCCGAAATGCATCCGTCTTGTGCGCCTTGATCGCCTCCAGAAACTCATTCGTGAACTGCTCCGCCGTCATGTACAGCCACTTCTTCCCGGGATGCAGCTTCGCGAACCGCTGGCAGATCCCCTGCAGCAAATGCGTCTTCCCCAGCCCGCAATGCCCGTGAATAAACAGCGGATTGAACTGCTCCCCAGGACTCTGCGCCACCTGCACCGCCGCATGATACGCCAGCCGGTTCGACGGCCCCATCACGAACTCATCCAGCGTGTACTTCAGATTCATCTGCCCCTGCGCCGCCACGCTGGACGAAACGGGTGCAGCAGCCGCAGGCACAGCAACGGCACGCACTTCCGGAGAGGTCAGCTCCTGGCGAACCGCAATCCCCTCACCCATCCGAACACAAACTTCCACATTCCGCCGCAACACCTGCCGCCCGGAATCCCCCAGTTCATCCGAAAATTTCTCCCGGATAAACCGCACGGCAAACGCACTCCCCGCCTCCACAATCAGCGCGTTCCCATCCACGCTCATCCGCACCTTCCCGTCGAACCACAGTTCGTACCGCGCCGTCCCGATCCGTTGCAGCAGCGCCGCACGCATCTCCTCCTCAAATTCCCCCCCAACCCGTTCTCCCACCCCTTCGCTTGTCCCTCCGCCCTTCTCGCTCTCCGCCGTCATCCGCCCGCTTTCGGGCCCCGCATTCATCTGAACCAAATCGTCCATGACGCGCGCGATCACAACCATCGCCGACTCCTTAAGGCTTCTGCCAATGTGCGCTAAACTCTGGTATGGCATGGAACCGTCATGGTTCTGATTTGTCGGAGCCCCCTGCGCGTCATGCTCAGGAGATACAGAATCGGCAGGCAACCCTTCGGACGATAGACAGGCAATCTTCCGTCCAAATGCTCCGCGTTGCTGCGCGATCGAAACCCTCCCTGGTTCCTCGAAATGTGGTGGGATTTCCGTGTTTCGGCCGAACTGCCGTCCGATTCCTCTTATCCCCCTTCGCCTGCTTGCTACAATGCAGAGTGCTCCAGGGGTGCGCGTATTTCCCACGTCCGGGGTCGGCCCTTCCTTTTGGCCGCCCCTTTTTTTTCCTCAACTTCTGTCGTCAAATGTTCGACTAAGATGAGAATGTTTTAGCATTCGGTGAAGCCCCTGACAATCTCCAATCTTTAACTCATTTTTATCCACCACTCGTTCCGCCCGCCCCCACTGAACTTGCGCGCTCAAAAAAATTTTTTCCCCCGGGTTATCCACAAATCCGCCAGCTCCATGTGAATAATTCTGCGACCATCAAGCAGTTGTGCACGTCCGCAAATCATTTTCGATCTTTCCTCTTCCACCACCACCACGGGTTGTAGATGAGCTGCCCACGCCACCAAATCCCTCTCGCGCCCGGCCGCGCCCTCCAACCATCTCTTCAACCCGCATTTTCCTCACGCCAGCCGGCGAATCATCGCTATCCGCTGCGCCACGCTCGTATACCCGCACCGCCGATAAAGCGCCACCGCCGGACCATTCGCCGCATCCACCGCCAGCGTCGCCACATCGAACCGCCGCCGTGATGCAATCGACAACACCCGCTGCATCAGCACCCGCCCCAATCCCCGCCCCCTCACCTCCGGCAGCAGCCCCAGATACACCAGCTCCAACGCCCGCCGCGCCGCGATCTCCCCCAGCAGCAAACACCCCACCGGCTTCTCCCCCTCAATCAGCACGCCCCAAAGGTGGGGATCAAACCCGCTCGGCCCGCCCACCGCCTTGTGCCCCGCAATGATGTCCTCAATCTCCCGCACCCCCGACAACGCCGGGCAATCCAGCGTCTTCTCATAACTCCCCAATATCGCCCGCGCAAAAAGCGCATGCGTCCCCGCGCTGTACGGCTCCATCCGCAAATCCCCCGGCAACTGAAACTCCGGTGCATGCATCGGCGGCCGCCGCTCCATGTACGTCAGCGTCGCCAACTGCGTCAGCCCCGCCGCCGCAAACACCGTCTTCCCCGCCGCATCCGCCGGCTCCATCATCGATTGCACCAGCACAATCCCCGCCCGCCTCGCATCCTCCAGCGCCCCGGCAATCGCCGCCTCCGTCCCCTTCGCCGCCTCCGGAAACTCCGACAAACTCGGCCCAAACAGCATCGCCGTCCGCCCCGGCGACGGAACCCACAAACACATCCCCTCAATCACCTCTTCCCCCGCCAAATTCTTCCCCAGCGCCACCACTTGCCGCGTGTAATCCACCCCCACGCTCTGCGCATACGCCAGAAATCCCTCCACCTTCATCTCATGGTCCGCAACACTCCCCCGCATCGGCACCCCCGGCCGCACCTCCGGCCCACCCACCAGCACAAACAACCCGCGCCGCACCAGCGCCGCATCCTCCACCCCGCGCACCAGCCGATATCGCCCGCTCACTTCCATACGCCCAATTCTCAACCACCCGCACCCTCGAATCAATGCCGGCCCGCCCCGCCGACCCCTGATCTCCTGATACCACTGCTACACTGATACACTAATCCCTTGCCAACACCCACCCCACAAGTTACTTTCCCATTGTGAATCACTTCCCGCGGAGGTCCCCCATGCGCCGTCTCATCACCACCACCCTCATCACCGCTGCCCTCGTCAGCGCCGGCACCCTCTCCCTCGCCCCAAGCGCCCGCGCCTTCCCCACCCCCTCCATCGTCCCTGTCAGTTGGGAACTCAACTTCCGCCACGGCGACCTCCAGCGCCTCATCACCTCCGTCAACGGCCAAAGCAAAACCTTCTGGTACATGCGCTACACCGTCATCAACAACTCCGGCAAAGACGTCCTCTTCACCCCCGACTTCCAACTCTCCACCGACACCGGCCAGGTCCAAACCGCATTTAAAGACGTCCCCAACGAAGTCACCAATAGAATCACCGCCATGTACAAATCCGCCACACCCCTCTACGGTCCCAACGAAATCCTCGGCAAACTCCTCCAGGGCGAAGACAACGCCAAAGACGGCATCATCGTCTTCTCCAACATCGACCCCGCCGCCCGCGACTACCAGGTCTTCATCGCCGGCCTCTCCGGCGAAACCGCCCAGGTCGACAACCCCGTCACCCACAAACCCGCCGTCCTCCAGAAAACCCTCATCCTCGACTACACCGTCCCCGGCGAGGCCATCAACATCCAGCCCGCCCCCAAACTCAAAGCCGTCAAATGGGTCATGAAGTGACCCAAGGGAACCCGTAGCGTCAGCGCCGGCCGATCACCCTTTCGCATACCAGGCGCCTTCCTCGCGCAGGCGAACCCAACCCCTCGCGGAAAAAAAGCCCAGCGATCAGATCGCTGGGTCCCGACTCACGGATCCTTCCCCCGGAAACTCCAACCGCATCTCCGTCTCAATCCCCCGAAACCCCAACCGCTCATAAATCCCCCGCGCCTCCGCCATCGCATGCAACGTCACCCGCTGGCACCCGTGCCCCTTCGCATACTCAATCAACATCCCCATCAACCGCGTCGCAATCCCCCGCCGCCGATGCGTCGCGACCGTATACACATTCAAGATATGCCCCCGCACCCCGGTCAAATTATCCCCCGACGGCGGATACCGGTGATAAACCAGCCCCGCTACCCCGACGATCCGCTCCCCATCCAACGCAATCGCCGCCACATGCTCCCCATTCGCAAGATTCTCCGCAAAATACCCCCGCAGTGCCCCCGCCAACCCCTCCCGATCCGCCGGCACCCCATCAATAAGCGTAAGAAACTCGATGCGCAGTTCAACGAGTTGGGAAACGTGCGAGCTGGTGGCGAACTCGTAAGAAAGCATCCGCTGATTCTGATAAATTTGCCGGCCGATCGCAAAGAAAATCGTCGAGGTGCCTCGGCTCCGCCCCCCGCCAGAAAAAGTTTAGCCATCGATCGAAGATCGACGCGACCCCCTCGCAACGGGCCTGTCCTCGCACCTTCAGTCGCTCCGTGATGCCGACGAAGCCGAAGCCCGCCATCCAAAAAAACACAAAGGCCCTCCAACAAGCACTACCGGTATTATCCACAGGTACCAAGGCAAAGCCGGCGGGTAGATTATCCAAACGTCCTCAATCCCCCATCCCGCGAGAAACAAATAGCCTATCCCCGCACCTCCCAGCAACGAAACCATAGCCACGGCGCCGACTGGCCATAACTTCGGCCGATTATTTGATCCGCGCCCGGAATAACTTAGCACATTGGATCCTTGCTCACCCATCGCCACATCATACCGCGTTTCCTACCCCCTTGCTTCCAACCTACCTCCCCCGCTATACTACCCGGCTCGAAATTCCCAAAGCAGGCATCTGCACGCTCGACGCACGCAGAACGTAGCAAAAAGGACTCATCATGGCACATAAAAAAGGTCAAGGCTCCACCCGCAACGGCCGCGACTCCAACCCCCAGTACCTCGGCGTTAAAGCCTACGCCGGCGAAACCGTCACCACCGGCTCCATCATCATCCGCCAACGCGGAACCAAGTTTAAGGCCGGTAAAAACGTCGGCCTCGGCCGCGACGACACCCTCTTCGCCCTCGCCGACGGCAAGGTCCAGGTTCGCAACTACAAGGTCTCCATCGAGCCGGCGCCCGCCGCCGCCCCGACCGCCTGAGTAGAGCCGACGATCGTATCGCTGGAATCTGCTCTCCATTAGCAATCAGAGGCCCAGAAGTGCATCGCACTTCTGGGCCTTTTCTTTTTGCGGATGACACGCCATTCTGGCGCGGTACACTGCGGAGGTAGATCTACCGGACAAATTCTATGGGAGAACGACTCATGCTCGCAGTTATGGCTCTACAGTTGCTTCCCTGCGTTTGCATGCCCATCGGCGGGCTGATCGTGATTGCTGGCACCATCTTCTGGATCATGATGATCATCGAAATCGTCCAGAGGGAACCCTCCGAAGGCAACGACAAAATCATCTGGCTCCTCGTCGTCATCTTCCTCCACTGGCTCGGCGCCCTCATCTACTTCCTCGTCCGCCGCCCCGAACGCATCCGCAAATATGGAAGTTAGCGGGAAGAGGGGGGGACATTGCCAAGCGTGGGTACGTCATTGGCAATCTCCCCTGATCTCCGATAGGAATTGTAGGGATTCAGGGGTCGTTGAATCGTTAAGTCGTTGCGAGCGGGGGGGGGTGGAAATGGCCAAAGTACGCACGTGCTCGGCGATCTCCTGGCTTGGTGGTGGGGATTGCGGTTTTTGGGGTGAAAAATGGGGGTTGGGAGGGAAACGCGAGATGGTGGGGAAACGATCGCTTCGTGCCGGCATAGAATCGTCCGCTATGACTATGCGCTTCAAGACATTTCCGCGGGAGATGCTCACGTTTTTTCGGGGGCTGGAGAGGAACAACAATCGGGAGTGGTTTGGGCCGCGGAAGGAGATTTTTGAGCGGCGGGTTCGGGGGCCGATGATTGAGCTGGTGACGGCGCTGAATGAGAAGATGCGGTCGGTTTCGGCGGATCATGTGGCGGAGGAGCCGGCGCGGAATGTGTATCGGATTTACCGGGACACCCGGTTTTCGAAGGATAAGACGCCGTACAAGACGCACATTGCGGCGACGTTAGCGCATCGGAGTCTTCCGCGGCATGCGGGGGCCGGGTATTACGTCGAGGTGTCGCACCAGTATGTGGGGATTGCGGGGGGAATTTATATGCCGGGGGTGGAGGAGTTGCGGGCGGTGCGTTCGGCGATCGTTGCGGAGCCGAAGCGGTTTTTGGCGGTTGTTGAGAATGCCAAGCTGCGGAGGATGTTTGGGGGGTTGCAGGGGGAGCGGCTGACGCGGTTGCCGAAGGATTGGCAGTCTTATGCCGAGTCGCCGGTGGCGGATTATCTGAAGTTCAAGCAGTTTTATTGGTGGGTGGAGTTGCCGGCGTCGGTGGCGGTTTCGCCGCGGCTTTTCGGGACGGTGGTTCGCTATTTTGAGGCGATGACGGAGGGGATTGGGTGGTTCAATGGGGTTCTGCTGGCGGATCGAGCGGAGCAGGAAAAGCGAAGTCGCCCGTTGCGGCCGGCGCCCATGTGGTGAGGGATTGATCGTGTCCACTCGCGTGTTTTAAGCGTACAAAAAAATGTCGCGGGGAGGTGTGCAATATGTGATGTGCATGGTTCGCGACGACGCAAGCGTGGTCGCGGGCACAATCGGCGAGCGAGACATTGAACAGGTGAAGATTGATAAATGGCGGGTGGGGGTCACGGCGGGCTGTACTGCTCGTCGGAGACTTTTTCGAGCCAGTCGACGGCTTTGCCGTCGAGTTTTTCCTGGATGGCGATGTGGGTCATGGCGGTGGTGGGGGAGGCGCCGTGCCAGTGTTTTTCGCCGGGGGCGAACCAGAGGACGTCGCCGGGGCGGAGTTCTTCGATGGGTCCGTCCCAGCGTTGGGCCCAGCCGAAGCCGGCGGTGACGATGAGTGTTTGGCCGAGGGGATGGGTGTGCCAGTTGGTGCGGGCGCCGGGTTCGAAGGTGACGGCGGCACCGGCGACGCGGGCCGGGGCGGGGGCGTCGAAGAGGGGGTCGATGCGGACGGTGCCGGTGAACCAGTCGGCGGGGCCTTTGTTGGAGGGGCGGGAGCCGGGGCGTTTGATTTCCATTTTGGGTTCTCCTTACGGCATGAATCAGGACCGAATGGCGGAATTCTAGCGGGGTGCACCTTCCGGCGACCCCCCCCCGCCATCGCCGGCTTTATAAGGTGTCAGAGGTTGGTCATTTGTTCGAGCTTTTCGGGGTAGCGGGCGCCTTGCACGTGGATGTTGGCGGCGGCGGTGTTGATGTCGCGGAGATCGCCGGAGGTGAGCTGGACAGAA
Source organism: Phycisphaerae bacterium (assembly GCA_035524355.1). Taxonomy (GTDB): domain Bacteria; phylum Planctomycetota; class Phycisphaerae; order WQYP01; family WQYP01; genus DATKPA01. The sequence goes on along the minus strand of DATKPA010000078.1, from coordinate 48,863 downwards.
AGGGCGCCGAGGTTTTCGTCGAGCCGATGCAACTTCGTCGTGCCGGGGATGGGGACGATCCAGGGTTTCTGCGCGAGCAGCCAGGCGAGGGCGATCTGCGCGGGGGTGGCGTTTTTGCGTTGGGCGATGGCGGCGAGGAGATCGATGAGGGCCTGATTGGCCTTGAGCGCTTCGGGGGTGAAGCGCGGGAGGGTGCTGCGGAAGTCGGTTTTGTCGAACTTGGCGGTCTCGTCGATTTTTCCGGTGAGGAAGCCTTTGCCGAGCGGGCTGTAGGCGACGAGTCCGATGCCGAGTTCTTCGAGGGTGGGGAGGATTTCTTGTTCGGGGCGGCGCCACCAGAGGGAGTATTCGTTTTGCAGGGCGGCGACGGGCTGGACGGCGTGGGCGCGGCGGATGGTTTGGACGCCGGCTTCGGAGAGGCCGAAGTGTTTGACCTTGCCGGCGTGGATGAGTTCCTTCACGGCGCCGGCGACATCTTCGATGGGAACGGCGGGATCGACACGGTGCTGGTAGTACAGATCGATCACGTCTGTCCGCAACCGCTTGAGCGAGCCTTCGACGGCCTGCTTGATGTGAGCGGGCTGGCTGTTGAGGGGGGAGGCCCCGGGGCGGTTGTCGGGGCCGGCGAGGTCGAAGCCGAACTTGGTGGCGATGACGAGCTTTTTGCGGAAGGGGGCGAGTGCTTCGCCGACGAGTTCTTCATTGGTGAAGGGGCCGTAGACTTCGGCGGTGTCGAAGAAGGTGATGCCGCGGTCGACGGCGGCGTGGAGGAGGGCGGTCATTTCGGCTTTGTCTTTTGGCGGCCCGTAGGAGAAGGACATGCCCATGCAGCCGAGGCCGAGGGCGGAGACCTTGAGGTTCTTTCCGAGAGTGCGGGATTGCATGAATGGACTCCGTATAAGCTATGGTATTTATATATATTACTTGGTTTGGAACATGCCGAGCGTGGAATTGGAGAGTTCTTCAAAATCTTCAAGCTCCTGCAGCCGGGCCTGCAATGCGGGCCTGACCACTGCGAGGGCATCGCTGCCGGCGTGGAATTGTTTGGGCGGCTTTGTCATGCCGGCGATTTTGACGAGGGCGTCGCCGAGCTTTTCCGGGTCGCCTTGTTGCGTTCCATTGTAAGCGGACCAGATATCTTTGGGTTTTCCGTCGGAGGCGTAGTCGTCAATGGCGCGGGCGGGCCATTTAACGTTTCGTTCGTCGAGAAGATCGGTGCGAAAGAAGCCTGGTTCGACGAGAGTGACTTTGACGCCGAAAGGCTCAACTTCGGCGGCGACGCACAGGGAGAGGCCCTCCACCGCGAACTTGGACGCGGCGTAGGCGGCGCAATGCTTGAATCCCACGACGCCGGCGACGGAGCTGATATTCATGACGTGGCCGGATCGCTGTTTTCGCATGCCGGGTAGAACGGCTTGCATCACGTTTACGACGCCATAGAAATTCGTCGCCAGTTGGCTTTGAATTTCGGGAACGGACATTTCTTCAAAATTGCCAAGCAGGCTGTAGCCGGCGTTATTGACCGCGACATCGATGCGGCCAAATCTTTTCAATGCCTGGTCGACGGCGGCTTGGGCTTGTGACGCATCGACGACATCCAACTGGAGGAAGGCGAGGTTGTCGCCGTTCGTCGCCGCAACGTCGCGGAACGCATTGCGGACCTTATCGAGATTTCTTCCGGTCGCCACGACGCGGTGACCGGCGCGGAGCGCGGCTTTGGCGATTCCGGCGCCGATGCCACTGCCGGCGCCAGTAATGAACCACACTTTGCTCATATTTCAGTTCCTTTCAGCGGGGCGTTTATTTTTCGGCTTGATATTGATCGCCGGTGACTTTTTCGAGCCAGAGAGCACATTCCGGCGATGCCATCGCCGGCTTTTTGCGTCACTCCGACTTCAGCGAGGCCATGTCGATGGAGAAGCGGTATTTGACGTCGGCTTTGAGGAGGCGTTCGTACGCTTCGTTGACCTTTTGGATGGGGATGATTTCGACGTCGGAGGTGATGTTGTGCTGGCCGCAGAAGTCGAGCATTTCCTGGGTTTCGGGGATGCCGCCGATGGGCGAACCGGAGAGGCTGCGGCGTCCCATGATGAGTCCGAAGGCGGAGAGGGCGAGGGGTTTTTCGGGTGCGCCGACGAGGGTGATGTTGCCGTCGCGTTTGAGGAGGTTGATGTAGGCGTTGATGTCGTGGTTGGCGGAGACGCAGTCGAGGATGAAGTCGAAGCTGCCGGCGTGTTTGGCCATGTCGTTGGCGTCGCGTGAGAGGACGACCTGGTCAGCGCCGAGTCGGCGGGCGTCTTCGGTTTTGCCGGGGGAGGTGGTGAAGACGACGGTGTGTGCGCCGAGTGCGTGGGCGAATTTGACGCCCATGTGGCCGAGTCCGCCGAGGCCGACGATGCCGACTTTTTTTCCCTTGGTCACGCCCCAGTGGCGCATGGGGGAGTAGGTGGTGATGCCGGCGCAGAGGAGCGGGGCGGCTCCGGCGAGATTGAGATTGGAGGGGACGCGGAGGACGAAACGTTCGGTGACGACGATGCTGTCGGAGTAGCCGCCGTAGGTGACGGGAGCGGCGTTGTGCTTATCGGGGAAGTTGTAGGTGAAGGTGGGGTTGGGGCAGAACTGTTCAAGACCCTCGCGGCAGTTGGGGCAGGTGCCGTCGGAGTCGACCATGCAGCCGACGGCGGCGAGGTCACCGATTTTGAATTTCTTCACAGCGGAACCGACCTTGGTGACGCGGCCGACGATTTCGTGTCCGGGGACGCAGGGGTAAACGGTGGGCATAACCTCTTTCCATTCGTTGCGGACCTGGTGGAGGTCGGAGTGGCAGATGCCGCAGAAGAGGATTTCGATCTGGACGTCGTGCTCGGTGGGTTCGCGGCGTTGAATGGTGTCGGAGGAGAGCCCGGAGGTGGCGCTGGCGGCGGAATAGGCTTTGGTCTTGTACATATTCTGGTTCTCCTATTGCTTGCGGTTGGCTATGGAACTTCTGCCCAGCGATTGGAGCAGAGTCCAATTGGTTCGGCGAAGGCGATCATGTGTGCTTACCGAACACTCGTCACTGTAGGCACGCAGTGAGGCGGGGCGATAGAACGATCCTCGGAGATGCTTGTATAATTCTCCAAAGGGCGTTGCGGGCGGGGGAATCGATGGTGAAGGGGTTTATGATGCCGGGCATGAAGAACAGCGAACAGCAGAGCCAACGGATGCAGGCCGACCGGGAGGAACTGGCGGAGCGGATCAAGCGGGCGGTGGTGCGCGAGGGTTCGGTTGAGGCGCAGCGGGGGGTGCATCTGTACCGGGTGTGCGCGCCGACGGAGCCGGTGTATGGCGTGTCGCAGTCATCGTTCTGCGTGATTGCTCAGGGGAGCAAGCAGGTGCTGATCGGCGGGGATCGGTTTCGTTACGACCCGGCGCATTACCTGATCAGCACGGTCGGGTTGCCGACGATCAGCCAGATTGATGTGGCGTCGCCGGAGCGGCCGTACCTGGGGTTGCGGCTGGTGTTGGATCCGGCGGTGGTGACGTCGGTGATGGTGGAGTCGGGGCTGGTGGATGTGAGCGGAGATGGCGGGGTGCGGGCGGTGGATGTGAGCGCGCTGGATGCGAAGCTGCTGGATGCGACGCTGCGGCTCGTGCGGCTGATCGAAACGCCGGGGGAGTATCGCGTGCTTGGGCCGATGGTCGTGCGGGAAATTATGTATCGCCTGCTGACGGGCGCGCAGGGGAGTCGCATGCGGCACCTGGCGACGTTCGGCGGGCATGAGCACCGGATGGTTCAGGCGGTGACGAAGCTGCGGGAGAACTTCGACAAGCCGCTGCGGATCGAGGAGATAGCGCGGGAACTGGCGATGAGCGTCTCGGGGTTCCACGCGCACTTCAAGGCGGTGACGGCGATGAGCCCGCTGCAGTTCCAAAAGCAGTTGCGGCTTCAGGAGGCGCGGCGGCTGATGATCAGCGAGAACCTGGATGCGGCGCAGGCGGGGTATCGGGTGGGGTACGATGATGCGTCGCACTTCAGCCGGGAGTACAAGCGGCAGTTCGGGAAACCGCCGATGCGGGATGTGGAGAGGCTTCGCGAGGCGGCGATGGCGTGATGTCGTCGGGGAAGAGCTAAAAACAAGAGGTTCGCTCGGGGGCGAACCTCTTTGGTGCTTTATGGGGGTTGGGTTGCGGTGGATGGTTACTTCTTTTTCCTGGCGGCGGCTTTGATCAGCGGGGCGAGGGGGTTGGGTTGAACGGTTTCGGCGAGGAGGCCGGTGCTGGTTTTGTAGGTGGCGTCGCCGGAGTAGACGGCCTTGAAGTTGTGGAGGCCGGTGGTGGTGGGGGTGAAGGCGAAGGAGGCGGCGGAGTTGGCGTTGAGGGAGACGGCGCCGAGGCGGGTGCTGCCGTCGTAGAAGGTGATGGTGCCGGTGCGGGCGAGGGTTGCACCGCCGGCGGCAACGGAGGCGGTGAGGGTGAGGGACTGGCCGACAATGGGGACCGCGTTGGAGGCGGCGAGGGAGGTGGAGGTGGGGATGTGGGTGCCGGCGGGCTGGACGGTGATGGAGCGGGTGGTGGCGGACTGGAGCGTGCCGGAGGTGACTTTGAGGGTGTAGGTGCCGGCCTTGGAGATGGTGAGGTTGGAGAAGGAGGCGACGCCGTTGACGGAGGTGACGGTTTTGGTTCCGCCGAGGACTGCACCGTTGGGATTGGTGAGGGAGATGGTGATGGCGGAGTTGGCGGCGGAGAGGTGTCCGGCGGAGTCCAGGAGCTGGACGGTGATGGTGGAGATGGGTTTGCCGGCGTTGACCGTGAGCTGGGGTTGCTGGGTGATGGCGAGTTTGACGGGGGGAGCGGTAACGACGATGGGAGCGGAGTAGCTGGTGATGGCTCCCGGGAGTGTGGCGCCGAGGGTGAAGTAGCCGGTGGTGTTGGAAATGTTGAGTCCGGAGACGGTGACGATGCCGGCGACGGCGTTGGTGATGAGGGTGCCGCCGATTTTGCCGCCGAGGGGTCCGCCGACGAGGGAGAGGCGTGCGGGGGCGGTGCTGTTGGCGACGAAGTTACCGGCGGCATCCTCGACCTGCATGACGAGGCCGAAGTTGGAGGAGGAGGCGACGGTGGTGGGCTGCTGCATGAAGGCGAGTTGTGCGGCGGGGCCGGTGAGGACGTCGAAACTGCCGGAGGTGGCGGAGGTCATGCCGCTGCCGGAGATGGAGAGCGTGTAGGTCCCGGTCTTGTTGATCGTGACGTTGCTGAAGGTGGCGAAGCCGTTGGCGGCCTGAACGGTGGCGGTGCCGATGATAGCGCCGGGTCCGGAGGCGGTGGAGATGGTGACGTTCGAGACGTCGGTGGTGGCGGTGTTTCCGAATTGATCCGTGAGGAGAGCGGTGATGGTGGGGGAGAAGGCCTGGCCGGCGGTGATGTTGGAGGGGGCCTCCTGGAAAGTGAGGTGGGCGGCGGCGGCGGGATTGACGAGGAAGGAGTTGGAAGTGGCGGTGAAGTTGCCGGAGGCGGCGGAGAGGGTGTAGTTACCGGCGGCGGTGAGGAGGAGGTTGGAGAAAGTGGCGATTCCGGCGACGGCATGGACGGTGGTGGTACCGCCGACGCTGCCGGGTCCGGAGGCGGTGGAGATGGTGACGTTGGAGGTGTTGGTGGTGATGACGTTGCCGAAGCCATCTTCGACAGCGACGGTGACGCCGGGGGAAATGGCGACGCCGGCGACGACGGTGGAGGGTTGCTGGATAAGGGCGAGCTGAGCGGCAACGCCGGACTGAACCATGAAGCTGTTGGAGGTGAAGTTGCTGAGAACGTCCTGGGGATCGGCGGCGGCGAGCACGAAGGTGCCGGCGGTGTTGATTTTAACGTTCGTGAAGGCGGCGACGCCGTTGACGGCGGCGAGGGTGGTGATACCGACGAGGGTGCCGTTGCCGCTGGCAATGGTTAGGGTGATGTTCGAGTCGGTGTTGACGACGGTGCCGTTGGCGTATTCGATGCTGACGGTGACCGGGCCGGCGATGGGGAGGCCGGCATTGCTGAGCGTGGGCTGCGTGGTGAAGACAAGTTGAGTGGGGGCCTGGCTGATGGTGAAGGAACTGGAGGTGACATTGGAGGCGCCATCGCTGGCGGAGGCGGAAAGGGTGTAATTGCCGGCGGCGCTGAGGGAGATATTGCTGAAAGTGGCAACGCCGTTGACGGCCGTTACGGTGACCGTGCCGCCGATGGTGCCCGGGCCGGAGGCGACGGAGAGCGTGATGTTGGCGTTGTCGGTGGTGAGGATGCTGCCGAACTGATCTTCAATCGTGACGGTGATGGCCGGAACGATGGCGTGGTGGGGCAGCGCGGTGGAAGGCTGCTGGGTGAAGACGATAGTGGGGACCGCAGCCAGGGATTGGACGAGCGTATTGGCGATCGGGGAGCCGCGGCCGGTGACGAGGTCGTATCCGGTTCCGGCGAGGAAGCCGTTGCTGCCGGAGGTAATGTCGTGGAAGTTTGAGGAGGCAATGGAGTAGAGGCGTGGGAGTGTGTTGGCGCGGCCGTCGAGGGACGCGCCGCCTGAGATGGCGCGGCCCTGATTCACGATGGAAATGATGCCGGCCCAGCAGGGACAGGAGAGGCTGGTTCCACCGACCTGGAACCATGGGGCGGAGGAGCCGAAGTCGTAGGTATCGTAGATGGGGACGCCGGTGTTGGGGTCGGCATCGGAGGAGACGTCGGGTTCGGTGCGCGAGGAGTTGCTTTGGGTGACGACGCCGCGCTGGTAGGAGGGCTGAGCTTCGTAGAGGCTGATGCCGCCGCCGCCGCCCTCGACACCGGGGGAGCCGGACCAGCCGGTTTCACTGAGGTAGGTGCCGGTGCTGCCGACGTAGAGGCTGGTGCCGCCGACGGCGACGACGTTGGGAGAGTAGGCGGGGTAACCGCCGGGTGCGGCGGAGTCGCCGGTGGAGGCGAGGAAAGTGACACCGGCATGACCCGCGGGGGTGGTGAAGGTGGAGTCGAATTGCGTCTCACCGGAGAATTCGTCGCTACCCCAACTCATACTGACGGCGCTAACGCCGGGAGCTGTTTTGGCGTAGTTGACCGCCGTGTAGAGGTTATCGGAGGCGTCATTGGCTTCGACGAGGAGGATGTTGGCGCCGGGGGCGATGGAGTGGGCCCATTCGATGTCGAGGGCTTCTTCGACTTCCCAATCGTCGCCTTTTGAGCCGGGGTCGGTGCCGGGGAGGTTCGAACCACCGGTCTGGTTGACCTTTTTGAATGTCGGGCCGCCGGCGGTGTTCATGGTGGGGAGGCCGAAGTGTGTGCTGAAGGCATTGAGATCGGCGAGGGCGGTGGGGTAGTCGTAGGCGTCGACGATGGCGATGGTTTGGCCGGTGCCGTCGCCAACGACGGAACCAAACGTGATCTGGTCGATGCCGTAGGCTTTGCGCATTTGGGCGGGGGTGATGCCGGAGGGAGAGGAAGTGGAGTAGGGAGAGAGGGTGCCGGAGCTGGTGAGAGAGGGGCTGGAGTCGAGGGAGATATAGTGCGGGGTGGCGCCGGTAGCGGAGTGGATCGGCTGGATCAGGAGGCCGGTGGAGGTGAGTTGGAAGGGAGTTCCGGCGGGGAGAGCCGCGGTGATGTCCGAGGTTGTCAGGAGCGAGCCGGAAAGGAGGGTCCGCTGTTCCAACGATTCGAGCAGAGAGCGGCCTTTGCATGCGTGGGAAAGGGATTTGCGGGAAAGCGTCCGTACCAAGCGAGTGGCCATCTCAACCTCCGATGACACGAAAGATGCAGTTCTGAAGGGGCACATGGTTGCGCGTGAAGGGACACCGGTGTGGAAGCGTGGTCGTGCCGGCGCATTGAGGAAGCAACGACGAGGGTGACATCCGGGCCTTCTCCTGGGATCGTGTTGTAAGACGGCGGTTCCCGGCGCATCGGGGAGTAGCCGTCATGTGGGAGGAAGTGGAGCTGCCGAATACAGCTATTCCGCCGCACGTAACATAAGCACAGCAGAGCTTTTCACGCAAGGACTTGATGACGGAAAAACGAAGATTTCGGGAAAGGGGCTGAGGATGCGGGTCCTCCGGTTTTCAGTGGGTATCCAGAGAGGCCTGTTGTTCCTTACGCGAGCTTTACACGGGCTTTATACTTGACGGAATGACGGAGCGATTCTTTCACACGCGGCTGGCGCCGAGTCCGACGGGGGCGCTGCACCTGGGGCATGCGCGGACGTTTCTGCTGACGTGGTGGACGGCGCGGCAGGCGGGGGCGCGGATTTCGATGCGGATGGAGGATCTGGATGCGGGGCGGGCCAAGGCGGAGAGCGTGGGGCAGGCGTATGCGGATTTGCGGTGGCTGGGGATGGATTGGGATCCTTTCCCGGAAACGCCAAACACAAAACTCAAAACACAAAACGAAGTCGTGCAGTCGGAGCGGATGGGGTTGTATGCGGAGGCGCTGCAGCGGTTGTGGGAGCGGGGGGCGGTTTATCCGTGTGTGTGTACGCGGGCGGATATTGCGGCGAGCGTGGCGGGGAGCGTGGGGGCGCCGCATGAGGGGGAAGGAAATGTGCGGTATCCGGGGACGTGCCGAGGGAAAACGCAAAACGCAAAACGCCAAACGCAAAACGTGGAGGAGGTGGAGCGGATGGTGCGGGAGGAGACGGGGAAGAAGGTGTGTTGGCGGTTGCGCGTCGAGGAAGGCGTGGTGGGGTTTGAGGATCTGGTGGCGGGGCGGCAGGGGTTTGATGTGGGGGCGGAGGTGGGGGATTTTCCGGTGACGCGGTTTGAGGGGGTGTGGCCGCGGCCGGCGTATCAACTGGCGTGCGTGGTGGATGATCATGCGATGGGAATCGATCTGGTGATGCGGGGGGATGATTTGTTGTCGAGCACGCCGCGGCAGATTTTGCTTTATCGTGCTTTGGGGTGGGAGCCGCCGAAGTTTGCGCATGTGCCGCTGGTGATTGGGGCGGATGGGAAGCGGTTGGCGAAGCGGCACGGGGAGTCGCGGATAGCGCAGTTTCGGGAGCGGGGGGTAAGTGCGGAGCGGGTGGTGGGGTGGGTGGCGTGGCGGAGCGGGCAGAGTGATTCGTTGCGGGAAATGAGTGCGGCGGAGGTGCTGGGGCGGTTTGATCTGGGGCGGGTGCCGCGGGAACGTATTGTGTTGGGGGAAGAGGATTTGGCGTGGTTGATGTAGGATGGTCGTCAGCGGAGGATTTCCGTACGCAGGTGGTTGTAATTCAGGACAGCAAGATTCCGTTTTTCCAGTAATCCAATGAGGGGGAGGTCCACTGTAACGATCACGGTCTCGTTATCCGCGTGCGATGCGATCGCCAAATCAGTGAATCCGTACCGCAAGAGAGCGTCATCAGCGGCAATTCGTTTGGCTGGCACGTAATGTTCCTCAATGAGGTCAATCTCCTCACGGATGGCGGTCTGGAGCCGATGACTTTCAGAAGGTGGAAGCGTTTTGAAGAATGGTTCGAGGAGGTTGAAGGATTCTGCAAGGATAGCGGGCGTTGATCGCCGCCGTCGAAAACGAGAAACGAGATATAAGAGACGGCGGCCGTCGGTGGAAGTAAAGGCCTCTGTCCGTTTTGCCCTTCCAATGCGATAGATGTCAAGGCAAGCAACTGTGTAAACAACCATTAAGTTTGTGTCGAGCAGGATGGCATTCCGGCCGAGCAATGGATAGGCGGCATAAAGCGACTCAGAAAATTCAGACATGAAGGGTGCGAATCCTCATGGCCAACACTTCGCCGGTATCTCTATCGATCGTAAAGATCTTGTACTGCCGGATCATTTTTGATTGAGTCATAATCCAGGCATCCTCTTGCGGCGCATTGGCAAGAAAACTGAGCGTGATCAGCCAGTTGTTTTCCTCAGACTCCACTTCTTCCAGGCGGATATCGGCGACCTCGCCAAAGAGTTCGACGAGATATTGTCTGGCGCGGTGGGCGGCGTCCTTGATCGACAGCATGTGAGTCATCCTTGAGAAGCACTATCAATCGGATTATAGCACATGCGCGGGCGGGCCGTCTTACAGGAAAAGGAAGAAATGGAACGAAGATGCCCGATGATGGTAGAATGGATGATGGGTATTGTGTGAGGAATTGGTTATGGGTCTCGTTGAACGTATGCAGCGGTGGATTCGCGGATCCGAGCCGACGCTCGTCGATTACGAGGGATTGGCGCAGCAGCAGGGGATGAACCCTGGTGCGGCGGTGTTGCATGCGGAAGAGGGGTTGAATGCGGTAGTGGGGCGGGTGGGTCCAACGACGCCGATGAGTGGGGCGGGGAATTACAAGATACAGCAGTCGTATGATTCGCTCTTGAACACCGTGCAGGAATTGCGGGCGGCGCTGGATGGCCAGGCGCGGCGGCAGGAGGAGTTGTTCTCGCGTCTGAGCACCTTGCCGGCGGCGGCGGAGGCGTTGCCGCAGGCGAGCAAGATGCAGGCGGACATGCTGAAGATGATCAACGACCGGCTGTCGATGCACGCCGAGCAGCAGCGCAAGGTGAGCGACGTGGTGCAGGCGATCGGGCCGAAAAAGGGGGAGCATACGGAGATGCTCCAGAGCATCCGCGAGCAGATCGAGATGGGGAATGAGATTGATCGGCAGTTGGTGGAGTCCTTCAATCGCTTTTCGATGATGATCGACCGCCTGCAACTGGCGAACAACCATGCGGTCGATGCGCTGCAGCAGGTGCGGGACAGCTATGCGGCGTCGGCGATGCAGATGCAGGAGTGGATTGAGAAGAGCAAGAATCGGGCGGGGTGGATGGTGGGTGGGGCGTTCGTGATGGCGGGGTTGAGCTTGTTGATCGCGCTGTATTTGTTAATGCGGTGAGTGCGCGGTGTGGGGAAGTGGATAGGGTGTTGGCAAGGAGGCCGCGGGGATGTGGAAAACCTGTCATCAAAATCTTGTTGTTGAAATGAGCGGCATGGGCCGAAAGTCCGTGGTAGGCTCTATGGTTTCACCAACGAATTGAAAGGCGATATGTCCACGTTTCCGACAACTGCGCGTCCGAAGCCGTTTGGCCTTGCTGGGGGCGCCGAGGGGGTGCAGCTCGTGGATCGGATGCCGCCGCATGATTTGTCGGCGGAGGCGGGGGTGCTGGGGTCGATGATCATCGATCCGCAGGTGACGGGTCCGGTCTGCATGTTTCTGCAGAAGCCGGACATGTTTTTCAAGGAAGAGAATCAGATTGTCTTCCGCGTGCTCAGCGAGTTGTTTGAGAGCAACACGCCGATCGATGCGATGATTCTGCACTCGACGCTCAAGACGAAGAATCTGCTGGAGCAGGTGGGGGGGATTGAATACATCAAAGAGCTGGCGAACGCGGTGCCGACGTCAGCGCATGCGGAGTATTACGCGGCGATCGTCAAAGAGAAGGCGATGCTGCGGAGCCTGATCACGGCGTGCACGACGACGCTGCGGGATTGTTACGAGTCGGGCGATCCGGCGGCGACAGTTCTGGATCGCGGCGAGGGGCGGATTTTTGAGATCGCGCAGCAGAAGACATCGAACCAGGCGGTGCCGCTGACGGATGTGCTGCATGAAACGTTTGAGATGCTGGATCGGCAGACGGGGGAGCATTTTTCGGGGGTGCAGAGCGGGTTCATTGAGCTGGATAATCTGACGAGCGGGCTGCAACGCGGGGAGATGATCATCATTGCGGCGCGGCCGTCAGTAGGAAAGACGAGCTTCGCGATGAATATCGTGGAGCACGTCGGCATCGACAAGAAAAAGGCCTGCGCGGTGTTTTCGCTGGAAATGTCGAAGCAGCAGTTGGCGCAGCGCATGTTGTGCTCGCGCTCCGGCGTCGATTCGCACAAACTGCGGCGCGGGATGTTGTCGAAGCAGGACCGGGATCGGCTGAGCTATGCGGTGGGGGAGTTGTCGCAGGGGCAGATTTTTATCGATGACACGCCGGGGTTGACGCTGATGGATCTCCGCACGAAGGCGCGGCGGTTGAAGCTGCAGTACAACATCGAGTTGATTGCGCTGGATTATCTGCAGTTGATGGAGGCGCCGGGGAGGGCGGACAATCGGCAGCAGGAAATCGCGACGATTTCGCGCGGGGTGAAGGCGCTGGCGCGCGAGCTGAATGTGCCGGTGTTGTGTTTGTCACAGTTGAATCGAGCGAGCGAATCGGAGCAGCGGTTGCCGCGGACGAGCGATTTGCGCGAATCGGGGAGTATCGAGCAGGATGCGGACGTGGTGATGCTGCTGCACCGCGAGGCGGTGATGCATCGCGGGGACCAGGAGTGGATGGATGCGAATCCGGACAAGATCAATGAGGCGATTGTGATTGTGGCGAAGCAGCGTAACGGGCCGTGCGACAACGTGAAGCTGACGTTCATGTCGAGCCAGACACGGTTTGTGAATTACAATCCGGGCGTATGAGGGGCGGGGACGCAAAAGAACAGTGTATAAAAAAACACCCGCTGATGAGGCGGGTGTTGTTCTTGTGTTCGACGCAAAGCTTGATTCGCTTCCAAATGTTACTGGTTCGGCTGGGTGGTCGGGGCGGTGGTGGATTCCGGATTGGTTCCGGCGGGGGCTTTTTCGGGTGCGGAGGTGTTGTCGACATCGTAATTGTAGTCGGGCTTGTATTTCCACTCGATGACGCCGGGCTGCGGGGAGGGGATGATGGCGCCGCTGGAGGGGAGGAAACCAAGGTAGACGGGGTTTTGGCTGAGACGTTCGGTGGTGCGCTGGGCGAGGGGCGGTTCAAGGACCATGAGGACGGGGAGGGCGACGGTGTTTACGTAGAACCAGGGGAATTCAATGGCGGTGGTTCCCAAGTCGCCGGCGTAGGTGCCGTCGTTCTGGGTGATCGGGAGCTGCTTTTGGAGATCGTAGAAGTAGACGGGATTGTGTTTGACCAAGGGGTCGACGTAGGTGACCTGTTCGTCCGGCCAGGCGCGATGGGGGTAATTGTCGAGCGGGGCGATTTCACCCCAGTAGTGGCCGATGGACCAGGGGGTTCCCGGAACGGGGGTGGAGCCGGGGGTGGGCGCTTTGCCGGGGTGCTCATTAAGGGGGGGGACAGGGCCGCCGCCGTAGTTGTACTGGTCGTAATCGTTGGTGGGGGTGCGGAAGTGCGACCAGGTCCAGGAGCCGGCGTCGGCGGTGACTATTGGGGTGGAGCCGGGGGCATTGGGGGTTGGCTTGGGCGTGGCGCGGGACTGGCCGGGGAATTCGGTGCGGCCGGTGGGCATTTCGCGTTGTTCGGGCTCGGTGACGCGTTTGTCGGCGTTTTCCTTGGCCTTTTCGTCCGGGGTGAGGATGTTCTGGGTGCGCGGGCGGGTGGGGGCGGATTCGTCAGCTTCGCAGCCGTTCATCATGCCGGTAGCGAGGACGGCGGCGGCGAGCAAAACGGCGTGGGCGGAGAGGCGGGATTTCATGAGAGACTCCTGTGACCGAGTGCTGGAGCTTATTCTATTTCGATCCGGTGGAGCGTGCCACTTGAAGGAATGCGAATAACCGGGAAAGGGCGGGCCTGGGGTCTAGGGTTTGGGGTCTGCGGAGGGGGAGTGCGGGTGTTGTGTAAGAGCGGGGTTTGGCGGGACGGGGTCGTAACCGCCGTGGGTGAAGGGGTGGCAGCGGGTGATACGGCGGGCGGTCATCCAGGCGCCGCGCCACGGGCCCCAGGTGCGGATGGCGTCGAGGCCGTAGGCGCTGCAGGTGGGTTGATAGCGGCACTGTCCGCCGAGGAAGTGGCCGAGGGTGAGGCGGTAGAGGTGGATGAGGGCGAGGAAGAGGGATTGGAATGCGCGCGCGAGCATGCTGGCAGTATAGCGGTTACTTGCGCCAGGAGATGTAGAAAGCGCAGGCGGCGCCCAGGGCAATAATGAGCAGATGGAATGCGTAAACTTCCGACAGGTGGTTGAGGAAATAAGGAAGGGAATCGTCCACGCGCATGGGAAGAATCCACCATTCGGCGAGGATTCCACCGGCGAGGGCAATTATTCCCGTGATGGCGCCGGTAATCCAGTTTCCACGTCTTGCAAAGAGAATGGCGCCGAAACCGGTGAGGATGCCGACGACGATGACCGCGTAGAGGCCGGAGTGGAAGGCGAGACTGGAGGCAAAAATGCCAGCGGCAGCGCCGAGCATGGCGCCGGCGCCAGAGAGCGGATATATGAGCACATCGCTCCACGAAAGCTCGCGTTGGGCGGGCGGTGGCGGCGTTGGCACGACGGGGTTTGGTTGGCTCATGGCAACTCCTTCTCACCGGCGGAATTGTAACGGTTGCCGGGGGGATTCGCTTCAATAAAGACGGACTCTATAATGGGTTGTTTTCACGTCTTTCAGGATTTCTTGAAATGGCTGCGCCTGCCCCTGTTTCCCAGCCTGCTCCTTCCGCTGAGGCGGCGTGGACGGATCCGCTGTTGGCCAATCCCCATGCGGTGGAGGACAAGGCGGCGCGCGTCAACAAGATGTTCTCGGCGATCGCGCCTTCGTATGACCTGAACAACCGGCTGCATTCGCTCTGGATGGATCAGTATTGGCGCAACGTGGCAGTGAAGATGGCGGGGGTCAAGGCGGAAGATCGGATCGTGGATGTGGCGTGCGGGACGGGGGATTTGACGGTGAAGTTTGCGGAGGAGGCGTTTGGGTTCGAGTCGCCGGCACGAGCGGCAAGCGTGATCGGCATCGACTTCACTTACGAGATGCTCCCGCTGGCGCGCAACAAGTGGCAGCGGCACAACATCGTCGAGCACGAAACGCGCAACCCCGAAGAGAATCCCGGCGCCGCTCAATTCGTGCAGTTCCTGCAGGGAAATGCGATGGCCCTTCCGCTTCCGGACAGTTCTGTCGATGTTCTTTCGATCGCCTTTGGCATTCGAAATGTGGCGGATTGGGGCGCTGCGATTGACGAGTTTGCGCGCGTGCTGAGGCCGGGCGGGCGATTGATCATTCTGGAGTTTTCGCTGCCGACGAATCCGTGGATGTGCAGCCTCTACAATTTTTATTTCCGCAAAATCATGCCGGTGACGGCCACGCTCATCAGCCGTGACAAGACGGGGGCGTACAAGTATCTGCCGCAGTCGGTGAACACGTTCATCAGCCGGGAGGCGATGCAGGAGCGCATGCGGACCGCGGGCTTCGGCGACATCGTCGCCCGCCCGCTGACTTTCGGCATCTGCGTCTGCTATAGGGGAGTTCGCCAATGATGTTTTGCGTTTTGCGTTTTGAGTTTTGAGTTTTCGGTATGCGAAGTCCCGAGCACATTCTTCGACACGTGGTGCGCTGCGATTGGCGCTGCAAGCATTGCCGGGAGGTTATTGGCTCCGAGCGCGTGGCTCATTACGGGGCGGAGCTTCCGGATCTGATCAAGCCGACGTGGTTCTTTGCGAGTATGTCGCTGCTCGATCATCTGCGCGATTGCCGGCACGCTGATTTCTCCGCGGAGCTGCGCGAGCTCTACGGCGAGGATTTTCTGAACCACCCGCAGATCTACGACTGGTACAACCAGCACGCCCTCATCGAGCGGCACTTCGTGGCGCAGGAGGAGCTGGAATGATCGGCAAAACGTTGAGTTTCCCGTGGTGGCTCGAAGCATCTCTCATCGTGCTGATGGGCGTGATGGCCGTGGTGGAATGGCGCGGCGGGTCGTGGGGATGGGCGCTGGTCTTCGGGGCGGGATGCGCGGCATTCGGCATCTCCGCGGTGGCGCGGGCGTTCTCGGGAGAGAATCATGGCGGATCGTAAACGCATCATTGTCGCGATTACCGGGGCGTCCGGGGCGCTCTATGCGAAGCGGCTGATCGAATCGCTGGTGGCGGCGGATGTGGAGATTTTTTTGATCGTGTCGCAGATCGGCCGGCGCTTGCTGCATGATGAACTCGGATTGGAGAGCGGCGGATCGCTCGATCTCGCGGCGCTGGCCGGTACCGAGGTTCACGGCATCACGCTGCTGCCGTACAAAGACGTCGGGGCCTGCGTGGCGTCTGGAAGTTTCAAATCGGACGGCATGGTCGTAGTGCCCTGCTCAAACAACAAGCTTGCGGAGTTCGCGCACGGGCTGGGTGACAACCTGATTTCGCGCGCCGTGCAGGTGGTGCTCAAGGAGCGCCGGCGGCTGGTGATCGTCCATCGCGAAATGCCGCTGGGGGTGATCGAGATCAAGAACATGCTGGAACTGGCGCAGGCGGGGGCGATTATCTGTCCGGCGAATCCCGGGTTTTACACGCTGCCGCAGACGGTGGACGATGTGGTGAACATGGTGGTCGGGCGGGTGCTGGACCTGCTCGACATTGAGCATCACCTGCACGCGCGGTGGAACGGGAAGAACGCCGCGGCGGAAAATGATTGATTCACCGGCAGCACTTTTATAACATGCTTAAAGCAGTAAATTTACTGAAGGCGCTTTATGCTCTTGCTCCAGGAAATCCGCTCCCTGTCTGAATTCATCCGAACCGCCAAAGCATCCGTAAAGCGTTTGCGAAAGACCGGTCGGCCCGAAGTCCTTACTGTGAACGGGAAAGCCAGCATCGTCGTCCAGGACGCCGCCGCCTATCAGACACTCATGGATGAACTGGAGGATGCCCGCACCAGGGAATCGATCCGCCAGTCCGAACGCGGTGAAGTATTGCCGTTGAAAGAAGCCTTCGCCCTGCTCCGGAAACGTGCGACAGAGCGTCGTAAAAAATGACGTACCGCATCGACCTGACCGTTCAGGCACTCGCCGATCTGGAGTCCATTCACGAGGGCATTGCAGAGCACTCTCCACAAGCCGCCGACCGTGTCTATGACCTCCTGCAAAAATCATTCGAATCTCTCGCCGACTTTCCCAACCGCCATCCCCGAGCCCGCGAATCCGCGCGCGAATCGACCGAAATTCGACAATACGTTGACGGGCGGCACCGCATCCTCTTCCGGGTGCTCGCGGATTCTGTTCAAATACTCCGCGTTCGACACGTCGCACAAGACGATCTCAAACCTGGCGAGCTAAACTAACCCATGAATCTCCTCGCCCACGCCATCCTCTCCCCCCCGGACGACGCGATTCTCGTCGGCAACCTCGTCGCCGACTGGGTGAAGGGCCGCGCCCGCCGAACCCTTCCTCCCGGCATCCAGGCGGGATTTGCGTTGCATCGCCGCATTGACGATTTCACGGACATGCATCCGCTCGTGGAATTGTGCTCCGCCCGGCTGAGCGACAAATGGGGCCGCTATTCGCCGGTGCTCGTGGACATTTTCTTCGATCATCTTCTGGCGGCGAACTGGCGGGACCATCATGCCGAGCCGATCGAGAGTTTTGTGCGGCGCGTCTATCGGACCCTCCACGCGCACCGCCCGATGCTTCCGGAGCGCGCCGGATTCGCGATCTGCGCGCTCACCAGGGATGACTGGTTTTCCACCTACGCCACGCTCGACGGCATCCGCCTCACGCTCACGCGCATGAGCGCCCGCCTCCGCCATGATGTGGAACTGGCGCCGGCCGTCGACGATTTCCAGAGCCACCGCGATGCGTTCCGCGAAGCCTTCGACCGGTTCTTTCCGGAACTGCGACGCGCCGCGGAAATGGCTCCCGCCATCGAGGAAACGCTTTCCGCATGACCACCGCCCCCGCAACCTCTTCAACGCCGACGCCCGCAGGGCGCCTCGCCACGTTCCTCGACCTGATCAAATTCGCCCACAGCATCTTCGCGCTTCCCTTCGCGCTCATCGCGACCTTCTGGGCAAGCCGCGCGGTGCATCAATCCTGGCCCGGCCTCGGCAGACTCCTGCTGATTATCGCCTGCATGGTCATCGCGCGCACCTTCGCCATGACCTTTAACCGCCTGATCGATCGCCGATTCGACGCCGCGAATCCACGAACCGCACGCCGGCCCAGCGTGACCGGCGCCGTTACCGTTTCCTTCATGCGCTCGGTCCTCGTCACCTGCATGGCGCTCTTTCTGGTGGCGACCGCGGGATTCTGGTGGGCGTACGGAAACTTCTGGCCGCTCGTACTGTCGCTGCCGGTGCTCGCGTGGCTGGGCGGGTATTCGCTGACGAAGCGCTTCACAGCCTTGTGCCATTTCTGGCTGGGCGCTTCGTTGGGGCTCGCGCCGGTGTCGGCATGGATCGCGATCGCCCCGCCCGCCGCCTCGCCTGGGGATCCAAGGGGGATCACGGCAGCCTTGCTGGGCGTCGGCGTGCTTTTCTGGGTGGCGGGATTCGACATCCTCTACGCCCTGCAGGATGAGGACTTCGACCGGAATGAGCATCTGCATTCCATTCCCGCCGCGGTGGGCCGACGCAAGGCGCTCCTCCTGTCGCGCGGCTGCCACCTTCTGACGGCCATCGCATTCGCGGCGGTCGGCGTGACCGGGGGCTTTCACCTGCTCTACTGGGCTGGGTATTTCTGCGCAGTAGTGCTTCTGGCGATCGAACAATCGCTCGTGAGCGAACGCGATATCTCGAAGATCAACATCGCCTTCATGACCGCCAACGGGCTGATTGGGCTGGTTTTCGGGGCGCTGGCGGTGGTCGACACGCTGCTGATGTAAATCGCGAAGGCGGTTGCGCATCCGCCCACGCCGTCATTTCACTATTGACGTTTGCAGATAAGTGGTTTACACCATACCCGTCGCAGTGTCATGGGGAAATCGGATGAAGGGCGATCTTGAGATTCGCGTCTCCAACCAGGCCGGGGTGGTGGTTGTCAGCCTGATCGGCGAAGCGCGGGCGGATTCGGATGCCGAGGAGCTCGATCGCGTGCAGGCAATGCATCCCGAGACGGTGATCATCGACGCCTCCGAATTGACCTTCCTTGCCTCCACCGGAATGCGGCTGCTGGTGCATTTTCAACGCGCAATCACCGCATACGGCGGGGCGCTTCGGATCGCCGGGCTTCGGCCGCAGGTGGAGCGTGCCCTTCACGAGGCGCGGCTCCTGCATCTTTTTGACGTTCGCCCCGATGTGGGATCGGCAATTCGCTAACCAATTGGTGCGGCTCCATTTGCTTGCGGAATACTCATTTGCGAACCTGCCAATGCGCGTGAACGGGCGAGCCGACGCGATTCTTCCCGACGGTCTTTTGGTATAGTATTGGGCTTTCAAGCTTCATTGATGTGAAAGAAAGCCCTCAATGACCGTCCCACTTCCTATCCGCAAAGCAACTCCCGAGCAGCTCGAGAAGATCGGTGCCATTGCCGCCGGCATGGTGCGGAACGGGGATCGCGTCGGGCTTGGCTCCGGGAAGGCGGCGCTCGCTTTTGTCCGGGCGCTCGGGGCGCGCATCTGCGATCAGCGGCTCAAGGCCACCGGCGTGCCGACCAGCCTCCTCACCGAACAGGTGGCGCGCGAAGTGGGCATCCCACTCGCCACGCTCGAAGAAGTGGATTCACTCGACATCACCGTCGATGGGGCCGACGAAGTCGACCCGTACCTCAACCTCACCAAGGGCGGCGGCGGCAATCTGACGCGCGAAAAGGTCGTCGCCTCCATCACCAAAAAATTTGTCATCGTCGTCGGGGAGGAGAAGATCGCGCCGCGCCTCGGCACCTACTTCCCGGTGTTCGTCGAGGTGATCGATTTCGCCCTCCCCGTCGTCACGCGGAAACTGCGGTCGATGGGCGCGGAAGTGACGATTCGCACGAATCCCGACGGATCTCCGTTCCTTACCGATAACGGAAATCCCTATCTGCACTGCCTCTTCACCAGCGGCAAGGCGGGAAATCACCAGCTCCACGATCCTTATGCCCTCGATCTCGCACTGCACCACATCCCCGGCGTCGTGGAGACCGGCCTCTTCATCAACATGGCCAACGAAGTGATCGTCGCCCACGCCGACGGCACCGTCGAACACAAGTCCTGATCAATGGCGATCCCATGTTTCGTCATGCGTCAGTTCATAGGTCTTTCACCCACAACCCGACCGCCATGTGCCCCGCCCCCGGGAACAGCGAGCTGTTCAAATCCCACGCCATCGGCACATGCGCAATATCGCGATCCACCAGCGGATCGTACCGATACCCCCACTGCATGAGTTCCTCGGGACTGGCCAGCCCCTCGCGATTCCACAGCACTTGATCGGTGAAAAGATACGTCCCCGCCGGAGCGTCACGGATGGTATCCGGGTGGAATATCCGGTTGTGAAACGGCGTATCCATCGGGATTCCCAGCGCGTAATAGACGTATGGATGTGATGCGAGCACCCGTGAATTCCACTGGTCGCGCGGGATGCCGCGCTCCATGAACGATCGGATGGCGACATCCAACTGCCGCTCGTTCGTGCTCTTCTGGATCGGAAGTTGATTGGCCAGCAGGAGCAGGAGCAGGGGGAGAATCGTCAGCGTGATCACGGTCTTGCGAAGGAGCCGCGGCCGGCGCGTGCGGGCTTCCAGCGATTGCAATCCGCGCACCCCAAGCACCGCCAGCAGCGGCGCGACGCAGATGAAATACCGCGGCAACGACATGGCCCCCATCAGGCCGAAGACGCCGAGCGTCGCGTGCAGAAGAAAAAATGCGGCGGCGGGGACAATCAGCAGCAGCATGGCCGCGCGATGCCGCCCGCGCCAGAGACTCGCCGCTCCCGCCAGCACCGGAATCCACATCCAGAGCGCCAGCGCCGCCAGCGATGAAGCCACGAAGAGCAACCCGGTTCTGCCGTACTGACTGTGCACCTGCCAGGGGAAATAGTCGATCATCCACGCCGCGTTCTGATACGCGAGAGTTCCGGCCAGCCACCAGAGAACGGTCGGAATGACGGACAAAAACACCGCTGCAACAACGCTGCGCCCGCTAAGCGTTCGATCGTGGGCCGTCCACTTCCAAAGCATGAGAAACACCGGCCAGCAGGCGATGGCGAACCACCCCTCCGGCCGTGCAAGGGCGCCCACTCCAATGAGAAATCCCGCAGCAGCGATTCGATTGCGCCATATCATCACCGCCGCCCACACCCAGGCGCAGGCGAGCAGCATCTCGGTCATCACCGTAAAGGAGTTCAGCAGGAAGAGCGGTTGTGCATACAGAAGCAGCCATGCCCATCCGCGCGCGGTTCGCGTGAAGTAATTGTTCACCTCCGCTTCGGGCCTCGCGGGCAGCACCGCCAGAAGCTGCATCGTGCCCCAGCCGACGAAACCGGTGATGACGACGGCGAGAATTCTCGCCGCATCCAGACCGCCCACCGCCGCAGCGAGGCCGTAGAGTCCCGTGCAGGCAGGCCGCGCCCAGATATCAAGGAGCTGATGCCAGTTATAAAAAAGCTCCCGGGCTTTCAGAAAATGGGTGAGCTCGTCGCTCTCGAAAAACCCCGGCGACAAGAGCCCCATGGCGGCGGAAAAAAGGAGGAGCAGCAGGGGCAAGAGAAAAGATTTCCGCACATTCGCCTCGTTTAGCCGGCCCGCTCGTCGGGCCGCTCGATTGTGCGTGCAACCTCATAAGACGCTTCGAAACTCCATCGCTGCGCCGGCAGTCCATCCTTAATTGGATTGTTCCGCACGTACGCGATTGCTCGGCGAATGTCCTCATCAGAATTCAGAAAAACATTCCAACTCTTCTCCGCCCAGCACGACACTAGCCTTCCACCAGGTCGTTGCAGACCTTCGAATGGATGATGACGTTTGTGCACCAGACTCATCGTGCCTTCTGTTTTTAGATGGCCGACGATCCGTTCGATATCAAACCGGTGCCGTGCGACGACGGCGTGCACGTGGCACGGAAGGATTGAACATGCATAAACAATATACCCGCTCTTGCGCACGGCGTTTGCGAACCCTTCTGCGACCACAACGATTTGGGCGTCAGTAAAACGAACCGGTGCATAATGAAGCGACTCTTTCGCCTTCTGTCTCGCCGCACGATCGTGATCTCGCCACGCAACAGATCGACGGGTGTCTACCTTCGTTGCACCTCCACCGGCGAGAAAGAGTTCCCAGGAGGCCACAAAATCGGAATATGAGCCCCGCGGGTCGTTGGGCAGCCAGAAACCGTAAGCAGTAAAAATCGAGTGGTAGGCGTGCACCATTGCGGGATCCATTGCATGAATCGTGCACAAAAAAAGCAGCCCGACAAGCGGGCCGGCTGAACGAAGTCAGGCCGCCAGCGCTTCCGCCTCGGCCTCTGAACGCGCTTCGATCTGCTTGTGGGCCCGGCCGGAAAGCCAGCGGCTGTGAATGGTCAGCACCCCGACATACAGGTAGCCGAACGAGAAAATCACCAGGAACGGAATCGTCCCCCACGCGCTGCGGGTCACGACGGCGAAGATCGCACACCCCGCGAGATAGAGGCCGCAGATGATTTCAACAAAGGGGAGCAGGCTCAGCTTCTTCTTGAACGAGCCGGCCTTCTTCTTCCAGTCCGACGTTCCGGCGGTGCCGTACTTGGGGGTGCGGACGAACTCGGTGTCTCGCCGGCCGAAAAGGCCTTCGAGCACCGCCACGCCGTTGATCACACTGATCCCCATGCCGATCGCCATCAGGAAGGGCACAAGCCCGATCGTGGCGAGCTGGCTGCGCCCAACCGCCTTCTGTGACAACATATAGAACGTGCCGGCCGACGCGGTGAGCAATCCGCAAAAGCTCGCGATGACCATCGCCGTCAGCCTGCCGCTGGAATTGAACAGATCCGGATCAACGAACCACACCGGGAACAGAATCAGCGACAGCAGAATCGCCGGGAGATAAACGGCCGTGTTCGTCAAATGGAAGAGCGCTTCAAGCTTCACACGCCATGGGAGCGGAGCCCGCATGATCGACGGCAACAGCTTCACCGCCGTCTGCACCTGCCCCTTCGTCCAGCGATGCTGCTGCTGCTTGAACGCGGTGATCTCCGGCGGGAGCTCGGCCGGGGCGAGGAGGTCCGGAAGGAAGATGAACTGCCATCCGCGCAATTGGGCCCGGTACGAAAGGTCGACATCCTCGGTGAGCGTATCGTGCTGCCAGCCGCCGGAGTCGTCGATCGCTTTCTTCCGCCAGATGCCGGCGGTGCCGTTAAAGTTGATGAACCGTCCCGAGCGATTGCGGGCGGTGTGCTCGATCATGAAATGGCCGTCGAGGAAGATCGCCTGGCAGCGGGTAAGCATGGACTGGGAGCGGTTGATGTGGTCCCAGCGGGTTTGAATGCAGCCGACATTCGGATCGGTGAAAAAGTCGATGGAGCGGCGGATCATCTCTTTCGTGGGAACGAAGTCGGCGTCGAAGATGACGATGAAATCGCCGGTCGCCTGGGTCAGTCCATGGGCGAGGGCGCCCGCCTTGTAGCCGTGACGATTCGTGCGATGGATGTACTGGACATTGTGCCCGAGGCGACGCATCCGTTCGCAGCATTCGCGGGCGATCTCGGCGGACTCATCGGTGGAGTCGTCCAGCACCTGAATCTGCAGCTTCTCGCGAGGGTAATCCAGCCCACAGGCCCCTTCAATAACCCGCTCCGCCACATACGCTTCGTTGTACATGGGGAGCTGGACGGTCACCTTCGGCAGTTCGGCAAATCTTCCGGACGGGTGGGGAATTTTCGAATGGTGCTTGTAGTAGAGGTACACCTGCAGATAGCGGTGCATCCCGTACACTGTCAGGATTCCCAGTGTCAGCAAATACATGCTGACCAAAGCCCAGTGTATAGCCTCGATCATCGACGGCATAGCCTATAAGACTCCGAGAACCCTCTTTGTCAGCAGTGAGACCCTCGTTCCCCCGGGGCCTGCTGAATTTCCAGAGTAGTGTAACACGGGGGGTACTCTTTGCAATCCGCTAACCTCTGCTCTAACTCCTGAACAGAGTAATAAATTCATTTTTGGGTATTGACCAATAATAGCCATTTTTTCAGTGTCACGAATGCAGGCCGCGCTGAATGGCGGCGACCAGCTCCGGGGCGCTTCCCTTGTCCAGCGGCTTGGCATTCCACGGAATGTGGAATTCGTCGCCCGCCTTCCGGGGCAGAATGTGGTAATGCAAATGATGAACCGACTGCATCGCCTCCGAGCCGTTGTTGACGAGCACGTGGCACGCTTTGGCGCCGGTGGCGGCGAGAACGGCCCGGCTGATCTTCGGAATTCGCTGGCTCACCGCGCCGACCACTTCCGGTGGGGCGTCCATCACAGTCGCGTGATGGGCTTTCGGGACGACGAGCGTGTGTCCCCTGACGAGGGGGCCGACGTCGAGGAACGCGAAGACGGTGTCGTCCTCGTAGACTTTGAAGGAGGGGATCTGGCCGGCGATGATTTTGCAGAAGATGCAGTTTGGATCGGACATGAAGGTCTCCCGCGATTAAGAGGCCGATGAGAGTATCCAGTATGGGGCGACAGGGGCTGCGGGTAAAGGGGGAGGCGGGGGGGGAAGTTGGGGGGGGGGCGGGCGCATGAAAAAGGCCCATGGGGGCATGGGCCGGGAAATCGAATGAAGGGTGCGGTCAGCGGTGACCGCCGCCGCCAGCACCGTGTCCGCCGCCAAATCCCATCGATCCGCCACCGAAACCGCCCACGTGTCCGCCACCGCCGCCCATCACGGGGCCGTGGGAGACACCGCCGGAGGTGGGTCCGTGCATGGTGCCGCCGGAGAAGCCGTAGGAGTTGGGCATACGAGCGACGTTACCGGTGACGGGGGCGTTGCTGAAGTGCGGGCTGCCGGAGGAAGAGCCGTGGGTCCAGCCGTTGGCGTTCCAGTTGCCGCCGGAGTGATTCCAGGAGCCGCCGTGATTCCAACTGCCGCCGGTGTTGTTCCAGCCGCTGTGGTTCCAGTTGCCGTTCCAATTGCCGTGGTGGTCGCCGTTGTGATCGTGATCGTGGTTGTGGTTGTTGTAGCCGTAGTAGAAGCCGGCGCCGAAGTAGTAGGGGTAGTAGTATCCGCCGTAGTAGGGATAGGTGTAGCCATAGCCGTATGTTGGGTAATTGTAGTAGGGGTAGCTGGCGGCGTAGCCGTAGTCATAGGTCGGAGTGTAGTAGGCCGGGGTGTAGGAGTAGCCGGGAGTGTAGCCGGTGTCGGTGGCGGTGGGCGCAGGCGGATAGTAGGAATTGTTGGGGACATATTGCGGCGGCTGCTCGTTGGCGGTGATGATCGGGGTGGCGGTCATGCGGAGTGCGACGGCGATTTCGTCCTCGAGCTTGAGGAGGTCCTTGGCGCTGCCGGTGATGGAGGCCGTGGAGACCGTGTCGCCGTTGCGGGCGTCGATGAACTGTGCGGTGATGCGGAGGTTCTGCTCGACCATCTGGACGGCGCCGCGGACGACGAAGTCGGCATTGGCCTTGTGGGCGAGCGCGATGGCGCTGGCGTTGTCTTCGACGACGAGCTGACCCTTGAAGGCGATGGGGTTGAAGACGCGCCCGCGGCCGAAGTCGGCGACGATGTTCTCTTCGATGGCGCGACCGATCCATTCCGACCCTTCGGGGATGTTCAGGGTGACGAACGGGATGACCAGGACGCGCGGCCCGGCGAGGTTCGCGACGTAGGCGGGCGCGTTTTGCGGCGCATACTGGGGCGCGGGCGGAAGCGGATTTTGCGGCGCGGCTTGCACGCCAGGTTCCGGGGCAGGGACCGAGGCGTCAGTGGTGGATTGACCAAAGGCGGTTGGGCCGGTGGCGCCGATGGCGGTGCTGAGGGCGATAGCCGCGAGAATTTGGGTTTTACGGGTCATTTCACACCTCCCGGGAGAGCATCACTGCATCAATCAGTATAGACACGTGCCCGGCCTATAAGTAGACGTAAAACCACGCAGGCCTTTCAGTGTAAATGCCGGTTTTTGCCGGGGATATTCCGGAATTCGCAGGGGTGGCGGTGAGTGGGGGGGGCGGGGGGGGTGAGGGGCGGAAATGCGCATGGGGGGAGGTTGCGCGATTCGGGAAGGCGATGATGGGAGGGGTAGGGGAATTCAGAGTTCAGAATTCAGAATTCAGAATGAGAGGGGCGGCCGCCTGAAGGCGGGGCTCCGAGCGCGGGCGCGGGAGCTCGTGGGTTTCCACCCGAGGCTAGGCGGGGCGTGGTGGGGGGCGTAGAATGCGGTTTTGATTTTTTGCGGACTGGTCGGACGGCGTGATGGGCAGGACAGTGATGAGCATGCGGCGCGCGGGGGCGGTCGGGTTCCTTGTGGCGGCGGCGATGGGGATGGGGGGGTGTCAGGCGTGGAACGGGTGGCTGGATCTGTGGAGGTTCCCGACGGGGGAGGGGAAGAAGGAGTTGGCGGGCGCAGGGGGAAGTGGCGGCATGCCTGGGACGAGTCAGGAGGCGAAGGATCTGGCGGCGTTGCCGGCACGGATGGTCGTGTATCGGATCACACTGCCGGTGGGGACGTTCAGCGGGAACGAGAAGGTGTGGTCGCAGTTGAATGAAGATGCGCTGGATTCCAAGACGACGGTGCTGCTGGCGCAGAACGGGTTGCGTGCGGCGACGGGGCCGCTGGGGCGGTGGCCGGCAATCT
The DNA here is from genome assembly GCA_035524355.1 of Phycisphaerae bacterium. GTDB lineage: Bacteria > Planctomycetota > Phycisphaerae > WQYP01 > WQYP01 > DATKPA01. The sequence goes on along the minus strand of DATKPA010000078.1, from coordinate 22,549 downwards.
CGAAACTGATTGATGTGCCGGGGGCGATGACGGACCAGATGGTGTGTCAGACGGACGGGAGTTCGGCGGTGAACGTGGTGACGCGGGCGAACATTGCGGATCAGAATGTGGTGTCGGTGGATCGGGACCTGGAGCAGCAGGGGCGGACGTTTAACCGGTGCGATGACGGGTTCCGGTTGAGCATGCGGAAGACGGGGATGAGCGGGAAGGGAGGTGGGGCGAGCGGGGGGGCGGCGCAGTTGATGGTGCAGTTGGAGCCGGTGGTGACGGAGGGTTCGGGTGGAGCGGTGGGTGGGGGTGGGATGGGGAACATTGGGGCGGGGGCGTTTACATCGGAGGAGAGTTTTCCAGATCTGCAGATGGCGGCGACGCTGAGGGCGGATCAGTTTTTTGTGGTGTCGCCGGGGGATCCGCGGGGGAATCGGTTCAGCGTGGGGAGTTTGTGGTTGAGCGATCTGGCGAAGGCGCCGGCGGTGGAGACGGTGCTGGTGTTTGTGCCGGTGATGGGGACACCGCCGAAGAAATGACCCGGCGGAATGACGAATGACAAATGACGAATGACGAAACAGATTCAAATGACGAATGAGTGAATGAGTGAAACGGGTGGTCGGCTTGTTTGAGGGGGGGATTTTCTCTAGACTCCTGTGCTTGATTGGTTTTGCAAGGAAATGAGATGAATACGGTGATTCGCGGCAAGGCGTTTGTTATTGGCGACAACATCGATACGGATCAGATCATTCCGGCGAAGTACCTGGCGTACAACCCGAGCGATGCGTCGGAGCGGAAGTATTTCGGGATGTATGCGATGGACGGGTTGCCGAAGGGGCAGAGCGGGTTGCCGTACGGGGATCGGCGGTTTGTGCCGGTGGATGGGTTCAAGAGCGAGTACACGATTGTGATCGGGGGGAAGAATTTCGGGTGCGGGAGTTCGCGTGAGCATGCGCCGCTGGCGATTGCGGAGGCGGGTGCGACGGCGGTGGTGGCGGAGTTTTATGCCCGCATCTTCTTCCGGAACTGCGTGAACGGCGGGTATCTGGTTCCCTTTGAAACGGAGACGCCGCTGATCGACAAAGTGAAGACCGGTGATGAACTGGTGATCGACATTACGAAGAGCACGCTGACGAATGTTTCGCAGGGGAACGTGGTGTACAAGTTGAAGCCGCTGGGGGATGTGGCGCCGATCATTGAGGCGGGCGGGGTGTTTGATTATGCGAAGCAGAGTGGGATGCTGGCGAAGTGATGACGGGGGTTAAACACAAAGGGCACGAAGAGCACGAAGGACCACCAAGGGAATGACGAAGGACGAATGACGAAACGGGGGATGGGAACCGCAGTGGAGTTTATTCAGGCCGGCGCTTTTATAGGCGCCGGCTTTTTTTGTGTGCGGGGCGGGATCATGGGGTTTTGGGACCGAGCCAGTCGATGATGACGAGGGAGATGTCGTCGCCGAAGCTGGTGGCGTCGGCCCAGGTGGTGAGGGCGGTGACGATTTCGGCGGCGAGCTGGTCGGGCGGGGTGAGGTGGTTGTTTGCGAGGATTTCGAGGAGGCGGTCGTCGCTGAAGAGGACGTCGCCGGGGCCGGGCTGTTCGATGACGCCATCGGAGTAAAGGCAGAGGCGGTCGCGGGGCTGGAGTTGGATTGCGAATTCTTCGTACTCGGCGGAGTCGTCGACGGCGATGGGGAAGCCGCCGGAGGGTGGAACGGGGAGGGGCTGCTGGCCGCGGAGGATGAAGGGAGGGGGATGTCCTGCGGAGGTGAGGTGGAGTTTTCCGATGTGGGTGTCGAGGACGGTGAGGATCATGGTGAGGTATCGGCCGTCGTTTTCGCCGGCGCGGAAGCGGTGGTTGAGTTCGAGTGCGACGCGGGAGGGCTTTTGCACGGAGCCGGTGTCGCCGGGGGTGCGGGTGCGCAGGAGGGAGGCTTCGAGGGGATTGGGGGCGAGGGCGTGCATGGCGGAGACGGAGAGGAGCGCGGCAGGGACGCCGTGGCCGGAGACATCGAGGACGTAGGCGACGAGGAATCGGTCGTCGATGAGGTGGAGACCGATGGCGTCGCCGGCGAGCTCATCGGTGGGGACGTATTTGAAAGCGGAGGCGACGAGCGGGGTGGAGATGGCGGCGTGGGGGAGCATGGATTGCTGGACGCGGGCGGCGGCGCGGAGGCCGGAGCGAATGTGGTCGTTGGCCTCGCGGAGCTCGGCGTTCTGCTGGTTGAGGGCGCGTTCGAGCTGGACGATGCGCTGTCCGGCGAGCAGGCGGACGCGGAGTTCCTCCTTGTCGAAGGGCTTGGTGAGGAAGTCGTCGGCGCCGGCCTCGATGCCCTGGACGACGTCGGATTTGTCGCTTCGGCTGGTGAGCATGAGGATGTAGGTGTAGATGTTGCGCGGGGTTTCGCGGAGCTTGCGGACGAGCTCGACGCCGGAGAGGCGGGGCATTTCCCAGTCGGTGATGACGATGTCGAAGCCGGCAGCGGCGGGGGCGGCGCGGAAGAGGTCCCACGCCTGCTGGCCGTCCTCGGCCTCGGTGATCTCGTGTCCGGCGGCCTTGAGCTGCCGGGCGATGGTGGCGCGGGTGATTCGTTCGTCTTCGGCGATGAGAATGCGCATCAGGACCTCGTGGTGAGAAAGTCGTTTAAGGCGCCGATAAGGGCGTCGAGATGGGCGCTGAGATTTTCGACAGCGGCGGGGGCGGGGAGCAGGTCGCCGGACTTGCCGATTTTTTCGACTTCGAAGGCGGCGGCCTGGGTGGAGGGGGCGCAAAAGTTGGAGATCATCCCTTTGAGGGTGTGGGCGGCGCGACCGAGGGCGGGGGCATCGGCGGCGGCGAGGTGATTGCGGATTTCGTCCATGAGGCCGCGGCCATCGGAGTTGAGCATCTGGATCGTGTCGGCGAGAAAGTCCCAGTCGTTGTCGACGCGTTCGAGCAATTCCTTTGGATCAAACACCTGCGACATGTTCACCTCCCCTGGAAAGTACGCGGGTGAGTTCGGCGAAGAGGGCTTCTTTTTTGACGGGCTTGGTGACGTAGCCGTCCATGCCGGCGGCGAGGCACATTTCGCGGTCGCCGGCCATGGCGTTGGCGGTCATGGCGATGATGGGAATGTGGGCGTCGCGGCCGGTTTCCTGGCGGCGGATTTCTTTCGAGGCGTCGAGGCCGTCCATCTCGGGCATCTGGATATCCATGAGGATCAGATCGAACTGGTCTTTGGCCCAGGTCTCGACGGCGAGTTTGCCGTTGCTCGCGACGGTGACAATGTGGCCGGCGCGGGAGAGGAGTTTCTGGGCAAACGCGACATTGACGGCGTTGTCCTCGGCGAGAAGGATGCGGAAGGATTGCTGGGGTTCAGCGGCGGTTGAAGGTGCTGCTGCTGCGGCGGCGGGTTCGGAATCGCGACGGGCCGGGCCGGACATGATGCGCATGACATTGTCGAGGAGGAGGGATTGCTTGACGGGCTTGAGCAGGCGTGCGGCGATGCGGAGTTCGTCGCCGCGTTTTTGATCACCGGGGGAAGCGGAGGAGGTGAGGAGGATGACGGGGATGTTGCTGTAGGCGGGGTTCTTGCGGACGGCGGCGATGAAGTCGAAGCCGTCCATTTCGGGCATGTGGAGGTCGCTGATGATGAAGGAGATATTCTGTCCGGCGCTGGTGGAGCGGTCGAGAGCGGCGAGGGCCTTGGCGCCGGAGTCGGCGGCGAGGATGTGGAGTCCCCAGTGCTTGAGCATGGAGTCGAGGATGCGGCGGTTGGTTTCGTTGTCATCGACGATGATGACCGATTTTCCGGCGAGGAGGGTGGCGGCGTCGTCGGCGGTGGCGGTGGGGCGCGCGGTGCCGAGCTTGGCGCGGGTGGTGAAGATGAAATTGCTGCCTTTGCCGATGTCGGATTCGAGGCGGATGGTTCCACCCATGAGTTCGACGAGTTGCTTGGAGATGGCGAGACCGAGGCCCGTGCCGCCGTACTTGCGGGTGGTGGCGGCGTCGGCCTGTTCGAAGGGTTTGAAGAGCTTGGCGGCGGCGGCGGCGGGAATTCCGATGCCGGTGTCGCGGACGGAGACTTCGAGGAGGCGTGAATCGCCCTCGGCCTTGAGAACGCGGACGGAAATGACGACCTCGCCCTGCTCGGTGAATTTGATGGCGTTGCCGACGAGGTTCACGATGACCTGTCGCAGGCGGTAGATGTCGGCGACGAGGGCGTCGGGGACGTCGGGGGCGATGTCGTAGGCGAGTTCGATGCCCTTGCTGCTGGCGCGGAGGGCGAGCGGATTGAGGGTGTCGCCGATGGCGTCGCGGAGGAGGAACTCGATGGGGTCGAGCTCGATGCGGCCGGCCTCGATCTTGGAGAAGTCGAGGATGTCATTGATGAGGGTGAGGAGTGCATCGGCGGACCACTTGACGGTGTTGAGGTATTCGCGTTGTTCGCCGGTGAGCTCGGTGTCGAGGGCGAGCTCGGTCATGCCCATGATGCCGTTCATGGGGGTGCGGATTTCGTGGGACATGTTGGCGAGGAAGGCGGATTTGGCCTTGGTGGCGTCCTCGGCTTTTTGCATGGCGAGGCGTAGTTCCTGTTCGGCATGTTTGCGTTGCGTGATGTCGCGGACGGAGACGGCGACCTGCGGGCGCTGGTCCTGTTTGGCGAGGAGCGGGCTGAGGCCGATTTCGACGGGGAATTCGGAGCCGTCCTTGCGCACGGCGCGAAGTTCGAGTCCCGCGCCCATTTCGCGGGCGGCGGGATTCTTGTGGAAGGAGTCGCGTTTGGCGGGGTGATTGGCGCGGACATCGGTGGGGACGAGCATTTCGACGGGCTGGCCGATGAGTTCCTCGCGGGTATAGCCGAAGAGTTTTTCGCACTGGGCGTTGGCGAGGAAGACGCGGCCGTCAGGATCGACGACCATGAGTCCGTCGGGCGCGAGTTCGAGGACGCCGCGGAAGAATTTTTCGGTGTCGCGGAGCTTTTGCTCAGCGCGTTTTCGTTCGGTAATGTCCTTGAAGCTGACGACGCCGCCGAGGATTTTGCCCTGCTGGATGATGGGGGTGGTGCTGTATTCGACGGGGAAGCCGGAGCCGTCCTTTCGCCAGAGGAATTCATCATCGACGACGCGGGATTCGCCGCGCTTGCAGGCGGCGCGCATGGGGCAGGTTTCGACGGGGTAATCCGAGCCATCGGCGCGGTGGTGATGGATGAGGGGGTGAGCGCGCTGGCCGACCATCTCTTCGGCGGAGAAGCCGAGCATATTGCAGGTGGCGGGGTTGACGAAGGTGATGAGGCCTTCGGGATCCATGCCGAAGATGCCTTCGGAGGCGGATTCGAGGATGAGGCGAGTGCGCTGCTCGGAATCCTGGATTTGCGCGAGAAGCTGCTGGGTGCGGAGATTGCGCTTGAGGACTTCGAGGCTGAGGGAGACGGTGGGGAGGAGTTCTGCGAGGAGCGCCTGGTGGCGGGGGGTGAGGGGGTGGAAGGAGGCGAACTCGAGAACGCCGAGGACCGTGTCCTGGGCAAGGAGCGGCGCGGCGGTGGCTTCGGCGGGGGGAGCGGATCCGAGGCCGGAGGCGATTTGGAGATAGTTGGCAGGAAGATTCTTGAGGGTGATGGTCTTGCGTTCGCGGGCGCATTGGCCGACGAGTCCTTCGCCGACGGCAAAGGAGCTGGCGGCAGTGTTGTCGGCCAGGCCGTAGGAGGCGACGCGCGTGAGGCGGTCGGCGGATTCTTCCGCGAGGTAAAGGCCGGCGACGCCGCCCCCGAGGAGGGGGACGAGTCCGGAGATAAAGCGTTGACCGAAATCGGCGAAGGAGGCGGCGCCCTGGAGCTCGGCGGTGAGCTGTGCGGCGCTGGTCTTGACCCAGCGCTGGTCGTCCATGGCGGCGGCGCCCTGCTTGAGGACGTTGACGGAGCGGGCCAGGCCGCCGGTTTCGTCGTGGGCGTCGATGAAGGGGACATCGTGGTGATATTCGCCGGCGGCGATTTTTTTGACGGAGGATTCGAGGGCCTGGATGGGGACGACGATCCTGCGGAAGGTGAGCAGACCGAGGAGGGCGGAGAGGATGATGGCGACAGCGACGGCGATGTACATGTTGAGAAGTGCCCGGGAGATGGAGTCGATGGCAGCCGTGCCGGCCTCTTTGGCGAGATCCTCGTTGTACTTGATCCATTGCTGGGAGACGTTGCTGAGTTGCTCGCCAACGGCGGTGTGGGCCGGCAGCGCGCTGACGGCGTCGTCGGGGCGGCCGGCGGCGGAGAGGGCGAGGATCTCCTCCGCCTGGGCAATCCACTTGTCGGTGAGGGAGCGGAAATCGCCGAGGAGCCGGCGGTCCTTTTCATCGGAGATGAGGTTGTCGCTGTAGGCCTGGAGCAGACGCTGGAGTTCGACGCGGCGCTGTTCGAAGCTGTTCTTTGCGGCATCGCGCTCGGTGCGGTCGATGGCGAGGAGATGGGAGCGGAGGTTGATTCGGAGTTCGGCCTGAGTGCGGGAGATGTTGCCGAGGGCGGCGAGGCTGGGGACCTGGATATCGGTGGCATAGCGGACGCGGGATTCGATGAGCGAGAGCTGGTATTTCACCAGGAAGCCGAGTGCGACCAGGATGAGCAGCGGGACGGCCAGAAGAATAAAAAGGCGTCGTGCGATGGACATGGAGACGTCCTTGGCTTGCGGGAGCGGACGGGGGCGCGGCGCAATGGGTCGCCGGGCCTGCGGGGTCTTCGATTGCACCGCGATTGCGGCCAGTATAGTGGGATGTCGAAAGGTCGGTGACTCGTAAATTTACGAGCGAACTCTGGTGCCTTGTATTCAAGATGTTTTCACGCTAGATCATATTGCAACTGCGCCGGACTCGGCTCTTCGTTCTGAGATGGAATCTTAATTGAGGGTTCGCCGTGAAGAGTTTTCGGAAGGAACTGTGGTTTAATGTCGGGGCGCGGCGGGGCTTCGTAAACATCACGCGCGACGTGCAGGCAGCGATTGACGAAGCGGGGGTGAAGGAGGGGCTGGTGCTCGTGAACGCGATGCACATCACGGCGAGCGTGTTCATTAATGATGATGAGCGCGGGCTCCTGGGGGATTGGGAGCGGTGGTTGGAGAAGCTTGCGCCGGAGAAGCCGCACGATCAGTATCGGCACAATGATTCGGGGGAGGACAACGCGGATGCGCACATGAAGCGGTCGATCATGGGGCGGGAGGTGGTGTGCGCGATCACGGGGGGGAAGCTGGATTTCGGGCCGTGGGAGCAGATTTTTTACGGGGAGTTTGATGGGATGAGAAGGAAGCGGGTGCTGGTGAAGGTGATTGGGGAGTGAATGTGAAGAACAAAATGGCGCGAACCATTCTGCTTGCGGGCATTGCCCGAGGCGAACGAGACATCGCGGAAGGACGAGTGCTCACGCATGCGGAAGCGAAGCGCCGAATGCGGCGATGGTTGAAGCGATGACGTCCGGTTTCTACTTTGCTTCGTCGAGGTCAAGGCGTTCGCGCAGGATTTCGAGGTGGTCGCCGGCGTCTTTGATGTCGTAGAGTTTGCCGCGGGCGGTCTTGAAGGGGCGGTGGCAGACGTACATGAGTTGGCCGTCGAAGGTGTGGAAGAGCATGCCGTGGCCGGAGTCGTTGCCGAGGAGCGGGGGTAGTTGTTGCCAGGGGCCCTGGAGTTTGCCGGTGGTGGAGCGGGCGACGGTTTGCACGTAGACCCCTTTGTCGTAGCTGGACCAGAGCATGAGAAGGTGGTTGTCGGAGGTGCGGTAAAGTTCGGGGCCATCGGTGACGTATTGGAGGGGTTTGGTGGAGGGTTGGATTTCGGAGTCGAGCCAGGGGGCGTCGGAGGCTTTGAAGAGGAAGATCGGCGGGCCGGCGGCAGCGGAGAGATCGGGTGTGAGGGGGACAGCTTCCATGGTGCCATCGGTCTTCTGGATCCATTCGTGGGCGTAGACCATCCAGGGCTTGCCGTCGGAGTCGACGTAGAAGGTGCCATCAAGGGTCATGAAATCGGCCGGGGGAATGGGAGCATCATTTTTGAGGAGGGTGAAGGGGCCGGCTGGGGAATCGGAGATGGCGATGGTGGTGCCCCGCATGTAAGTCGTGCGCGGGACGTCGGGAGGTTCGGCGAGGATCTTGTTTTGGTTGTGCAGCGTGGTGAACAGGTAGTACTTGCCGTGATAGAGGTGGACTTCAGGAGCCCAGGGGCGGGCTTTGGGATCGGCCCAGATGTTGTCGGGGATGGTGAAGACGACGATGGGGTGGGACCAGTTGAGAAGGTCTTTGCTGGTGTAGGCCATGATGCCGGCGCGGGGTTCGCCGGACATCGCGGCGACGTTGGAGGTGTAGAGATAGTAGGTGTGAGTGGTGGGGTCGGGGAGGATGAAGGGGTCGTGGAGGGGCATGATCGGGAGGTGGAGGATGGCGGGGAGAGTGGTGGCGGGATCGGCGGCGCGGGTGGTTGTTGTCGCGAGCAGGAGCGCGGAGAGGGTGATGCTGTGGAGGCGCTTTTTCATGAGTGCTCCGACCTGGACGATGGCGGCGATTATATCGAGAGCAGGGGGCTGTGGATGAGATGCACGCCGGCATGGTGCATCTCGGTGAGGGCGTCGGCGACGTCGGTGGGTTTGAGGTTCGCGCCGCGGCAGGCGTCTTCGATGAGGGTGACGGTGTAGCCGAGCTGTCGGGCGTCGAGGGCGGTGAATTTGACACAGTAGTCGGTGGCGAGGCCGAGGAGGTGGAGGTGGGTGATGTTGTGCGCGCGGAGGTAGTCGTGGAGGCCGGTGGCTTTGCGGTGGGCGTTGTCGAAGAAGCCGCTGTAGCTGTCGATGGCGGGGTCGGTGCCTTTCTGGATGATGTGGGTGATGCGGGCGCGATCGAGAGCGGGGGCGAATTCGGCGCCGGGGGTGTTCTGGACGCAGTGAGTCGGCCAGAGAATCTGGGGAGGGCCGTTGAGCGTGATGAGGTCGCCGGGCTTTTTGCCGGGGTGATTGGCGGCGAAGCTGCCGTGGTCGGCGGGGTGCCAGTCTTGTGTGGCGACGATGTGGGAGAAGCGCGGCATGAGGGCGTTGGCGATGGGGATGATTTGATCGCCTTCGGGGACGGGGAGGGCGCCGGTGGGGAGGAAATCGTTTTGGATGTCGATAAGGAGGAGGGCGTTCATGATGGGCTCCTTTATTCAGGAAGGCCGCGGAGTTGGAGGATGAGGTGGTTGCGGAGGTCGTCGAGATGTTTTTCCAGGCCGACGGGATAGGCGTGGGGATTGACGTTGCGGGTGATGCCGGGGTGGAGGGCGGCGATTTGTCGGCGGGCATGTTCGCGGATGGCGGGAAGGGCGGGGGGCGAATAGACGAGCTCGCCGTTTTTGAAGATGGGGACGAGCAGGTCTTCGTACGTGGCGTTGTCGGGGATGAGCTTGCGGCGGATTGGGTCGAGGGGGTCGATGATGGTGCGGTCGCCGCGGAAGCCGTCGGGGTGAGAAGGGGAGGTGAGGGTGTCGAAGATCATGTCGCCGAGGATCTGGCCCCCACTCTCGCCGGAGTGGAAGCGGCGGACCTGGAGGACGCCGGGAATGGAGATCTTGGCGCGTTGTTCGGAGAGCTTGATTTTGTGCTGCCACTGGCCGGCGGCGTTTTGGACGGCCGAGAGCTTATAGATGCCGCCAAGAGCAGGCTGGTCGAAGGCGGTGACGAGTTTTGTGCCGACGCCCCAGGCGTCGATGGCGGCGTTCTGGTCCTTGAGGCTGTCGATAATGTGTTCATCGAGGTCGTTGGAGGCGAGGATCTGGGCGTCGGGGAAACCAGCGGCGTCGAGGAGTTTGCGGGCTTCGATGGAGAGGTAGGCGAGGTCGCCGGAGTCGAGGCGGATGCCGAGAAGGCGGCAGCCGGAGGCGCGGAGTTCTTTGCCGACGTCGATGGCGTGGCGGACGCCGTCGAGAGTGTTGTAGGAGTCGACGAGGAAAACGCAGTTGTTGGGCATGGCGTCGGCGTAGGCGTGGAAGGATTCGAGCTCGGAGTCGAAGCACATGACCCAGGAGTGGGCGTGGGTGCCTTTGACGGGGATGCCGAAGCGTTTTCCGGCGAGGACGTTCGAAGTGGCGTGGCAGCCGCCGATGTAGGCGGCGCGGGAGGCGGTCATGGCGCCGTCGGGGCCCTGAGCGCGGCGCAGGCCGAACTCGAGGACGGGCTGTCCGCGCGCGGCCAGGCAGACGCGCGCGGCTTTGGTGGCGGCAAGGGAGGCGAAGTTGACGAGGTTGAGGAGCGGCGTTTCGAGAAGCTGGCATTCGAGGAGCGGGCCGGTGACGCGGACGAGCGGTTCGTGCGGGAAGACCGGGGTGCCTTCGGGGATGGCGTCGACGTCGCAGGTGAGGCGCAGGTTTCCGAGATAGTCGAGAAAGGCGTTGTCGAAGAGGGGGGTGTTGTCGTCGGCGGTGAGGGTGGCGAGGTAGGCGAGGTCGTCGGGGGCGAAGATAAAGTTCCGGAGATAGTCGATGAAAGGGCTGAGGCCGCAGGCGAGGGTGAAGCCGCCTTGAAACGGGTTGTTACGGAAGTAGGCGTGGAAGGCGGCGCGGCGATGGGTGAGTTTGGATTTCCAATACCCGTACGCCATGGTGAGCTGGTAGAGGTCGGTGAGAAGGGCGAGGGAGGTAGGCATGGGCGGGTCTCCGTGCCTCTATCGTACACCGGATTGAGCGGGTGATGGGGCGGGACAACGAGTGGGGCTGGTGAAAGTCATTGGAGCGGAATAAAGGCCCAATCAGCCGGGCGGGTTCTGGGGGCTTTGATCATGGCCGTGATCAAAGCGCGATTGACGTGTTCGAATTGCGGGATGGCGGCGAGGCGAAGGGCGGAGCTGCTGAGATCGATGACCAGCAGGCCGAAGATCAGGGACGTGATTTCCGGGGGGAGCGAGAGAGTGGTTGCGTGCTCGGCGATGAGCTGGGCGTAGGCGATGGTCGCGAGGCTGTGACCGAGGGGAACGTCGATTTCGGAGAGTTCGAGCGCGGAGATGCTGCGGGTGAACCGGCGAAACGCGGCGGCCTGGCGGGCGAAGAGGGTGACGTTGGGGATGGCGGCGAGCGCGTGGTAGGCGTCGAGGAAAGGGCGGAACGGGATCGAGCGCGGGGAGCCGCTGCGGGCCTCGTAGAGGTAGGGGTTTTCGTGCGAGACGGTGGGATCGGAGACGAGCGATGGCGGTGAGGTGAGCGTGCGATCGGGGCGATCGAAATAGCGCGGGAGGAACTGGCTGGCGAGGCGGAGGTTGATGTGCACGCTTCCTTCGAGGCCGGGGATGAGCTGCACGTCGCGCAGGGCCATCTCGAAGAAGGTGTCCCCCTCGAAACCGCGGGCGCCGATGCATTCGGAAAGGATCGCCAGGACCTTGACGGCTTCGGTGCTCACCTTGGCTTTCTGCACGGCGCAAAAGAGCAGGTAGCGGCGGTCATCGTGCGAGGCGCCGTGGACGTAATCGAGGGCGCGGTAGGCGAAGAGTTTCATGGCCGTCAGGCGCGCAAACGCCTCGGCCATTGCCAGGCGGATGTGCGGCATCTCGATGACGGGTTTGCCGTAGAGGATGCGTGTGGAGAGGTGGGTCCGCGCTTCGTGGAAGGCATGTTCGCAGATGCCGATGGAACCGAACCCGAGGAAGAATTTGCCGAGGGTGACGGTGCGGAAGACCGCGTCCCAGGCGTCGCGGCCTTCGGCAATGGTGTCGCTTTCGGGGAGCGCATGATCTTTGACGGCGAAGGCGCCGACGTAAGCCGCCCGGACGCCGAGGGTGTGGATTTTGGTGACATCGCGGAAGCCGGGGGCGGCGCCGGGGCGGAGGGCCATGAGCAGGAACGGGTCGCGGCCCGGGCGCTCGGAACCTGCGGCGCGTGTTTTTCGTCCGAGGATGGCGATGAGCGAGGCGGCGTTGGCATTGCCGATGTAGTACTTGGTTCCGTTGGCGATGAGCGAGCCATCATCGGTCTCGGTCATGACGAACTCGTTGGCGAGGAGATCGGAGCCATGAGCTTTTTCGGAGACGGCGAATGCGAGAAGGCCGCCCGCCTCGAGCGATTTCACGGCCTCCTGCCTCAGGGCCTCATTGGTGCCGCCGAGAATGGAGAAGAGGCCGAGGAATGTGACCTGCAGGCTGTAACCGTGGGCGGGGCTGCACCAGGCGAAGAGTTCGAGGAAGCGGGCGTATCGAAGCAGATCGAACGTCGCGCCGCGCGCGGAATATTGTTGCGGAGAGAGCATCGCGGCGTAGAGGCCGTGCTCCGCCTGGTACGCGAGCCAGTCGTCGTACCACTCTTCGCGGCGATCTTCTTCCTTCAGCCTGGCGAGGCCTTTGGCGGTGAAGAAGTCGAGGAGCAGGCGTGCGGCCGGATCGCGGAGATAGGCTGCGGTGGAATCCTGCGGCGAGGGTTGGCTGTTCGTGAAGGCGAGCGGGTAGATGGTGTCGACGGGTTCGAGGCGACGGAGGTTCATGCGAGGCTCCGATGCTCCGCACGGAGGGAGCGTCATGCATCCAGGCGTTCCTCATCGCAGCATAGCAGAGGGCCTCCGACGCAGCGCATGAAAACGCATGGCGCTACTTTGTCTCTGGATGATTGTCGCTGACATATTTCGGAGCGGCGGTCGGCAGTGCTTTGCCGGCGTCGGAGAGCAGCGGCGTGAACGGGGAATCCTTCAGCGCCTTCAGGCCGGAGATGATCGATTCGGCGACAATCTTCGCGCCGGCGGCGTGGGTGTGGTTGTGGTCGCGATAGAGCTTGTTCACCTCCTCGCGGCCCATCGCTTCGTAGCGGTCGGCGCAATAATCGGTGAGGTCGAAGACGGGGACGTGGAGTCTCTGGCCGATCTCCCCGGTCCATTGCGTGTACTTGCCGCCGTCGGTGCCGCGTTCGATTCTGTCGAGTTTGCGATCGTAGTCCGCGGGCAGGGTGGTCACCGGCGTGGCGTCTTTGAATTTGACGGCGGGGTTCGACCAGATGTTCCGCGTCGTGACGGTGAGCAGGACGACATGGGCGCCTTTCGCTTCGGCGTCGGTCGTCATTTTCGACATGTACCAGCCGTAGCTGTGGACGGTTTCGGTGGTGCCGTCGGGTTTGGAAAGGTCGAGGGTGTCGTCGCCGGTGCCGGGGATGGAGCCGCGATCCTTGACGGTGTGCGGCGGCCCGGCGTCGTTGATGCCGAAGACGATCAGGACGAAATCCCCGGGCTCGATCTGCGGCAGAACTTTGGGCCAGTCGCCGTTGTAATAGGTGCGGCTGGACTGCCCCGCGTGCCCGACGTTCTTCACGGTAACCTTGTCGGGATCGAAGAAGAGGGCGAGCGGCGTCCCCCAGCCTTGCATGTCGCTCGCAATCGTTTCGCTGCGGGTGAAATGGGAGGTCGAGTCGCCACAAACGAAAATGGAGGGCTTGGTCGGCCTCCCGGGCGCGGGGGATTGCGCACGCGCAAACGAAACCAGCGCACCGAGAAGCAGGAAGACGGGGATGACGCGCTCTTTCATTTCAACCCTCGGCAAACGAGAAGCTGCTCAGTACAACGGCGGCGCAGATTGATATTGCATCAACCAGTCGGCGTGCGCCGGCCTCAGCCACGTTATCACGATGCACGCGGGACTCCGACGTTACAGCAGGTCGTCGAGTTCGTCGCAGAGTTCGCCAAACCTCTTGAGCGCGGTTTCGACGGGCTGCGGCTTTTCCATGTCCACGCCGGCGCCGCGGAGAAGATCCAGCGGCCACTTGCTGCAGCCGCCCTTGAGGAAGTTCAGGTAATCATTGAGTTCGGTTTGACCGCCGTTGAGGACCCGCTGCGAGAGGGCGATCGCCGCGGAGAGGCCGGTGGCGTATTTGTAAACATAGAAGGCGCGGTAGAAGTGCGGGATCCGGAGGCATTCGAGTTCGAGTTCCGGGTCGATGACGAAGTGGCTCTTCTTGCCGGGCTTGGTCCCTTCCGCGCCGAAATACAACTCGAGCAGCTTGCGATACTCGGAGCGGAGCAGATCCACGGTGAGCGGTTCGCCCTTTTCGACGAGGGCGTGCGTGATCTTCTCGAACTCGGCGAACATCGTCTGCCGGACGATCGTGCCGCGGATTTCGTCGATGGCGTGGTTGAGCAGATACGCACGCTCTTTTTTCTTCGTGGCTCTATCGAGCATGTGCTTGAGCAGGAGCTGCTCGTTGAAGGTGCTCGCGACCTCGGCGACGAAAATCGTGTAGCCGTAGTACTGGAACGGCTGGTTGCGCGCCGAGAGCCAGGAGTGCATTGAGTGGCCGGCCTCGTGGGCGAGGGTGAAGACGTGGTCGAGGACTTCAGGCTGGAAGTTCATCATGATGTACGGCGGGCCGTCGAAGCCGCCCGAGGAGAACGCGCCTGAGGATTTGCCCGCGTTCGGATAGCGGTCCGACCACCGGCCACTGGTGAGTCCCTCGTGCAGTGCGCGGCAATACTCGTCGCCCAGCGGGGCGAGAGCATCCGTGACGACTCTCGCCGCCTGCTCCCACGTGTGACGCATCTCCACGCCCGAAACAATCGGAACGTACGTGTCGTACATGTGGACGTCCGCAATTTTCAGCGCTCGCTTGCGGATCGCAAGATACCGGTGGTTGGTGGGGAGATGCTTGTGCACGGCTGCGATGAGCGAGTCGTAGACGCCGACCGGGACGTTGTCGTGGAAGAGCGACGATTCCCGGGCGCTCGGATAATTCCGAACCTTCGAATAAAAAACGTCGCGCTGCACCGATGCGTTCAGACTGGCGGCGATCGTGTGCTTGTGGGCTTCGTAATTCCTGTAGTACGTCTGGTACGCCTCCTTCCGGACGCTCCGCTTCGGAGACTGGAGGAACTTGGAGAACGAGGAATGGCCCAGCTCAATGCTGATGCCCTTTTCATCCTTGATCAGCGGCCACTTGAGGTCCGTGTCATTGAGCTGGCGGAAAATGTCGTTGGGACCGTCGGACATCTGGCCCGACATGGCCAGAAGCTGCTCCTCGTGCTGCGAGAGCGTGTGCGGCCGGTACCGGACGATGCGCTCGAGGGCGAGCTTCCATTCCGCAAGCTCCGGCGACTTGAGGAAGCTGTCCATGGTCCCCTTGGGAATGGACAGCAGCTCGGGACGGATGTAGCTGGCGGCCTCACCGGCTTTCACGGCGACATGGTGGTACCGGCCCTTCATGCGCTGGTAAGTGGAGTCGCCATTATCCCCCGTCGACTTCAGCGAGGCATAATTGCCGAGACGCTCGCCGAGACGCTCCATGTCCGCGTCGTACCGCAGAAGCTCCGCCAGCCCTTTGGCCGACTTGCCGAGTTTCCCTTTGAACGTCGCGTACGTCGGGATCTGCGACTCCCACTTCTTGAAGTCCTTTTCCCACGCCGCATCGGAGGAATAGAGCTGCGTGAGGTCCCACTGGTCGGCAAGGGGGACATCTTTGCGCTGCGGGAGGGTGTGGGTTTTGGACTTCGCCATGAAATACTCCTTTGGAAAAAACACAGGGAGGGAATTGTATGCGGGAGGGGCCTGGGGTGGTAATGGATCGACGCACCTGTTAAGATAATCCCGTTAGTGTTCGTGCGAGTCCAGGTCTGCGACGGTAGTTCACGTCTTTCCACCTCTTCTCAATCGCCCATCTATCTTCAAGGCCGGAATGTCGGCCTCTTTCACCTCGATCTTGAAAGTAAAATGCAGATCGCTGCCCACCATTTTGGAGAATCAAATGGGCAAGAAATTGTACGTCGGCAACCTCCCTTACAGCGTCGATCAGGCGGGGCTGGAACAGATGTTTGCCCCACACGGGACTGTTGAGAGCGCGCAGATCATCACCGATCGCGACAGCGGTCGTTCCAAGGGTTTCGGCTTTGTCGAAATGAGCTCGGATGCGGAAGCACAGGCTGCCATCGCGGCCCTGCACGGCCAGGAAAATAACGGCCGCCCGCTCACCGTCAACGAAGCCAAGCCCCGCGAAGAACGTCCCCGCAGCTTCGGCGGCGGCGGCGGTGGCGGCTACGGCGGTGGGAACCGCGGCGGCGGCAATCGCCGGTACTAAGCGGATCTTCAATTCCGTGCAAAAAAGACCCGCGCGGGCTGCAAAGCCCGCGCGGGTTTCTTGTTTTTCCACCCTTCCCACTCGGGCCCCCCAATCTGCTAAAATGAACCGTTTGCAGCGGATTCAGCGGAACCCCCCATGCCGCAGAAGAAAAAAGTAGTCGTCGCCATGTCCGGCGGAGTCGATTCCTCCGTCGCCGCGGCGCTTTTGCAGAAGCAGGGATACGACTGCGTCGGCGTCTTCATGCGCCTCGGCAACGATCCTTCCGACCTCACCGACGCCGACGTCGAACTCATCGCCTGCTCCCCCGAAAAACGCGCCGCGCATGAAGAAGAGATGCGGAAGTCTTCCGGCAAACAGCCCAAGGCCCATCACCAGGGCTGCTGCTCCTCCAGCGATGCCGCCGACGCCCGCTACGTCGCCGGTCTGCTCGACATCCCCTTCTACGCCCTCAATTTCCAGCACGACTTCGGCGGCATCATTGATTACTTCGTCCGCGAGTACAACCGCGGCCGCACCCCCAACCCCTGCGTCCGCTGCAACGAATACCTGAAGTTCGGAAAACTCTCGCGCTACGCCAAGGCCATCGGCGCCGACTACGTCGCCACCGGCCATTACGCCCGCATCGCTCATGGCCCGAATGGCGAGCCGCAACTGCTCCGCGGGATGGACACGAGGAAGGATCAATCCTACGTCCTCTTCGGCGTGCCGCGGGATGAACTCGCGCACATGCTTCTCCCCATTGGCGACATGGAAAAATCGAACGTCCGGCAGCTTGCCGAAGAGCTTGGCCTCCCCGTGTTCAACAAGCCCGACTCCCAGGAAATCTGCTTCGTCCCCGACAACGATTACGCCAATCTCGTCGCCCGCAAGTCGCCCGAAACCGTCCGCCCCGGCCAGTTCGTCGATTCGTCCGGAAAAGCGGTCGGCGATCACCCCGGGCATCAGCACTTCACCATCGGACAGCGCAAAGGCATCGGCCTCGCCTTCGGTTACCCCATCTACGTCACCGGCATCGATCCCGCTTCCAACACCGTGACGCTCGGCAAAAAGGAAGATCTGCTGCACCGCTCCCTCACCGCCCGCGAGGTCAACTGGATCGTCGGTGATCCGGTCGGTCCCACCGAGCCGCTGCGCTGCCGAGCCAAGATCCGCTACAACTCCGAGCCCGCGCCCGCCACCGCCCTCATCACCGCGCCGGATCACCTCACCGTGCGCTTCGACAATCCCGTCCTCGCCATCACACCCGGCCAGGCCGTCGTCTGCTATGATCTGCATTCAGAGCAGCTCCTTGGCGGGGGCTGGATTGATACGGTCAGCGAATAACCGTTGGAGTTCCGCCTTCAGGCGGTCCGGGAGCGCCGCCTAAAGGCGGAACTCCAACCTGGAGACCTCATTACCTTTGGTTCGCATCTCCATCGTCCATCAAGGCGCCCTCGGCGATACCATCCTGCTCGTTCCGCTGTTCCGCTCGCTCCGGCAGCGATTCAGCGCCGGCGGTTGCCACATCACCATCATCACCCGCACCAACCTCGGCCAGATGCTCATGCTGCTCGGCTTCGTCGATGCCCACGCTTCCGCCGAAGATCGCGACCACACCCTCTGGTTCGCTTCGCCCGACGGCCTCCATCCCAACTCCCTCCCCGAGTGGTCCAACTGCGACCTGATGATCTCCTTCGTCTCCAGCGGCAACGACGCCTGGGCGCGCAATGCCAAGTTTGCGATGCAGCCGCCGGCGTCCGGGTACTGGCAGATTGAAACGCCCCTGCTGTTCGTCGATCCGCGCCCGCCCGCGGATTTTGCCGGGCACGTCACCGAATGGCATCGGTCGCAACTGGAGACACTCGATCTGTATCCGCCGCCGGCCCCGCTGCCGCGCAAAAATCCGGACGGCCCGGTGGTGATCCATCCCGGTTCCGGCGGCGATGCGAAATGCTGGCCTCGCGAAAAGTTCCTCTCGCTCGGCCGCACGTTGAAGCGCAACGGCATTCTTCCCACCTTCATCCTCGGCGAGGCGGAGCAGGAACGCTGGGGGTTCAAGGTGGTGGACGAGTTGAAGGAGGAGTTCCCGTGGTACCTGCACATGGGGCTGTACGAGCTGGGTGAAAAGCTGTCGCGCGTGCGGCTGTACGTGGGGAACGATTCAGGCGTGTCGCATCTGGCCGGCGCGGTCGGCGTGCCCGTGATCGCGCTCTTCGGCCCTTCGAACGACCGGCAATGGACGCCGATCGGGGCCGACGGGCACGTGAAGATCCTGCGCGCGGAGCACCCGCACGAAACCGATTTGGCGAATCTCGACGAAGCGGTCGTGCTGAACGAGATGCTCGCGGAGTTGCGGAAGATCGAGTGAAGAGGCATTTCGACGCATTGACTTCGATAGTCATGCATACTAAAATTAGTATAAAACACCGGGGTGAACATGAGGAAGATTATCTGGATGGGGTCATCGCTCAGAGACCTGCGGGCGCTGCCAGAGGATGTTAAAAGTGAAATCGGCTTCGCCCTGTACCACATTCAGGCCGGGAAAAATCATGCGTCGATCAAAGTGTTGAAGGGCTTCGGTGGGGCGAGCGTGCAGGAAATCAGGATAAATGATCGCGGCGGCACTTATCGTGCAGTGTATACGATCAGGTATCGGGAACTCCTTTACGTACTGCATGTCTTTCAGAAAGAATCCAGCCAGGGCGCAAAGACTCCGAAGGAGGACATGAATCTGATTGCGGAGCGGCTGGCGCGGGCGGCAGCGGATTTCAAACAGAGGAGCAAGGCAGATGAAAAAAGCACGGAATAAGCGCAATGATTCAGTGAATGTGGAAGAAGGCAGCGGAAATGTGTTTGCCGATATTGGCGTGAAGAATCCGGAAGAGGCGCTGATCAAGGCGCGGCTTGCGATGGTTATCTCCGATTTGATTCGCAAGATGAACATGAGCCAGGCGGACGTCGCGGATAAGCTCGGTCTCGACCAGCCAAAAATCTCGATGCTGTTGCGGGGTCGATTGAAGGATTTTTCGGTCGAGCGGCTCTTCCGCATCGTCAATGCGCTGGAGCAGGACATTCGAATCGTCATCAGCCCGCATAAACGGGGCGCCACGGAACGCGTTCGCGTAGAGGTGGCCGCCTGATGGTTCCCCCCATAAATAGGAGACGCCGCTCCGGGGGAGCGGCGTCTCTTTGAAAATCGTGGCATGGGCATCCTGCCCATGTTTTTCGCGAATTGGCCAATCGGCTGAACACGGGCGGGACGCCCGTGCCACGGTCAGGCGTTGGTTTCTTCGACCGTTTCTTCGGCCTTCGGGGCTTCGGCAGCTTCGCCTTCCTTCTTCTCGCGGACGATCCAGACCTTGACGTCGGCGCGGAGGTCGGAAGCGAGGGCCACGGCGACGGTGTAGGTGTCGATGCGGCGGAGCGGTTCGTCGAGCTTGACGTCGTTGGCGTCGACCGCGTGGCCGAGCTTGACGAGTTCCTCGGCGATGTCGCGCTTGCTGACGGAGCCGAAGAGGTGGCCTTCGTCGTTGGCGTTGCGGATAAGGGTGACTTCGACGCCCTGGAGGGTCTGGACGAGCTTTTCCTTCTGGGCGCGAATTTCCTGGAGCCTGGCTTCGTATTCCTTGCGGGCGGCTTCGAGGCGTTTGATGTTGCCTTCGGTGGGCTGGATCGCGAGGCCCTTGGGGAGGAGGTAGTTGCGGGCGAAGCCGTCGGAGACGTCGATCACTTCGCCGACGATTCCGGTGCGTTCGATGGTCTGGGTGAGGAGGACTTTCATGGGGTTCCTTTCAGGCACGCGTCGTGAGGTTTTTGCCTTCGAGGTGTCCTGCATCGCTTTGAATCTTGGCGTGCCTGGCGATGCATTCGCACGGTCGAGGGCGGAGAAATTAATTCAGAATTCAGAGTTCAGAATTCAGAATTAAAAGGGAATATCTTCGTCGCTGAGGGGTGGTGCTTCTTCGGGTGCGGGGGCGTCGCCGGCGTCGTAGTTGGGGGCGGCAGCGGGGCGTTGTGCGGGTGCGGCAGCGCCTGGGCGGCCGGCTTGGCGATAGGGTTGGTTGCCGGCGGGGCGAGGTTGCTGGCGGGGAGCGGGCGCTTCGCCGCCGTAGCCGCCGCCGTCTTCAGCGCCGTAACTTCCGCCCCCACCCGCGCCGGGAGCGCCCTGGCCGCGGTTGAGGAACTGGAAGTTCTCGATGATGACGCGCATCTTGTAGCGTTTGGTGCCGTCCTGGGCGTCCCACTGATCCAATTTCAGGCGGCCTTCGACGAAGAGGGGGTCGCCTTTCTTTTTGTACTTGGAGAGGACTTCGGCCTGTTTGCCGAAGGCGGTGCAGTCGACGAACGTGACTTCCTCTTTCTTCACGCCATCCTGGCCGGTCCAGGTGCGGTTGATGGCCAGGCCGATATCGCAGACGGCGGTCTGGTTGGGCATGTACTTGAGTTCGAGGTCGCGGGTGATGTTGCCCATGAGGAGGACTTTGTTCAAGTTCGCCATGGATGCTCCTTTTGACAGCTAAATCGGCGCGGTAAACGATGCGAAGCGCCGATCAATCTTCTGACTTCTCGCTCCTGACTTCTGACTTCTTCAGAATCAGGCCTTGTCCATGAGTTCTTCGGGGATTTCTTCTTCGACGGGGGCAGCGGGGCCACGGGCGCCTTCGCGCGGGCCGCGATCACCACCCGGGCCGAAGCCGGCGCGGCGGAAGGAGCGAGTGTCGTGCTCTTCGGCGGTGGGCTGCTGGGGCTGCATGGCTTCGATGTCCTTGAGGGCGAGGTGGTCGCCCTTGAGGACGAGGCAGCGGAGGATGTTTTCGGAAAGCTGGACGTCGCGTTCGATGCCGACGACCTTGGGGCCTTCGCACTTGAAGAAGGCGAGGACGTAGACGCCGCGTTTCTGGCCGCCGATTTCGTAGGCGAGGCGACGTTCATCCCACTTGCGGACGTGGAGGATTTCCGCGTTGGCGCGGTGGAGGATGTGCTCCACTTCGCCTTTGGCGGCGTCCCAGGAACCGGTGGCGTAGGATGCGTTGAGGAGGAAGAGGGCTTCGTACTGACGC
This sequence comes from Phycisphaerae bacterium, assembly GCA_035524355.1. Classification (GTDB taxonomy): domain Bacteria; phylum Planctomycetota; class Phycisphaerae; order WQYP01; family WQYP01; genus DATKPA01. The sequence continues at coordinate 1,517 of DATKPA010000078.1, read as the reverse complement.
GTATGCGCGGCCATGATGGCACTCCGTATTCGGCCGATGCGGCGAGCGACGCGACAGGCGTCACCATGGGATTCACCGCGAGCCGGGGGGGCAAAGATCGGGAAGTATACAGGAATGAGGGGGTGGGGGGCAATTCTTTGGGGGAATTCGGGGAATTCAGAATAAGCGAGTCAGTGAATTCAGAATGGAGGGTGGGTGGGTTTGGGCGGGGGGTTTTTGGGGGGGAGATGTGGGGTTTTGCTCGCGGATTATCGGGGTTTTTCGGCGGGAGGTGCGGGAAATCCGCAAGATTATCAAGTTGTCGGGTTGGTGCGACCCAGGGGTGGCGGGAAGGGACTGGGGGTAGGACTGGGGACTGCGTGCTGAGGACTGAGGGGTGGGCGGGGGTGGGGGAATTCAGAATCAGCGAATGAGTGAATTCAGAATGGGGGAAGGCTTGGAGGGGTGGCGAGAGGGAGGGGCGATTTGGTTTTGGTTTGATGGGTGCAGCGGGTTGCGTGTATGGGGATTTTGAGCGGGAAATGAGGGTGGTGGGCGAGTGGGTGGCAGCCGGTTGCGAGTCTGCTCGGGGTAGAGTGGCAGCGGGGTGCGAGTTTAGCGGGGAGTGGGTGGCAATGGGGTTCAGGATGGGTGGGGTGTGGCGACGGGTGGTGAGATGTGTGGTCATGGGTTCCCTCCTCCCGGATATTGCGGTACCGAATTTTAACCTAACATTGATGGGAAGGCAAAGGGAAAATCTGGGAAATGACGAATGACGAATGACGAATCAAATTTCAATGAGCAATGACGGAATGGATCAAACGATGGCGGTGGGGGGAGGGGGAGGAGGGGTTCGCTGCTCCAGTCGAAGAGGGGCTCCCCCTGGTGGACGGGGTTGGGGGTGCCGTGGAGCATTTGGCGGAGGCGGCCTTCGACGACGGCGAGGCGCGTGGCGATTCATGTGGCGTGGTTGCCGCGCCAGGGGGCGGGGCGGAGGAGGGGGGGCGTCGTGCATGTCAGCGAGGTGGGTGGTGGCCATGTCGCTGGATTTGAGGGTGATGCGGAGGGGGGCGATGGCTTTCATTGTTGTACCTCGGTTCAGGGGTCTCGTCGCTCGTGTTGAATGTGGGCGTTGGCACGGACTAATGTGCCGGCCGTTCGACGCACGTCGTATTGGCGTGGATGCTCGTGGAGCAAGCGGAGCGCGACGCGAGCGAGGGTGCGGAGGAAGAGGCCGAAGCGGGCGACGACGGAGCCGAGGGTCATCGTGGCGAGGGTGGTGCGGGAGTGGATTGGGGGTGGGGTGGCACGGCGGTAGCAAGAAGTAAGGAGGTTCGGTTTTTTAAAACGGGGCCGTCAGCTAAGGATTTTAATCCGTCGGGGATCTGGAGGGGTACTAGGGCGATTGCATCGCCGCTGCTCCATGCGACACATTCGCGCCTGCGAACTTGCGCAATCAGTAATAGGAATGTAAAGTCCGCGGTGTCGGGTGCTTCGCGCGAATCCCGCTGAAAAACAAGTGTTCTCTTAAACGAGGA
>DATKPA010000077.1:0-89815 GCA_035524355.1 Phycisphaerae bacterium | reverse complement strand
CTTTTGCGTTTGGGAGGGGCGACCACCGCATTGCCATGCGGTGCTCCGGGGGGGGCGCGAAGGGGATGCGGGGGAGTTCGGGGGGGCCGCAGGGATTGCAATCCCTGGGCTTGGGGGGGGGGGAGGGTTGCGGATTTTGCGGGGCTTTTGCGTTTGGGAGGGTCGACCACCGCATTGCCATGCGGTGCTCCGGGGGGCGACTTCTGAACGGCCTGCGGGCCGTCATGGGCAGGATGCCCATGCCACGGTGCTGATGTCACGGTGCTGATGCCACTGTGCGTTGCGGGAATGGGGGGGAGGGCGTATTTTTTGGGGATGAAGATTATGGCGTACAACATTCTGGAGGGGGGCGAGGGACGGATTGATCCGTTGGCGGAGGTGATTCGGCTGGCGGATGCGGATGTGGTGATGGTGGCGGAGGCGTGGGATGAGGGGTTGTTTCACAGGCTGGCGGATCGGGTGGGGATGGATCGGTTTCGGGCGGAGAATCCGCGGAATCCGGAGGGAGCGGTGGGGGTGTTGTCGCGGTTGAAGATTGTGGAGGGGGTGAATCATGCGGCGCTGGATGGGCGGTTTACGAAGGGGGCGTGTCATGTGATTGTGGAAGTCGGAAGTCTGGAGTCGGAAGTCAGAAGGTTGCCGATTGTGGGGGTGCATTTGCATGCGCGGGAGACGGTGGGGGATGAGGCGGTGCGGATGGGGGAGTTGCCGGGGTTGTTTGCGATTGGGGAGTTGTTTCGGGGTCGTGGGCATGTGATGGCGGGGGATTTTAATGCGTATCATCCGCAGCAGATCATTGATATGGCGAAGTTGCGGGAGTCGACGAAGGAGCGGATCAGCAAGCAGGGGTGGGAGGTGCCGCGGGATGTGGTGAGGGCGGTGCTGGAGCGGGGGTATGTGGATACGCATGGGCTGCATTTTTCGCCGGGGGAGTTTGGGACGAGTTTTACGACGTCGCATCCGGGGGCGCGGGTGGATTATGTGTTTGTGAGTGCGGAGTTGGGGCCGCGGGTGAAGAGCAGCGTGGTGTTTAAGCCGGAGATGGCGCGGTTTGCGTCGGATCATTATCCGGTGGTGTGTGAGTTGGAGATGTGATTTGCTCCCCCCCTACCGACGACGTTAAACACGAAGGGCACGAAGAGCACGAAGGACCCCGAAGGGAAATGACGAATGACGAAACGGGCGGGAGTCAGAGAGACGCAAGAGGACGCACAGAGGCGGAGGAGGGGGGTTCGTCACAGGGCAGCAAGAATTTGGCGGCTGGTCATACGAAGACGGAGTTCAGGGTTTTGCGCGTGCGTTGCGTTGGGGGATGCGGGGGCGTAGCATTCGGGGCTTGCGAGCGTTTCAATTGAGGATTTTTATGGCGATGGTGAAGCGGGTTTCGTGGGGTGCGGCGTTGATGGTGGTGGTGGCGGGTGGGGTTGGGGCGATGGGGCAGAGCGTGGCGGCGACGGGGAAGGGGGAGGTTTTGCCGGGGGGGGCGGCGGGGGATTATTCGGAACCGAAGAAGACGATTGCGTCGTTTTTGAGTGCGGTGCAGTCGACGGATGAGAAGGCGATTCGGGAGGCGATTGTGGTGTCGCCGGAGCAGGCGCCGGCGGTGGATGCGTATTTGAAGCTGATCCTGGCGACGAACAAGCTGCAGAAGGCGGCGGAGAAGAAGTTTGGGGATCAGGCGGAGCAATTTTTCGGGGTGAACGCGAAGCAGATGGAGGCGCGGCTGAAGGCGGTGGAGGATGCGCCGGCGAAGATGGTGGGGGGATCGGCGATCATCGAGATCGCGGCCGACGAGGCGACGCATCAGCCGGGCGGAACGATTGTGGTGAAGAAGGTGGGGGATCAGTGGAAACTGGATGCGGGGTCGTTGTTCAAGCTGAATGAGACGCCGAAGGAGCAGACGGAGAAGAGCGTGTCGCTGGCGGGGAAGATGGCGCCGCTGACGGACGAGATGACGTCGGAGATTGAGGCGGGGAAGTTTGCATCAGCGAGCGAGGCATTTCAGGCGTTCTGGCAGAGGTCGCTGGAGCTGGTGAAGGAGAGTGCGGGGACGATGCCGGCGGCGACGCAGGGGAAGTGAGGGGAGTCAGCGAATAAGTGAGTCAGCGAATAAGTGAATGGATTGAACCATTGAGTCATCAGGGCATTGAGTCATTGGCGCTGGCACAACATCAATGGATCAATGACCCGATGATTTAATGACTCAATTCCTTCAGTCGCGGATGGTGATGCTGGGGCGGTAGAGCTTGGTGTTGAAGGCTTTCTGGTATTCGGTCCAGGTGTTGTCTTCGGCGGGGGCGGCGACGGCGTCGATGGCCATTTGGGTTTTGGCGTCGAGGTTGTCGAGGAGATTGACGAGGATGGCTTCGGGGGTTTTGGGGACGACGGCGGCGCCGAATTCGGGTTCGCCGTGGTGGGAGAGGAGGATGTGCTCGAGAACCATGAGGAGGTCTTTGCGGATGGGTTCGCCGAGTTTTTTGGAGGCGAGCTGGGCTTTTTGATCGACCCACATGGCGCCCTGGACGACGTGGCCGATGAGGCGGCCGGTGTCGGTGTAGTCGAAGCCGGCGGTGTAGGAGAGTTCGACGGTCTTGGCGATGTCGTGGAGGAAGAGGCCGGCGAGGACGAGGTCCTGGTCGATGTCGGGGTAGCGGGGGCAGACGAGGAGAGCGAGTTCGAGGAGGGAGACGGTGTGCTCGAGGAGGCCGCCGATCCAGGCGTGGTGCATACCCATGGCGGCGGGGGCGATGATGAATTTTTTCATGATGTCGGCGTCGTTGAGGAATTCGGAGACGATGGCCTGGAGCTGCTTGTCCTTGATCTGGGTGAGGATGTCCTTGGTGCGGTTGTACATTTCGGGGACGTTTTTGCGGGTGTGCTTGATGAGTTCGGAGAGGTCGAGCTTGGTGGGGTCTTCGATGGGGGAGATGGCGTCGGCGATGAGCTGGAGGTGGCCCTGGTAGGTTTCGACGCGGCCGCGGACGAGGACGAAGCCGGTGTTGGGGAGTCGGTCGTAGCCATCGCGGGAGGCGTTCCACATGCGGACGTGGACGTTTCCGGTGGCGTCGGTGCATTCGGCCTTGATGAAGAGCTTGTTGGAGTTGGTCTGGCCCATTTGTTTGGAGGCGAGGACGAAGTGTTGTTCGACGAGGTCACCGTCGCGGAGCTGCGCGATTGCGATGCGGGGCATGTGGGGACTCCTGCTGTGGGAAGAGAGATTTAGCAAGGGTCGCAGGGTACGCGATTCGGGGGTGGGAGGCAAACGCTGGAGACACACGGACGACGAAAGCACGAAGTCACGAAGACGCGAAGGTGCACGAAGACTTTTCGGGCAATTGGAGTGGAGGTTGGTTGGCTGCCGGTGCGGGGAGAGATCCGAGTTTGCGAGAGCGAGGTTGGCCGGCGCTGACGCTACGGGTTCCCTTGGGTGAGGGAATGGGCGGCTTGTTCTTCGGCGCCGAAGGTGCAGAACTGGATGCCGAGTTCATGGGTACCGTTCTGGCAGGGGCGACAGCGGACGATTTTGCCTTCCATGACACGGCGTTGGAGCGTGCCGGAGCCGTTGAGCATGATGCGGACGCAGGCGCTGACCGGGATGGCGTCGTGGGTGACGACATGGAGGCCGCCCTCGGAGATGTTGGAGGCGCGGCCGTCGATGCAGTTGTCCTGCTGCCAGCCGTTTTCGGCGAGGTGCATGGTGCAGATGCGGACGGGTGTGTCGATGGCGAAACGGGTGTGGCGGCGGCGGCCGAGGCGGTTGGGGTCGATGACGACCGGCTCGGAGATGGAGCCTTCGTGCGAGGCGCGGTTGAGGAGACTGATCCAGGCGTCGACGATGGATTTATCGTATTTGCTGGGGGTCTCTTCGCGGAGAATTTTGACCGCTTCGGCGATGGACTTGGGCTTGTTGCGGAAGGGGCGGCAGGCGGTCATGGCGTCGAAGGAATCGACGACGGCACAGATGCGGGACATGTGGTGCATCTGTTCGCCGGGAATGCGGTGGGGATAACCGGTGCCGTCGATGCGTTCGTGATGTTCGAGGCAGACGCGGAGTGCGATTTCATCGGTGACGCCCTGTTTGACGAGGTAATCATGGCCGAGGGTGGGGTGATCGCGGAGCATGTCCCAGTCGTCATCAGAGAGGCGGCTGGTTTTGTTGAGGACTGTTTCGGGGACGTACAATTTGCCGACGTCGTGGACCATACCGGCGGTGCAGGCGGCGTTGAGGAGAGCGGGGTCTTCGATGCCCATGTGGAAGGCGAGGGTGGTCATCCAGGTGCCGACGTTGACCATGTGGGTGGCGGTGTAGAAATCGTGCTGGGCGGTGGCGAAGAGATGGGAGAAGGCGGCGCCTTCCTTCATGACGAGGGTGGAAATGGCGTGGGAGACTTTTCCGAGGCGCGGGAGGTTTTTGGCGATGTCCTGCTCGGAGAGGACTTCGTTGATGAGCTCCATGCTGGTTTCGTAAACGAGTGCGGCCTTGGTATTGAGGGCGACGGCGGGATCGGTGGCGACGGAGATGAGGTGCTCTTCGACCTGGGTTTGGAATCTGGAGTGATGGGAGACGGGGATGTAGACGAATTTGACGCCGACGCTGTGGAGGCGGGCGCGGTGGGATTCGGAGAAGCGTGCGGTTTCGGAGGAGTAGAGTGTGAATCGCGGGGCGGCGGCGCTGGCGGAGGAGCCGGCGCCGGTGTGAAGGTAGATGGGGATGCCGGAGAGGGCGTCGATGAGGAGGCGATCGAGCGGGATGGGGAGGTATCCGGCGCGCGCGGCGGAGGGTCGGGCGCTGTTCATGCTGGCGGGTGGCGCAGCGCCTGGCTTTTCCGAAGCGGATGCGGGCGCGGTTGATGCGGACATCCGTGGGCTCCCACACAAGAAGGGGCAATACCTGGAGTAATCATGAATTCGAACAAAAGAATGGAGGGCTTTAAGGGGAATAATTCCGATCGGGTGGTGACCGATAAAATGCGGCGGGGCGGTGGGAGCATTTCTATACTGGGGTGTAGGTATTTTCTGAGGAGGTTGGCATGGGCGACACAGGTAGTGCGGTGCGGATCGAGAGGGATTTGCAGGGGGAGCTGGTGGAGAAGGGGTTGAGTGAACTGCTGGACCCGGCGAAGATGGTGGGGGCGAGCGGCGCGCCGGGAACGAGCGAAGGACGTTAAACACAAAGGCACAAGGAGCACGAAGGACGACGAAGAGGTCCTTCGACAGTGAGGCGCAGAGGCCCAACGGATGAATTCGAGATTTGAATTGAGCCTTTGAAACGGTACTTGCGGGAGATAACGAATGGTTAAGCTGTGGGTTTTGGCGGCGACGGCTTTTGCCTGTGTGCGGATTGGGGTCGGGGCGACGACGGAGCCGGGGCGGGGCGGAGGAGACGGCGCGGCGGCTGTGGCGGCGCCTGGGGCGGCGCTGGAGAAGCGGGAGGGGACGTTTTCGTTTACGGAGGGGCCGGCGTGCGATTCGAAGGGGAATGTGTTTTTTACGGATCAGCCGAACGATGTGATTTACAAGTTCGACGCGGCGGGGAAGTTGTCGGTGTTTTTGAAGCCGTGCGGGCGGTCGAACGGGTTGTGCTTTGATGCGCACGATAATTTGATTGCGTGTGCGGATGAAATGAATCAGTTGTGGTCGATTGCGCCGGATGGGTCGCACAGGGTGCTGGTGAAGGATTTTTGGGGGAAGTTGCTGAACGGGCCGAACGATGTGTGGTTGATGCCTGAACTTGCGCCCGGCGCTGGGCAGGCGATGTATATCACCGATCCGTTGTACAAGCGGGATTACTGGAAGCGTGGGGGGATGGAGCAGCCGGGGGAGTATGTCTATTGGGTGTCGGCGGACGGGAAGACGGTGAAGCCGGTGGCGAGGGATTTGAAGAGGCCCAACGGGATCATCGGGACGCCGGACGGCAAGACGCTGTACGTGAGCGATATCGGCGACAAGAAAACGTATTCATATTCGATTCAACCGGACGGCACGCTGGCGGAGAGGAAGTTGTTTTGCACGATGGGGTCGGACGGGATGACGATTGATTCGGAGGGGAACGTGTATCTGACCGGGAAGGGCGTGACGATTTTTTCAGCGGGCGGCGAGCAGATCGGGCATATCGATGTGCCGGAGAAATGGACGGGGAATATCTGCTTCGGCGGAGCGGATCGCGATGTGCTGTTCATCACCGCGTCGACGGGAATCTACACGATGCGGATGCGTGTGCACGGCGTGGGGAGTCAATGACGAATTGACGAAGCACGAATGACGGATCAAATCCAAATGACGAATGAGTGAATGAAGAAACGGGGTGCATGTGGCGATGGGGTTTGAGTCGAGGCGGCCGGGGGTTGGGGAGCGGTGTTTTGTTTCGCCGGTGATTGAGCGTGTGATTGAGGAGACGTCGGCGAAGATTGCCGATCCGGAACTCGCATGGCTCTTCGGGAACTGCTTTCCGAACACGCTGGACACGACGATCACGTTCACGGCGGACGATGGCTCGGGGAAGCCGGATACGTTTGTGATCACGGGCGATATTGATGCGATGTGGCTGCGGGATTCGACGAATCAGGTGTGGCCGTATCTGCCGTATGCGAAGGAGTGCGGGAAACTGCGCGAGCTGCTGCGCGGATTGATCCGGCGGCAGGCGGCGTGCGTGCTGATCGATCCGTATGCGAACGGGTTTTATCGAACAACGGAGAAGACATCGCCGTGGAAGTCGGATCATACGACGATGAAACCTGGGGTGCACGAGCGGAAATACGAGCTCGATTCGCTGGCGGCGGTGCTGCGACTTGCGGCGGGTTATTACGAGGCGACGCAGGATGCCGCCCCGTTTGACGAACATTTCCTTCGGGCGCTGGGCGTCATTCTCGAAACGATCCGCCACGAACAGCTCGGCTCCTCCGAGCAACCGTATCCGCTGCACTACTCGTTCCAGCGCACCACGCAGAGTACGACGGAAACGCTGGCGCTGGAAGGCATGGGCAATCCGTTCCGTCGGACGGGAATGTCGCGATCGCCGTTCCGGCCGTCTGATGACGCCGCGATTTTCCAGTACCTGGTCCCTGCGAACGCGATGGCCGCCGTGAACCTTCTGAAGACCGGCCTGATGCTGGAGAAACTCGAGCTCGGCCCCCAACTCGCGAACGCCGCCGTCAAAGTGGCCGCCGAAATTTCCTCAGCCATTCACCAGCACGCCCTCGTCCAGCACCCTGCCCACGGAAAAGTGTTCGCCTACGAAATCGACGGCTATTCCTCCTATCACCTCATGGACGACGCGAACCTCCCCAACCTCCTCTCGCTCCCCTACCTCGGCTTCTGCGGCACCACCGACGTCCCCTACCAGAACACGCGCCGGTTCTGCCTCTCCGGCGACAACCCGTACTTCGCGAAAGGACCCGGCTGCCCCGAGGGCGCCCTCAGCGGCCCGCACATCGGCCAATCGTGGGTATGGCCGCTCGGGATCATCACGCAGGCGATCACGTCTACCGATGATGACGAAATCCGCACGTGCCTGCGCAGGCTCAAGCAGACTCACGCCGGCACGGGATTCATCCATGAAGCGTTCCGGGTTGACAATCCCCAGCGGTATACGCGCGACTGGTTCGCCTGGGCCAACACCTTCTTCGGCGAGCTCATCCTCCACCTCTCCCAAACCCGCCCCCACCTCCTCACTTGTCACCTGTGATTTCTGGCTTCTCTCCTGCACTCATCCATTGACACGAAGATTTAAACCGGATACCTATATCTATTATGTAGGGCAGGCGTGGTATCCCCCTACCGATGCACTTCGCGGAGGTCCAAATGAAGTCGATTCTTTATGTGATGGCGCTCTCCCTTTCGCTGCTGCCGCTGGCGGGTTGCGAAACACTGACGGACACCCCCGCAGAGAACGGCAACCGCGTGGCCCGCGCGATCGACACGAACGGCAAGGAGATTCCGGACGACACCGAACGCCTGCTCCTCCTGGATCGTCCGAGCTGGCTGTCGGACAGGCCGATCCCGTATCGTTAATGCCTCGTCCGCTCGCGCTTCGTACAAGTTGCGATTGACCATGAATTCCGAAGCGATCCGCATTTCTGAAATGCGGATCGCTTTTCATTTGGACACGAAAGTTATAGCCTTACCCCATTCTATTGGATTGGGAGCGAAACCGGATGCGCAAGTGGAACGTTTTTCTCGCGCTGATGCTGGCGTGTGGGGTGTCCTCCATGACGGGATGCGGTCTGTGGCCAAAGCCCAAGTCCACGACCGATCTTTACCTGGAAGGGCAGCTCGAAGCGGAGCGGGGGAACTATGATGCCGCGATGGCCTCGCTCTCGAAGGCGATCGAGAAGAACCCGCAGATGAGTCTTGCCTACGAGGCCCGGGGGTCGCTCTACAAGGAGAAGGGGGACTACGCGAAGGCCGCCAGCGACTACAAGCAGGCCGCGAAGCTGGAACCGTTCAATTTCAACGCGCACTACGAGCTGGGCCTGATGTATCAGTATCTGCAGCGTTTTGCGGAGGCGGTCATCGCGTACCAGAAGGCTGTCGAAATCCGGCCGCTGGATCCCGAAGCGAACATGAACCTCGCGATGACCTACACCGAAATGGGCGAACCCCTGCGTGGCCTCCCCTACGCGCAGCGAGCCGTGCAGGGGTCGGAGCAAACCCCCAGCGCCGCCACGTCCTACGCCAACCTGGGGATCCTCTACGCGCAGCTCGGAAAGAACGAGGCGGCTATCGATGCCCTGAAACATTCCATCGAGCTCAACAGCCGCCAGCCGGAGGTCTATCTCAACCTCGGGCAGGAATACATCAAGGCCGAAAAGTACGAACAGGCGAAGAACGTGCTCGAGACGGCGCGAGATCTCGCCCCCTCGGCCGCCATTTCCGAACGCCTCGGGCTGGCCTATTACAAGCTGCGAAATCTCCCCAAGTCGCACGAAGCGTTTGACGATTCCATCCATCAGAACCCGCAGTATTATCCCGCGCTCAATGGTCTCGGCGTCGTCGCCATGACGACTTCCCAGATGAGCGCCCCGCCGGATCTCGATTCCGCCCGCGAGGCCCTCGCCTACTGGGACCGCTCGCTAAAGATCAACCCCCAGCAGCCGGCGATTCAGATGCTCGTGAAGAAATACACCGGGAAATAATGTTGGCAACCGCATCGGCATCCCCCTGAACTTCCCGGCCGCCCGCTCGTAAAAGAAGAAGGCCCGCATCCCGCCTAGAATGGATCGGAGTGCTTATGACCGCATCCACGCTCGACGAATCGGTTTCTGATTTTCAGCAGGGCATGGCACGCCCGCTTGCTCGTGGTCCGAATTTTTTCCAGGCGTGGGCAGCCTCGTTCCTGATTTATTTTTACCCCCTTCGCACGCGCCAGCTCTGGCTCAAGATCTCCCCCCTCCGCGCGCTGTTCATCGGCCTCTTGAACCTCGCCCTTGCGCCGCTCTGGCTTGCCCTGTTCACCGGCAGCGTCGTGGCGTGGGATGAAATGGTGCTCCGGGGTCCCGGCGGATACCTGCAGGGCAAATACGTCGCCGACCCTGTCGCCGCGTTCCTCTCGATTTACACGACCCCCCCGCCGCAGTTCCGCGAATTGCTGAAACTGTTCTTCGAGATGCCGCACTTCGCCTACATTTCCATGAGCATCACCGTTCTTTTGATGACCGTCACCGCGCTGGGCATGCTCTTTTTCATGCTGCTGCCCTTCGCCGCGCGGCCGGGCCGGAACCGCGCCTGCGTCATGCACGTCATCCGCGCCGTGATGCTCTCAACCGGATGGGTGCACATCTGGGGCCCGCTGCTTTCCGCGCTCTATATCTACTTCATCGCGCACCGCTACGCCCCCGGACTCGAGAACGTGCTCGCCCCCCTCGCGGCCGTGTTTCTCATCCTTTCGCTCTGGACGCTCGCCTCCCTCATCGTCGCCGTGCGCACGGACTATCGCTCCCCCGCCGACAGACCGCAGCCGCACGACCCCTGGTGCGAACTCTGCGGCTACAACCTTCGCGGCACTGCCATCGAAAAGCGTTGTCCCGAGTGCGGCAAATCCATCGCGGAATCCATCGCACCTGAAACCCGCCCCCCAACGCCGTGGGAATCCCGCCCCACCATCGCCAACGTCCGGGTCATCCGCGATCAGCTTGTGAGAATCGTCAGGGAACCCCGCAATCTCTTCTTCGCCATGCCCACGCTCACCGGCCAGCGCGCCGCCCAGCGCTGGCTGATGGGCTCCATCGTTACCGTCGGCATTTGCGCCACCCTCATCCTTCCCGCCTACAACCTCCTCTGCCTCCCCGCCGGCGATCGCATCGACTGGTCCTGGAATCTCCTGTTCAGCTCACTCCTCGCGGGTTTTGTCTGGGCGCTCCTCGCGCTCATGATGGTCGGCATCGAAACCGCCGGCATCGCCACCTTCTCCCGGATGAAAGCCAAGGAGAGTCCCAACTTCGGCGGCCCCGGCGGACAGGAGGGCGTCTTCCTCTCCACCTCGGCCAAAGTCACGGCCTACGCCTCGATCCTCATGATCCCGTGGGTTTTCCTCGGCGGCGCACAACTCATGGGCACCGAACTCTGGATCGCGCACCGCCTCACCGCGCACTGGCACATCTCCTGGCGCATGGAGCAGATCATCCTCGCCGCCTCCGTCTCCATCGCCCACATCGGCGGGCTGCTGTGGTACGAAATCACTGTTTACCGGGGCATTCGAGGCATCCAGTACGCGAATAAATAGAACCCGCAGCGTGAGCGCCGGCCCGCCAGCCGTTCGACAAATCAGAGTTCACTCCGCGCAGGCGGCTATTCGCGTTTGACATTGCACGCTCCCTAACCCCCCGCCCGCGCACCCGCTATACTTCCCCCAGTCTCTGGATGGAGGAACTCCCCCACATGCAACCCCTCGCCCGTCTACGCGCCAACATGGAATCGGTCTTCTTCGGCCAAAAGCAGGCGATCACGCATGTGCTCGTCGGCCTCGTCGCCCGCGGACACGTGCTCATCGAGGATGTCCCCGGCGTCGGCAAGACCGTCCTCGCCCGCGCGCTCGCGCGCTCCATCAACTGCGACTTCAGCCGTATTCAACTCACACCCGACATGCTCCCCTCCGACATCCTCGGCGTCTCGGTCTACAGCCAGGAAACCAAGGCCTTCGAATTCAAATCCGGCCCGATCTTCGCCAACATCCTTCTTGCCGATGAAATCAACCGCACCACCCCGCGCACGCAATCCGCCCTCCTCGAAGCGATGAACGACTACTCCGTCACCGTCGACGGCGTCACCCGCCCGCTCCCCGCCCCCTTCATGGTCGTGGCCACGCAAAACCCCTTCGAATTCGAAGGCACCTACCTCCTCCCCGAAAACCAGCTCGACCGGTTCCTGCTCCGAGTCACCCTCGGCTATCCGGAGCGCGAGCGAGAAAAAGAAATCCTGCGCCAGCAGCCCAGCCGCTTCAAACTCGACCAGCTCGACCCCGTCCTCTCCACGAACGACGTCACCGCGCTCCAGGGGCAGGCCGCCCAGGTCAAAATCGACCCCGCCCTCATGGACTACATGCTCGACATCGTCGAAGCCACCCGCACGGCCGAACAACTCCACATCGGCATCTCCCCCCGCGGCTCGCTGGCCCTCATGCAGAGCGCCCAGGCCCTCGCCCTCATCGAAGGCCGCGACTACCTCGCCCCCGACGACATCAAATCCATGGTCATCCCCGTCTGTGCCCACCGGGTCATCACGAAAAACCACATGGCCAGCGGAGACCTCCTCACCGCCACCCGAGTTCTTGAACAGGTACTGCAGAAGATTCCGAGCCCGATTTGAAAACTCAAAACACAAAACTCAAAACACAAAACCCTCGCAGGCGAACGTCTGAGCAACGGAACTGCGTCCTTCCGCGTATGACCCCTTCGCACAATCGGACCGTCCGCCTCCCTCAACCACGCCCGAACAAAGGTTTTGAGTTTTGTGTTTTGAGTTTTGCGTTTTGAGTTTCTACGAATGTTCCGCCGCCACTCCATTACTCTCCCCGGCCTGATCTACATCGGCATCACCGCCTTCGTGCTGGTCGCCGCCCTCAACTCCGGCACGAACCTGCTCTACATCACGTTCGGCCTCATGGCCGGCGCCTTCGTCGCGTCGGCATTCCTCTCCAGCGTCAGCCTCCGCCGCATGGATGTCCGCCGCATCATGACCGACCACGTCGTTGCCGGCGAACCCGCCATCATCCAATATCAGGTCAGCAACAAGAAACGCTTCTGGCCCTGCTTCGCCGTGCGCATCGCCGAAGCCCGCGTCGACCGCACGCTCTCCGAAGTTCCCGAGGGCTATTGCCTCCACATCGGCCCCGGGAAATCAGCCAACATCATGACCCGCCTCGTCGCCCAGCAACGGGGCGTCCTGCATCTCTTGGACATCCGCCTCACCTGCTCGTTCCCCTTCGGCTTCGTCAACCGCACCCTCCTGCTCCGCCGCCCCGAGTCGCTTGTCGTCTACCCGCGCATCGGCGCCCTCAACCGCCACCTCGCGCTCCGTTGCCGGGAGTCCACCGAATCCGGGACGATGACCTCCTCCGTCCGCCGCGGCAACGACGAGTTCTACGGACTCCGCGAATATCGCGCCGGCGACAATATCCGGTCCATCCACTGGCGATCCACCGCCCGCACGGGCCAGCTCACGATCCGCGAAATGGCCTGTAACGCCCCGCCCCAGATGATCGTCGTCCTCGATCTCCGCCACTGGCGCGAAGATCCCCAGGCCCTCATCCTCCCTGCAGACGCCTCCTCCCCCTTCCCCGCCGGCGGCAAAATCGAACGCGCCATCGAGCTCGCCGCCACGCTCCTCTGCTACGCCTTCATCGAAAACTTCGCAGTCGCCCTCACCATCGCCGGTTCAGGCGAGGAATCGCCGCCCATCCCCCAGATGGGTCGCGACGCCCGCGCCACGCTCCTCCACCGCCTCGCCTCCCTCGACCCGCAGAGAATCTCCGACGCCTCCGCGTTCCCCTTCCCCAACCGCCTCGTCGGCCGCGCCGAATTCGTGGTCATCTCCCTCGGCGCCCAGGACCCCCACCGCGACCTCCTCCCCGCGCACGTCCAGTTCACCCTGCTCGCGCTCGACTCCCCCGAAGCCGACACTTGGGTCCACTTCCTCTCCGGGAATGAAACGCTTCGCATTCTCCGCGAATCTTCTCCGAATCCACATCCGAAGCCGCCCACCATTGTCCCTCCCGCCGCCACACGCTAATCTACAAGCATCGAACACCGACGGCATCTCGTTGCCCTCCCCGCACTTGGCCCCCACCCGCAAGGGCGCACGACTGCACAAAACCCAGGTCTTCGTTCGATAAACCAAGTAATCAGATGTTTTGCGTCCAGAGACTTCCATGCCGGATCCCTCCCCTACCGCCGACCTCTTCCGCTTCACCTGTCCCCATTGCCAGAAGGTCCTGAAAGCCAATGTCCAATGGGCCGGCAAGCGCGGCGTCTGCCCCGGCTGCAAGCAACCCATCACGTTCCCCGCCTACAAGGCGCCCAACCCGCAATCCCGCACCGCCAGACAACTCATCGCTCTCATCGGCGTGGAGGACAACCTCACGTTCGACGACAGCGACGCCGACAAGCTCTCCATGCTTCTCTCGCAGTCCACCTGCCGCGATTTCGAAATGGGCCGCAAGCTCCTCGACAGCCGCCCCCTCTCGCCGCGCCAATGGCGCCGGCTCCTGAGTTCCGCCGCCGCGCGCGAATCCATGCGTTTCCACATCGAGGAGCAGCTCGAGCGCCTTGCCGAAATCCCCGACGACGACACCGACCCCTCCGCCCTCCTCGCTGCCGCGGATGGGGCGGTGGGTGCCGCCAACCCCGACGCCTGGAAGATTATGACCCGCTTCCTCTACTACCTCCGCCACTCGACGTGCGAAAACTGCCAGAAAGACCCCACCGGCCTCTCCTGCATCTACCTCTCCTTCGACGGCTTCCTCACGGCCCGCCAGGTCTCAGCCGAACGCGCTCAGAACTGGCAGAAAATCTGCCACCACCACCTCGGTCTTTAGCCAAAAACAGGGGGTCTGCGACGGTGCGGGCTGTGTGCGGGAAGTCACCCGATATTCCGTCGGCTCGCGGAATGGTACATACACCCATTTGTCAAAAAACCATTCGCCTTTTCCCCGCGATCCCCTAGAATCTCGCGGGCGTGACGGTCCATTTCTTTCCGCCCGTTTTAACAAGCATTCTCCCGTGAGGTCTTCAACCCATGTCCACTGCGCCGGTGCACCGCAGCATTTATGCCGACGACCCGATGATGCAGCCGCTCATCGCCGAATTTGTCGCCCGCCTCTTCCGTCAGGTCGCCGACCTCCGCCACGCCATGCAGCAGAACGACCGCATCTCCCTCCAGCGCATCTGCCACCAGCTCAAAGGCTCCGGCAAATCGTACGGCTTCGAACCCATCTCCACCCACGCCGCCGCGGCCAACGAAAAACTCCGCGCCCACCACCCCCTCCCCGACGCGCTCCCCGACCTCCACGCCCTCCTCGACTACATCGAACACATCGAGAACTACAAACCCCAATAGCACCACACCCCCATTTTCGTCGTCTCTGTGCCGAGTGCCGCGCTTATGGCCCAATCTCGGGGCCATAAGCATGCCTCATGAGCATTCGCCGCCTCATTGCACCCACGCATTGCGCACTCTTCATCTTCATCCCGAATACCCCCACCGCCGCCTACACCTTTGCCCCCCCAACCGTCACCCCCACGCACGGCTCACGCCCCCCGCGCGCCTTCACCTTCTTCAAGCACCGGTCAATCCACATCTTCGTCAGCTTCTCCTGCACCCCATTCTGCGACAGCCCCCACCGCCGGTATCATCGTCTCCCGCTTTGCGTTAACCTTTCCTCAATGATCCCTTCCCGGAACCCCGCTCCGCAACGCATGATCCTTTGGGGCGCATTTTTTGTTTTTCTCATCGCGGCCGCCTCCATCGGCATCAGCGATCGCCACCGCCTGATCCGCCGCGACGCCGCCAACTCCTCCCGCACCGTCAACGATTTCGATCGCTGGATGACTCTCGTCCCGTTGTTCATCCATCACCACGCCGACTATCTCAACGACGACTTCCCCAATCCTCCCATCGCCTTAGCCATGCTCGCCCCTTTCACTCTCATCTCGCCGGCAAACGCGCAGATGGCGTGCGCCCTTCTGAAATTCCTCTTGATATGGACAACCCTTCTTATCGTTCTGAGAATTTTGCGAGAGTCCGGCGGATACCTGCGCCCCGCGGTGTTGGCGCTCGTACTTTTTATCTGGCTTTGGCCGATTATTTCAGATCTTTGCAGTGCCCAGATCAACTTTCTCATGCTGCTGCCGCTGGTCGCCTCTCTCGCGCTCCTGCAATCGTCCACCCGCCGCAATGATCTTGTCGCGGGGCTCCTTCTTGCACTCGCAATCAGCGTCAAAGTCACCCCGCTGGTCTTCCTCCCCTACCTCGTCGTTCAACGGCGCTGGACCGCCCTCCTGGCCGCCTTGTTCGGCCTCCTCCTGTGGCTTCTCCTCGTCCCGGCGATCCTCTTCGGATGGGACCAGAATCTCACCTGGCTTCACCAGTGGACCAACATCATGTTCCTCCCCTACCTGCAGCACGGCGCAGTCGTCTATATCGACAATCAGTCCCTCCCCAGTTCCATTTTCCGCTTCTGCACCAGTAGGCCCGCATTCTCCACCGTCGCCCCCGATGGCGTCAGAATCCCTCATTACTTCAACATCATTGCCCTCTCCCCCCCCGCTGCCGCCCTCCTGGCGCGCGCCATGCTCGCAACCATCGGCATCATTGGCCTGATCTGGCTGCACCGGCCCCTCCGCACCTTTCGAACTCCATTCTTCCTTCGCTCCATCGGTGCCATCGCCGTGTTCATGCTCCTCGCTTCCGAGCGCTCCTGGATCCACCACTTCGTCACGATCATCTTGCCACTCGTCGCCGTCGGAATGTTCGTCGGCAATCCAGCTTCCACCCGGCTTCAGCACGCCGCCGCCCTCGCTATCCTCATTCTCGCGGCCTTCACCTTCCCGCTCACCACAGACATTGGCTTGCTCTTCGGAAGGGCCGGCCCCCTCTTCGCCAACTCCCTCGGGAGCCACCTCTTCCCCGCCCTCGCCATGCTTCTATTCCTTGGCATCGCCGGTCACCGCGCAATCTCGTCGCCCCCGAACCGCGACTCCCCCGAGTCGACGACGCCGGGCGAACTGACTTCTCCACCCCCGCTGCCGTCACACTAAAACCCTGCCCCCCAACAGGAACGCCGAGGGATTCAAATCCCTCGGCGTCTCAAAAAAAGATATGTGTATGTCTGTGTCTGTCCGTGGTTAGCTCCCCCGCTGCAACCCCGGCCCGGCCACCACCGCGCCACCCGCCGGCGCATCTCCGCACGCCCCGCACCCGCCGCTCCCGCGCACCTTCACCTTCTTCAGGCACCGGTCGATCCACATCTTCGTCAGCTTCTCCTGCACGCCGTTCTGCGACAACCGCGTCCGCAGGTTATCAAACCGCACATGATCCAGGGGCTGATCCTGGTTGAAGCAGGAGAAGACAACCGTCTCCTTCCCCGTCACCGGATCGCGATGCGTCTGCAAACACTGCGCACAAATTTCCTTCATCATGCACTGCATCGGCGAGTTGATCGACCCGATCGCATGGTGGTCGGGCTTCAGGAATTCCTTCAGCACGGTGTGCCGCGCCTTCTGCACGCCGTGCATCATTCCGTCGGAGCCGATCACAATGAGCCGGTCCGCGGACGAGAGCGGAATCGTCACCTCGCCAAGATCGCCGCGCCCATAAGCCGCCATCGCCTCGACGATGTTCCCGACAAACGCCTTGTCCTGCACGCGTCCCGGCGTAAAGCCCGGGCCCTCATCGCAGCACCAGGTGATGACATCCGCCGCCGCCTCAATCTCGTCGACCTTGTACCGGTCGATCATCTTCTTGTAGCCCGCAAAATAAATCACGCGCGAGCCTGAGGCCCGCAACTTCTGCCCGATGGAGAAGAGCACTGCATTCCCCAGACCGCCGCCGATGAGCAGGACCGTCTCCGCCGTCGGCGTCTCGGTCGGCGTGCCGGTTGGCCCCATGAGCACGACGGGCTCGCCCGGCTTCAAGAGCGCGCACAAATCCGATGACCCGCCCATCTCCAGCACAATCGTCGACAGATGCCCCTTCTCCCGATCCACGCTCGCCCCGGTCAACGCCAGCGCTTCCATCGCGAGAACCGTGTCCCCCAACCGCTGCGACTGCGTCTCGAAATTCTGTAGCCGATAGAACTGCCCCGGCTGGAACGCCCGCGCCGCGATCGGCGCCCGCACCACCACCTCGACAATGTTCGGCGTCAACCGAATCACTTCATGGACGACGGGCCGTAGCTCATCATCCAGCTTCTTCACCATTTCTTCCGGCGTCGGCCCGCTGCTCGCGGTCCTGGCCAGCACGCGCGACACCACCGGATACCCCTGCTTCGCCCCCCCCATTGCCTTCACCACGTTCCCCGCAAACGATGGATGCAAATCCCCGAAGAACGAAATCGCCTTCCCATCCGGCCGCAGCGACATCAACACCCGCACCGCCTCCGGCTTCGATACTTTCTCCGGCTTCACCGGATTCCCCTCCTCATCGAGCGCCTGGAAATAGCGTCCATCCACTTTCACATTGTGCTCATCCTCGCGTGCCAGCACCGTATTTGGCTGCGTTCCCGCCGCCACCAGGATCGTGCGCGCCGGCAGCGTCACCATCTCCGCCGTCGACGGTACACCCTTGTCATCAAACCGCTGATGCGCGCACTTGAGCGACTTCGCCGCGCCATGCCCATCCAGTTCCACTTCCTCGGGCACGAGGCACTCCGCAAAGCGAATCCCCTCCTCCAGCGCCTTGGTCACTTCCTCATGATTCAGCGTATAACTCGGCGCATCGATCAGCCGCCGGCGATACGCCACCGTCACCCCACCCCAGGAATTCAGGAGATCGATCAGCCTCGGCTTCCGCCCCTCCTTCGCCGCCAGCGCCCGCTCCGCGCGAATCGCCCGCGCATGCGACAGGAATTCCTTCGCCACTTCCGCCTCTTCGCCCGCCCACTTCTCCTGCACCGCCTTCTCGCCGTGCATCAAAACGAGATCGTCATACCGCCGCAGGAACTTCTCCACCTGCACGATGTAATACGCCAGCGATTCCGTCCCCGTATCGATCGCCGTCAACCCGCCGCCGATCACGACGATCGGCATGCGCACCTGCAGATTCGCGAGCGACTCAAACTTCGCCGCCCCCGTCAACTGGAGCGCCATCAAGAAGTCCGACGCCTGCCGCACGCCGCGCGCCAGGCCATTCTTCATTGGAATCACCGTCGGCCGCCCCGCGCCCATGCAAAGGGCAATATGATCAAACCCCATCTCAAACGCCGAATCGACGGTGATGGTCCCGCCAAACCGCACGCCCCCATACATTGCAAACTCGCTCCGCCGCTCCAGGAGCAGACGAATGACCTTCAAAAAGTTCTTGTTCCAGCGCACGGTGATGCCATACTCCGCCACCCCGCCGAACCCCGCCATCACGCGTTCATCCAGCCGCTCATAAATATCCGTGATGTTCCGTATCGGCTTGAACGCGTGCCGTTTGCCGTGCGCATCGACGCCCGAAATCTCCTTCGGCAGCGGCTCAATCTTCAGTCCGTCCACCGCGAAGACCGCATGCCCATCGTTCATCAAATGATGCGCCAGCGTGAACCCCGCCGGCCCTGTGCCGACGACAAGCACCTTTCGCCCGGTCGCCGCCTTCGGGAATGGCCGCGCAGAATTCAACGGGTTCCACCGCGTCAGCAGCGAATAAATCTCAAATCCCCACGGCAACTCCAGCACATCCTTCAGCGTCCGCGTCTCGGCCTGCGGAATGTCCACCGGATCCTGCTTCTGATAAATGCACGACTTCATGCAGTCGTTGCAGATGCGATGCCCCGTTCCCGCGCACATCGCATTGTCGATCGTCACGATCGCCAGCGCCCCGATCGGATTCCCCTGCCCCTTCACCTCGTTCATCTCCGAAATCTTTTCTTCCAGCGGGCAGCCGGCGAGCGTCACGCCGAACGCGCTCTTCTTATACCCGCCAGTCTTCTCCTTCAATCCATGCGAGCACGAATCCTTCCCCTGATGATGGCACTTGATGCAGTAACTCGTCTGGTCGAGAGCGCCGAGGAGGTCCGTGCCGGGATCGGTGAGATGAAATCCTTCCCGATTCCGATGATGCACCCCATCGGCATGTCCGAGCACAAATTGCGGCGTCCCATTGATCATCAACGACTCAATTGGCACCAGATGATAAAAATCCAGCTTCTTCGGCAGCTTGAACAACACCCCCTTCTCATGCTTCTTCTTTCCCTCCGGGCAGTGCGTCGCCCACGCCGCGTACAGCGCCGCCAGCTTCAACTGCGCCTCATGCTCCTTCTCCGCATCCAGCCACTGCGCCACATGCACGGAGTAACTCTCCTCCGTCAGCGGCCCCTGGATAAACGCCTCCAATTCCTGCACCACCTCGTTCGCATCAATCTCGCACGCCTGCTCGGCCGTAAACGCCGTCACCTTCCGCTGCACAAACTTCCGCTTCACCGCATACAACGGCGCCAGCGCCGTGTGCCGCGACTGCAGCGCCCGCAGCTCTGCCTGAATCCCAAACAGTTCGCCAATAAAATCCTCAACATACGGAGCCGCCTCCGTAATCAACTCCGACTCCGGCTTGCCTTCCAACAGTTCCGGATTCCCCCGCGCCGCCACCAGCCGCGCATGTAACTCCGCGGACCGTTCCCGGAGGTATTCCAGAAACGCGGCATCCACGCGCAGCAGCCCATCGCGGCCATAAAGATCGGCAAACTCAATCCCAAACCGAAGCGTAAGTTCCCCAGACTCGTGCGTTTGACTCTGCTGCCGTGTGATCACTTTTCTGTCTTTCCCCTACGGAAAAATGCGACGCCCAGCGGCTGAGTCACCACCGTACCCATCGCACATATGAATTCTTGGAAATTCCAAGCAGGCTAGTATAGCGACCCCAAGCCCGGTAATGAACAGCAGATTCAGCCAAATCCCTACAATTCCTATCGGAATAGGAGAACATCACCTCCACGACAAGCGTACGGCCGGGATGTGCGGTCATATTGGGTGAAGGGATGGGAATAGGCGGGGGATTGCCAAGGAAGGAGGCAGGGAAGGGGCGGATCGCGCATGAAATAGGCAGAATACGGGGGCAGAGGCGAGGAGTAGATTTGCGGGGGAGAGCGGAAATTGAGGCGAGGAAGGGGGTTTTCCGGAGGAGCGGAGGAGAGGCGACAGGTGGCATAGGGTTTGCGGTAACTTGGAGGGTATAATACTGCATGAGCATATCCGTCCCGCGTTGTTCTACCGGGCTCCGGATTTTGGCGGCTCCTCTCCCACCTGGCCGCCGTTATTTCACGTGAATTTTGGTTGTTTTTATTTGGAGACACGCATGAAACGTGGCTTTTTGCTCGACATGGATGGAGTCATTTACAGAGGTTCGCAGCTTATTCCGGGTGCGGAGCGGTTTCTGGCTGAGCTGCAGCGGCAGGAGATTCCGTACCTGTTTTTGACGAACAACTCGCAGCGGACCCGGCGGGACATCGTGACGAAGCTGCACCGGATGGGAATCAACTGCGAGGAGCGGCACGTGTTCACGTGCGCGATGGCGACGGCGCAGTTCATGTCGTGGCAGAAGCCCAACGGCACAGCGTACGTGATCGGTGAGGGCGGTTTGCTGCAGGCGTTGCACGAACATGGGTACTCGATCGTGGACCAGGATCCGGATTACGTGGTGGTGGGCGAGGGGCGGACGCTGACGCTGGAGATGGTGGAGCATGCGGTACGGCTGATTTCGAACGGGGCGCGACTGATCGCGACGAACCCGGATGTGAGCTGTCCGACGAGCGGCGGCGGGATCAGGCCGGGGTGCGGGGCTTTTGTCGCGATGCTGGAGGCGGCGACGGGGATCAAGGCGTTCTCGGTCGGCAAGCCGTCGTCGGTGATGCTGCGTGCGGCGAGGAAGGAGTTGGGGCTGACGGCGGGGGAGACGACGATGATCGGGGACACGATGGAGACGGATATTCTTGGCGGGGTTCAGATGGGGTATCAGACGGTGCTGGTGCTGTCGGGCGGGACGAAGCGGGAGGACCTGGCGAAGTTTGCGTATCGGCCGGATATCGTGGTGGAGTCGGTGGCGACGCTGATCGACACGCTGCCGGACTTGTCGGGGATGGGCGAGCGGCAGGCGGCCGTGAAGGTGATACCGAGCGTGTCGGATGGGATGCTGAAGATGGCAGGTGGTGCGAGGAAGCTGACGGTGAACGCGGGGAGGTGAGGGAGAATTCAGATCCGAATTCTGAATTCCCCCCTCCCTAATCCCTGCCACCCAGGTGGGAGATTGCCAAGGACGCTCGCGCCTTGGCAATCTTCTTTTGGCAATCTCCCCCCCTCCCGGCCCCACCGCTCTAAACCAAGATTTTGCGTTTTGTGTTTTGTGTTTTGCGTTTCCCCCCCCCGCCCCTACCCCGCCGCCGCCTCCCACGCCGGGATCTCGGGCGTGAAATACTGCACCCGCGTCTTCTTGTATTCCGTGCTCGAATACAGCGCCGAATACTCGCGGACCCCGCTCTCAATCGATATCCGCTTCAACACGGACTCGCACTGCTCCTTCGTCGCCGCGTGCACCATCGTAAAAATCGAGTACGGCCAATCCGGATAAGTCTTCCGTAGATAACAATGGGACACCGCCGCAAAACTCGCTGCAAACTGCCCGAAAGATTCACACTTCTCCGGC
Source organism: Phycisphaerae bacterium (assembly GCA_035524355.1). Taxonomy (GTDB): domain Bacteria; phylum Planctomycetota; class Phycisphaerae; order WQYP01; family WQYP01; genus DATKPA01. Next base: position 67,987 of record DATKPA010000077.1, on the reverse strand, counting down.
GGGACGATCCAGATCCCCATCGCATTCGCCGAGATTCCCGCCTCCCGATGCTTCAACACCGCCGCAAACCGCCGCATCAGCTTCCGCGTGATCAGGCTCTGCGCACATTCCAGAAACGCCCCGACGGTCATCCCTGCCTGCCCCGCCCAGATCTTGAAGGGCTCGGGACACAACGGGAGATCCTGCTGCAGAATCCGTATCGCCCGTTTGTCCTCGTCGGTCACGGGATTCTCAAAAGTCCCGCGCACAAAATGCGGCGCACTCGGATCGGTCCGCGCCGCAACGTCCGCCTCGCCCGATAGATCAAACTTCACGCCGATCTTGAAGAGCTTCTCCGTTGGCAACATCCGCGTCGACACCGCCCCCGAGCGCTGGTGCAGAATCTCGAGGGTCTTCTCCAGCCCCAGCATCGAATCCGGCGGCACGGCCAGCGTGTACCACAGATTAAACGCATGATTCCGCCGGTAATTGTGCGACACGCCCGGATGCTCGTTGATGATCGCCGCCGCCGCCACAAGTTTCGACTCCTCCACCTGCGCCGCCACCAGCGTCGTTTCGTAGCCCAGCGATTTGGAATCGAATATTGCGCTGATCTGCCGGATGATGGGGCGCTCCGGCGGTTCCGGATGCCGCAGCTTTTTCAGTCGCGTGATCACTTCCAGCTCGGTCGTCCCGAATTCCTTCGCCAGATGCAGGAACGGGCGTTCCACCAGGGGCACCTGCGTCTGGAGGACGTTGAGAAGGTCGGTATCAAGCGGCTGAAGGTAATGCATGGATAATCCTTACCCTTGAGATTCATTCGCGCAGGCGGGATCGAACGGGATCGCCGCGACATTCGGATAGCTCTGCAGCAATTGCGTTGCGCCCTGCTCTTCGAGAGACCTCACAATGAGCGCCGGCGCCGAATAGGCCTTCGCGCGGCTTGTCTTGATCGTCGCTTTCACAATCGGCGGCGTTCCATCCCGCCGCGCAACCGCGACACGCAGATGGAGTTGATTCTCCTTCACCGTCGCATGAGCGGCAATAGGCGAATGGCAATCGCCGTTGAGCAGCCGGATCACCTGCCGCTCCACCGCCACCGCCAGCGCCGTATCCGGATCATTCAGCGTTGCGAGCATGTCTCGCACTTCCGGCGCATCCGCGCGGCACTGCAATGCGAGCGCCCCCTGCGCTGCCGCCGGCACCACGACATTTGCCGAAATCGGCGTCATGCTCGAAGGATCGAAAAGCTTCGCCCGCTTGAGCCCCGCCGCCGCAAGCACAATCGCATCAAACCGCGTGGTGTACTTGTTCAACCGCGTATCAATGTTCCCGCGAATCAGCTCGATTCGCAGGTCCGGCCGAACCGCCAGGAGCTGCGACTTCCGCCGCAGCGAGCCGGTACCCACCCGGGCATTTTTCGGCAATTGCGCAATCGAGCTCGCAACCGCGCTGACCAGAACATCCCGCGCATCGGCACGCACCGGCACCGCCGCGATCATCAACTGCGATTGATCCACCAGCGGCATCGTGACCGGCACATCCTTGAAACTGTGCACCGCGAAGTCGACACGGCCCTCCAGCAGCGCCAACTCAAGCTGCTTCGTAAACAGCCCCTTCCCGCCACAATCATGCAGCGGCCGATCCGTGATCTGATCTCCTGTCGTCGTGATCGGCACGATATCGATGGCAAGATCAGGAATCTCTCTTTCGAGCGATCTGGCAACGAGGCGGCTTTGCGCCAGCGACAGGCTGCTCGGCCGAGCGCCCAATCGCAGGCGAAGCGTGCGGCGTGCGGGTAAACTGATGCGTGCAGTCGGAAATACAGTCGTCATGGGTGGAGCCTCTTATGAACATTGGAATCGTCATTGTTGATCATGGGTCGCGAATGGCCGAGAGCAACGCGCTGCTGGAGCGCGTTGGGCGGGCCTTCGGAGAAAGATTTCAGGAGCGGTTTCCGATCGTCGAGCCGGCGCACATGGAGATGGCCAAGCCGTCGATCGCCGACGCGTACCACCGCTGCGTGGAGCGCGGGGCGAAGCACGTCGTCGTGGTGCCCTATTTTCTCGGGCGGGGAAAGCACTGGTCGGAGGACATTCCGAACCTGGCGAAGGCGGCGGCCGCCGAGCACCCGGGAACCACGTTTCGCGTGACCGATTGTCTCGGTTTTGACGAGGGCATTCTCGACATTCTGGCGCGGCGCATTGATCAGGCGGAGTAACAGCATGAGAGGCACCAAGGACGCAAGACTACATACAACCGACAAATCTCGCTCACGTCGCACTGACGACATTTAATCGCGTGCTGTGGAAGGCGTTCACCAGCATCTGCGCCGGTTCGCTCGCCCGGGATTGCCGCAGAGTGCTGACGCAAGGATGCATCAATTTTGCGACCAAACGATCGGCAAGCTGTTCGATAGCTTCGCGCTGCGTCTCCGAAAAGTCCGGGCACTTCCGGAAAGTAGCCCGCACTTCGATCTCCGCGAGCGCACGTACATCGGAAAACATCTGCTGAATCAGCGGCGCCACCTTGCTCTCCGCAAGCCAGCGTTCAAATGCCGCCACTTCTTCCTGAACGATTTCTTCCGAATTCTCGACCGCCGCAACGCGTTGCCGGCGCACCTGTTCGACCATGTTGCCCAGCGCGTCCACATCAATCAGAGTGACGTTGGGAATCGCGGCGACTTCGGCATCAATGTTCCGCGGCACGGAGAGGTCGATCAGCAACTGCGGGGTCTGGCAGCGTTTGAGCATCGCGCTGCGAACGCGCGATGCCGTGAGGATCGACGTGCGGCACGCCGTGCAGGTGATCACGACATCGGCCAGGGGGAGTTCTTCATCCAGTTCCGTAAACGGGACCGCTTCACCGCCGCAGGCATCCGCAAGAAGCCGCGAGTTCTGCAGCGTGCGGGTGGTGATCACGATCTGCCTGGCGTTCGCCGCTTTGAGGTGCTGCACCGTGAGCTGGGCGACATCACCGGCGCCGATGATCAGAATGCGTTGATTGTCGAGCGTTTTGGCCGATTGCCTGATGAGATCGACGGCGGTGGAAGACATGCTCGTCTTGCCCTCGCCAAGATTCGTTTCCGTGCGAACCCGTTTGGAGACGCCAAACGCATGGTGGAAGAGGCGATGGAGGATCGGACCGGCCGTGTTCTGTTCGTGGGCCATTTCGTAGGCCGACTTGAGCTGATTAACGATCTGGAATTCGCCCAGCACCATCGAATCGAGCCCGCTGATCACGCGGAACACGTGCCGAATCGCATGACCGTCGGCAACCTGATAGAGATACTTCGAGAACGCAGCGGCGGGAATGTTGCGGGCGCGGGACAGGAACGCGACGAGATCGGTTTCAGACAGATTTTCGGCGGCGGCGATGATCTCAACCCGGTTGCAGGTCGAGAGAATCGCGGCCTCTGCGGTGGGATGAAGTTCCTTGAACAGCATCAGAGCGGCGGCCGCGCCTTCACGACTGAAAGCCAGCTGTTCCCGAAGCTCGACAGGGGCGGTGCGGTGATTGAGGCCGAGAACGATAATACTCATGGCAGGTCCCTCTTACAGGTCCCGATTAACGGCGAAGATTCCAGCTTTCGACAAACAGTTTGGCGGCGGTTCCCCAGAGGAGCAGCGCGATGATGCCGTATGCGACGCAAGTGGCGACGAACGGATTCATAGGGAACCTCCTGCGAGAGTCGGCGCGACGCCGAGCTGAAATTGTTCCTGGCGTTGAAGCTGGCGGGCGCGGCGGAGTTTGTTGATCTTGTACTGCGTGCAGATGAGTCCGGCGGCGAGAAGCGTGATCGGAATCATGCAGAAGCCGAGCGTGAGTTTCATCTCCGGGGCGAGAGCAATCTGCCCCGGATGAATGTCCGGGAGAAGGCGAGCGGAGAGATAGACGAGCGGAACATCGAGGAAGGCGACGAGTCCGAAGACGGCGCTCACGAGAGCGCGACGCTGTGCGGATTCAACGCTGGAGCGGACGAGCAGGTAAACCACGTAGAGCAGCCAGAGCATGAAGCTGAACGTGAGGCGCGGGCTCCACGTCCACCAGACGCCCCATGCGCCGTGCGCCCAGAGCATCCCGGTCAGCAGGACGCCCGTGCAGAGCACCACCGCAATATTGGCGGCCGCGGCGGCGAGGTCGTCCCACCAAGTGTCGCGCTGCACCAGGTACCCGACACTGGCGACAAACACGACGGCACAGGCGAGGAACGTATTGATGGCCACCGGCAGGTGGAAATAGAAAATCTTCTGAATCACGCCCATGGACGATTCTTCGGGCGTCCAGGTGAAGACAAGAACGATGGCCCCGATGAAGGCGACTGCGGTGAGGAGCCAGTACGCGATGATTGCATATTGACGAGTCATGGCCGCGATCCTTTATGGTTCGAGAACCAGTTCGAAGACGATCCAACTGACGACGAGGAAGATCACATCGAAGGCGACGAGGATGGCGAGGCCGGTGCCGCCGGGGGTCTGAGCGGAGGAATTGAAAAGAGCGTTGATCTGCTGCGTGGATGCGATGACGAGCGGGAGGATCAGGGGAAAGACGATCATGGCGAGGAATCCGCCCTGCAGGCGGGTGGAACTCACGAGGGCGGAAAAGAGCGTTCCGATCGCCGCGAATCCGATCATGCCCATCGCGATGATGAGCACAAACCCGAGAGGAGCGGCGGCGAGAGAGAAATTGAAGAAGAGCAATCCAACGGCAGTGATCACGGCCGCGGTGGTGACCATGAGGAGGAGATTCGTGATGAGCTTGGCGGCGTAGATGACGGAGCGGTCGATCGGGGCGAGGAGGAGACCGGCGAGAGCGCCGTCCTGCCGTTCAACGGCCATCGTCTTCTCAAAGCAGAGCACGCCGCTGAAAAGATACGCGACCCAGAGAATTGCCGGAGCCCCCAGGGCGGCAACTTGTGGATTCGAACTGAGTCCGAGGCCCAGGACGCTGACGATGAGGATGCCGAGGATGAGGATGAGGCCCATCGTCTGGCGGGTGCGACCCTCAATGCGGAGGTCCTTTGCGACAAGGATGGCGATGTGGTTGATTGCGTTCATGCGCCGTCCCTTTCCATGCGAAAGAGAATGTGATCGGCGTCGAGCGTGTCTGCCGGGGCGTCGATGATCTTTTCGCCATTTTTGAGGATCACGGCGCGCTGGGCGAGGCGGAGGGATTGGGCGATGTCGTGATTGGCGAGGAGGATCGTCTTGCCGGCGTCGTGAAGATTCCTGAGGACGCGTTCAAGGACAGCGGTTGAAGGGGCATCGAGGCCTGCGAACGGTTCATCGGCAAGAAGGATCGCGGGGTCGTGCATCAGGGCCCGGGCGATGGAGACGCGCTGGGCCATGCCGCGGCTGAAGGATTTCACGGGATCCTCGGCGCGGTCCTTGAGGCCGAGAAGCGTCAGCAGGTGAAGCGCCCGATCGCGCGGCGTCTCCACGTTGTAGAGCCTGCCGAAGAACACCAGGTTTTCGAGCGGGGAAAGATCGCCATAGAGCATCGACTGATGGCCGATCAGACCGATCCTGGCGCGGATGGAGGCGGCATCACGCCGGGCGGAGAGGCCGAAGAGTTCAAGCGTGCCGGCAGTCGGCGCGAGCAGTGTGGAGAGAATCTTGAGAAGGGTGCTTTTACCCGCGCCGTTGGCGCCAAGAAGCGCGATGAATTGACCTGTCGGAATCGCGAGGTCGAGGTTGCGGAGAATGGGGCGGTCATCGATGGTTTTGCAGAGGCCCTTGGCGCAGACGGCCGCGGCGGCGCTGGGAGTTGCGTCTGCCGCGGCGGGAGTCTGCGAAATTGGGGGGGCCAGCATCATGGTGAACTCATGCCTTTTTTGCCTGTGGTTTCTTGACCAGCATCATGCCGACGCCAACGAGGGCCAGCAGGAACGCGCCGCCGATCGCGATGTTTTTCGCACTGAGCGGATTGTCGGAACCGGTGGGGGCGGGAGTCGCGGACAGGGGCGCGGAGCTGAGGAGATTGCTGATGGTCAGCGTGGCCGTTGCCCCTGCCGCGAGATTCTGCGCCCGGAACATCCGAACTTTGCCCTGGCCGGCATCCATGATGTCGCCGCCGAGGAGGTTGGTCGGGGTGAGCGTCGCGCCGTCGGCCGGTGCGAAGACGATGAGGTTGTCCACCGCCGCGGGTGCGGAGATCACGAGTTGGGCGGAGCCGTTGTCGGCGGGAATGTTGTAGGAGATGCGGAATTCCGTGCGACCGGGGAAGAGCGGGTCGGCGGTGAGGAGTTTGCCGTTGAGAAGCTGCGTGGATTGTTCGTCGAAGCCGCCGCCGAGCTCGATGTCGCTGGCGCCGGGAGGGAGCGGAATGGCCATGGTGACGCGGCCGGTGGGAGTCGGGTTGCCGAGCCAGGCGCGGTCGGCGGGAGAATTCGTGGCGAGCATCTCGACAACGTGCACCGCTTTCCTGGCCGTGTCCCACTGCAGGATCATGTGCTGCATGGCCACGTTCCACGCGGGCTCGGCATCAGTGGATTCGTAGACTTTCATTTCGAGCGACTGCGTCGGGGCGGCCACGTTCATCTCGGGGCTGACGATCTGCTGCAGGAGGCCCGCATGCTTCACGGAGATGAGCGCCTGCACCGGCGGCATGATGGGAAGATCGGGGATGGACACTTTTCCGTGGGCATCGGTGGTGAGGTCGTACTTCTTGACCGGGGCGTTGCGGTGATAAAGCTCGACGGTCACAGGTTCGTTCGCGGGAGCGACGGCGCCGGCGGTCCCGGGAACGAGGCTGACGGTCAGAGATCCCTTCGCGGAAGTCTGCGTGGCGGCGGCGTTCATTTGCTCCATCGAGGGATGGCCGGGCGGAAGTTGTGCGGGCATGTCCGCTACGGCAACGCTCGATGCGATTGCGAGGGCCAGGGCGATCGTGAACTTTGCGCGTTTCATTTGTTGGCCTCATGTGCTGGAGGGGGGGGGGTTGTCGGACGCGGGAGGTTCAAGTGGGTCTGTTCGTCGGCAGGTTGCGCGGGCGTCGCTTTCGGCGGCGCGGGCGGCGGCGTGATTCCACTGAGATCGAGCGTGATCACCTGGCCCGCGTTGAGATGTTTTCCAACAAGGAGTTGGCGACCTTCGAGTCCAGCCTTGCCGCTGGAGCTGCTGGGCGTCAGTCCGACGCAGGTATCGACGTGAATATCGCTGGGGAGATACAAGGCGAAAAGCGTGGTGTCGGCGGGAAGCGTAAAGGTCAGGCTCGCTTTGCCGGCGGTCACGGGGAGCGTGTAGCCGCAGTCGTATTCGGTCGGTCCGGGCAGCATCGGTTTGCCGCGGGTGATGGTTGTTCCCGTGATTGTGGGATTCGCTTCGGCAAGTCCCTGTCCGAGCTGAATGTTCGTGGCGTTCTTCGGAAGTTCCAGCGTCAGCGTGACATTGTTGGTCCCAAGCCATGCGCGATCGGTGGGATTGAATCCGCCCATCATGTCGGTGACGTGGAGGGCAAGCACATCGTTGGTCATGGTGGGGAGCACGGTTACGTGATGGATGCCGCTGGTCCACGCGGGCTTTTCCGCGGTGACTTCGTAGAGCGGCATGTCGAGTTCGACGGCGGGCTGGAATTTGTGCATCGGCGGGCCGATGAGTTCTTCCTGTGCGCCGGCGTGCAGAACGGTGATGATCGGCTGGAAGGGAACATCGAGCGGCAGGTCGTGCAGCTCCAACTGCTTGTCATCGCCGATCTGGGCTTTGTAGGTGTGGATGACCTTTCCGCCGGAGAAGATTTCGACGGTGACCGGGTCGCGACCGATGGCCGGTCCGTCCTTGGTTCCCTGGGAGAACTTCACGCGGAGAGCACCAGACTTCGGAGATTGCATGCCGGCCGGATGGAACGCCGCGGTGGGATCCGCTTCGGGTTGAGAAACGGCAGGCTGCGTGGCAGGCGCGGCGGCGGTGTTGGCGCCGATAACGGTCATGGCGTTCTGAGAGCCCTGCACGTGCTGGATCTGTTGTGCGACGGCGGCGCTCGCCATTGCGAGCAGCACGGCCGCGAAGATGTGGAGGCGAGCGTTCATTCAGTTCTGCCTTCCTGTGGTTGTGGGGTTGAGAGTGGCTGGGAGCTGGTTAGCGCGCCGCCGATCCCGGGCTGTTTTGGCAGCATTCTGCCGGACAGATGGTGCCTTTATCGTGTCCGGCACCGAGATGGCGGCGCGTTGTGCCAAACCAAGCGTGGCGAGCAAAGCACCTGCGACGAGGAGGATTCCTCCGATCCAGATCCAGTTGATCAGGGGGTTGATGATGACTTGGACGGTGACGATGTTTTCGTCCCAGCCGGCGAGCGTCACGTACAAATCGCGGCTGAGGCCGAGGCGAATGGCGACTTCGCTGGCGGACTGGCCCGGCTCCGTGCCGCGGTCGTAGAAGCGGCGTTCGGGCTTGAGCTGAAATGTGCGGCCGGTGGAGTCGGTGATGTCGAGAGTGGCGACCATGGCGGTGTGATTGGCCCGCCGGAGTTGTTCGACGTGGTTGAGGCGAACGGCATAGCTGGCGAGCTGAACGCTCTGTGCCGCATCATGCGTCTTTAGTTCCACGTCCTGCTTGACGTTGTAGAGGCTGGACCCGGCGACGCCTGCGATCAGGAATGCGATGCCGACGTGGGCGAGTTGCGCGCCCCAGTGAGCGGGGAGGCGGAACAGTGTGCGGAAATTCAGGAAGAGATCAGTCGCGAACGAGGCGAGCACCGCCGTCACAACTGCAGCGGCGATGATCGCCCACGGAGACGTGTAACCCAGAACCGCGATGAGGAGGGCACCGGCGATCGCCGCGCCGGCCATGACGAGCAGTTTGCTTTTCGCCTTGGCGATCGCGTTTTCCCCATTCCCGAGGGCAGGAGCCATCGCCATCAGGAGTGCGAGGGCGAGGGCCATCGGGAGGATGACCTTGTTGTAGAAGGGAGCGCCAACCGTGATGGGCGTCTCGCTTACGCCGCGGCTGAGGAGCGGATAGACGGTTCCGAGCAGCGTCAGGGCAGTCATGATGACGAGCAGGACATTGGCCGCGAGGAAGAGGCCATCACGCGTGAGGAGATTCGTGAGCGGCTGCTGCGGCTTGAGCAATTCGAGGCGGGTGAGGATCGCGCCGATGCTGACCAGGCCGATGATCACGAGGAAGACGAGGAAGAAAGTCCCGATGGAGCTGGCTTCGAATGCATGAACGCTCTGGATTACGCCGCTGCGGGTGAGGTAGGTTCCGAGGACGCAGAGGAAGAAGCTCATGGCGGTAAGGGAGGCCGTCCAGCGTTTGAAGATGCCGCGGCTGGTCTGAAGCTTCGCGGAGTGGAGCAGCGCCGTACCGGTGAGCCACGGGAGAAGGCTGGCGTTTTCCACCGGATCCCAGGCCCAATACCCGCCCCATCCGAGTTCGACGTACGCCCATTGTGCGCCAAGGAGGATGCCGATGGTGAGGGCGATCCAGGAGAACAGAATCCAGGGGCGGGCTTTCGGGAGCCATTGGGAATCCGCTTTGCCGGTGAAGAGCGCCCCGAGCAGCAGTGCGAACGGGGCCGTGAACCCGGCGTAACCGAGGAAGAGCATCGGCGGATGGGCGACCATGGCGAAGTTCTGGAGGAGGGGGTTGAGGCCTTCGCCCTCTGTCATCGGCGTGCTGGAAGGTGCGAACGGGTTGCCGGCGAAGAGCATCACACAGACGAAGAACCCCGTGACGACAGCCATCGTGGCCAGCGAGACGGCGGTTTCGGCATCGTCGTTCTTGCGGGCGCGGAACGCCATCACCGTTCCCATGATGCTGAGCATCCACGCCCACAGAAGCAGGCTGCCTTCCTGCCCGGCCCAGAACGCCGCGGCCTTGTAGGCGATCCCCAGCGAACGTTCGCTGTGCTGCACGACATAATTCAAACTGAAATTGTCGTTGATTAGCGCGCTCAGAAGGCCCCAACTGCTGACGGTGAGCAGAAGCGCGATCAGCGCGGTTCCCCAGCGGACGCAGCGTACGAGGCCTTCATTTTTAGTGCGGAAAAAACCGATGGCGGCGACCAGCACGGCCATCGCCGTGAGCATCGCGCCGGAGAGAGCATATTCACCCAACATCACGCTCATGACTGCCCCCCCACCATGTTGGCATTGGCAACGGCGGGATGATTCTTCGGCATCCCTTCGTACTTGCTGGCACACTTGGTCATCAGCGTGTCGGCCTGAAATTGGCCGGCATCATTGAGCCGCCCTTCGACAACCACTTCGCTGCCGGCTTTGAACATGTCCGGGATCACGCCGTGATAGAGCACCGGGAAGGTGGCGTGTTCGCCCTTAATAAGGAAGTTCGCGGTGAGGCGTGCCTTCTGAACGTCGAGATGCTCGTCGGAGACCGTCCCACAAAGACGAACGCGGAGGGCATGCTGCTCGACATTGGCGGCGAACTGATCGACGCCAACCGTATAGACCCATCCTTTCTGAACCCCCGCAAACGTGAGGTACGCAACGGCGGAGAGCAAGAGGATGGCAGCTACCGAAAGCTTCAGGCGAATGTGTGTCATGGGGCACCATCTGACTAACAAAAGCCACTGATTTGTATGACAAGCCCGGTGCCAGTCGCGGCGCATTTCCGGACGCCCGGGAGATTGGCTGCAAGCGACGCATGTGAAACAGGTTGGGGCGATATCCGCAAAGAACCGAATTGGCCGGAGAGGCCGGTCTCTCTCGAACACGAGAAAGGTGGCCGCTCGCCCCCCTCCCAGGAGTGAGAAACAAGTCTCTATGTGCTGACAGACACGCGAATTCCGGCCTTCGGGAGGAGCGATTCGGCGGCCGTTCTCTCTTTCAGGAATGGAATTTCAAAACCAGCAGAAAAGTGGCGTTTTCAGTGCCAAATCGAGCATCACCCAATGGCACCGCGCTTGCCATATAGAAGATCGGTGCCGACAGGTCATTTGTGAACGGACGGGGACGCGGACAAGCAGCGGGAGCTTGCCCCGGGCCCTTAAAAACAAAACGAGCCCGCGGCACTTACTAGGAGAACTTTTATGAGATTCTGGAAATTCCTAACTTCGCTGGGCGCGACCGCAGCTCTCTGTGCGTTCTCGCTGACAGCCCATGCGGCCGTGCAGAACACGCCGCACAACATGAACTACACGTTCGGCGCCAACACGATTCAGGACAACCAGGTTTGCCTGCCGTGCCACGCTCCGCACAATCAGCCGACGCCGCAGGACACCTTGTGGAATCACGTGATGCCAGCCAACGGGTACCAACTGTACCAGACGTCGCCCGGATTCGTGGAATCGGCGGCGGTCGTCGGCCTCGACGATGAAAGCCTCAAGTGCCTCTCCTGCCATGATGGCACCGTCGCAGTCGATTCCTACGGCGGCTACAACTTCGCCACCAACACCTTCGGCCCCACCAACGGCACCATCAAGCTCGGTGCCCATTCCGACATCCTCGGCAACGCCAGCACGTCCGCCTTCGTGGTCGGCGGCGGCACCCAGGACCTGTCTCACGATCACCCGGTCGGCGTGGTTTATCCCGGCCTTTCCGCCGATGGTTCGACCTTCACCGGCACCGCGATGAAGAATCCCCTGACCACCTGGACCCGCACGACTTACCAGGGCGTTGACGCCAATAACAACACCGTGACTCTGAACTACAAGGACAACAACGGTAACAACATCAGCGTGGCCGGCGGCGGTTTCGGATTCGGCACCACCGGCGCGAACAAGAACGTCGTCGGTTGCGGCTCCTGCCATACACCGCACACCTACACCTACAACTTCCTGATTGTTCCCAACACGAATTCTCAGCTCTGCCTGACTTGCCACAATCGGTGAAACAAAACGCGGCGGGGAGGCCGGCCCGAAGACCGGTCTCCCCCACCGCTGGACCACAACAGTGTCCTGTTCGTTTGTCCACCCCGTCCGTTATCGACTTTCGAACTGGATTCAGACAACACAGCGGCTCTTGAAAAGCACACGAACGAAGTGAATCGACGAGGCCGCCATGGAGCGGCCTCTTTTTTTGAAAGACGCCCAAGCGCAGGAACTCTCACGGAGGTTTGAATGTTTACGACCGCTGACAATTCTAAACCGCTGACCTCGAAGAACGGAAAATCGACGCGCCGCACGAGTCGACGAATGCCGCTCCTCTTCCTGCTTCTTGTTGGCATCATTCCTGGATGCGCGACACAGCAGTCCCAGACTGCAACCAAGGAATACATGTTCTGGCCGCCGGCACCGGAAACACCCCACGTGGAATTCCTCACGTCGATCGCCACCAGCCGCGACGTGACCGGGCAGCAGGGCAATCTGGAAAACATTCTTTACGGGAAGGAACAGACCGCCGACCTTCCTTTCACCCGACCCTATGGAATCCGTATGTCGCAGGGTTGCATCTATGTCTGCGATGCGAGCGCCGCGAATGTGTCCATCCTTGATTTCCGAAAAAAAGAAGTGCGCGTTATCGGGAAGAGCACCGAGATGAGCCTGCTCAAGCCGATCGACATCGCGGTGGCTCCGGACGGCATCAAATATGTCGCCGACACCGGCCTCTCCGCCGTCATCGTCTACGACGCCAACGACAAATACGCGGGGAAGATCGTCACGCCGAAGCTGCGGCCCGTGAGCCTTGCCATCCACGACACCGAACTCTACGTCGCCGACATGTACGCCTCCCGCATCCGGGTGTTTGACCGCTTCAACGGCAAGGAACTCCGCACCATCGGCCAATCGATGACGGAGAACAGTGGGAAGGGGCAGCTCGGCGGCGTCATGGGGATCGCGCTGGACAAGGACGGAGAGATCTACGCCAACGACGTCCTTGGTTGCCGCGTGCAGAAATTCACGCCCGACGGCAAGTTTCTTTTCTCGATCGGGGGTCTCGGGAATCGCGCGGGCAATTTTGTTCGGCCGAAGCACATGGCAGTCGATTCCTCGGGAATTCTCTACGTCGTCGACAATGCATTCCAGAACGTACAGATGTTCAACGACAAAGGGCAGATGCTGATGTTCTTCGGCGCGCCGGGCACGCATCCTGGCGCGATGCAGATGCCGGTCGGAATCTGCACCACAGATTCGGATCTCGACCTGTTCCAGAAATACAGCCATCCCGACTTTGAAGTGCAACGCCTGATCCTGGTCACGAATGACGTCGGCGGCGCGAAGATTTCGGTGTACGGCCTGGGCGTTCTGAAACCCGGGAAGACAGTCGCCGACCTCAACTCTGCGCGCGTCAATCGCGTCGTCGGATTTGAGGACACTTCCGGCGCGCCGCGGACGCTTGACCTCTCCGCCGACGCTACGCAGCCGGCCGGCACACAACCCGCCCCAACCACTCAGCCAACAACAGTACCCGCTGCATCTGCCGGAACGGTCCAAACAACCGAGCCGGCGGGAATGCCCGCTGCGAATGTCGCGAAGCCGTAGCAGGATGACTACGGCGTCACGCGGTCTCAAACAAGGTGCCTCCCATGACCGCCCGACCCGACAACTTGATTTCACGCCGCTGGGTCGGATTGTTTGTATGCATTCTCTCCCTCAGTGCGGGCCTCTGGATCGGTTGCTCCACACCCCAGGAGAAATACCGGACGCTCTCCTTCTTCTTCGACGGAGTGCCCAATCCGGACGCTCCCAAGCACGTCGCCCAGACCCAGGACACAAAGGAGGGGCTGGTCTTTGTGGCGGCAGTGAGGTCCCGTCACAAACCGTACATCGAACGAAAGTGCGATGCCTGCCACCGTTCCGCCTCCGGCAACATCATGGAATTCGATGAGGCCTGGAAATCCTGCCTCAACTGCCACAGCAAGATCCCGACAGAACACGCGCTGATGCACGGCCCCGTCGCCGCTGCGGGCTTCAAGGGTGCCCAGCCGACGTGCCGGTGGTGCCACACGCCGCACGAATCGCGCGAACTTTCTCTCCTCAATGACAACCCCGTAAAGGTCTGCACTCAGTGCCACGATGCACAGTTGCTCGGACCCAAACCGCAACAGCATCTCGACGGCACAAGCTGCGTCCAGTGCCATTTCGGTCATGGCGCAGACTTGAAGAACTCCCACTTCCTCAAACCGGGCGGCATGCAGGAACGGCCCGCAACCCGGCCCGATGCCGCGAGTCAGCCTGCTTCACAACCGGCGACAACTCCCGCCTCCAGACCTGCGGATCAATTCGCGCACAGCGGAGCCATTCCATGACCGCCCTGCGCACAACTTCCCTCATGTGCCTGCTGGCGGCAGCCGTCGCGACTGCCACCCCGGCACGCTCCGACGAAGGCCCCATCGTCCTTGGACGCCCGCAGCGCCCGCCAATTCTCACGCTCGATCCTCTCACCGGCTCCATCGGCGTGCTCGCCCTGCTCGAACACGATTCCTCCAAGACCAACGGCGCCAGCACGACTTCCGAAAGCGCCGTCGTGCAGGAATACCTCACCCTCACCTCCGGCGGCGGGATCGTCTCCAAGAACTTCTTCGCCTGGCACGGAAGCGTCACCCTCGGCATCGACGAGGAATGGTCCCACTCCCCCTCCCAGGACAATACCGGCTACGCGTTTGCCCCTGCTTATGACCTCACCGGTGATCTCCTGCCTAACAGCATCATCCCCATCGACATGTATGCTCGGCGCACCGAGAGCTACATCGAAAGCACCTTTCAGCCGCTGATCAAAGACATCTCCTCCGAGTACGGCGCAAACATCAACTACCTCTCCCCAACCATCCCGACGAGCCTGAACGTCTCGCACACGGAAGATCAGCAGGACAGCACCGCCGGAAGCACCAACTACACCCTCAGCGAAAACCACCTCGGATTCCAGACTGCTTACGATCCCGCCGAGCAGCACCACCTCAACCTCAATTACCAGTTCACCCAGGTCGATCAGAACAACCCGGGCCTGATCAATGAACAGAACACCCGCGGCTTCTTCGGAACCAGCTACGACGCTCAAAGCGCCACCCTCGGCCATCTCTGGCAGATCGATAAGGACGCACGCTACACCCTCAGCGAGAGCCTCACCTATTCCTCCGAAGACGGCACGTTTCCATTCACCAACCTGGGGCTCAGCGAATACCTCCGAATGCAGCATACTGACAATTTCGAAACCGCCCTGCAATACAACTACACCGATCAGGAATACTTCACCACGAGCACCAAAACGCAGCAGATCATCGGAAGTTTCACCCATCGTCTGTTCGAGAGCCTCACGACCAACGGTCAGGCCGGCGCCACCTTCAACAACAGTTCCTACACCTCCACCGACAATTCGCCGTCCAGCAGTTCCGATTCAAAATCCTGGTTCACCAATATGAGCACGACCTACACGAAAAAGATGCCGCTGGGCGTGTTCGGCGCGAATCTCGGATTGGGATTCAACCAGACCATCAACGACGCCATCGGTTCGACGCAGCAGGTGACCAACGATATTCAGACCTTCAACGATCCCCAGCCGATCGTCCTCACCCAACCCAACGTCAACCCGAATTCCATCGCCGTCTTCAATGCCGCCGGAACTCGCCAGTACATCCTCAACAAGGATTACACCGTGCAGCAGATCGGCAACACGACCCAGATCTTCCGCACCTTCACCAGCGATATCAACCCCGGACAAACCGTCCGGCTCAACTACGACCTCTCCCCCCTGCCGGGATACACCGCCGACACCACGACGTTCGCAGGCGGCGTCCGCTACGATTTCAATGAAGGGCCGCTGAACGGCCTCGGCGTTTACGTCCAGTACACCGGGCAGAATCAGACGACAAACTCCACCGCGGTCCTCGCCGACGACATCAACGACCTCACCGTTGGGGGCGATTATCACATCTGGAAACTGACCTTTCGCGCGGATTACGACGACCACCAGTCGACCCTCGCGGCCTTTAAGGCCTCGCGGTTTTCCGCACTCTATAACAGCCAGATCTCCCAGCGTTCATCCCTGGCGCTCGGAGCGTCACAGGCATTCGTTGACTATCCGCAGACCGACAGCAACACCTATCTCACCACTGTCGACGGCCACTTCAATTATCAGATCACCCGCGATCTCAAGACCATCATCTCCGCGCAGTGGCGGAACGAACAGGACAGCCGCTTCGGCAATACAATGGGCATCGAGGAACAGGCGGAACTGCGGTGGACCATCCGGCAGACCCAGTTTTTTTTTATGGTTCGCCACACCAACCTCGAAGCGACCACAAACAGCACCGAGACCGTGTCAGCCCAATTCGGGCTGACACGGTCGTTTTAGAGGAACTGACATGACTCCTCATTTCACTCTTCGTCAATGGACGATTTCCCTCGTGATGATCGCGCTTCTGTCGGGCTGCGCAACCAAACCGGGGATCCTGTTTCCCCCGCTTCCCAACAGCCCGCGCTGGCCCTCGCCGCCCGATGCGCCCCGGATCTTCTACGTCGGGCAATTCGCCACGAGCGCCGATCTCAAGCCCGGCGTGAATGGATTTGAGGCCATGGGGCAGGCTATCTTCGGCAAGGAGTCGGCGCACTCCATGCTCACCCCGATCGCCGTCTGCACCGACGATGCGGATCGCATGTTTGTCGCGGATTCCAACGCCCAGCTCGTTCACGTCTTTGACATGAAATCCCGGAAATATGCCATCTGGAAGCCCGGGAAGAATGAGCCGCCATTTGCCCAGCCGGTCGGCATCGCCTGGGACCCCGTCTATCATCGGCTCCTCGTATCCGATTCCGTCGCTTCGGCGATCTATGTGTTCGATGCGAAGGGAAAGTTCAACGGAAAGCTGGGAGAAGGAATACTCCAGCGGCCTGTGGGTATGGCGATTGACACGTCGGCCGAAACGCCGGGACGAATCTTCGTTGCCGATGCGGGCGCCCACCAGGTCGTCGTACTCGGAGCCGATGGCCAGTTGATGCAGCGCGTGGGCTCGCGTGGAAGCGCTGCGGGTTATTTCAATTTTCCGACCAATGTCGCGCTCGACTCCCATGGTCTTTTATACGTGAGCGACTCCCTGAATTTCCGCGTGCAGGAGTTCGACAGGAATCTTCAGCCGCTGCGGCAATTCGGGAAGAAGGGCGATATGCCGGGATATTTTGCGGAGCCCAAGGGAATTGCGGTCGATTCCGAGCAGCATGTGTACGTCCTCGACGGACAGTTCGAGAACGTGCAGGTGTTTGATGCCGACGGGCATGTGCTGATGGATTTTGGCGAGGAGGGGAATGGGCCGGGGCAGTTCTGGCTGCCGACGGCTTTGTTTATTGATGCGCGCGACCGCATTTGGATCGCTGATACGTACAACCGGCGCGTGCAGGTGTTCGATTATCGGAAACTCCCCACGGGCGAGGTGCGGCCATGAGAGTTGCGTTGAAACCATTTGCGTTCTTGTGCCTCCTGTTCTGGGTTCCTGGAATCGCGGGGATCGTGGCGGCGCAGACCTCGCCGCTGGGCGTGCCGACGAGCGTCGTGAACACGAAGCACAATCTCTCGGCAAGCGGACCCGGCTCAGTCAAGGCGACGACGGAGCAGGAAATCTGCATCTTCTGCCACACGCCGCACAACGCGACGCCCGTGCAGCCGCTGTGGAACCGGAATTTGTCGATGTCGGCCTACAAAACGTACACGAGCAATTCGCTCAAGGCGCTTCCGAACCAGCCGACCGGGCAGAGCAAACTCTGCCTGTCGTGCCATGATGGGACGATTGCCCTGGGATCGGTTGTGTCGCGTAATCAGCCGATCCAGATGGCGAACGGGATCACGACGCTGCCGCCGGGTGCGAGCAATCTGGGGACGGACCTGTCGGACGATCACCCGATTTCGTTTACCTATGATGCGAATCTCGTGACGAAGAATCCCAAACTCAAATCGCCCGATTTGCTGCCGTACAACGTGCGGCTGGATGCCAACAAAGAGCTGCAGTGCACGACCTGCCACGATGCCCACAACAATCAGTATGGAAGTTTCCTGACGATGCCGAACAGCAATTCGGAACTGTGCAACACCTGCCACTCGCTCGGGCAGACCCAGGTGATCCAGCATACGAACTGCAATACGTGCCACCAGACGCATTCGGCGCCGAGCGGGCCATATCTGCTCACGAAGCAGACGGTGAGCGAGAGTTGCCTCGCGTGCCACAATGGCGGCATTGGCGCGAATCAGGGGACGAATGTAGAGCCGGAGATCGCGGCAGCCTATTCGCATGACACGAAAAGCCCGGTGAACCTCGCGAATCACATTCCGAACAATTCGGACTGCAAGGATTGCCACGAGCCGCACACGATGGCGCCGACAATTGCAACGGTGGCAGCGCCGGGGGTTCCGCCCAGCCTGGGGGCGATCGACGGGGTGAGCATCTCGGGCGTGAAATTGCCGACGGCGCAGTTTGGTTATGAAGTCTGCTTGAAATGCCATGCGGATAATGCGGCGTCAATTTCTTCGCTGGTGAATCGGAAGCTGGTGCAGACCAACATGCGGCTGATGTTCGCGCCGAGTGCGGTGTCGTTCCATCCGATCGCGTTGAAGGGGGTCAACACAAATGTGCCGAGCCTCCGGCCGCCGTATACGATCTCGAGCATGATCGCCTGCACGGATTGCCACGGGTCGGACACGAGCAAGGCTGCGGGCGGAACCGGACCGAACGGGATTCACGGGTCGAATCTCGCTGGGCTTCTGCTCGCGCGGTACGAGACGATGGATTTCACAGCTTACTCGCCGCCCGCCTATGCACTCTGCTTCAACTGCCACGACAACACGAAGGTGGTGGCGGATTCCGGGCCTTTCCCGTGGCACAACACGCACGTGAACACGAATTCGACGCCATGCTCGGCGTGCCACGATTCGCATGGCATCTCGTCGCTGCAGGGATCCCCCGTGAACAATTATGCGTTGATCAATTTCGATACCAGCATTGTGTTCAAGGATGAAGTGACGGGACGGCTGGAATTTGATCACACGTCCAACGGACACGGGGCGTGCTGGGTCAAGTGCCACGGAAAGGATCACTCAGGCACGACGTATTGAGGCGAGTTGAGGCAAGCTCCTCCGCGTAAGCACTCCTGGTGCGTGAGTCATTACGCGGAATTCCTAGGGGGAATTGAGGGGTTGTGCCTAGGGGGTGTGGGGTAGAATTGGGAGAGAATTCGGGCAGAACATTTCTTTTTGGAGAGGGTTGGCCATGGGAAAGAAGAGGGTTGCGTTTTTTACGGCCGTGGCGGTGTTGGTGGGGATTCTGCCGGCGCTGTGTGCGCCGACGGGAACGATGCCTGCAGCGAAGGTGCGAGTGGGAACGTACAACACGCGGATGGTGGCGCTGGCCTACTGGCGGTCGGCGGAGGGGATGAAGGTGATCGGCGCGACTGTGAATGATGCGATGGCCGCGAAGAAGGCCGGAGAGAAGGAGAAGGCCGCGGAATTGGAGAAGAAGGCAAAGGATCTCCAGCGGCGATTGCACAATGAGGTGTTCGGTAATTCTCCCATTCCGGAGGTGACGGAGGCGATGAAGTCGGCGCTGAACGAGGTGGCGCAGGCGAAGGATGTGGTGGCGATTGTGCCCGAGGTGGCATACGCGGGGGATTCCGTGGACGTGGTCGATGTGACGGAGGAAATCGTGGCGAAGTGCAAGCCGACCGAACAGACGCGGCGGGTGCTGAATGAGTTGCCGAAGCATCCGCCGGCCGAGATGGAGGTGATTGGGGCCGATTGAGGGGCGCGGTAATCTGTAATTGGGAATTGGTAAGTGGGGGGAGGGGGCGCACAGTGAGTGCGAATGAGGCATGCTTCTGGCAGGAAGATTGTGCCACAAGCTTGGCAGGCGGCCGCGCCACGTTACACTACGGACCATCAATCATCATTGAGGACCGCCGTGACCCAAGCCACCTGGCCCCCACCCGCGCTCGCAGCCTTCGTCTCCCACTGGCAACCCGCCGGCGGCGCAGAACGCGCCAACTACCAGCTCTTCCTCACCGAACTTTGCGACCTCCTGAACGTCCCCCACCCCAACCCCTCCGTCCCCGACGAATCCAAAAACAACTACGTCTTCGACCGCGCCATCACCGCCACCAACCCTGACGGCACCACTACCCCCAACTTCATCGATCTCTACCGCCGCGCCCACTTCGTCCTCGAAACCAAGCAAGGCGTCCAGCGCCAGGACACCAACAGTGGCACGGGCGTCCCGCCCGTGTCCCCCGCCGACATCCCCCCACGCAAGCCCCTCAAGACCAAGAAAGGCCACGGCATCCGCGGCTCCAAAATCTGGGACGACGCCATGATTCGCGCCAAATCCCAAGCCGAAAACTACGTCCGCTCCATCCCCGACGACAATCCCCCCTTCCTCCTCGTCGTTGATGTCGGCTACCAAATCGAAACCTACGCCGACTTCTCCGGCCTCGGCAAAACCTACACCCCCTTCCCCGACAACCTCTCCCACCGCTTCAAACTCACCGACCTCCTCGACCCAAGGGGGGGGCGGGGCCCAGAACTCTTCGAACGCCTCCAGAAAATCTGGACCGACCCCCAATCCCTCAACCCCGCCAAACGCGCCGCCAAAGTAACCCGCGAAATCGCCGCCAGCCTCGCCGAACTCTCCAAATCCCTCGAAAAGTCCGGCCACCACCCCGAAGCCGTCGCCCACTTCCTCATGCGCGTCCTTTTCACCCTCTTCGCCGAAGATGTCCACCTCATCCCCAACAACGCCTTCACCAACCTCCTCAAAGACCTCCAGCCCACCCCGCAAAAATTCGCCCCCATGGCCCAGGCCGTCTGGCAAAACATGGACAAGGGCGGCTTCTCCCCCGTCCTCCGCGAAGACCTCCTCAAATTCAACGGCGGCCTCTTCGCCGACACCCAGGCCCTCCCCCTCACCGGCAACCAGCTCGAACTCCTCTACGAAGCCGCCAAACAGGACTGGTCCGAAGTCGAACCCGCCATCTTCGGCACCCTCCTCGAACGCGCCCTCGACCCCACCGAACGCCACAAGCTCGGCGCTCACTACACCCCGCGCGCCTACGTCGAACGCCTCGTCCTCCCCACCGTCATCGAACCCCTGCGCGAAGAATGGACCGCCGCCAAAACCACCGCCATCAAACAAGCCAATGAAGGCGAACTGAAGAAAGCCATCAAAACCGTCGGCGAATTCCTCAAGCACCTCTGCTCCGTCACTATCCTCGACCCCGCCTGCGGCTCCGGCAATTTCCTCTACGTCACCCTCGAACACCTCAAACGCCTCGAAGGCGAAGTCAACGACTTCCTCCACCAGTTCCCCAACGCCCAGCTCCCCCTCGAATACACCGGCCTCACCGTCGACCCCCACCAGCTCCGCGGCATCGAAATCAACCCCCGCGCCGCCGCCATCACCGACCTCGTCCTCTGGATCGGCTACCTCCAATGGCACTTCCGAACCCACGGCAACACCATGCCCCAGGAACCCGTCCTCAAAAAATTCGACAACATCGAAAACCGCGATGCGGTGCTGCAGTACGAAAAAAAAGAACTCTCGAGAGACCCACAAGGCAAACCGATTACTCGTTGGGACGGCACGACAACCAAATCGCACCCCGTCACGGGGGAACTCGTTCCCGACGAAGCGGCTCGAACGCCCATTTTCACTTACAGATCTCCTAGCCAATCTGTTTGGCCGCCTGCAGACTACATAGTTGGAAATCCCCCATTCCTAGGCGCGAGCAAGATCCGCGAAGCATTGGGGGAAGGCTACGCGAACGCCCTTCGGAGTGCTTTTTCCGAAGTGAACGACTCCGCGGACTTTGTGATGTATTGGTGGAATATCGCGGCTGTGTCGCTTCGGAGCGGTCTGTCTAAACGGTTCGGCTTTATTACGACCAAGTCCATCTCACAGCCATTCAACCGACGCGTGACCGAACCACACCTAAAAGGTGAGCCGCCGATCTCCGTTGTATTTGCGATTCCCAATCATCCCTGGGTCGATTCGGGTGACGGAGCAGATGTGCGCATCGCACTGACTACCGCAGAGAGCGGAAGACGGGAAGGGCTACTTTCGAATGTCGTTGACGAAACCAGCGGCGAAAACGGCGAAATTCTCGTTTCGCTTAGAAGTCGGCACGGGTATATCAACGCAGACCTGACGATTGGAGCCGACGTTACTTCCGCATCTGCGCTATCGGCGAACGCCTTAATTTCAAGCGAAGGTGTAAAGCCCCATGGCATGGGATTCGTTGTAACCCGCGAGCAAGCAACATTACTGGGCCTTGGCCGGACGAGAGGTGTGGAAAAGTACATTCGACCGTACATGAACGGCCGCGACCTCACCTCCCGTTCGCGCGACACTTTCATAATCGATCTTGACGGCCTATCTGCAAGTGACGTGCGCGCCCAGCTGCCTGAGATCTACCAATGGGTGCTCGAACGCGTGAAACCAGAGCGGGACCACAATAACGAGAAATCTCGTCGTGAGAACTGGTGGCTGTTCGGGCGAAAGAACACTGAGCTAAGGTCGGCAATTCGCAAGATACGGCGCTATATTGCCACGGTAAAGACCGCGAAACACCGCGTTTTCACATTTCTACCGAACGACGTAGTTCCCGACAGCAAGTTAATCGTAATTGCACTCGAAGACAGCTTTGGGTTGGGAGTTCTTTCCAGCAGAGCGCACACTACTTGGTCTCTCGCATCTGGAAGTCGACTCGGTGTCGGCGATGACCCCACCTATGTCAAATCCATCAGCTTCGAAGCATTCCCCTTTCCCGACTGCACCGAAAAACAAAAATCCCGCGTCGGCAAAATTGCCGAAGAACTCGACGCCCACCGCAAAGGCCGACAGGCCAAATACCCCGACCTCACCCTCACCGACATGTACAACATCCTCGAAAAACTCCGCGCCGCCGACCGCGGCGAAATCTCCGCCGCACAATTCTCCCCCAAGGACAAACAAATCCACGACCGCGGCCTCATCTCCATCCTCAAACAACTCCACGACGACCTCGACGCCGCCGTCTTCGACGCCTACGGCTGGCCCGCCACGTTGACCGACGACCAACTCCTCGAAAAACTCGTCGCCCTCAACCACCAGCGCGCTGCCGAGGAAAGGAAAGGCATCATCAAATACCTCCGCCCCGAATTCCAAGCCGGGGCTAAGGATTTCCTGCGACTCGAAACCATCCCACGCCTCGCCAAAGCAACTCCCGACTTCCCTTACTTCTCCCTCGACGCCCTTCGCGCTGACCTCAAGAAACACAACATCGCCGTCGAGACCGCCACTCTCCCGCGCTACCTCCATGACCTCTCCAAAGAACGCATTATTTTCGATGCAGGCCGCGGTTGGTACTCCACAATAGCTACTCCTTTCTCTCTCGACCGCGCGCCCGTTGCGGACTTGGTTACACTCCTCGAAAAACGATTCCCATTCCTCGACTTCGCAGCTTGGTCCACCGCACAAATCGCTTCCTACGGTCACCATCTCCTTGCGCGCTTCGTGGCTTTCCTCTACACGGACAAGGACGCTCTCGAAGGTGTCTCAGACGCATTGCGCGATGCCGGATACGCCGTGTTCCTGGACCCTAGCCCAGCCGAGGCGAAGAAGAATTTTCGCATAGAAGATAAAACGGTTGTGATTCGTCCTACGATTTCCGAAGGTCCACTCGACGGGAAATTCGCCACGATTGAGAAAATAATCGTCGACTTGTGCGTCGAGTCTATGCACCTGAATATCTTGGATATTCATGAATTACAACGACTTACGTTAAACCTAATCCAGGCTGGACGTGTTTCAATGGGTACGCTGGCCCGCTATGCCGAACATCGACGAAAAATTCGACTAAAGGATATTTTTGGAGAAAAAATCAATTAATGGCACTTTTTCATCAAAAGTGCCATTAATTGATTTACGTCATGCTTACACCTCAATGTTTTTCACTTACTTGGATTAACGACAAAGCGAGGATGCTCCGCTGTCAGCCCATTATGCTGGAAAAAGCGATTATCGCGATCCAACTCCTCGCTCACCTTGTGGATGCTGGATTGCCGTTTCAGTTCAAAGGCGGAACCAGCCTGCTTCTTCGGCTCCCCGAAATCCGGCGACTCTCCATCGACATCGATATCGCTACCCCCGCGACCCATGAGCGGGTGCACGAGTGCGTTCAGGCGGTGAGCCAAAAAACACCGTTTGATCACTTCGCTCACGACGAAGGACGAGACGCGGCATTGCCTCCCAAAAAGCATTTTCGTTTCTTCTACAATTCCGCCATCAACTATTACCGCCGTGATCATATCCTTTTGGACGTCTTGTTTGAGCAAGACCCCGTGCCACATGCGTCACCTGTACTTATCGCCACGCCATTCATCGATTGCTCCCGAGACGTTCACGTGAGTATCCCAATTGTCGAAAGCCTCCTTGGTGACAAACTTACTGCATTCGCGCCCTCGACCATTGGAATCCTCTACCACCCCGAACGCAAAACAGACATCGTGAAGCAGCTTTTCGACACCGCCGTGCTTTTCGATGCGGCAACAGATTTGAATATTGCCGCGCAAGTCTATGAAACCGTGCACGCCCATCAGTGCACCTACCGAAATAAAACCTACACGCAAGCCGTGACATTGGACGATTCGATCACAGCCGCAATCGAATTGAGTGCCTTCGATCCTAAAAGTCCCAACAATACCGAAAACGCAGCGCTCCTAGATGCCGGCGTCACTTCGCTGCAAAACCATCTCGTCGGTCATCCCTTCCGCCGGACAGAAGCACAAATTGCAGCCGGCAAAGTCGCCTGTGTCGCAGCGTGGATTAAGCGCCGCCCCATAGTCGCCACAATCAACGCCCTTCGCTTCAATCACGAACGGATAGATGAACTGCGCGAAAGGAATATCGGAGAACCCTGGGCCTCTTTGCAAAGATTGAAAAAGATCAACCCCGAAGCCTTCCACTACTGGTGGCACGCATGGCAAATCGCCCACGGCTAAGAGGAATCCATCCTCCGCCAACTCCTCGACCTCGACACCGCCGTCTTCGACGCCTACGGCTGGCCCGCCACGTTGACCGATGACCAACTCCTCGAAAAACTCGTCGCCGGGGGGGGCTCAACCACCAGCGCGCCGCCGAAGAAAAAAAGGGAATCATCAAATACCTCCGCCCCGACTTCCAGAAGAGATAGTTTCAAATTCGGCGAAACGGAAAAGGGACAGGAGGCCTCCGCATTTCCGCAAAAATCATACCCAATCAAATCCCTAACTTTTTCCTTGCCTTACACCCAATCCCATGCGATAATACCTCCCAGCCAAAAGGGGGGACCATGCACACCCATTCCACACGCCACCTCCACCAAAACCCGCACCCACCCTTCACCATTCCCAACTTCACCAATTCGCACCACCTGCCCGGCAATCGCGGAGGAACGAAGCGGAACGACGCCCAAAAACCCCTCAACGCCCCCAAATCCCCCCTCCAAAAACGCGCCAAACCCACCCCAAATCCTCATTATCTCCTCAAAAACCCACATTTCACCCCCTCTTCACATTTTTCCACGCAAAAAATCGCGCAACTCCTTATTTTTCCTCTCCGCTACCCGCCCGCCCCCCGCCCTCGAAATGACGCTTCCACTCTCTTACGGCGTAGCAGTGATGAACTGTTTGCCGAGGTCGGTGTGTTCGAAGGCCTGACGGAAATAGCTGGCGGCTTTAGGGATGTCGCCGTCGTGCTGGAGGACGAGCCCATACAGGTAATCAGCTTCGGCAGGGTCCGGGTTGAGGGTGATGGATTGTTCGAGGAGCTGGCGGGCGGCGGGGAATTGGTTGCGCTGGATGGCGACCCAGGCCTTGAGGGTGTTGACCTGCATGGGGGAGACGCCCCCCCACTTGGCGGAGTCGAGAATTTTTTCAGCGCTGTCGGGATCGCCGGTGACGAGTTCCGTGCGCGCGATGTTGAGCAGAAGCGCGCCGTCCGTGGGGTTCAGTGCAAGGGCTTTGGCGATTTCCGCGCGGGCTTCATCTTTCATGCCTTGAGCGGCGAGGCGCTGCGCGACTTCGACGTGTCGTGCGGCTTTCTGATCGGAGGTGTCGACCACGAGGTCGCGGTTGGCGAGGCGTTTGTCGAGGGCGGCGCGATCGATGCGGCCGGCGGCGAAGTCGAGGTAGGCGGAGAGGTCGGTGGCAAAGCTGACCGGGAGGCCGGGGATGTGGACCACATTTTGTCCCCCCCCACCGCTGTTGCCGACAAGGACGGTGGTCGGCCAGACATGTACTTCGAATTTACCCGAAGCGGCGTAATTGGTGTCGGCGATGATGGGCCATGGGCATTTCTCGGCGAGGCGCGGGGCGTTGGCCGGGGCGTCGTCGCCGGAGAGGATGGCGAGGACTTGGAGATCGGTGCGGTCTTTGAGGAGGGGTTGGAGTTGGGAGAGTTCGTCGAGCGATTGCTGCTGGTCGGCGCGGAGAAAGAGGAGGAGGGTGGGGGTCTGCGCGGGAATGGTGTGCGGGTTGGATTGGGTGTCGCGGAGCGTGAGGTTGGGGGGGGCGGCGCGCAGGGGGGCGGTGGAGAGGAACGTCATCACCAGAAACGCGGTGACAGGGTGAAGTGTTGGGCGAATGGCGGCTTTCATGGCGGGCTTCCTTCTGCTAGTGCGGCAGGTCGAGTGTGCGCTGTTCGGGTTGGGGTTGGGCGGAGGGGGGGGGCGGGGGTTGAGGAGCGGGGGTCGGGGAAGTTGGCGTGGAATTCGCCGCGGCGGAAGTCGCCGGGCTTTGCGGGTTCGTGTTGGCGATGTTCGGCTGCGCCGGGTTGTTGTCGATCGGGGTGTTCCGGTCGTAGGCATATTGTTTGTGACAGCCAGGGGAGCAGGAGCCGCCGGTGGGGGTCTTCACGTAGTTGATCGGGAGTTCCCATTGCCCGAAGGGAACGGAGTCGCGGATGAGAAGCGGGTTCTTGGCGGCGTGGGTTTCATGGCAGGCGCGGCACGTGCGACCCTTTTCTCGGTCGACGTGGAGGAAGTGGAGGTTGCGCGTGCCGTTGCGGAAACCGGTCAGGCCTTCGACCTCTTTGGTTTCGATAAGCTTTTGATCGTGGCAACTGAAGCAGAGCGCAAAGTTGTCGGGCTCGAACTTCGTGTAGAAGGTCTCGGGATAACACTTCGTGAGGAGGCGGCTCGTGTCGGAGCCGTGGGCGTTGTGGCACCCGGAGCATGTCCCGTCGCGCGCGGGACCGTGGCGGCTGAGCTGGGAGTTGGCGATTTCAGCAACCGAGGGGACGTTGCGGCCGTCGGAGGTCTTCTGATCCTGGTTATGGCATTTGAGACAGATATCGACCGGCTGGGCCTTCATCAGTTTGGCGAGCTGCCCGCCGTGCGGGGTGTGGCAGTTCAGGCATGCCTGATCCTTGAGGACGATCGAGTGTTTGTACTTGGCCTCCATGACGGCCTGTCTGATCTTGTCGTGCTCGTGGCAGCTCACGCACAGTTTGCCGGGGTCGTCCTTGATCTGCATGCGGAAGTTGGACGCGTGGGCGTCGTGGCACACCGTGCAGTCGGCTTCCATCACCGGCTTGTGCGTAACCTTGGCGAGCTTGAGCTGGTCGTTCATTTCCTTGTGGCAGTTGAGGCAGAGGGCCCGCCCGGTGGCGACGAGGAGTTTGGCGTTGTCGGCGGTGTGGGGTTTGTGGCAGGCTTCGCAGGCGCCGGCGGCCACCGGGCCGTGGATGTGGGATTTACCCGTGATGTTGTCCTTGTGACATTTGACGCAGGTTTCGCGGAGGGTATCGGTCCGCATGAAGCGGTTGGTTTTTCCGCCATGCGGATTGTGGCAGACGGAGCAGTCGCCCGTCGTGAGCGGTTTGTGGACGAAGGCTGCCGCGGTCAGGTCCATCTTGTGGCAGAAGGTGCAGGATTCGTTCTTCGGATGTGCGTCGACGTACTTGTGTTTGGCGGCGTCGACGAGGGTGTGGCACGCGTTGCAGGCGTTGACGTTCACGGGACCGTGAAGGACTTTGTAATTCTTGACTTCGGTGTGGCAGCCGGACTGGGTGCAATTTGCCGCGGGGACGTCCGTCGTGGGGGCGGGGAGTTTTTGCGCGGTCTGGGCGCGGGCGAGCGCAGGGAGGATTAGAAGCGCGAAGGCGATGACAAGGTGGCAACGTGACAGGGTGACAAGGTGAAGGGGGGAAAATCGTTTCATGGGGCACCTCGGTCCGCGGTTTGGGTTTGCGCGGATTTGTTGCGGTCGTAGGAGCGCTGGCTGTGGCAGCCGGGGGAGCAGGAGCCGCCGGTGGGCGTTTGCTGGTAGTTGATGGGCATGGCCCAGGTGGAGCCTTCGAACGGGACGGAGGCGGCGATGTGTTTGGGGAGGTCGGAGCCGTGGATTTCGTGGCAGGTTTTGCAGGTCCGGCCTTTATCGGGGCGGTTGACGTGGATGAAGTGGAGGTTCTTGTCTCCGTCGCGGAAGTTGGTGAGATTGGTGGTTTTGGCCGTGAGGACGAGGTTCTTCTCGTGGCAGGAGAAGCAGAGGGCGTAGTTTTTCAGATCGAAGTTGGCGTAGAAGCCGGCGGGGAAATATTGCTTGAGGAGGTTCGGTTCGTTCGCCGCGTGCGGAAGGTGGCAGGCGCTGCAGTCGCCGGTTTTGACGGGGCCGTGGAGATTAGCGGAGGCGAGCACGACGCTCATGCCGGGGAGATTCCGGCCGTCGGTGGCGGTGAGCGCTTTGTCGTGGCATGTGAGGCAGAGTTTGGTCGTGCGTTCCTTGAGGTCGTTGGGTTGCTGGGAGGCGTGGGGATCGTGGCAGCTCGCGCAGTTGCCCTGCGTGACGGCGCCGTGGACATGCTTCGCGCTGGCCAGTTCGGCGCCGATTTGGGTGTGGCAGGTGATGCAGGTGTCGTTGGTGGATTTGGCGAGTTGCTTGGGGAAGTCGGTCGCGTGCGGGCCGTGGCAGCCGCCGCCGGTGGTAAGGCAGCCCTGGGCGGCGGGTTTGTGGATGTGGGGGGATTTGGAGAGGGCCTCGCGCTTTTCGAGGTGGCAGCCAAAGCAGTGTTCGGGGCCGTCGCCGTTGCGCAGAAGCTTGGCGAATTGGGATTGATGGGGCTGGTGGCAGACCGTGCACTGGCCGGCGGCGAAGGGCTGGTGGGCGAATTTTTTGAGGGGGACATCGTGGCAGCGGACGCACAGGGCGTCGATGGTGTCGGTGACCAGGAGAAATTTGGCGTTGGAGGCGTGGGGGTTGTGACAGTTTAAGCATCCCCCCCCACCGCCCCCGCCGTTGGTGCCGAGGGTGTTTGTGGAAGTGGAGAGGGAGGCAGTCGTAACAGTGATATCCGTGGTAGCGGTGATTTCAGGTTTTTGGCGTGGGAGGGTGAGGGCTTTGTGCTGGTGGGCCTGCGTGCCGGAAACGGTGTGGCAGAACGTGCATGTGTCGTTGCCGGTGCGGGCGAGCGGATAAGTGTGGTTGCCCTGGTCCTGCTGGTGGCAGGCGAAGCAGCCGGTTTGAGTGTTGGCGGAGACGGGACCGTGGATGTGGGCGGCGGTGAGGAATCTGGCGTGACATACCGGGGTCGCGCAGGAGGCGGTGGCGGGGACGGGGGCGGTGGGCTTGGGGGCGGGGAGGATGGGTGCGGGTTTGGTCGCTGAGCTGGCGGGCTCGTCTGGAGAGCGGTTGCAGGCGGTGAGGGGGGCGGAGATGAAGATTAAGATGAGGATGAAGATGAAGAAGGGGGTGAGGGGGTGCAATGTGCGCGCGAAAGCACATTTGGCATGCTTCTGGCACCGAGGTTGTGCCAGAAGCATGGCACCCTGAGGGAGAAAATGGGTTCGCGCGCGGGTCATGGGGATTGGGCGACTTCCTTTCCGGTGAGGATTTTTTGGGCCTGGGTGCTGCGGTCGAGGGCGACGTTCAAGAGGGCGGTGGCGTAGGTGGGGTTGTGGACGCCGTGGGCGAGTTTGACGTAGCGGATGTTGTAGTCGGCGTCGTCGAGGAGTTGGGCGACGCGCAGGGCGGATTCGGTGTCGGAGGGGGCCTTGGATTGGAGGGCCTTGGCGTCGATGACGGATTTTTCGGCTTTGGCGGTGAGCAGGTTGAGCTGCTTGCGCCAGTCGTCGAGAGTGCCTTTGTACTTGTCGCCGTGGCAGTAGTCGCACCGGTCCTGGGTGGCGACAAAGGTCTGACCGATGACGTCGGCGGCTTGCTCGTTGGTTCCCTTCGCCTGGTGGCAGGCAATGCAGTTTACGCGGGCGCGGGCCATGGGGGAGGGCATGTCGGGGACGCCTCGGCCGCCGACACCGCGGAACATTTCGCCGGGGCCGTTGTGGAGTTGCTCGTGGCACATGCCGCAAGTGCCGGCGTCAACGGCGAAGCGCCCGCCGGGAGTCTTCTCTTCTGCGCCGGCGAGCAGGTAGTGCTGGATCTGGATGTGGCAGCCGGAGCACTCCACCTTGTGGTTGGTGATGTGCTCATCGTGGAGCAGGTGCGTTTCGCTGTACTTCGCGATTTGGGCCGTCTGGTTGTGGCAGTTCCAGCAGACCTGCTTGGGAACGGAGCCGTCGCCGCGGACGGAATCGGCGTGGCAGTTTTCGCATTTGACGCCGCGGTTGGTGTACGTGGCGTGATTGAATTCGCCGGTGACGAGGCGGATCGGCTTGCTGGGGGGATCATGGCAGCCCTTGCACGTGCCGACGGTCTGGTCGTCGCGCCCGTGCTTGAGGCCTTTGAAGTGGCAGAGGAAGCAGGTGTCGGTGGTGACGACGATGTGGCGGCCCTGGACGATCTGGGAGTGGCAGGAGACGCAACGGAGGTGCATTCCGCGGCGTTCGAGGGTGAGGTGGGGCGTGTGGTCAAAGTGGATCGTGACTTCCCCGCCGCGTTCGGTCTGGAGGGTCCAGTTCACTTTGCCTTCGAGGAGGCGTTTTTCGTGGCATCCGGAGCGGAGGCAGGATTCGTCGTGGATTTCGGCGTGGGGTTTTGAGCCGTAGGTGTTGGTGATGTATTTGACGGCCTGGGAGGAGGCCTGGAATTTTCCGTAGAGGGTGTTGCCGACGCCCGGGAGGAAGTGGCATTCGACGCAGGCGACGTTCTTGTGCGTGGACTGGTGCCACGCCTGGTAATAGGGCTGCATGATATGGCAGGATTCGCAGAAGGCGGGCTGCATGGAGTATTCGGCGAAGCCGGCCATGCCGATCATCATGACCATGACGGCAGTGAGGAGCATGCCCCACTTGGTGAGCTTCCATTTGAGGTATCTGCCCTCGCGGCGGCGGATGCCGAAGAGGAGCTGCCAGATCGGGAGCTTCGGTTTTTCGGGTTCAGTGCTCATGGTGAACCTCATTTGATGCCGTCGAGAAGTTCGAATGCGTCACGGTCATATGATCCTCAGTGCTGCAAGGATGATGAGAGCGATGATGGTGGTGCCGACGATCATCGCCGTGATGCCGAGGGCGACGGCAAAGCCGCGGTAAAGCGGGTGCGGGGCTTTTACGCGGAGTTTTTCGATTTCGCCGGTGGCGACGACGCGTTCGTATTCGGCTTCGCGTTCGTGCTTGAATTCGTTCTCGGGGAGGCGGCCGGTGAACATGACATCGTCCACGGGGAATTTTTCAAACCGCAGGTGGGCGTTGAAAAAGTGGATGGTGAAAATGAAGCCGATGGCGAGGAGGGCTTCGAAGCCATGGATGATCATGGCGACGTTGAAGGCCCATCCGGGAACGAAAGCGCTGAAGAAGACCGGGAACCAGAGGAGGAGTCCGGAGAGGCCGATGATGCCGGAACCGCCGACTTCCGCGACATAGTCGAATTTCTCCCAGTAGGTCCAGCGGTCGAACTTCGGCTTTTTGCTGCCGGTGAAGAAGTAGCGGAACATGCCGAGGCAGTCGGCGAAGTCCTTGATGCGGGGGAGCATGGTGGTGGGACCGAAGAGCATCGGCTTGATGCCATACTTGCGGAAGCGGCGGTAGACGCCGACGCCGTGGACGACGAAGTTGCCGATGAGCATGACCGCGAAGATGCGGTGGAAGATGCCGCATTGGCGCGGGCCGCCGAAGATGGCGGCGACAGTTTGAGCCCAGGGCTTGTCGGAATAGAGCAGGGGGAGGCCGGTGAGGGCGAGGCCGAAGAAGGTGAGGATGACGAAGCCGTGGTTGATGCGGTCGACGCGGTTGAAACGCTGGATGGCGCCCTTGGAGTAGTCGGGTTTGAGGCGAACGGAGTTCGGGCTCCCCTTGATGCGGTCGATGATGGAGCGGACGAACCAGAAAAGGCAGTGGAGGCCGAAGAAGCCGAAGGCGGCGCTCATCATGAAGACGAAATAGAGGTAGACGTAGTGGAGGAGGAGGTAGCGATCGGAGTTTCGAAAGTCGGCGTGGGGAGCGAATCCGGCGAATTTGGCGTCGGCGCCGGCGTGGCACTTGCGGCACGTGGTGATGCGGTGTTCGGCGTTGACGGGGCTGTTGGGATCGTCAACGCGGGTGATGTCGTGGGCGCCGTGGCAATCGCTGCAGCGCGCGGCGCGCGCGGAGCCGAGCGCATTGACCTGGCCGTGGTAGCTGGCGCGGTAGGTGTCGTAAAGGGAGGCTTTTTCGTGAGAGCCGGGCTTGGGCTTGTTGTGGCAGGAGCCGCACTCGGAAACGATGTCGCGCATGAACGCGGGGGTATCAATGCGGGAGATGGCGTGGGCGGTGTGGCAGTCGGAACAGACGGGGGCCTTCTGGTTGCCTTCAGTCAGGAGGGTGCCGTGGATGCTTTTACTGTAGGTTTCGGCGACGCCGACGTGACAGCGGCCGCAGGTCTCGGGGATGTGGACGCGGTTGACGCGGGATTCGGGGTCCTTGGAGGGGCGGATGTCGTGATTGCCGTGGCAATCGGCGCAGGTGGCGGAGACGGTGAGGCCGGCCTTGATGACGGCCTGTCCATGGACGGATTCGAGGTAGCTGGCGACTTGCTCGGCGCCATCGAGGCCGTCAGCGGTTTTGGGGACATGCTTCTCGTGGCAGTTGCCGCAAGTCTTGACGACGTTGAGGGGGAAGATACTGGACTGGCGGTCGGCCTTGGGCAGGACGTCGTGTCCGCCATGGCAGGTGGCACAGCGCGGGGCGCGGGTGTCCCCGCGGGCAATGGCGGCGGCGTGGGAGCTGTGGAGGTAGGCAGCGTTGGCTTTGGCGTGACAGGAGGTGTCGCAGGAGGCGGGGGACATGTGCGGCGCGTGGGGGAGATTCCTCGCTTCAACATGGCAGGAGACGCATGCAACTTTGCCGTGGACGCTGCCGGCGAGGCGGTTTTCCGGGATGTAGAGCTCCGGGCGTGGGGCGGCTTCGGCAGGAGTTGGCGTGCCTTTGGGGGCGATCATCTGATAGCGCTCGGCACCGCTGATTTCGCCGATGTGGGATTGGCCGTGGCAGGTGAAGCAGCGGTGGTTCTGGATTTCGGCGTCGCTGAGTTCGGCAGCGCGGGATTGGGCGGGAGAGACAAGCACAAGGAGGAGGGCGAAGATCGGGATAAGGATCGGGGCGAAGAGCGCGCGTCCAGCCCCCATTCTGCTGCTGTGGTAGGTGGTGGGAAGCACGACGGACATCTCAACCTCGGGGCGCACCGCGGGCGCGGACTCTGGAAGTCAATCATTCACACCAATAGATAAAGCATGCAGCGTACCGGGGGGAAATGGCGTTTTTGAGCGGAAAAGGGGGCGATTACCGGGGAAGTTCTCAGGAATGGAACGGAGGGGATTGAGGGGCGTCCGGTTCGTGAGAGGAGGACGGATTAGGAGGGGGAGGGGGCAGGGGATTCGACGCAGACGATGGGAAGATGAATTTGGAAGGTCGTGCCTTGGTTGGGGGTGGAGTCGACGGTGATGCGGCCTTCGTGTTTCTGGATGAGGCTGTAGCTGATGGAGAGGCCAAGGCCGGTACCTTTGCCGACAGGCTTGGTGGTGAAGAAGGGTTCGAAGATGCGGTCGCGGATATCGGGGGGAATGCCGATGCCGTTGTCGGAGAGAGTGAGGATGATTTCGTCGCCGGAGAGGATGGTGCGGATTTCGAGGCGTGGGCTGGGGAGACCATCCATGGCGTCGGCGGCGTTGATGGCCATATTAATGACGACCTGTTCGAGGGCAGCGGGCTGGATGCGCATGACGGGGACGGCGGGATCGAGATGGGTTTCGATGGTGGCGTGCTTGAGGCGGCGGTCGAAGCGGAGGACAGCGAGGGCCTTCGTGACGACGTCGTTGACGCTGGCGTCCTCCCAATCACCGCCGGGATGGGCGAAGTCGGTGAGCTGGCGGACGATGGCGGTGACGCGGGCGATCTGCTGGCGGAGGCGTGCGATGTTGTCGGGGGAGACTTTCTCGGGGCGGCGTTCGAGGAGTTGGAGGAGGCCATCCATGGAAGCGAGGGGGTTGGCGACTTCGTGGGCGACGCCGGCGGCCATCTGTCCCATGGCGATCATTTTTTCCTGCTGGATCATGAGCTGCTGCTGTCGCTGGAGGCGGTTGGACATTTTGCGGATGCGTTTGTTCTGGAGGATGAGGCGGCGGCGCTGGAAACGGAGGCTTTGGGCGACGCGGCTGGTGAGGTAGACGAGGGCGAGGAGGGTGAGGTCCCAGCCGGTGCCGATGGCGACTTCAACACGGCTCGGGGCGTGGCCTGCGAAGAGGAGGAGCGTACCTTCGACCATTCCGATAGCGACGAGCGCAATGCCGAAGGCGCGAAAGCGGTCGAAGAGAAGGCTGGCGAAGACCATGTGGCAGACGAAGAGGCCGCGGAGGGGGCTGTCATAGTCGCCGGTCCAGGCGGTGAGGAGGGTGAGGCAGACGAGGTCGGCGAGGATCTGGAACCAGACGAGTGCATGCATGGAATTGCGGGGAAGGTTGTGAGACTGCCGGGCGAGGCGGTGAGAGATGCAGCGAAGGAGGAGGTTGTACGAGAGGATGGCCGCGCCGAGGAGGGCGATGCGGAGGCCGGTGTGATACCAGTGGAGCCAGAAATGTTCAACGAGGCCGCCGATGACGACGAGGGAACCGGCAAGCCAGCGGAGGCGCATGACCCAGGCTTGCTGGAGGAAGAGGTTGCTGTGATGGGTATGGGCGGACTCAGTCATTTGTTTGGCACCGGGATTGGGGAGTGAGACTGCGTGGATGATTGTGATCATACAGTGCGGATCGGAACTCCTTCTAATCAATTCTCGGTGGTGGATTTTTCGAGGTCGAGCATCTTGGTGTCGGCGGTGTAGTCGGTGAGGACAATGCGGCGGATGCGCTTGAGGGATTCGACGGTGCGGGTCATGCGTTCGAGGGATTCGGAAATCTGCTGGAGGGCGCGCTCGAAGGCGGGGTTTTCGCCTCCCCCGCCGGTCTGGCGGCGGAGGAGCTGAAGCTGGAGCTTGATGATGGCGGAGGCGTTGTTTAGTTCGTGATTGAGCATGACGGCGGTCTGGGCGAGGGTTTCGAGTTTGCGTTGCTCGTTGGCCTGGAGGCGCTCGGCTAGCTGGTTGAAGGCGGCGGCGAGCTCGTTGAATTCATCCCCCCCACCCCCCACCCCGCTGGGATGACTTTGAACCGGGAGGCGGTAGGTGAATTCTTCGCGGGCGAGGCGGCGGTTGGCATCGACGAGCTGTTCAACCGGGGCGGTGACCATGACGGTCATGCGATAGAGGACGATGAACGAGACGTTGATGACGATGAGGAAGCCGATGGCAATGCTGAGGACGATCCAGCGGAAGTGGATGACGGCGGCGTGTTCTTCGTTGGTGGTGTGCTGACGCATGAGGGTGGCGATGGTGATGATCTGCTGGCGAAGGGAGATGGAGGCCCCGATGGCTTCGGCGGTGTGGGCGCGGGCGAGGGATTCGTTTTCGACGGTGGCGAGCGTGGCGACGTGCTGCTGGAAAATGCTGAACGCGTTGAGCTCGGCTTCGTAGGCGTCGTGAGCCTCGGGGATGGGCTTGGAATACTGGCGGCCGAAGAGATCGGCCTCTTCCTTGAGAGCGTTGATGCGGTCGAGGAGTGTGTCGAGATGGTGGGTGTGGCCGAGCTGGACTTCGCGAAGTTCGATTTCGATGGCGGTGATGGTTTCGGTCATGTCGTTGGCGTTGGCGAGGATGGCGCCATCCTGGTTGGTGGCGTGATCCATTTCGGAGAGGACGTTCTGGAGGAGGGCGATGGAGAGGACGGAGACGATCAGGAGGAGCGTGAGGACGGATCCGAGGAAGAACATGAGGCGGCGGCGAAGCATGTCAGCGGCCTCCATTGGGAGCGGTTGTGGCGGCGGTGAGGACTTGGGGCCGGAGGGGAGGCGGGCCGTCGACGCCGGTTTCGGACCAGCGCGGGGCGATGGCATCGAGCATGTCGTAGAGCGGGGTGTATTCGGAAATGTCGCATGGGACGAAGCGATTGAGCTGGAGGGCTTGCAGCACAGGGGCGGCCTGGGGGTCGCGGTTCATCTGAAGGAGCGTGGCGGCGAGGGCGTCGCGGAGATCGGGAGGGAGATCGCGGGTGACGACGAGGGCGCTTTCCGGGGCGCGCGGTCCGGTGGCGAGACGCCGGAAGTTCTGGCCGGGGTGCTCCTGTTCCCACGAGTCGAGGCGGAGGTCTTTGACGGCGCCGGCATCAACGCGGTGAGCGAAGACTTCCTCGATGACATCATCATGGGTGCCGGACCAGAGGAGTTGCGGTTCATTGGCGCGATCGATGCCGGCTTGCTGGAAGGCGAAGAGGGGGAAGATGGAGCCGGCGTTGGTGGTGCGGACGGCGGCGATTTTTTTGCCGCGGAGGTCTGCGAGGGAGTGGATGGGGGAATCGGGCGGGACGAAGAGGGTGCCGGCGTAGGTATCCTTGCCGGAATGGCTTTCAGATTTGACGAGGACCTGGGCGCCGGAACGGTCGACGGCGAGGACGGCGACGAGGGAGCCGAGGAAAGCGCCGTCGATGTCGTTATGGGCGAAGTCATGGAGGATACCGGCGTAATTGCTGGAGGTGACGAGTTCGACGTGGAGGGAAGGGCCGGTGTCGAGGGTGGAGAGGCGGCTCTTGGGATTGACGTGGGAGTCGAGGTAATCGGCGAGGGCGCGGAAGGCGCGGCGCTGCTCGTAGAGATTGCGTTCGGGGATGAGTCCGAGACGGAAGCGGATGGCGGGAACGGGGGCGGGGGCTGAGGCTGTGGGGACGTCGGCAGTGGGAAAGTGCGCAAGCCAGGCAAGGGCAGCGAAGATTGCAGCAAGAGCAGCAAAGGCGAGAAGGAATCGGCGGGAGGTGATCATGGTGCCTCC
Organism: Phycisphaerae bacterium; assembly: GCA_035524355.1. GTDB lineage: Bacteria > Planctomycetota > Phycisphaerae > WQYP01 > WQYP01 > DATKPA01. Next base: position 30,909 of record DATKPA010000077.1, on the reverse strand, counting down.
GGGGACTTTTCACGCATAGAGGGTTTTCCTCGGAGAGGACACGGACTTTTCCCTATTCCGGCCCGCGCGGCCAAAGGACAGACTGGTTGGAGACTGAAGCGAGTGATGATCATGCCTGACAAGTGAACAAACTGAGGACCAAAGGAGTGACTGCAGTGATGACCCCAACCGCGAATGGGCCTGAGGCAACTCCAAGGTTGTGTTGCGCGGACCGTGTGATGCCACTGCCGCTGGCGCCGCTGGCCCCCGGGGTGAGGGCGAAGCCGAACACGGAGCGAAGGTTGCAGCGCGATTTGCGCACGCTGGTTAAGTTCGTGGACACTTATTGCAGCGAGAAACATCGGTTGCGGCAGCGGGTCGTGATGAAGGGGATCGATGTGGGGGAAATCGCGGGGAAACATCTGTTTTTATGTGCGGAATGTACCAAGCTGCTGCAGCATGCTTTGGTGAAGCGGACGCATTGCCCACGGGATCCGAAGCCGGAGTGCAAGCACTGCCCGACGCATTGTTATGCACCGAAGTATCGGGAGGAAATCCGGGAAGTGATGAAGTTTTCGGGGCGGTACCTGGTCATGCGCGGGCGGTTGCATTACCTGTGGCATTTGTTTTTTTGAGACACTGGATGGAGGGAGGCGGTTCCCGCGGGTGAACGGCGAGGCGAGCCAGGGTTTCTCAAGTTTGAGAGAAGGGCGGAGGAGAGCGGGGCGAGCGGCGGAAGAGTGCCGAAAATGGGTTAACAACGGGGGTTTTGAGGGAGGCGAGGCCATTTGGCGGTGGCATGCGGTTTGAGTGGGAAATGGGTGAAAGAGGTGCCGACATGAATCTGAAATTGCAGACGTATCATCCGTTCAACTCGAAGCCCGTTCCGGAAGCGCCCCCGCTGCGTCTGTTGTTCTGGGAAACGACGGTGGGGTGCAACCTGGAGTGCGTACATTGCCGACGACTGGAGGTAGCGTCGGAGTTGTCGAAGCGGGACATGAATACGGCGCAGGCGAAGGCGTTTTTGCGGACCCTGCCGGAGACGGGGAAGCCGATCGTGGTTCTTTCGGGTGGGGAGCCGTTGAAGCGGCCGGATGTATTTGAACTGGCGGAGGAGGTACGGAGTCTGGGGTTGCCATCGGCGCTGGCGACGAACGGGACGCTGGTGACGGAGAGCGTGGCGAAGTCGATTGTGGAGACGGGGATTCGGCGAGTATCGATCAGTTTTGATGGGCCGGACGCGCCGATTCACGATCAATTCCGTGGGGCGGGTGCATTTGATGCGGCGGTGGCGGGGTTCAAGGAGTTGCGGAAGCGCGGCGTGTCGATGCAGATCAATTCGACGATTGCCCGGCACAACTACGAGCGGCTGGATGATGTGTACAAGCTGGCGCTCGATCTGGGCGCGGATGCGCTGCATTTGTTCATGCTGGTGCCGGTGGGGTGCGGCATGAGTTTGCCGGAATCGATCATGCTGAAGCCGGACGAGTACGAGAATGCGTTGAACTGGCTGTATGACCGGAGTCTGGAGGGGAAGATTCATGTGAAGGCGACGTGCGCCCCGCATTATTTTCGGGTGATGCGGCAGCGGGCGAAGAAGGATGGGCGGGCGATGCCGGCGGCGGCGCATCCGCATCGTGGAATGGCTCCGGGTCAGGTTCCGCCGCACTCTGCAGATGGCATTCAGAACGGCGGCGGCCATCCAGACGGCGGCCATCCGGGCGGTGCGGACATGACGGCGATGACGAAGGGATGCCTGGCGGGACAGGCGATTTGCTTTGTGTCGCACACGGGGGAGGTTTTCCCATGCGGATATTTGCCGGTGAGCTCAGGCAATGTGAAGGAAATCCCGTTTCCGCGCATCTGGCGGGGAAGCGAAGTGTTTGCGGACATGCGGGACGATTCGCGGCTTGGGGGAAAATGTGGGGTTTGCGAGTTCAAGAAAGTATGCATGGGTTGCCGAGCTCGAGCGTATTCGGAGACGGGGAGTTATCTCGCCGAAGAGCCGAACTGCGCGTTCACTCCGACGCGAATGCGGCATTAAATGCTTGTTGAGAAGAGATGCCTGCCTATTCGTGGCACAGCTCATGTGTTTTTATGGAACACCGGGTTTTCTGGAAAATGAGATGTTTGCGGAACTGTAGGGGATTCTCCTAAGTATTTTTCAGATATTCCGCAATGGCTGGGCGATCCGACCCCTTCACATAATGCGTAGCACTAACCGTCTATCGGAGAACAACTGATATGTCCGTCATGACGCCTACCCCGCCCACGCCTCAACCCATTCCGGAACTGACGCCGCGCATGGAGCGATTCTCGTACGACGACAAGGTCGTGCGGGCATTCACCCTGGCGACGCTGATCTGGGCCCTGGTGGCGATGCTTGTGGGGTTGATCGTTGCGATAGACCTGGTGCTGCCGTCGCTGGTGCCCTATGCGCCGGGGATCGTGGCAAAGTACATGGCGATTCCGCAACTTGCGTTCGGGCGGTTGCGACCGCTGCATACGAATGCGGCCATTTTTGCGTTCGCAGGAAATGCGATTTTCGCTGGGATTTATTACTCGACGCAGCGACTTTGCAAAGCGCGAATGTGGTCGGACAAACTTTCGTGGCTGCATTTCTGGGGTTGGCAGGCGATTATTGTTGCGGCGGCCCTGACGCTGCCCTTCGGGATTACCCAGGCGAAGGAGTACGCGGAACTGGAATGGCCGATCGACGTGGCGCTTGCGGTCGTCTGGCTGGGGTTCTTCGGCACGAACTTCCTGATGACGCTGGTGAAGCGGCGCGAACGGCATTTGTATGTAGCCTTGTGGTTCTACACAGCAACGATCGTGGCCGTTACGGTCCTGCACGTCTTTAACAACCTGGCCATTCCGACGGGGTGGTTCAAGAGTTATTCAATTTACGCAGGGGTGCAGGATGCGTTCATGCAGTGGTGGTATGGGCACAACGCGGTTGCGTTCTTCCTGACCACGCCGTTCCTGGGACTGATGTACTACTTCGTGCCGAAGGCGGCGGATCGTCCGGTTTACTCCTATCGGCTGTCGATCGTTCACTTCTGGTCGCTGGTGTTCATTTACATCTGGGCGGGGCCGCACCACCTGCATTACACCGCCCTGCCGGAATGGGCGAGCACGCTGGGAATGGTCTTCTCGTTAATGCTGTGGATGCCTTCGTGGGGTGGTATGATCAACGGATTGCTGACCCTTCGCGGGGCGTGGAATAAGGTGTCGGCGGATCCGGTTCTCAAGTTCTTCGTGGTTGCTATTACGTTCTACGGTATGGCGACCTTTGAAGGCCCGATGCTTGCGATCAAAACGGTCAATTCGCTTTCGCATTATACGGACTGGACGATTGCTCACGTGCATTCCGGGGCTTTGGGCTGGAATGGGTTCATGGCGTTCGGGATGATTTACTGGCTGTTGCCTCGGCTATTCCAGACAAAGCTTTATTCGCAGAAACTGGCGAATATGCATTTCTGGCTGGCGACAGTCGGCATTCTGCTCTACATCATTGCGATTTATGTGGCGGGACTCACCGAAGGGCTGATGTGGCGTGCGGTGGATGATTCGGGAAAGCTGACCTATCCGGACTTCATCGAGACGGTGGTGGCGGTCATTCCGATGTGGTGGCTGCGTATTGCGGGCGGCGGCATGTATATGCTGGGCGCCGTGCTGTGCGCGGTGAACTTCTACAAGACGTGGGCGGCGAGGCCGGCGGAATACAAGGTGCCGGTCATCGAAGCGCCGGCGCTGGCGCGACATTACGTTGAACCGCCGATGCCGAAGAGCCCGCTGGAAGATGCCCCGGTGGCGGATTTTGTGAAGAGGCTGGAGCCCTACACGACGCTGTGGTTCCACCGCCGCTGGGAGGGAAAGCCGGTGCTGTTCACGCTGTGGACGGTGGCGGCGGTGGCGGTGGCGAGTCTCTTTGAGATTGTGCCGACGTTCCTGATCCGCTCGAACGTTCCGACAATCGCGAGCGTGCAGCCGTACACGCCGTTGGAACTGTATGGCCGCGATCTCTACCTCCAGGAAGGCTGTTACCTGTGCCACTCGCAGATGATTCGCCCGATCCTGCCGGAAACGAAGCGTTACGGCGAATACTCCAAGCCGGGCGAGTTTGTCTATGACCACCCATTCCAGTGGGGATCTCGCCGCATTGGGCCCGATCTTGCGCGTGAAGGGGTGAGCAATCCGAATGCTGAATGGCATCTGAGGCACTTCACTGATCCGCAACTCGTCACGCCGCGCAGCATCATGCCGCGGTATACGTTCCTGCTGCGGCGGAAATCAGAGTTTGATCTGATTCCCGGGCGGGTGAAGGCGATGAGCACGCTGGGCGTTCCGTACACGCAGGAGCAGATCGAGCATGCCGAAAGCCTGGCGAAGGAACAGTCCGCGAAGATCGCCCAGGAACTCGTTACGGCCACCGGCGACGCCCACATGATGGATTTGCAGGACAAGCAGGTGCTGGCGTTGATTGCCTACCTGAAGCGACTTGGCACAGATCTGCAGAAGCCGCCGCCTGCCCCCGCGACCGCCATATCACAGCCCGCCCCTGTTGCACAAGGAGTTCATTAATGTTGCAGCAAGCCATCGAACACATGGGAATTACCGGATTCGCACAGATCGCATTGGTGCTGTTTGTCTCGGTATTCGTGTCCGTTCTGGTGCGGGAGAAGTTCCGCAGCACCGGCGAAGTGAAGCACATGTCGAATCTGCCGCTGGACAACGATGACAATGGAGCGATTCATGAAGGTTGAGTTTCCCGAAGATCATCCGCCGGAGCCGCCGTTGGATTCGCCGGTGACGGATCACGAATATGACGGGATCCGGGAATATGACAATCCGACGCCGGGATGGTGGGTGGCGGTATTTGTGGCGTCCATCTTCTTTGCGGTGGGATACGGCATCTACTATCACGCGCCGGTTCCGGACCGTTCAATTTACGACCGTTATGACGAAACGGTGGCGGCGGACATGAAGAAGCGGTTCGCGGGAATGGGCGAATTGAAGCCGACGGAGCAGAACATGCTGCTGTGGATGCAGAAGCCGAATTACATGGATTTCGGGAAGGCGACGTTCAAGCAGAACTGCGTCTCCTGCCATGGGAGCGAAGGACAGGGGAAGGTCGGACCGAACATGACCGACGACTATTACAAGAACATTCGGGTTATTACGGACATTCCGCGCGTGATCACCAATGGCGCCGCCAACGGCGCTATGCCCGCGTGGGGGAATCGGCTGGATCCGAAAGAGATTGCGCTGGTGGCCGCGTACATCGCGAGCTTGCGTGGCGAGAATCTGCCCAGCGACCGCCCGCCGGAGGGCGAGAAGATTCCGCCCTGGCCAAAATTAGCCACCACCATGCCAGCGGCGCAGCACTGACCGCGCGTCAGAAGGTGCCCAAATGACGGCCGAAGTTGCTGACAATGTTCTTTCCACCCTGAGACCAGATGGCTCGCGCCGCTGGCTGCGGCCGAGGCTCTCTCATGGCCGGCACCTGACCGCGCGGCGCATTGTGGCCTATTTTCTGATGGGCTTGTTTCTCGCGTTGCCGTTTCTGCATGTGAACAATAAGCCGGCGGTGCTGCTGGATATTGTGCACCGGCGTTTCACGCTCTTCGGTTACACGTTTCTCCCAACCGACACGATTCTGCTGGCATTCACGATGCTCTTTATCTTTGTGAGCATCTTTCTCTTCACTGCCCTGTTTGGGCGGTTGTGGTGCGGGTGGGCGTGCCCGCAGACGGTTTATATGGAATTTCTCTATCGGCCGCTGGAGCGTCTGTTTGAAGGGACGGCGCGGCGCGGGGGACCTCCGGTCAGGGACAGGGCGTGGGGTAAAGTGGCTTACTTCTTTGCGGCGTTCCTCGTGACAGCGATACCGGCGCACACGTTCCTCGCCTATTTTGTCGGCGTGGATGCTCTTTCGCATTGGATGCGTCAAAGCCCTGTCGAACATCCCACGGCGTTTCTGGTCATGGCGGCCACTGTCTCGTTGATGATGTTCGACTTTTACTGGTTCCGAGAGCAGATGTGCCTGATCGCATGTCCTTACGGCCGATTTCAGAGCGTGCTGCTCGACCAGTGGTCACGGATCGTGAGCTATGATAAACGCCGTGGCGAGCCGCGTGGAAAGTTGCATCGGTCCGTGACGCTTCCGCTGGCGGAGGGCGGAAGCGCCGCGGGCGACTGCATCGATTGCCATATGTGCGTGGCTACGTGTCCGACAGGCATTGATATTCGCGACGGGCTGCAGATGGAGTGCATCAACTGCACACAGTGCATCGATGCCTGCGATGCGGTGATGACGCGCATCAACAAACCGCGGGGGCTGATCCGCTATTCGTCTCAGGCGGCGGTGCAGGGGGACAAGCCGGCGAAGTTCCGTCCGCGGCTGGTGTTTTATCCCGTTATTTTGCTGATTCTCGCTATCGCGTGGCTTCTCATTTTTTCGAATAAGGGGACGGCGGATATCACACTGCTCAGGAATTATGGGAATCCGTTCACCCGTTTGGAGACGGGACGCATCGCGAGTCCGATCCGATTGAAGATTACGAACCGGAGCGATGTGGAGTCGCGGTATGTGTTCGACCTGCCGCAAATGCCTGATGCCACGATCGATCTGCCTGACACCGCCATCACTGTTCCCGCGAACGAATCCCGGACGGTCGCGTTTGAAGTGGAGCTTCCGCCGGAGGCGTTCCACATGGGGGTCTACGATGGGACGCTGCACATCACGAACAATCGCGATTTTTCCCGAGAGTTAACCGTTCGACTCCTCGGTCCATTTTCTTCCGGTGAGGAGCCTGGCCATGACCGCAACTAATCTCGCTTTGCAGTCTGGAACGAAGCCGCGAACCTCGGGCAACCCCGCGCTCTTCTGGGGAGCGCTAATCGTGGGTCTTCTGTCGATGGAGATCGGGCTTTGCGCGTGGGGAATCTATTGTGCGACCAGCGGATCACAGGTGGTTGTGGAGGCGGATTATTACAACAAAGCCCTGCATTGGGACGATCACCTCGCGCTTATGCAGGCGAGCAAGGAGTTAGGTTGGAGCACAAGCCTGCAGATTCCGGACGTCGGCGGGGCCAGGGGAGTGGTTCCTGTCTCATTCCAGATCCACGATTCCGGGGGTGAGGCGATTGAGAATGCGGTGGTCAGCATCGGGTATTTCCACCACGCTCATCCCTTGGATCTTCGCAGTGCGACGCTGAAGGAGACGGGGCCGGGTGAATATGCCGCCGATATGTCGCTTAACAAGCGCGGCATTTGGGAATTTCGCATCTCCGCGACGCGCGGCGCGGATCATTTTGTGCAGATTGTCCAGCGGGACATTGAGCAATGATCGCCCTGGTTGTGACCATCTTTGCCGCCTCCATTTTTGGTTCTCTGCATTGTGCCGGGATGTGCGGAGCGTTCGTACTGTTCGCCATTGGCGCGGGGGAATCAAGCGTGGCGACCTCGCGCACGCGGCTGATGGCGGTTTATCATGCCGGGCGTCTGATGACCTATGTGGCGCTTGGCGGCCTGGCAGGGGAAGTGGGGTCTGTTGTTGATTTTGCGGGCTATCTGGTCGGAATCCAGCGGGCGGCGACTGTGGCGGCCGGCGCACTGGTGGTCGGCTTCGGCTCGGTGACGCTGCTGAGGCTGAGCGGGTTCAAGATTGCGCCTCTGAAGCTTCCTGGTGCGATGCAGGCAGTGGTCACGAAGCTTCATCGGCGTTCGATGGCCCTCTCCCCCACGGGGCGAGCACTGGCCACCGGGCTTCTCACGACGCTGCTTCCCTGCGGCTGGCTTTATGCGTTTGTGGTGACCGCGGCGGGGACGGCCAATCCGGCGGCAGGAGCGTTGGTGATGGGCGCCTTCTGGGTCGGCACGCTGCCGGCGCTTACGGTGCTGGGGATGGGCATTCAGCGCACTTCGGCCCCGCTTGCGAAGCGGCTTCCGTTCATCACGGCGGCGGCCGTGGTTTCGATCGGGATTTACACCATCGTCGCGCGGGCGCATGTGACGATTGTGCCGCATGCCGTTCAGCAGGCCTCCACGGGTTCGCTTGTCGAGCAGGTTCGCTCGATCGATCAATCGAAGCTTCCGTGCTGCAGCACCAGACCGGAGGGCAAATGACGCTCGCAGCCGATCCAGTTTCGATGCATGCGGACGTACGATGTGCGCATTGCGGCCTTCCAGTGGCGCGAGGACTCATCGAGCCGGACGCGGATCACCAGTTCTGCTGCAGCGGATGCCGGACCGTGTTCCATGTGATTCATTCCTGTCGCGTGGATCAATATTATGCGTTTCTGCGGCGCGACCGGGACGCGGGGTTGGCGGAGTCTTTGCCCGCGAAAGTAACAGGGAAAGGGTATCGCGAATTTGACGATCCGGCTTTCCTGGAGATGCACGCGCCGCTCGATGAGGTCCATGGCACGCGGGTTGTCGATTTTTACCTCGAAGGCGTTCATTGCGCTGCGTGTGTCTGGCTGGTGGAGAAGTTGCCGGCGATCTGTCCGGGGGTTCTTGAATCGCGACTGAATCTTGGCAAGGCGCTCGTGCGGATCACGTGGATCGAGGGAAAGGCGGAGCTTTCCGGCATTGCCCGCACGCTGGATTCGATCGGATATCCCCCCCATCCGGCGCGCTCGAGCAATGCGCGGCGCGTTCGTACATTGGACGATCGCCGCCAGCTCGTGCGCATCGGGGTAGCCGGAGCATGTGCTGGGAACACGATGCTGCTGGCGACGGCGCTGTACGCAGGTCTGTTTGCGAAGATGGATGCGGGCTACAGCGTGCTGTTTCGTTACCTGTCGATGGCGATTGGACTGGTCGCGCTGCTCTGGCCGGGGATGGTTTTCCTGCGCGGCGCCTGGGCGGCGATCAAAACGCGCACGCCGCATCTGGATTTACCGATCAGTCTTGGCCTGGTTGCGGGCGCCATCGCCGGAACCTGGAACACCCTGACCGGTTCAGGAGAAATTTATTTTGACTCGCTGTCGGTGCTGGTGTTCCTGCTGCTCGTCGGTCGGTTTTTGCAGCATCGCCAGCAGGGGATAGCGGATGATGCCGTGGAACTGCTGTTTTCGCTGACGCCGATGTCCGCACATCGCGTCGCGGAGGATGGCGGCGTCTCGGATGTTCCGATTTCGGCGCTGAAAGTCGAAGACGTGGTGGAGGTCCTGGCGGGCGAATCAGTGCCGGTGGATGGCGTGGTGGTGTCGGGTCGTACAACAGTGGATGAATCGCTGCTGACCGGCGAAGCGCTGCCCAAGGCGGCGAAAGCCGGAAGCACGGTTCATGCGGGAACGGTGAATGTTTCATCGCCGATTCGCGTCACGGTGCATGCCGCCGGCGAAGCGACGCGGGTGGGGAAACTGATGCGGCTGGTGACGGAGTGCGCCCGTCGAAAGGCGCCGATGATGCTGCTCGCGGACCGCATTGCCGGATATTTCCTCGCGGCCGTGCTGGTGATATCCGCCGCGGTCTTTGGATACTGGACGTTGCACAAGAGTCCCAGGGCGGTCGATCGCGCCGTGGCGATTCTGATTGTCGCCTGCCCATGTGCGCTGGGGCTCGCGACGCCACTCGCGGTAACCGTAGCGATCGGGCGCGCGGCGCGGCGGGGTATCCTGATTAAGGGCGGCGACTGCCTGGAGCGCCTTGCCAGACCAGGAATGCTTCTTCTGGACAAGACCGGCACGCTGACGATGGGCCGGATCGCGATGCAGGCATGGGAAGGCGATGGCTCATTGAAGGGGGCGGTGCTGGCGATCGAATCGAGGGCGACGCATCCGATCGCGCGGGCATTTTGTGAAGCCCTGCGGAAGGAATGCGACACTCCGCCGTCGGCAGCCGACGTTGTGCAGGATATGCACGGCGGCATCCGGGGAACGGTGGATGGGCGGGAATTCCTCATTGGATCACCCGCTTTCGTCACTCGCAGGTGCAATGCGAATTCTAAGTGGTGTGAGAACGCCGTGAAGGGGTTTGTCCGCCGCGCGATGACGCCGGTCCTCATCGCAGTGGATGGCGACATTCGCGCTGCGGCAGGATTTGGCGACACGCTGCGACCGGATGCGGCAGCGGCCCTGGAATCCCTGAGGGAGGCCGGATGGCGTCTGGGGATTCTTTCGGGCGATCATCCGCAGATTGTCGCGCACATCGCCGGCGAACTGGATATTGATGCCTCCTGTGCCGTGGGCGGATTGCTGCCGGAGGAGAAGCTGAACCATGTCCGCGCGGCGCTGCAGCAGGGGCCGGTCGTGATGGTGGGTGACGGCGTGAATGATGCGGCGGCTCTGGCTGCGGCAACGGTGGGCATCGCGGTGCACGGGGGTGCGGAAGCGTCGCTTGCGGCGGCGAGCATTTATCTCAACGAGCCGGGGCTGTCGGCGGTGGCGGATACGGTGCGCGCGTCGCGAAACACGGTGCGGGCGATTCGCCGTGGCCTGATCGCTTCGGCCGGGTACAACGCGGCGGCGATCGCGCTCGCGGCCGTGGGGTGGATCAATCCGCTGGTGGCCGCGGTGCTGATGCCCGTGAGTTCGCTGACGGTGCTGACGCTGGCGTTCGGATCTCGCACGTTTTCACGAGGGAGAGGTGTGCGATGACGGTGCTTTTCGTGGTATTGCCTCTGGCGCTGATTTTCGCGGGAGGGGCGGTGATCGCCTTCATCTGGGCGGTGCGTGGAGGACAGTTCGACGACCTCACCACGCCGGCGATGCGCATCCTGCACGATTCGGACGAAGTGGATAAGTAAACGTCGATGATCCTGAATGGGGGAGGGAGGATTGCGGATAAATGTGGCGGGATGCGCCTCCTTTGGCCGATGCAAAGTATTTTGCGAATCGTCACGGAGGACGAACAATGGCGCGCGATGCCGTGGCAGAGCGGGGGCGGATCGTGAAATTGGTGGAGCGCTGGGAACGCGAGGATGTTGCGTTTGCGCGATCAATGGGGAGTGGGGTCGACCCGGGCCAGGCGCTGGCGCGGCTTGGCGTGCGGCTCTGTCTGCAGGAACGTTACGAAGAGGCGGTTTCCGTTCTGCGAGTAGCGGCTACCGCCAGGCCGGACGATTGGTTGATTCTGAATCAGCTCGCAGTTGTGCTGGACCGCGCACAGGAGGTTCAGGAGGCCATTGGAACAGCGCATCGCTCGCTCGCCATGAAACAGGACCAGCCCGAGGTGTGGATCCACCTGGGCAATATGCTGAAGAGTGTGAACGATCTGGCGGGGGCGGAACATGCGTATCACACGGCGCTGGAGTTCGAGCCAACGTCGGCGATTGCGTGGCAGTTGATGGGGTTGGTGAAACAGCAGCAACGACAGTTCCGCAAGGCGATCGCGTGCTTCCTGAAATCCGCGAACCTCGGAAACGCCACCGCCCCGATCTTCGCGATTCTCGGGCAACTGTTCCACCAGGTCGGCGAATTTGACAAATCTTTACACGCTTATAGTGCGGCCGCCGAGATGGAGCCGGAGAATCAGCATTTTCGAAGCATGCGTGCGAAAGTCGGCTTTCTCGCCGATGTCATGGCATCCACTTCCGTTGACACAGCCGTTGAGAACTACTTCCGCAATGTGACGCCCGACGAGCCTTGGTCTGAACGAAACACCAGCGATATCCTCCAGAATGCCTACTCGCTGCTTTCAGGCTACGGCCACATCGAGGCGGCGGCACGCGTCGGGCAGAAGCTCCTTGAATTGGAACCTCAGAATGCGACCGCGGCCTACCTGCTTAAGGCCCTGAAGGGGGATCGCTCCGTGCTGCGTTCTCCCGACGACTACCTGGTGGAGCATTTTGATGCGTTTGCGCAGGGTTTTGACCGGCAACTGACGACGGTGCTGGGCTACAGCGTGCCCGAGCAGCTTGGCGAGATGGCGCGGGCTCACATCGGATCGCGGAAGCTCGATGTGCTGGACGTTGGCTGCGGAACGGGCTTGTGCGGCGTGCACATTGGGTCCGTGGCGCGCGGACTGACCGGCGTTGACCTCTCACCGAAAATGCTTGCGATCGCACAGGACCGCGGCCTCTACACGGAATTGCACTGCGAGGAAATCACCAGCTACATGCGGCGCATGCCTGGTTCCGCGGATCTGCTGCTCGCCGCGGACGTGCTGATCTATTTCGGGGATCTCGCACCGATCTTTGAAGCGTTCGCACATGCGCTTCGTGCCGGCGGACTGCTGGCGATCAGTGTGGAGCGGAGAATTGAATCTGATTTTCAGTTGCTTCCATCCGGTCGATTCGCGCACGACCCCGCCTATGTGCGCACACTGGCCCAGGAGTTTGGTTTCACGGAATGCAATTGGCGCGACATCACGATTCGCCTTGAAGCTGCATCTCCCGTGCAAGGCGATCTCTTTCTCTTTCGCCGCGAGGACTGATCCGACCATTCACGTTGATGCAGCCGCCGATTGTTCCGGCATATCGGTCAGCGACTTGGGAATCTGCAGTTCATCGAGCTTGCGATAGAGCGAGGAAATGCCGATGTGCAGATACTGTGCGGTTTCCGTCTTGTCGTAGTTGTGACGCCTGAGCGAATACAGAATGTGCTGACGTTCGAATTGCTGCAGCGCTTCCTTCAGGTCTTCGGAGACATCGTCGGTCATTCCGTCCGTTGCGAAGGGGAGGTCCTCGACGGAAATCTGGCGATCTTCTGCGAAGATGACGGCCCGCTCGATGACGTTTTCCAACTCACGAACGTTGCCGCGCCAGTCGTGATTCAGCAGCGCCCGCATGGCGCCATTGGTGATGCCGGCAACACGTTTCTCGAGATTGGTCGTGTACTTGTTGATGAAGTGATGCACGAGCGCCGGGATGTCTTCCTTGCGCTGACGGAGCGGCGGCAGCGTCAGCTTCACGACATTCAGGCGATAGAGCAAATCCTCGCGGAATTCGCCGGCCTTCACCATCCCCTCCAGGTCGCGGTTGGAGGCGGCGACGATGCGCACATTGATCGGCCGGGCGTGGGTGTCGCCGACCGGAACAACCACGCGCTCCTCCAGCACCCGCAGCAGCGATGACTGAACGGAGAGCGGCAGCGTGGAGATCTCATCGAGAAACAGCGTGCCGCCGTTCGCCGCCTCGAAGTAACCAATCTTGTCCCGAAGCGCACCGGTGAACGCGCCGCGCCGATAACCGAACAGTTCCGATTCAATGAGCGTTTCGGGTATGGCGCCGGAGTTGACTGCGACGAAGGGCTTCTCGCGGGTGACCCCGTTGTAGTGAATCGCCCGGGCAAACAGCTCCTTGCCCGTGCCGGACTCGCCGATGAGTAGGATGTTCGACCGGACCGTGGATAGCTTGCGAACCGTGTCAAACAGCTTGGTCATGCAGGGAGAGGCGCCGACGAGATTATGGAACGTGGATTCGGGGGCCAGTTGCTCCGTGATCACTTTCTGCGCGCGGTTGACTTCGCGCAGTTCGATCGCGCGGCGAACTTTTTCCAGAACCTCCTCGAAATCCATGGGCTTGAGGAGGTAATCGACAGCTCCGGACCGCATCGCGGAAACCGCCGACTCCACTGTCCCGTAGGCCGTCAGCACAATCACCGGCGTTTCGGGACAGATCTTTTGAATATGCGCGAGCAGCGTCGGGCCATCCATTTCCGGCATGCGGATATCCGTGATCACCACGTCCACCGAGCGCTCCAACAACACGTTGTACGCCGCCTTGCCGTCCGGTACGTCGATCACGTCGAACCCCTCGCTGCGGAACAGCTCGGCGAGCGACTCGCGAAGGACGGTTTCATCTTCGGCGATCAGAAGCATGCGGGGCATAAGGCTCTCCTTGTGCTGAGGGCTTTGTGCTGGTCAGGATAGAACGGGCAATGCGATGGGATCGGCGGCGCTCCGCGATTTCAGGGCGGGTTCCAGCGATTTGTAGCCGATTTCTTCATCCGTCAGATAGCAGAGCGGATCGGGCGCCCAGGGATTTCCGGTGATGTTCTCCGCACGCGCCCGCAGAGACCCGCCACACACTTCCTTGAACCTGCAGCCGGCGCAACGGCCTTCCAGCTTTGGAAGGCGATCCTTCAATCCAGCCATGATCGGGTTCGAGGTGTCCTGCCAGATCTGGGAGAACGGGCGTTCCTTGACGTTCCCAAATGTGCGGGCCATGGAGAATTGATCCGCATGCACGTTGCCGTAGAAATCGATGTTCCCGATTCCCACGCCGGAGGAATAGCGTGCGCCGCCGTTCCAGGAAATCATGTCGAGCACCTGCTGGGCGCGGGGGTGATTCTCCTTCTTCATGCGGAGGTAGAGGTACGGGCCGTCGCAGGCGTTATCAACCGTGAGAACTTCGATCCGCTTGCCGCGGGCCATGAAATCGGCGGTTCGCGTGATGATCGTGTCGACGGCTTCGCGCGACTGTTCCGGCGAGAGCGCCATCAGGTTTTTCCCACGACCGGACGGACAGAGGTGGTAGAAACAGGCGCGATCGATGTGGTTTTCTTCAATGAATTCGAAAATCTTGTCGAGATTCTGGGCCGTGTGCTGCGTGAGGGTGAGCCGCAGTCCGACCTTCTGTCCGGCATCGACACAGTTCCGGAAGCCGCGCATGGTGCGATCGAAGGCGCCTTTTGCTCCACGGAACTCATCGTGTACGGCGGGAATCGCGGAATCGAGCGAAATTCCCACGTAAGAGAAGCCGATCTCCTTGAACTGCTGCGCAATTTTCGGCGTGATCAGTGTTCCATTCGTGGAGGCCACCACGTGCAGATCGAGAGAACGGGCGAAAGTTGCGAGTTCGAAAAGATCCGGTCGTGCCAGCGGCTCGCCGCCGGAGAAGAGCACGGCAGGCACCTTGAATTCGGCGAGGTCACCAAGGACGGCCTTGCACTGCTCCGTCGTCAGCTCGTTGGGGTATTTGATGGCATCGGAATCGGTGTAGCAGTGCACGCATTTGAGATTGCACGTGCGCGTCAGGTTCCAGACGACAATCGGCCGGCGCTCGGCGGCTGACTTCGCCACCGCCATTCGCTGGTACTCCGGCGGGTCGATCTGTGTGATCTTCCGCCCATACCGGTGCGGGGTTGAGGGTGTTTCCAATCCGCCGTAGAGGACGCTGACATCAATCATGGCAAGGCTCCGCAAGAGAGGTCGGAGGCGACAGGAATCCGCTGAATCCCCGTGTTCTCAACACTGGGAATCTTCGGAAACTTTAGGGTTTCTCGATATCGGGATGAGTTTGCGAGCTGCTCTCGAGTATTTCCTTAGAGGATTAGGTGTTATTCTTAAGGATGAGCGGTGGGTTCACCTGTTGGGCCCCGCGCCGATGCTGTCTACACTCAAGGCGAAGGAGTGTATGCATGCCATTTCTCATCGTTCTCCCGGCCATTATCAGCTTCCTGCTCCTGGGAGCCCACATTCTGCACAATGGCGGAAGCGTCTTCCTCGCGCTGGCATGCGTGGGCCTGAGCACTCTTCTCGTTTCACGGCATCGCTGGCTGATTTACGTCGTTCAGATCATCCTGACCCTTGCCACCATCGAATGGCTCGCGACTACGTATGACATCATCATTCAGCGCCAGGCAGCCGGCCTCGCCTGGGAACGCGCCGCCGTGATTTTGATCGGTGTTGCAGGCCTGAACGTCGCCGCCGCCGCCCTGCTGTTTCTTCGCAAACCGCACTGAACCGGCCTTCTCACGATCGGGAGGGGCCTTGGCTACGCATTCCTTCGATTTTGAGAACCAACTGAGAAAAAGTCCCCTCTCCGCAGGAAAAAGGCCGTTCTTCAATTGGCACGGATGATGCAAGAGGGAATGGAAAGCATTGAGGGCTATCGAATGAGCACTATTGTTGGCGTACCCAAGGAATCAATTGCCGGCGAAACCCGTGTGGCCTTGACCCCGGCGGCAGTCGCACTGTTGATTAAAAACAAGGTCGACGTGCTGATCGAAGCAGGCGCTGGAACCAATGCCGGCTTTGCGGACAGCGCGTACACGGCCAAGGGTTCGAAGATCGGCTCGCGCGGCGATGTCTTCTCCACCTCCGACATTCTGCTGCAGGTGCGCTGCAGCCTTGCGAAGGACGATCCCGATTTCGCATCGATGAAAGCCGGTGCCCTGATGATCGGCTTCTGCGATCCGCTCGGCAGCCCGCAGGTGATCGCGGAAGCGGCGCCGAAGGGCGTCTCAGTCCTTTCCATGGAATTGATCCCCCGCATCACCCGCGCCCAGGCCATGGACGCCCTCTCGAGTCAGGCCAATATCGCCGGCTATAAGTCGGTTCTCATGGCGGCCGACGCGCTGCCCAAAATCTTCCCCATGCTGATGACGGCCGCCGGGACAATTCAGGCGGCCAGAGTTTTTGTGATCGGCGTCGGCGTGGCCGGGTTGCAGGCGATCTCCACCGCGAGACGTCTCGGCGCGGTTGTCAGCGCCTTCGACGTCCGTGCCGCAGTGAAGGAGCAAGTGCAGTCGGTCGGGGCGAAGTTCATCGAACTGCCGCTCGAATCCGGCGACGCCCAGGACAAGGGCGGCTACGCCCGCGCCCTCACACCCGATCAACAGAAGAAGCAGGCCGAGTTGATGGCGAAGGTCGTCGCCGAAAGCGACGTCGTCATCACCACGGCCGCCGTTCCCGGCAAGGCAGCTCCGAAACTCATTCCCGCTTCCGCCGTCGAACGCATGCAGCCCGGCAGTGTCATCGTCGATCTCGCCGCCGAACGCGGTGGCAACTGCGAGCTCACCATGCCCGGAAAAACCGTGGTCAAGCACGGCGTCACCATCATCGGCCACACCAACGTCCCCGCCACCGTGCCGCTCCACTCCAGCATGATGTACGCCAACAACCTCGTGAAACTTCTCGCCCTCCTTGTGAACAAGGAAGGCGCTCTCAACCTGAATCTCTCGGACGAAGTGATCGCCGGATCCCTGGTCTGTCACGACGGCAAAGTCGTGCACTCGCGCGTGCGCGAACTGATCGCCCCGGCTCCCGCATCTCCCGAACTCGTCAAAGTATAGGAATTCGCCATGCCAACGCCCGATATCGCTTCCCATTTGTACGTCTTCATCCTCGCCGCGTTTCTCGGCCTCGAGGTCATCAAACGCGTCAGCCCCCTGCTGCACACGCCGCTGATGTCACTGACGAATGCCATCTCGGCCATCAGCGTGGTCGCCGCCATCGAAATCGCGGGCCGTCATGAGACGACGCTTGCAACGGTTCTCGGCACGATCGCGGTCACCGCGGCCTTCACCAATGTGGTCGGCGGATTCATGATCACCGACCGCATGCTGAAGATGTTCAAGAAACGCGAACCGGTAAAGAAATAAGCAGCGGCCTTCAAGGCCGGAATGGAATTCATAAGCGGCCACGAATCGACGTGCCGCCGCTCTCGCAAGATCGATCATAAAGGTATTGGTCATGAACATGATGTGGACAGTCGCTGAACTTACCGGCGCAGGAGCGAACATCCAGGCGGTGTTTTCGACAGCGACCTATATTCTCGCGGCGGCCTGTTTCGTTCTGTCGCTCAAATGGCTCAGCGCCCCCACCACCGCCCGGCGGGGCAATATCGTCGGTGAAGTCGGCATGGCCGCAGCCATCGTCGGCGCCCTGCTGCAAAACAATATCATCAGCTACGAGTGGATCATCGTCGGCCTCGTGCTCGGCGCTCTGATCGGCGCTCCGCTCGCCATCTGGATGCCCATGACCGCCGTGCCTCAGCGAACCGCCTTCTCCCACGCATGCGGTGCACTCGCTGCAACCCTTGTCGGCACGGCCCACTATTTCACCCACGTGCCCGAGCGCAAAGAAGAAATGGCCGTCCTCTCCGTCGAAGTCCTTCTTGGCGCTCTGACATTCACCGGGTCGCTCATGGCCACCGGCAAGCTCCAGGAAATACTCCCCCAGCGGCCCATCACGTTCAAAGGCCAGAATATCTTCAACTTCCTCGTCCTCGGCGCCGCGATCGCCTGCGGCGTGGGCCTCACGATTAACCCGCACCTCACGATCCTCTTCCCCGTCCTCCTCGGCCTCGCCGCGATCTTCGGCGTCCTCCTCATCGTTCCCATCGGCGGCGCCGACATGCCCACCGTCATCGCCCTGCTCAACTCCTACGCCGGCCTCTCCGCCAGCCTCATGGGCTTCGTCCTCGACAACAAGCTCCTCATCATCGCCGGCGCTCTCGACGGTGCCTCCGGTTTCATCCTCTCCATCATCATGTGCAAGGCGATGAACCGCAGCTTCACCAACGTCCTCTTCGGCGCCTTTGGCCAGGTGCAGAAGTCCTCGGGCACGCAGGAGAAGAAAACCGTCCGCAGCGGCACCCCCGAAGAAGCCGCTCAGATCATGGAAGCCGCACAGTCCGTCATCATCATCCCCGGCTACGGCATGGCCGTCGCCCAGGCCCAGCACAAGGTCCGCGATCTCTTCGATCAACTCACCCGTCGCGGCGTCGATGTCAAATTTGCAATCCACCCCGTGGCTGGTCGCATGCCCGGTCATATGAATGTCCTCTTGGCAGAAGCGGAAATTCCATATGACCGGCTCATCGAAATGGACGAGATTAACGGCGATTTCTCGCAGTGCGATGTCGCCCTCGTGATCGGCGCCAACGACGTCGTGAACCCTGCCGCGCGCCACGACAAGAACTCCCCGATCTATGGAATGCCGATTCTCGACGCCGACAAAGCCAGGACCGTCTTCGCCATCAAACGCTCCATGAACCCGGGCTTCGCCGGAATCGAAAACGAACTCTACTACGCCGACAACTGCATGATGCTCTTCGGCGACGCCAAGGCCGTCGTGAGCGCCGTTGCCAAGGAACTCGCGGAATCGGCCGAACCAGTTGCTGCATGATGAAGGACCTGTGACATGGTGAACGAAGCGGTAACCGCTGCAAAATCAGCATCAACAGGCACTCAAGATGCCCTGGCCGTCCTGATGCGGCCCATGTACGTGGATCGTATCCCCCCCTGCAACCAGGCCTGCCCCGCAGGTGAGAACATCCAGGAATGGCTCCAGCTCGCACAGGCCGCCCGTTTTGAACAGGCCTGGCAGGCGCTCGTCAAAAACAACCCCATGCCCGCCATCCACGGCCGCGTCTGCTACCACCCCTGCGAGAACGGCTGCAACCGTAAACACCTCGACCAACCCGTCAGCATTCACGCCGTCGAGCGCTTCCTCGGCGATCTCGCCATCAGCAAAGGCTGGAAATTCCCGCTGGCCTCCCCTACCGGGAAACGCGTTTTGGTTGTCGGCTCCGGCCCATGCGGGCTATCCGCTGCTTATCACCTCGCCCGCATGGGCCATGCCGTAACCGTCCGCGAAGCCGGAGCGAAAACCGGCGGAATGATGCGCTACGGCATCCCCGAATACCGCCTCCCGCGCAACATCCTCGACGCTGAAATCGCCCGCATCGCCGACATGGGCGTCGACTTCCAGACCAATTCGAAAATCGACGACCTCGAACCCTATCTTCGCGGCGCCGCCTTCGACGCCATCTTCCTGGCGATCGGCGCCCAGGTCGGAAAACGCGTGGACATCCCCGCCGCTGACGCCGCCCGCATCGTCGATGCTCTCCAGTTCCTCGCTGATCCCGATTCCAGCTCCCCCCTCTGCCTCGGCAAACGCGTCGCCATCTACGGCGGCGGCAACACCGCCATGGACGCCGCCCGCACCGCGCTCCGCCTTGGCGCTGAAGAATCCCTCATCGTCTATCGCCGCGATCAGGCCCGTATGCCCGCCCACAAGAGCGAACTCGAAGAAGCTGTCGCCGAAGGCGTCGTCGTCAACTGGCTTCGCACCATCAAAACCGTCGGCGAACACGAGCTCGAAGTCGAAGTCATGCAGCTCGACTCCAAGGGCATGCCTCAGCCCACCGGCAAAACCGAAATCCTCAACGCCGATACCCTCATCCTCGCCCTCGGCCAGGAAACCCAGAGCGATTTCCTCCGCAACGTTCCCGGTATCGTCGTCACGCGCGACGGCGCTATCCAGGTCGACGACCACTTGATGACCGGCTGCGCCGGCATCTTCGCCGGTGGAGACATGATCCCCCTCAACAAAACCGTCACCACCGCCGTCGGCCACGGAAAAAAAGCCGCCCGATACATCGACGCATACATCAACCGCGGCGTCTATACCCCCCTGCCCAAGCACCAGATCGCACGCTTCGACCTTCTCCGCATCGACTGGTATCCGAAGGGCCCCCGCGCTGAGCAGCCCGTTGCCCCCAGCGAATCACGCATCGAATCCTTTGAAGAAACCATCGGCGGTCTCGACAAAGTCGCCGCCGTTTACGAAGCCCGGCGATGTTTTTCGTGCGGCAACTGCTTCGAGTGCGACACCTGCTGCAACGTCTGCCCCGAACAAACCATCGAAAAACTGGGGCCGGGAAAACGCTTCACCATTCACATGGAAAACTGCTCGCGATGTGGGCTCTGCGTGCAGGAATGTCCGTGCGGCGCCATGACCATGACCCCCGAGATTCCACCCCCCGTCGCCGAGAAAGGATTTGCCAAATGAGTACCAATCACACCCTGAACGATCGCGCTGCCTGGCTCAAAGGCCCCGCACATCGCTGCTCTCATCCTCCCACCGGAGAACGAAAACCCTGGCACGTCGTCCTCCTCGGCCCCCCGGGCGTCGGAAAGGGAACGCAGGCCAAGCTCCTCTGCGAAAAGCTCGGAACCTGTCACCTCTCCACCGGCGACGTCTTCCGCGCCGCCAAAAATCTCAACATCGCCGAAGCCAGCCCCGCCATGTCCGTCGCACTCGAATGTATGCGCCTCGGCGAGCTCGTTCCCGACCCCATGGTCGTCGCCATCGTCCGAGAGCGCCGTGAATGCCTCGGATGCCGCGGCGGTATCCTCCTCGACGGCTTCCCCCGCACCGCCGCCCAGGCCGCCGCCCTCGAACGCACCCTCCACGAGGAACGCATCCTCCTCGACGCCGCCATCCACTACGAATTACCCTTGGAATTGATCCTCGACCGCCTCACCGGCCGCCGCACCTGCGTCGACTGCAAGGCCGTCTTCCATATCCGAAATGCCCCGCCCCTAAGGGAAAACCTGTGCGATCACTGCGGCGCACGCCTCGTCCAGCGTGAAGACGACCGCGAAGAAGCCGTCCGCACCCGTATGCGGGCCTACGAAATGACCACCGCCCCCCTCCTCGACTTTTACAAGCGGCGCAACATGCTCCACTGCATTTCCGCCGAGGGGACGCCAGCGGAGGTCTTCGCCCGCACGATGGCCGAAATCGCCCCCCAAATGCACTAAATACCGCTTTTTAAGCCGCCAAGGCATAGGAAAAATCCCTACATACGCTCAGGTTGCGCTTCACTTGTAATCGAGATTTGGCCCGATACCGGCCAACTCCGCCATGGACGATGCTACCCCCATGCTGATGGTCACCTCCCGACACGATCCGGAGATCGACGCGGGAGGCCAAGCTAAGGAGCTCGCCATGTCTGTCGATGTACTTGCTGAACTGAACGTCTGGGAGGAACGCCACACCGGACCGGTCCCACCAGCCTCTGTGCGCAAATGGGTCGCCCAGATGGCCGAACTCTGCGAACCCGCCGCCGTCTACTGGTGCGACGGCACAGAGGCCGAAGCGAAGACTTTCCTCTCCGATGCCGTCAAGGATGGCATCCTCATTCCGCTCAACCAGGAAAAGCTTCCCAATTGCTACCTCCACCGCAGCAACACCAACGACGTCGCCCGCACCGAACAATGCACCTTCATCTGCATGCCCGACAAGGACGCCGTCGGCCCCACCAACAACTGGATGGACCCAAAGGAAGCCTACAAAAAACTCAAGACGCTCTTCCACGGCTGTATGCGTGGCCGCACGATGTACGTGATCCCGTTCGTCATGGGCCCCATCGGCAGTCCCCTCGCTAAAGTCGGCGTGCAGCTCACCGATTCCCTCTACGTCGCCATCAACATGGGCATCATGACCCGCATGGGCGACGTCGCTTGGCAACAGCTCGGCTCCGATGACTTCACCCGCTGCCTCCACTCCGTCGGCGATTGCTCCCCCGAACGCCGTTACATCTGCCACTTCCCCCTCGACAACACCATCTGGTCCTTCGGCTCCGGCTACGGCGGCAACGCCCTCCTTGGCAAAAAATGCCTCGCCCTCCGCATCGCCAGCTATCTCGGCAAACTCGAAGGCTGGATGGCTGAGCACATGCTCATCTCCGGCGTCACCAACCCCCAGGGCGAAAAAACCTACGTCGCCGCCGCCTTCCCCTCCGCCTGCGGCAAAACCAACTTCGCCATGTTGATCCCCCCAAAGCAATACCGCGATGCCGGCTGGAAAGTCTCCACCATCGGCGACGATATCGCCTGGATGTGGGTCGACGAAAAATCCGGCAAGCTCCGCGCCATCAACCCCGAGAACGGCTACTTCGGCGTCGTCCCCGGCACCAACTACGAAACCAACCCCAACGCCATGCAGACCATGTCGCACGACACCATCTACACCAACGTCGCACTTCTACCCGACGGCGATGTCTGGTGGGAAGGTAAAACCAAGGAACCGCCCGCAGAGTGCATCGACTGGACTGGCCGCCCCTGGACCCCCGACTGCGGCCGCAAAGCCGCTCATCCCAACAGCCGCTTCACCGCTCCCATGGCCAACAACCCCGCACTCGACCCCGCCGCCAACGATACCGACGGCGTCCCCATCTCCGCCATCATCTTCGGCGGACGACGCAGCCGCACCATCCCCCTCGTCTTCCAGGCCTTCAACTGGGTCCACGGCGTCTACGTCGGCGCCACCATCGGCTCCGAAACCACCGCCGCCGCCACCGGCGAAGTCGGCGTCGTCCGCCGCGACCCCATGGCCATGCTCCCCTTCATTGGCTACAACATCTCCGACTACCTCGTCCACTGGTTCAACATGCGCGCCAAGATGACCGATTGCCCTCGCATCTTCTGCGTCAACTGGTTCCGCAAA
This sequence comes from Phycisphaerae bacterium, assembly GCA_035524355.1. Classification (GTDB taxonomy): domain Bacteria; phylum Planctomycetota; class Phycisphaerae; order WQYP01; family WQYP01; genus DATKPA01. Next base: position 8,015 of record DATKPA010000077.1, on the reverse strand, counting down.
GGTGCCAACGGCAAATTCCTCTGGCCCGGCTTCGGCGAAAACATGCGCATCCTCGAGTGGATCATCAACCGCGCCAACGGTCGCGCCTACGCTGTCGAAACTCCACTCGGTTGGATGCCGCAGTGGAAGGACATCAACTCCGATGGCCTTCACCTTGCCCCCGAAGATTACGAGGCACTCCAGGCCGTCCCCCACGACGAATTCAAAGCCGAAATCCTCGGCCAGGAAGAACTCTTCCTCAAACTCGCCGGCGATCTCCCCAAGGAAATCATCTTTACCCGCGAGCTTCTGATCAGTCGACTCTGATTTGCAGGTTCTCATCGAGGTGCCCGTCATGAAATCTGCAACTCGCAACTCTAGGCCGAGACGCCGCCAGCAACGCCGTGCTCCCCGGCACGCGGCGTCTCGGCCTCTTTATGTCCTCTCCGATTCCACCGGCAATCTCGCACGCCACATGCTCAGCGCCTTCCAGACCCAGTTTCCACCCGACGCCATCTCCGTTCGCTACGAACCCTTCGTGCGAACCCTCCCCCGTCTCAAGGAAATCCTGGAACGTGCAACCCACGAGAACGCCGCCGTTTGTCACGCCATAGTCTCCGATAAGTTCAAGTCCTTCATCCAGACCTCCTGCCGCTCCGGCGGGCTGCCTTGCTGCGATCTCACCGGCGGAATCGTCAAGTTCCTCTCGCAAATCGCCAGAAGCAAACCCCGATGCAACGTTCAGTCTCTTCACCGCATCGACGAGGCCTACCGCCGCCGCATCGGCGCTCTCGAATTTACCATCAGCCACGACGACGGCCTTGGCCTGGACTCCATCCACGAAGCCGATGCTGTCCTCGTCGGCGTCTCCCGCACCAGCAAAACGCCCACCAGCATCTACCTCGCTCAGCAAGGCTATCGCATCGCCAATGTCTCCCTCGCACTCGGCATCGACCCGCCCGAGCAACTCCTCGCACTCCCTCCCGATAAAGTCGTCGGACTCACCATCGACCCCGAACAACTCGTCCTGATCCGCCATCGCCGCCAAGCCACCTTCGGCGTCAACGGCCTCAACTACGGCGAAACCGATCAGGTCGAACGTGAAATCGCCTGGACACGCCGCCTGTTCTCCTCCCGCGGCTGGAAAATGATCGACGTCACCGACCAGGCTATCGAGGAAACCGCCGCTCGCGTCCTCGAGTATCTCGTCGATACCACACAACCCGGCGAGGAGATCCCCCTGGAACTGGAGTAATCCCCATGCTTGCCTATGCGCTTGCACAACTCAACGCCATCTCCCCTTTCGCTGTGACCATCGTCGTCGTAGCCGGCGCCGCCATCTTCGGCATCACGCTCTATTACCACCTCGTCGCCATGTTCACACGTCGCCGCAACCGTGCCAGAGCCCAGGCGACAGGGCTCCTCCAGAAATCGCGAGCCGAAGATGCCGCCGCCGAAACCGCTTACTCGATTTGAGACTCTCCGATGCATGCTGCAGATGATGATTTTTTGACTACAATAGACTTGGTTATGGCCAAGTCATCCAGAAAATCCTCGGCCCATTCCACCACTGGAGAGGGCGCCGATCGCGATCCCGCCGCATTTAAAACCGCATTTGATCTTTTTGCCGAAGGCGTTCGCGATTACGCGCTCTTCATGGTCGATCCCCGCGGCGTCGTTGTCAGTTGGACCACCGGCGCCGAACGCATCAAGGGATACACTGCCGCCGAAGCCATCGGCAAAAATCACTCCCTCTTCTACACCCCCGAAGATGTCGCCGCTGGACTCCCGCAGGAGGCGCTCGAAGTCGCCGCAAAAGATGGACGCCACCTCGCCGAAGGCTGGCGCGTCAGAAAGGACGGCAACCGCTTCTGGGCCGAAGTCGTCACCGCCGCCCTCCGCGAACCCGACGGCGCACTTCGCGGCTTTGCCAAGGTCGTCCGCGACGCCACCCACCGCAAAACCCTCCATGCCGAACTCGAACGCGCTGCACTCGTCAACCAGGCACAGGTCCGCGCCATCCTTGAAGTCGCTGTCGATGCCATCATCACCATAGATAGCCACGGCAAAATCGGCGTCTTCAACCGCGCCGCACAGCAGATGTTCGGATACACCCCCGATGAAGTCGTCGGTCAGAACGTCTCCGTCCTCATGCCCCAGCCCTACAAAAGCGAACACGACGACTACATGAACAATTACCAGCGCACCGGCCGAAAAAAAATCATCGGCATCGGCCGCGAAGTCGCCGCCATCAAGAAAGACGGCACCATTTTCCCCATCGACCTCGCCGTCTCCGAAGTCCGTGTCGGCAACGATCTCACCTTCACCGGCATCATCCGCGACATCACCGAACGCAAGCAGCTCGAAAAGGAAATCCTCGAAATCTCCGAACGCGAGCAACGCCGCATCGGCCAGGATCTCCACGACGGCCTCTGCCAGCAACTCACCGGCATAGCCTTCCTCATGCAGGCGCTCCAGCAGAAACTCGCCGCCACCGACGCCGCCGAAGCCGCTCAAGCCGCTCAGATCTCCTCACTCCTCAAAGAAGCCGTCAACCAGGCACGCAACCTCTCCCACGGCCTCTACCCAGTTGACCCCCAGCCCGACGGCCTCATGGTCGCACTCCGTGAACTCGCCTCCAGCGTCCGCGCCATCTTCAACATCGATTGCTCCTTCCGCTGCCCAACCTCCGTCATGATCGCCGACAACTCCGCCGCGACGCACCTCTACCGCATCGCCCAGGAAGCCGTGCAGAACGCCGTTCGCCACGGCAAGGCCAGCCGCATCGTCATCGAGCTCATCACCACCCGTAACGGCATCCAGATCTCCGTCACCGACAACGGCGTCGGCATCCCCCCCGCCGATCAACTCCGTTCCGGAATGGGCCTCCGCACCATGAACCACCGCGCCCACGTCATCGGCGCCAAGTTTGCAATCAGCCGGCTGCCCAAGGGTGGCAGCCGCGCCGTATGTGATCTCCCCAACACCGCGAGCAAGGGAACCAGCTCATGAGCACTACCGCCAGTAACGCCACCCCCGTCGCCACGAACAAACGCAAGATCTTCATCGTTGACGACCACCCGATTGTACGTCAGGGGCTCATGCAGCTCATTAACGCCGAGCCCGACCTCACCATCTGCGGACAGGGCGAGGATGCCTACCAGGCCCTCAAACTCATCCGCCAGCTCAAGCCCGACGTCACCCTCCTCGACATCTCCCTCAAGGACACCGGCGGTATCGAGCTCCTCAAGGAAATGCGCGCCCAGGATCCCGACCTCCGCGTTCTCATCCTTTCCATGCACGACGAATCCCTCTACGCCGAACGCGCACTCCGCGCCGGCGCACGTGGCTACGTCATGAAACAGGAAGCCCCACAGATCCTCCTCAGCGCCATCCGCAAGGTCCTCAAGGGCGAAGTCTACGTCTCAGACAAAATGAGCGCCGTCCTCCTCCAGCGCATGGTCGGCAACCGCAAGCCCGATGGCGCACTCCCCATGGACCGCCTCACCGACCGCGAAATGGAAATATTCCGCATGATCGGCGCCGGCATGACCGTCAAGGAAATCGCCGAAAAACTCTTCCTCTCCGCCAAAACCATCGAGGCACACCGCGAGCACATCAAGGAAAAGCTCGGCCTTAAAACCAGCGCCGAACTCCTCCGCTTCGCCATCCGTAACGCCCCTGACGAACAATAACGTCGCCCCACAGACACCCAGCCTTAACAAATACCCGCTATTCCTGTAGGAATGAGGGAGGAGACCACCAATGACACACACACCTTGCCGGTCTGGTATCTGGCCGTCTCCCCCGCCAGCCCCGCACCTCTCTTTACAACCATACCGTTCCCAAAAACCCATTTAGACCTCCTTGGAAACGCGTGCGTCCTGCCCCTCCCACATTTGTCGCCTTTTAGGTCAAACCCCGACCCCCCTGAACCGCCAATCCCCTATCGCACTTCTGTCACCCCCCCCGATACCGCCGCTTGCCTCACTTCCCGAAAATACTCATGTGGCAGTAGTGCTGTATTTCTAGGTCTGGAGACCTTTCCATGAGTACGACTGGCGCGCCGTTGCCAAACAGTCTTCACGTTCTATCACCGGGCGTCTTAATCAAGGCTCCCCTGCTTGCTGTCGGCCTCGTTGGTCCGGCGGGAGCAGGCAAGACGTCCCTGGTGGAGGCCACGGCGCGCCAGCTCCGTGGAAAGGCCCGTCTCGGCGTGATCACCGTCAACCCCGCCGCCGAACGCGACGCCGACCGTGTTTCCCGTTATTGCGACCAGGTCGAAGCCGTTTGCGCCAGGAGCGCCGACATCGACACCATTCGTTCCGTACTTCCCCGTTTCAAGCTCGACGATCTGGATCTCCTCCTGATGGATGCCATCGCCCCGCTTGATGGCGTTCCTTTCTTTGGACAGGACATCACTGTCGCGGTCCTCTCCGTTGCCGCTGGCGACGACAAGGCACCCCTCTACAGCGACCTCCTCGCCCACTCCGACATGCTCATCCTCAACAAAGCCGACCTGCAGCGCCATGTCATGTTCGATCGTGGCGCTTTCTGGGCGGATGTTCGTCACATTAATCCTGACCTCGACCTGATTGAGGTCTCCACATACGAAAACCGTGGGCTCGATCGCTGGATCACGTGGCTTGAGCGCCGCAGACAGGACAAGATCAACAATTACCACCCCACAGCCAACCGAGACGATCACGTCTCCCTGGGCTGACGTTTTCTCCCTCTTTTCAGGAAGAGCGCTTTATGCGACACCACATATCACACTCGTTCCGCATCTTCAGGAAATCGGCCGTCTGGGGCTTTTTCCTGGCCATGTTCCTCGGCCTGGCCATCTGGCGCCCGTCATTTGGGCAGTTGCCGACGAACACTTCCGCGCCCCCCGCTGCTGCCGCAGCGCCAACGGTCGCCGAGAGCACATTCCATTATTTCTCGTTCCTTTCGGATCCGAAGTTCACTTCCGGCGAGCGCGCCGCTCTCTTTATCTCCCTCGGCGTCGCCATCGCCGCCCTCCTCTATGCCGGCATGCTTGTGCGCCAGGTCCGCGACGCCGACAAGGGCACCAGCAAAATGCAGGAAATCGCCAGCGCCATCCGCGACGGTGCCAATGCCTACCTCGCCCGACAGATGCGCGTCGTCGCTCCCCTGATCGTCCTCCTCGTCGCCGTTCTCTTCCTCACCAAGTATCTCAGCGGCGGGGATCACGCCGTTGACTACGCCTTCGGCCGCGCCGCCGCCTTCCTCGTCGGTGCCATCTTCTCCGCCACCGTCGGTTTCGTCGGCATGCGAATGGCCACCATCGGCAACCTCCGCGTCGCTGCCGCCGCCCGCACCGGCTTCGGCAAGGCACTCATGCTCGGTTATCGCTCCGGCACCATCACCGGCATGCTCACCGACGGCCTCGGCCTCCTCGGCGGTACCCTCATCTTCATGACCTACGGCGAACACGCCTACGAAGCACTCCTCGGCTTCGGCTTCGGCGGTACCCTCCTCGCACTCTTCATGCGTGTCGGCGGCGGCATCTTCACCAAGGCCGCGGACGTCGGCGCTGACCTCGTCGGCAAAATCGAAAAAGACATCCCCGAAGATGATCCCCGCAACGCCGCCACCATCGCCGACAACGTCGGCGACAACGTCGGCGACTGTGCCGGCATGGCCGCCGACATCTTCGAATCCTACGAAGTCACCATCGTCGCCGCCATGATCCTCGGCTGGGCCTCCTTCGGCCACAAGGGCGTCCTCTTCCCCATCCTCGTCCGCGCCATCGGCGTCGTCGGCTCGATCATCTCCACCTACACCGTCCGCGCCAAAGCCAAGGGAAACGTCGCCGAAGCCATGAAGCAGATCAACAAAGGCTTCCTCATCGGCTCGGCCATTTCGGTCATCGGCTTCATCCTCCTCGGCCTCGGCTACCTCAGCTTCAGCGGCGCCGCCAATCCCAACCTCCCCGGCTGGGCCACCCTCGGCAAGGTTGCGCAGAATGCCGATGGCTCCTGGAACTGGCTCGATATGCGGCCCGCCTGGACCTGCCTCATCGGCATCATCCTCTGCGTCGTTTTGAACAAAGTCACTGAATACTTCACCGGCACCGAATACAGCCCCGCGAAGGCCATCAAACAATCCACCGACACCGGCCACGGCACCACCATCATCGAAGGCTTCGCCGTCGGTTATGAATCCGCCATGATGACCGGCATCGTCCTCTGCGTCGCCATCTTCTCCTCCGTTGCCATCTACACCCTCTCTATGGCCACCGTCAACCCCATCTTCATCGCTTACGGCGTTGCCATGTGCGGCATCGGCATGCTCACCCTCACCGGCAACACCGTCTCCATGGACGTTTTCGGCCCCATCGCCGATAACGCCAACGGAATCGCTGAAATGGGCTATGTCCAGGACGACTTCGACTCCAAGAAAGACATGCTCGAAGCCCGCCAGACCCTCTCCGATCTCGACGCCGTCGGCAACACCACCAAGGCCGTCACCAAGGGCGTTGCGATCGGTTCGGCCGTCATCGCCGCGGTTTCTCTCTATGCCTCGTTCATCACCGTCATCGGTTCCGGCGGCGGCGGCGAAGACAAGCCCCTCCCGCTTGAACTCTTCAACCGCGTCGCCGGCACGCTCAGCGTCAGCTCCCCCAACCTGCTGATCGGCATGCTCATCGGCGGCGGCATTCCTTTCCTCTTCAGCGCCATGCTGATTCGCGCTGTCGGTCGTGCCGCCTACATGAACGTGCAGGAATGCCGCATCCAGTTCCGCGACAAGGCCATCTGGTCCGGTGAAAAACGCCCCGATTATGCCCGCGTCGTCGATATCTGCACCAAGGCCGCCCAGAAGGAACTCGTCGGTCCCGCCATTCTTGGCGTCTTTACGCCGATCCTGGTCGGCTTCCTCATTGGGCCGATCGGTCTCGCCGGCTTCCTCGCCGGGGCGATCGTCGCCGGTCAGCTGCTCGCCAGCTTCATGTGCAACTCGGGCGGCGCCTGGGACAACGCCAAGAAGATGGTCGAAGATGAACCCCGTAATCCGGCCGAAAACACCGGCAAGGGTTCGGAACGTCACAAGGCCTCCGTCACCGGCGACACCGTCGGCGACCCGCTCAAGGACACCGCCGGCCCGGCCATCAATCCGCTCCTCAAGGTCATGAACATGGTCGCCGTCCTCGCCATTCCCCTCATGCTCGGATACGACCGGCTCATCGTCGATACCGTCAACAAGGGCGCCGCCGAATTCGGCTTCCCGCTCACCAAGCAACTCGTCTACGTAGGTCTCGATCCCGCTCGTGCGATCGTGATTCTGGTGATCCTCCCGCTGATCGGGTGGGCGATCTGGCAGTCGCGCCGCTCGATGGGACCGCTGCAGCAGTCGATTCCGGAGGAAAACGTCCCTCAAACCTCGGCTCGGTAACGGGTCGTTATAACGAGCTTCCAAGCCCAGGCTGGCGCGAGCACTCGTCCTTCCCCCACTCCGCCAGCCTTCCTTCTTTTTTGCCCCGGAATCCCCCCGCGCCAACGACGCACCAATCAACGCCCCCACACTCCTTTTAGCGACGTCGCAACGCGACGGGCCCAGAGTTCCGCCTCTCATCCCTTGGCAACGCCGCGTTGCCTCGCCAAGCAAATCCCCCACAAACCGCATATCTGTGCAAAGAGGAGAACATAAAGACCCCCAGCCAGTGCCCCGCCGTCAGCATTCCCACACCCCGGTCAAAGAATACCAACGCGCCTGACCAGAACTCCCATCGAAGAAACGCCCTCATCATGCGCCGATGCTTCTCCTCCGCCCATCGCGCTCGTTCCTCACGATAATCCCTATCCGGATCCCCTGACTTGAAAGCACCTCCCACCAAATCCCCCTCCCCGAACCTCCAATGACCGTTTCGCCATTAGGCTCTGTCTGAAAACAGCAGTGCGGTCGGATGGCGGTCTGGAAGGGCCAGATGCAAGGACGCAGACCTGAGGCATATTCGCAAATATTCCGAAGGTCGAGGACGCCGCAGATGGCCTTTCCAGGCCGACAGACGATCC
>DATKPA010000076.1:0-60153 GCA_035524355.1 Phycisphaerae bacterium | reverse complement strand
TATGGATGACGGTCTATGGATTTTTGGTCCCCTTTCCCACGCCTACCCCACAAAGCCGCATTCCAAAGGCGGTTTCGGAGGTGAAAGTGGGGCCAGAATCCTCGAATATTCATGGACGAGGTTCCATATGCGTTTGCCCTGGGGGGCCGGGGCAGAGGCTAAACCTGCCGCTTGCTTTTGCCGATGAATGAGTCTATGGTGTGTGCACACATTCACTATGGGTGGGTGAGGAACGTCGGGGGGGTTTGAGGTTTTCCAGACGGTTTCTAATATTCACAACGAATAACCTCGGTATACTTGTGACGCGTGCGGCAGGCATTTTGAGCGGCCCGACGAGCGGGCCGGCTAAACGACCGGCTAGGCCGCGCGTCTAGGAGAAGATTTTGACAGAGCAGTATCACGAACCGATCATCAGTTTTCTGAGCGATCAAAATGGCGAGCCGGTCCGCGTGGCGGATTTGGCGGAGCGATTGAACATCGCGCCGGAGGATCGGGGGGAATTTGAACGGGCGGTCGATGAGTTGGCTTCGGCGGGGCGCGTGGTTTACGGCACGGGGCGCATGATTGCGCTGCCGGCGCTGGGAAACAAGGTGACGGGGACTTTTCGGCAGACGAGCCGGGGGTTCGGGTTTGTCATTCCGGATGAGCCGAACGCGCATGGCGATTTGTTTATTCCGGCGGGGGACAACCTGGATGCGGTGACGGGGGATTTTGTGGTGGCGAAGGTGATCGTGCGGGAGAAGTACGACACGCGCGATCGGCGGAATGTTTCCGGGCGCATCGTGGAGATTCTGAAGCGGGCGACGAACAAGGTCGTCGGGACGCTGGCGAAGCAGAGCGGGCGGTGGGTGGTCATTCCGGATGGGAATGTCTTCAAGACGCCGATCGAAGTGCAGGATGTGACGGCGAAGAACGGGGCGGAGAACGACAAGGTTGTACTGGAGATTTTGAAGTATCCGCAGGGCGACCAGCTCGCGCAGGGCGTCGTGACCGAGATTCTGGGGAGCAAGGGCGAGCCGGAGGTGGAGCTGCAGAGCGTCATCCGGCAGTTCGATTTGCCGGCGAAATTTCCGGATGCCGTGATGGACCAGGCGCGGCAGGCGGCGGTCGGTTACGACCCGGAGAAGTATCTCGCCAGCGGCGAGCGCGAGGATTTGCGCGAGGAGATGATCGTCACGATCGATCCGGACGATGCGCGCGATTTTGACGATGCGATTTCGCTCAAGCATTTGAAGGGCACCGCACGGCACGAGCCGGAGGAGATGGAGCCGGATATTGAGCGGCTCATGGAGAGCGGCACTGGCGAGGCGGTGTGGGAGCTCGGGGTGCATATTGCGGACGTGTCGTCGTTTGTCGTCGTGGAATCGACGATGGACCTGGAGGCGCGGGCACGCGGGAACAGCACGTATTTTCCGGGCTACGTCATTCCGATGTTGCCGGAGGTGCTGTCGAACGGCGTCTGCTCGCTGCAGGAAGCGCAGCCGCGGCTGACGAAGAGTGCGTTCATCCGCTACGACGCCGCCGGGCGCGTGGTGGGGACGCGGTTTGCGAACACGATTATTCAGAGCAAGAAGCGTCTGACCTACCGTCAGGCGCAGGCAATCATTGATGATGCGAAGGGCGTGGGGCAGCCGTACACGAAGGGGCTGCTGGAAGCGCCGCCGAATCCGAATCTGCCGGTGGTGACGCCGGAGGTGCGGAAGCTGCTGATTCATATGGATCGGCTGGCCCGCGTGATTCGGCAGCGGCGGCTCCAGGAAGGGATGATCGTTCTCGATCTGCCCGAAGTGGAGCTGGTCATCAATGAGGAAGGGCATGTCGTAGACGCCCGGCCGGAGGATGATTCGTTCACGCACAAGATCATCGAGATGTTCATGGTGGAGGCGAACGAGGCTGTGTCGCGGTGGCTGACGAAAGCGGGGCTGCCGGTGCTGCGGCGCATTCACCCGGACCCGGACGTAACGAGCACGGAGACGGTGCGGCAGTTCATGATGGTGGCCGGTCGGCGCGTGCCGAAGGTGCTGGACCGCAAGGCGCTGCAGGGGATACTGGACAGCGTGCGCGGGACGCCGATCGCGTATGCGGTGCATCTCGCGGTGTTGAAGACGATGACGAGCGCGGAATATTCGCCGCAGCCGATCGGGCACTATGCATTGGCGAGCGACAATTACGCACATTTCACGAGCCCGATCCGGCGGTATGCGGACCTTGTGATTCATCGCTGCTTTGATGCGGTGGTGGTGCGGCGTGCGGAGGGCAAGGCGAAGAAACCTCGCGGCAAGCGCGCGCGTCCGGGTGAAGCGGCCCGCCAGCAGGAGGCGGAGTTGAGCAGCGGCGAGCCGGGGAATCGGCGCGGCGCGGGGCTGATGCCCGAGGCGCTCGGCATGACGCCGGACTACGGTACGCTGGTGAATCTCGGCAAGCATCTGTCGTACACGGAACGGCGCAGTTCCGATGCGGAGCGTGAATTGCGGTCCGTGAAGGTGCTCCAACTTCTCGCGGAGCATGTCGGCGATGTGATCGACGGCGTTGTTACGGGTGTCACGGGGTTTGGCATTTTCGTCCAGTCCACGCGGTTCCTGGTGGAAGGGATGATTCGGGTTGCCGATCTGCCGGACGATTTCTGGCAGTTTGACGACCGGACTGGGGTGCTGCGCGGGCAGCGTACAGGGCGGCGAATCTCGCTGGGAGATCGTGCCCGGGTGCAGATCGTGAACGTCAATATCTCCTCGCGGCAGCTTGATTTGCGTCTTCTGGAGCATGGATCGAGCATCGGGGGCGACACCACGATGCGGCGTATGGAACCGCGCCGCTCGCCCAAGCCGTTACCGGCTTCGGCCGGGGCGACGGAAGAATCCTCCCTCGAGCATATTCGCAAAAAGAACCTTGCCAAACGGCAGGATCGCAAAGAGAAGGCCCGGCAACAGGCCCGGCAGGAGCGCCGCGGCGTGCACGGCGGGGCCGGCGGGGCTGGCGGTCAAGGTGGCCAAGGCGGGGGGGGCGGCGGAAAAAGAGGCAGGCGTGGAAGAGGACGTGGCCGATTCCGGAGGTAGTCGTTACAATGGCGACCCGCGTCGTATTCCGGGAAGGCGTTGGAGAACCGGACATGAAGAAAACGATCAGCCTCGCGCTTCTGGCGATCTTCGGCACAATGGCCATGGGTTGTTCGGAGACCAAGACGGTTTCGGACAATAGCGTGGCCGCACAGATGTCGCGCAGCCTTCCGACGGGCGCGATTGCCGGCAACAGTGCGGCGGTGAACACGAGCATCGCCCAGGCGCAAAACGCCAACGGCAACACCCAGGTGGCCTCGATCCTGAACGGGTTGGCGGCGATGAACCAGGTGGCGGCCAAGAAGGCGGAAACGCCGGGGGTTCCCTCGTCGCTGACGATCAACGACCTGATCAACGCATTCAACCAGGCACAGGCGAATACTGCGGCGAAGGCGTCGCAGCCGAGAATCGGTCCGGGGCAGGGGGTCGTGGGGCCGGGACCGCTGTTCCAGCCGACGGGGAACGGGCAGCAGTTGAAGAATCAGTATGTGCCGGCGATGGCGTCGCCGTACTGAGAAATCCCAGACAAACAAGAGTTGGGGGTTCCGTCTTGAGGCGGCGATGTTCGCTTGCGCTTCCGCCCTCTTCCAAAGCCGCCTGAAGGCGGGACTCCGAACTTGACTCCGAACATCAGGCGATGGCGGCGAGGGGGATGATCTGGGCGATGAGGTCCTGCAGGGTGTATTGCCGGGTGAGGTCGATCCGGAGGAAGACGCCGTGGTTGTGGGAGGAATCGATAATGAGCATGCGGTCCCCGATGACGCCGTATCCCTCATCCTGCGCCTGGTGTCCGCAGATGAACAGGTCGGCCCACCAGGCGCGGCCGAGGATGTTGAAGACTTCCTGGTTCTGATTGCGTCCCCAGATGAGCTGATAGATCGGGCCGTTGCGGGCGTAATCGGCTTCGGTGAGGTCGCGCCGCAGAAGGGTCTGGTCGAAGGTGCCGATGACGCGGGCGTCGGGAAGCGAGTGGGTGAGGAAAAGCCCCGTGACGGTAATGGCGGCCAGCGGCATGGAGTAAACGAAATTCCGGAAAGAGTTCTGCACCCGCTCGGCGTCACCCCTGTAGGTGTGTTCGAGGTAGCGGTTGAAGCGGTCGGTGAGGTCGTAGCCGTCCTTCATGATGGGGAGTCGCTGCACCTGGGCCATGTCGTGGTTGGCGAGAAGGAAGTGGACGCGTCCGGGGAAATGGCGTGCCCACTCGCAGGCATGAATGAGCATTTCCATGGAGCGGTCTTCGCCATTGGCGCCGAGCGCGCCGCCGTGGATCAGTTCCTGGAGGATGACGTGCCGGTCCGGGTTCTTGTCGAGGGCGGCGACGGTACGGAAGCGTTCGAAATTGCGTGCATGGTTGTGCAGATCACCGGCGACAAAAAGGTCGCCACTGCCGGGGAAGCAGAGCATCTGCCCGTTGCGGAGGGGATCGTTCCGATTGAGTTCGGCAACGGCATCGAGCGCGGAGATGGCCTTGTTGAACAACATGGGACTCCCGTGGCAGCGGCACGACCAGATGACGCCTCTTCGTTCCGGTATTGCGTATGTCAACAGGACGACGATGCGGACGTGTGGGGGAGTTAATTGAGTTCGTCGTCTTTGCTCTCATCCCGGCTTTCGGGAATGGAGATGGAATCTTGCGCGAGCTGGCGCAGCGGGCCTTCCGCGTGGACGACCGTCAGGGCAAGTTCGAGCCGCGGGATGACGGAGCTGAAATCCTGCGGGCGGTGCGACGGCCGGTTCTGCACGCAGTCCATGATGACGCGTGACAGCGGCATGGGAATGAGCGGATTGAGTTCGTGCGGCGGCTTGAGCTCTTTGTTTTCGTTGACGGGGGCGGTGGGCGTGGTGGATTTCTTTTTCGGGATAAGGGTGGGGATGTGGTGATCGGTACAACACCAGTACATCGTGGCGCCGAAGTTGAAGACGTCGGTGGCCGGCGTGAGGGCCCCGCGGCCGACCTGTTCGGGGGCAATGTAGTCCGGCGTTCCCTGGATGCGGGTCTTGACGGTGCCGATGGAGCAGGACTGCCCGAAATCGATGATTTTCGTAACAAACACATCGTTGACGAGAATGTTGTTGGGCTTGATGTCGGCATGGACGTAACCGAGGCGGTGCATGGCGCCGAGCCCCTGTGCGACCTGGATGAAGATCTTGATGAGGGAGGAGAGGGTTTCGGGGCGGTGGACATCGAGGGACTGGCCGTCGAAGAGTTCCATGAGGAGGTAGAGCTCGGAGGTTTTGAGCATTTTGCGGCGGCGGATCATGCGGATGGACTTGCGGAGGGCAGGGTGATCGAACTGGGAGGCGATCGCGAACTCCTGTTCGGCCTGCTCGAGGAAGCGGTCGTCGTCGGCGGATTTCCGAACGACGCGTTTGAGGGCGTAAACCTGACCGGTGCGCTTTTCGGAGACCGCGTAGATGGTACTTCGCGCGCCATACCCGAGACAGGAGATGATTTCGAAATCAGCGATTTCGGGCAATGGATCCATGGTTACCTGGTTCGCGATCACAGCTCACCCTATCGACACGGAACAATTAGCATAACACGCCAGAGCGCGCCAAGTGACGCGCCCCGCCATGTAATACCTGATGCCTATCCGGCCGCCAGGATCGGTACGACGGGGTCATTATACGTCAGTATGACCGGCGCGTAGCCCGATAATGGTGGCGCTTGAACAGGAACTTTTCCCGATCATGCGAGCGGACAGAGCACTATGCATCGATCCGACGCGGGTGCGGCTTAAGAATCGAGTTGCAAAGGGGGGAACCACCACGCCAGCGGCGGTTCGCCACCGAGAATCAAGATTGCAGGGGGCAAACTTATCCGTTGAGCTGGCTGCGGAAGTGATCCGCGAAGGCCTTTTCAGCGAGAGTGGCGGGCTTATGGGATTTGAGCAGGGGGTCCCATTGGAAGAGGACATGCTCATTGGGAATGTTCAGGCGCTGCTGGAGTTCGCGGACAAGGTGTGTCAATTTCTGGTTTTGCGCTTCCGAGACCGGCTGCTGCTGAAGATCTGCAGCGAGGCATACTCCGATGGCTTTGGAATAAGGGGTATCCGTATAATAGCGTGCTTCTGGCCAACTGGAGTAGGGAGCGGATTCAACCTGATATTTCCACGCCGTGCCGATTTCCAGGTTCCCGTCCATTCCGCCGTTCCCGGCGCTGTCGATGACAAAATGGAAGTTTGCCCTGGGCCGCACTGTATTGGGGGGTAGTTCGCTGCCTCCTGTGACACGACCATCGGCAAGACTGGCGCTACTGGCGACCAGATCCCCCGATTCATAAACGATGATATAGTCCCACCCCGCCTGCTCGCAAGGGGTAGTGGTGTCGAAGATGGCATCGGGGGCATCGACGGCCGCAGCCATCGGAGTATTGCCGAGGGTACCGCCTTCCATCAGGAGAAGGGCGCCGGCACTCAGGGTCAAAGTTCCCACCAGCGAGGCGAGAACGGTGGCAACGCGTTTCTGGCTCACAGGCTTGTTCCTGCTCGATCTGCTTTTATCGGCCATACGACTTAACCTGTGTATCGGCAAACGTGAAGGTTTCGTCCACTAATTTTGCTTGTGCCAGTGGTTACGCGTTACCCGTCTCGGGGGGTTTCAGCAAACCAGCATGCCATGCTTTACCGGATGTGGGGCAGTATATCACAGTCGCGCCCACGCGGTATAGACTTTTTTACGGCCTCTCCACCACCGCTATTATCGGCTCTTCGATGGTGCCGTCCGCGTTGAGCACGAGCGGCTCCAGCGCCGCCGCACGTCCCGCAGCCTCGGCTTCGGCATTATCGGCATGCCGCTTCGCTTCCAGCGCGCGGCGCGTTTGTATCACATCTGATGCAAGCACGAAGGAACTCTGCGCGATTGCCCGCAACATGAGGCCGGTCATCACGGTGGCGCCCACGGCGATCAGCACCACTTGCGTCGCGTCAAGGTTCTCCATATCGCATTCATCGACAAGCTTTTGAAGCGACTTTCGCGGATTCCGCCACATCTGCGGCGGATTTTGCTGCTCTTTACCCACCTCGCAAATGTGAGAATTCCTTGACGTTCTAATGAAGGACGACGTACAGTGAATGTAGAGCACTTCTCGTGAACCTGCTGGGCGGTTTCTTCGCACAGCTTTCCGCAGGAGAATGATCATGGATCTTGAAAAACTTGCAGCGCGAGCGCGCTTTTCCCTGCTGTCGGTCAGCTTTGTCGGCGTTCTCGTCACGGCGGCCGGCGCCCTTCTGACGGCGGCGATTATTTCCCGGACGACGGCTCACGCCAATGCCGTCGGCGCCGATTGGCTCGATGGCGTCACGCGCTCGCAGGGTCCCATGGCTCTTGCCGGCGCTGGGCTGCTGATCGCCACGCTGCCCTGGGCGCTCTGGCCGATCGCCAGCCTGCTTTTCCGCCGCGCGCTCGATGCCCGTTACCGCAGCGAGCAGCTCCTCGGCACGCTGGAAAGCCAACGGCAGACGCTGGAATCCATCCGCGACACCGCCTCACTCTCCGACGCTGCCAAACAGATCGCCTACCGCGCGAAGGACCTGGAAGCCCTGCGTCAGGCCATCCGTGAGGACATGGAGCGCCAGGATTTCGAAGCCGCCACGATTCTCGCCAACGAGATGGAGCGTCGCTTCGGCTACGGCAAGGAAGCGGACAAATGGCGCGACGAGATCAACCGCACCAGTGCCGCCGCGATCGAAGCCCGAATCCGCGAGACGGTGGAGCACGCGGAATCGCTGATCGGCCAGTTCCAGTGGACCGCGGCCATCCGCGAAGCCGACCGCCTCAAGCGTCTGTTTCCGGACCGGGTCGAACCCTTCACGCTGCGCGACCGCATCGAGGAGGCGAAGAACGACCACAAGGGCGATCTGCTCAAGAAGTGGAAGGAATCGATCGCCCGGGATGATGTGGATGCCTCGATTCTGCTGCTGAAACAGCTCGATCAGTACCTCACCCCATCCGAAGCCGAAGCCTACAAGGAAAACGCGCGTGACGTTTTCGGAAAGCGCCGGCAGCAACTGCAGGCCCAGTTCGAGATCCATGTGCATGACAAGAACTGGTCGGAAGCGCTGCGCATTGGGAAGCAGATCACCGATGAATTCCCCAATACGCGCATGGCCGCGGAGGTGCGGGAGAAGCTGCCGGTGCTGCAGGAGCGGGCGCAGCAGGCCGTCGCCGTATGAACGCGGTTACCCACGAGGAATCATGAAGGGCACGTGAATTGCGTGCCCTTTTTCATATACACCCTTGCCGATTCTGCTTAGCCAAGTCATAGTCTACGAGATTCCGATGTACAGCCGGCGCGAGCGCCGCGGCTGGGAGGGAAGTACTGCTCCAATGGCGTTGATTCTGTTTCATACCCGCAGCGTCACGAACGCGCTCAAGAGCCGGGCGCCGCTGGGCGTTGATTTGCTCCTGCTGGGCGCAATAGCAGGCCTGGCCGCGGGCGTGATCCTGTTCGGCGAGCGCTTCACTTCGCCTTTCACCGAGAAGGTCAACATCGACCTCTCCTACTGGTCGCTTCCGAAATACGTCCTTTATACCTCCATGCGCGGTGTGGCGGCTTACTTTCTCTCCCTTACCTTCACGCTCATCTACGGCACGACCGCCGCCCACTCCGCCAAGGCCGAGCGCGTCATGCTTCCCATCCTCGATATCCTTCAGGCCATCCCCGTCCTTTCCTTTCTTCCCGGCGCCGTCCTCGCCCTCATCGCCCTTTTCCCCAGAAGCCAGGTCGGACTCGAACTCGCATGCATCCTCATGATCTTCACCGGCCAGGCGTGGAACATGACGTTCTCGTTCCACGGCTCGCTCAAAGGGATCCCCGCTCCGCTCCGCGAAGTCGCTCGCCTCAACCGCTATTCCCGCTGGCAGACCTTCCGCTACCTTGAAGTCCCCTCTGCCATGATCGGCCTCATCTGGAACTCCATGATGTCCATGGCCGGCGGCTGGTTCTTCCTTACCACGGTCGAAGCCTTCACCCTCAAGGACCGCGACTTCCGCCTCCCCGGCCTCGGCTCCTACATGGCGGAGGCCAATCAGCGCCACGACATCCCCGCCATCGTCGCCGGCTCCATCGCGATGATCCTCATGATTGTCGCCTTCGATCAGATCCTCTGGCGCCCCCTCGTCGTCTGGTCGCAAAAGTTCAAGCTGGAGGAAAACACCGAGGCTCGCTCCGCCCAATCCTGGGTCCTCACCATGTTCCAGCAGTCCCAACTGCTCGTCTGGCTCACGCGGCACTTCAAGAGCGAACGGCCAACGTTGCGGCTCCCCTTCAAGCACCGCCCCGCACTCGCCAACGGCGCCCCTGATTCGCAGGACCTCGCCCCAAGCCAGTTGCGCGTCGTGATCCGCTGGGGCGTGTCGATTGCCTGCCTCGCACTCGCTCTCTACGGCCTGGTCGCCCTCATCGCCCTTATCCTCCGCGTTCACATCATCGATCCTGCCAACCACGAGGACTGGGTCACCATTCTCCTCGCGCTCCTCGCCTCCTTCATACGCACCTCTTCAGCGGTGCTGCTCGGAGCACTCTGGACGCTCCCCCTCGGCATCGTCATCGGCCGCTCGCCGCGCCTCTCCAATATCTTCCAGCCCATCATTCAGACCCTGGCCAGCTATCCGGCGCCCATGGTCTTTCCGATCGTCACGGCCGCCCTCGTGTTTCTGCACGTTCCCTTTAATCTTGGCTGCACGCTGCTGCTTCTCATGGGCGCTCAGTGGTACGTCCTGTTCAATGTCATCGCCGGCGCCATGGCGATCCCCGCCGATCTCAAGGAAGTCTGCGAAGCCTACTCCATGCCCAAGCGCCAGCGCTGGACGAAGCTCTACATCCCCTGCGTCTTCCCCTATCTCGTCACCGGCCTCATCACCGCGGCCGGCGGCGCCTGGAACGCCACCATCGTTGCCGAGTACCTCGATCTCGGACAAGGCGACATTCGCGTCGCCTTCGGCCTCGGTGCTAAAATTGCCAAGGCGACCGCGGACGGCAACTTCCCGATTCTCGCTGCCTCCACCATCTCCATGGCCGTCTTCGTCGTCCTGCTCAACCGCTTCTTCTGGAAACACATGTATCGCCTCGCCGAGGATCGCTATTCACTGAACACCTGATCGCAGAGATTTTTCATGACTGCCGTCTCCACTCCAACCGTCGCCGCTACCATTTGTGAAGCCCGCAACGTCTCCGTTGCCTTCGGCGAACCGCCGCGCACCGTCCTCGCAAACGTCACACTCGCGGCGAAAGAAGGCGAAGTCCTCGCCCTCCTCGGCCCCTCCGGCTGCGGCAAGTCCACGCTCCTGCGCGCCATGATCGGCCTCCTCAAACCGACCACCGGCGAGGTCTTCGCACACGGAAAACCCCTCACCACCGTTCACCCCGGCGTCGCCCTCGTCTTCCAATCCTTCGCCCTCTACCCCTGGCTCACCGTCTCGCAAAATATCGCCGTCGCCCTCAACGGCCTCGACCTCGCCCCCGAAGAAGCAGCCACCCGCGTCACCAACTGCATCGAAACCGTCGGTCTCGCCGGTTACGAAAACGCCTATCCCAAGGAGCTCTCCGGCGGCATGAAACAACGCGTCGGCATCGCCCGCGCCCTCGCCCGCGGCCCCGAACTCCTCTGCATGGACGAGCCCTTCTCCGCACTCGACGTCTTCACCGCCGAATCCCTCCGCTCCGAAGTCTACCGCCTCTGGTCGCAGCCGAAGGAGAGCACACCCAACTCCGCGCCGCCGATCAAGTCCGTCATGTTCATCACGCACATCATCGAGGAGGCCGTCTTCCTCGCCGACCGCATCGTCATCATGGGAACCCGGCCGGGACACATCCGGCAGATCATCGAGAACGACATTCCCCATCCGCGCGATTACCAGAGCTCCGCTTTCCTCGAAATGGTGCAGAAGCTCCACGACATCATCGTCTCCGAGCACCTCCCCGAAGCCCCCGCCCCGGCCGCCGGCGTCCCAGCCATCCTGCTCCCCGAACCGCTCCCGCACGTCAACCTCTCCGAAATCTTCGGCCTCATGGAACTGCTCCGCGACCGCGGGGGGCGGTCCGATGTGTTCGCGCTCGATGCCGTCACCGCCTACGACTTCGGCCACACCCTCGCCGTCACCAAGGCCGGTGAACTCCTCGGATTCCTCGACACCCCACGCAACAACGTCAGCCTCACCCCCCTCGGCAACCGCCTCCTCGACGCGGACATGTCGCACCGCAAAGGCATCATCGCGCACCAGCTTCGCACCCTCAACACGTTCAAATTTGTCCTCAAGCTCATCGAAGATTCCCGCTCGAAACAAATCAGCAAGGACATCGTCCTCGAAGAATTCGCCATCCACCTCCCCCTCGAAGACGCTGAAAAGCTCCTCGAGGTGGTCATCTCGTGGGGCCGCTTCACGGAGCTCTTCACCTACTCTCCGGACACGGAGCTCCTTGCCCTCGACACGGAAACTCCCACCGCCTGACGCTTCAAACCGTCGCATCCTCCACGCGCAACCCCGGTACTTTGCTGAAATGCCGCAAATTCCGCGACCACAACGTGGCATCATTCGCCAGTGCAATCGCCGCAATCTTCAAATCCATCGTCGCAACCCGAATCCGCATGGCTCGCAAACGTTGTAATTCGACAGCAGCCTTTTCGCTGAAATCCAACACAACAAGACGCTTGTAGAACTCAAACTGTTCTTGAAGTTTTCCGTAGAATCGAACCTCATCAACGAGTTTCTCTGCCCCATGAATTTTCCCGAGCCAGCCGCGCATTTGCTCTTCGTACGAGACAATCGTTGTAATTGGTTCAGCCAAGCCCGCTTCGTCAAGCCTTCGACTAATCGCCCGGCCCTCTGGCCCGCCCCATTGAAGATAGCTGATGTGATCGGTATCGAGGATGATCATGATTTGCGAGTCTTCCGTTTCGGCTTGAGCGTGGACCGACGATATGCCGCGCCGATCTTCATCGCCTCTCCGAAGTCTCGGTCATTGTGAAACATGCCGACAAAATCCCGCCATGTCCTACGATCTTTCGGTGTACTCGTTCGACGGGACTGCCGCCGCAATTCCGCCACCTGCTGTTCGAGGCGATTCAAACGTTCTTCGATCTGCCTTGCACTCACCGCACACCTCCTATTGCACGAATTGTATCATCCCCTCCGCACACTGGAATATCCCGCTCCTCTCCGCCAAACTACCCCCATGAACATCCTCTTCCTCGGCTCCGGTGCCTTCGGCATCCCTTCTCTCAACGCACTCGCCCTCTCTGCGCACAAAATCCTCCACATCCTCTCCCAGCCCGACCGCCCCGCCGGCCGTGGCAAACACCTCACCCCGACCCCCGTCTCCCAGTGGGCCCTCGACCGCAACGTCCCCCTCACCCGCACCGAAAACGCCAACGCACCCGATCTCCTCCAGATGATCCGCGACCTCCGTCCCGACGCCATCGCCGTCATCGCCTTCGGCCAAAAACTCTCCAACGACTTCCTCGCCCTCACAAAGAATCCGCTCATCAACCTCCACTCCTCGCTGCTGCCGAAATACCGCGGCGCCGCCCCCATCAACTGGGCCGTCATCAACAACGACCCCACCGCCGGCGTCTGCGTCATCGAAGTCACGCCCACCATGGACGCCGGCGATATCCTCGCCTCCGCCTCCACCCCCATCGACCCCGCCGAAACCGCCGGCGAACTCCACGACCGCCTCGCCCTGCTGGGCTCCCCGCTGCTCCCCAAAGTCCTCGACGACCTCGCCAACGGGACGGTGCAGCGGGTCATTCAGGATGAATCGCTCGTCACGAAAGCCCCAAAACTCTCGCGCGAAATCGCCTGGGCCGACTTCACCCAACCCGCCCCCCTCGTCTCCGCAAGAATCCGCGGCCTCTCCCCCTGGCCCGGCGTCAAAATTGAACTCCTCCCAAAAAAAACCGACGAAAAACAAAAACCCATCATCGCCACCATCCTCAAATGCCGCGCCACCTCCAACACCAACTCCAACGCCCCCGCCGAATGCGGCCTCGTCCTCCCCGACCGCACCATCGCCTGCGGCACCGGCTCCCTCGAAATCCTCTCCATCCAGCCCGAAGGCAAAAAACCCATGGACCTCCCCTCCTTCGCCAACGGCTACCACCTCACCCCCGGCGCCAAACTCCGCTCCCTCATCCCGCCGCCGGCAAGAACGCTATAATAGACGCCATTAGAGGAGCCCCCCATGTCCACGATTTCCGTCAAGGAAATACTGAAAGAAATCGAGGCGCTCGGAGATGCCGACCGCTTGAAGTTGGAACAGGAACTCTCAAAACGCTTCGAGAAACAATGGACTGCTGAATCTTCCAAGGCTCGCCGCGTCGCCCGGAAACGAAGAATTGATCAGCAAGCCATCGACCTCGCCATCGAACGCCGGCGCTACCGGCGATGAAAGTCTTCCTCGATACCAACGTGCATATTGCAGACGCACTCCTTGGAAAAGCCGCGAGCCGGATGATCGCTGCGACGCGCCGAGCCCGATGGCGCATTTACACGATCCGGTATGTGCTCGACGAAGTAATGCGCGTGCTCGTCGAAGATCTGCACTTTTCGAAGAAGCTCGCGACGCTCTCGCAACGCTGAATTCTCAAGCAATGCACGACGCTCAGCGTACGATCGGGCGCCAAAGTCATCTCCGACCCGAAAGATAGTCCCATTCTCCAAGCCGCGCTGTCCTGCGGAGCAGACTACCTCGTCGGCAACGATCGCCATTTGCTCGAGCTCGATCCCTTCGAGGGCCTGCGGATTATTTCCATGGATCGCTACTACCAATTGCTCCAGCAAGAAGGCTGGCTCCGCTGACACCTGCGGAAATCCTCACTTCCGCGACTCCTGCGTCTCCCCCTTCCCCCCCCCACCGGATAAAACAACGCCCCCTCATCCAACTGCCCCTTCCCATACCCCGCAATCCCCCGCCGGCAAAAGCATCGCCATCAAGAGCGCCACCACCGACACCACCACCAGCAACTCGATGAGCGTGAATCCCATTCTTCGAGCACAAAAAGACCGCGGCCACACCATAAAACCCTATGAATTCCCACCCGAAACACACCGCTATATACAGTTGTATATAGCGATTTCCGTCGGCAGAGTAAAGCAACGGTCCGGGGCACGACGGTGGCACCGACCGCAGCGGGCGCAAGGGCGTGGGTTCTCGTGGCGGAGAAACTGCCCTCCCCTTATCTGCGAATGCGAGCCCCAAAACCGCGTCGACGCAGGAGTGCCGGCGCCGCGATCACCAGCGTCGCGATGCTCGTGGGTTCAGGCGCCGTATCGATAAATGTCTGAAATCCACGGTCGACCGTGCGGGCGCCGACCTCCTTATACCACCCGATGCTGTTAGCATTATTGAAATACGTCCATGCGTCTCCCGCCGGATACCCATCCACGCCCTGGTTTGTCGCCGCCCACAGGAAATCACCGTTGGGAAACAAGTCCGGGACGTCGGACGTCGCGGAAATGGCGATGCGCTCGCCAGCGTCGACATGGATGTGCTGGGCGCTCAGGTCGATCGTCGCCAGCGTGACCGTTTTCGGAAATGCGGCCGCCGACGTGATGATCGGAAAATCGCTCGTCTGAAGCGTCGCCTGTCCCAGAATGAGCGAATGAAGATCGTCCGGCGGCCCATCCGACAGCATTTTACGAACTTCAAAACTCACCGTCCCCGTGGTGCTCGCCCATTGCCACGCCTGCAAATCCACTTCAGTCAAAGTCCCCGTCAACCCGACCGGCAGAATCTCTGAATCGATGTAGCCCCCTCCAATAATGTATGCAAAGCCGGGAGTTGGAATGAAGAAACTTTGGTCTACGACGGGCACCGCTCTCGCGCTGCCGCATAGACCCACGAGGACCGCTCCGCTCACGAAGAAAATGCCGCGCGGCAACACCCGATGCAAAAATGACATGAGGCCTCCTGTAGGCCTCTCTCCCTCATTCCCAAGATATCAGCACAAATACGATGAAGAAATCCTACAATAAGCTGCCGCCACTGTCATTCTTATCCCACAAAATATTCGCGCCTGCGAGCCAACCCCGGCATGGGACCTCCTCCACTTGCCCCCCCCACCGCCACCCCTATACTTTCCCCCATGAGCAAACAACCCTCCATCCGCGTCCTCATCGTCGACGACGAAATCGACCACGCCGACGTCATGGCCGAAGCCGTCGCCAGAATGGGCTACTCCGTCAAACAGGCCCACAACCTCGCCGACGCCAAACGCTTCTTCACCGAAGAAGAATTCGATTTGGTCATCACCGACCTCCGCATGGATACCCCCAACGACGGCTTCGAACTCCTCCAGTTCGTCCGCCGCGCCAGGCCGCAAACCGAAGTCATCGTCGTCACCGCCCACGGCGACGTCCACACCGCCGTCCAGGCCATGCGCAACGGCGCCTACGACTTCATCCAGAAGCCATTGGATCTCGAAGTCATCCGCACCCAGGTCCGCCGCGCTGCAGAAAAAATCCTCCTCTCCCGCAAAAACTCCGAGCTCGCCAACGCACTCGACCAGCGCTTCGGCATCCACGGAATCATCGGCCAGTCCGCCGCCATGCAACGCATCCTCCAACTCATCGCCCAGCTCGCACCCACCCCCGTCAGCGTCCTCATCCTCGGCGAGTCCGGCACCGGCAAGGAACTCGTCGCCCGCGCGCTCCACCAGAACTCCAACCGCCGCGCCAACCGCTTCGTCGCCCTCAACTGCGCCGGCCTCAACGAATCCACCCTCGAGGACGAACTCTTCGGACACGTCCGCGGCGCCTTCACCGACGCCCGCGGCGACCGCGAAGGCCGCTTCGAATACGCCGACGGCGGCACCCTCTTCCTCGACGAAATCGGCGACATGCCCCTCGCCATGCAGGCCAAACTCCTCCGCGTCCTCCAGGACCGCGAAATCACCCGCCTCGGCTCCAACGACCCCATCAAGGTCGACGTCCGCTTCCTCTCCGCCACCAACAAGGACCTCCTCCACGAAGTCCGCAACAAAACCTTCCGCGAAGACCTCTATTTCCGCATCAAGGGCGCCGTCATCGAACTACCCCCGCTCCGCGACCGCCGCGAAGACATCCCGCTGCTGATCAACCACGTCATCTCCCGCGCCCCAGAAAAGCTCGGCAAAAAAATCGATGGCATCGACGCCGCCGCCAAAAACGTACTCGTCGCCTACCACTGGCCCGGCAACGTCCGCGAACTCGAAAACACCATCGAAAACATGATCGTCCTCGCACAATCCCCCAAACTCACCCTCGCCGACGTCCCCCCCAACATCACCGGCCACACTTCTCCCTCCACCGCCATCATCCACACACCCACGAGCACCACTCCCACCACCGCCATCACGTTGGCCGGCAAAAACCTCGCCGACCTCGAAAAGCAAGCCATCGAAGAAACCCTCACCGCCGTCCAGGGCAACCGCGAACAAGCCGCCAAAATCCTCGGCATCGGCGAACGCACCCTCTACCGAAAAATCAAAGAATACGGCCTGAAGGAATAGGCAGAACGCAGCCGCAGGCTGCGCCCTCGGCACCAAAGGTGCCCGCGAAAATAGCCAGGGGCGACCAACGGGAGCCCCTGGAAACGGACAAACAAATTTGTTTGAGCCCCAACGGGGCGATCGATAACCAACCCTCGCGAATGAACACCCTGATTCTCGGAGGTTTCCATGCCCCAATCCTTCGGCGCCCTCTACTTCCACCTCATCTTCTCCACCAAAAACCGCCTCCCCCACATCACGCCCGAAATCCAACCCCGCCTCTACGAATACATCGGCGGAATTCTTTCACACCGCAAATCCGTCCAACTCGCCGCCGGCGGAATCTCCGATCACATCCACCTCCTCGTTTCCCTTTGCCGCGATACCTCCATCTCCGACACCCTCCGCGACATCAAATCCCTCTCCTCCTCCTGGATCCACGACACCTTCCCGCGCTCCCACGATTTCGCCTGGCAATCCGGCTACGCCGCCTTCTCCGTCTCCCACTCCAATCTCGACGCCGTCCGCACCTATCTCGCCAACCAATCCGAACACCATCGCGGCAAAACGTTCCAGGAGGAATACCTCGAATTCCTCAAACGCCACGACATCGAATACGACGAACGCTATATTTGGGACTGATCGCTCGCCCCGTTGGGGCTCTGATTTTCTTGACCTCGTTCCAGGGGTTCCCTCCGGTCACCCCTGGCTATTTTCGCCCGCCCCTTTGGGGCAATTTAGGAACCGCTGAATGTCCAACCTCCGCATCGGCCTCGGCTACGACCTCCACCGCACCATCCCCGGACGCCCCCTCGTCCTCGCCAACATCGTCATCCCACACGACAAAGGCCTCGACGGTCACTCCGACGCCGACGTCGTCCTCCACGCACTCATCGACGCTCTCACCGGCGCCGCCGGCCTCCCCGACGTCGGCCAGATGTTCCCCAACACCGACCCCCAATACAAAGGCATCGACTCCGCCAAACTCCTCGAAGCCACCATGCAGGAATTCGCCAAGACCGGCTACAAAATCCTCAACACCGACATCATCATCCTCGCCCAAAAACCCAAGCTCTCCCCCCACAAGCCACAAATGATCAAACGCCTCGCCGAACTCCTCCAGATCCGCGAGGACCAGATCAACATCAAAGGCAAAACCGGCGAATCCGTCGACGCCGTCGGCGAAGAAAAAGCCATCGCCTGCCAATGCGTCGTCCTCATTGAAAAGTAAATCCCCCCCCAAAAACACGTCGTGGTTCTTCGTGCCGCTTCGTGTGCTTCGTGTTTAATTCCCCGCCGCGCATATAATCGAGCGCTTTCGCCCCGGAGCAGCCAAAAGATGATCGACGTCCTCCTCACCGCCACCGACCTCGCCAACGCCGCCGACATCCTCCCGCAGAGCCAGGTCGTCATCCTCGACATCCTCCGCGCCACTACCACCATCACCACCGCCCTGCACAACGGCGCCAAAGAAATCCGCCTCTTCGACTCCCTCGACGCCGTCCGAAACGCCAAAACCTCAAGACTCAAGTCTCAAGACTCAGGACCCATAGTCACCGCCGGCGAAACCCTCTGCCTCAAACCCGACGACTTCGACCTCGGCAACTCCCCCCGCGAATTCACCACCGAAAAAATTGGCGGTGCAATCGTCCTCCTCTCCACCACCAACGGCACCCGCGCCGCCGTCAGCGCCCGCTCCGCAAAAACCATGTACGCCGCCAGCCTCCTCAACGCCACCGCCACCGCCCTCGCCCTCGCCCAGAACATTGACTCTGAGGGGGGGCACACCCTCCTCATCTGCTCCGGCACCAAAGGCAAACTCGCCCTCGAAGACACCCTCGGCGCCGGCGCCATCCTCTTCTCCCTCCTCGCACACACCTACCGCGCCGACCTCCCCTTCACCGACAACGCCTGGCTCGCCTACCACGCCTTCTCCGCCGTCCAGCAACGCCTCCCCGCCGCTTTGCGCCTCGGCCAGGGCACCATCAACATCATCGACGCCGGCCTTGAAGACGACATCGACCACTGCGCCAGACTCAACACCATGCCCCTCGTCGCCACCATCAACCCCTCCACCCTCACCGTCACGCGCGCGAATGAACCGCCCCGTTAGCCGTCGCCGTAGCGGCGACGTTTCTTCGCCCTCGAACCCAAAACCGCGTTGCCGCTACGGCAACGGCTAACAAACCGGAACATCACCAATGCTCGCACACCATATCATCTTCTGCGCCTACGGCTTTTGGCTCCCCAATGACCCCCGCGGGTCCTGGTCCTCGTGGATCGGCTCCTGGGAACTCCTCAAATTCGGCCCCTCCACAAAAACCTCCGCACGCCGCTCCCTCGCGTACACAACCCACAATGTCCATCAACGCCTCGCCGCCAAAAATGCCCTTAAATTCTCTCCCGTTACTTTCACCGGCGAACAAGCCGCCGTCATCTCCTACGGCTTCCGCCGTGTCTTCGACTCCATAGACGCCACCATCTACGCATGCTCCATCCTGCCCGACCACGTCCACCTCGTCACGGCCAACCTCCCATGGCGAACCCGCTACTTCGTTAACCAACTCAAAGGCAAAGCCACCGAATCCTTACTCGCCTACAAACGCCACCCGTTTCAGCACCTCCCCAATCCACCCACGCCATGGTCCCGCAACAGTTGGGACGTTTATCTCGATACACCGGAGGACGTCTACCGCGCAATCGCCTACGTGAACCAAAACCCTATAAAGGAAAACCTCCCACCCCAGCGCTGGCCCTTCGTTACCCAATACCAAAGTTAGCCGTCGCCGTAGCGGCGACGTTTCTTCCGCGCCCAATACCGAGGTGATCCGTCGCCGCAGCGGTGACGTTTACACGCTCCGCGCCAACCTGAATCCGTCCGGATTTGTCTTGACCGCAGGGATGCAAGTAAGCATAATGTTCGGGTTAGCAAATGGGCGGGGATGCGATGCCAATATCACACTCACTCCAAAGCCTGCCACCGCAAACGCGACGACATCTCGCCCATTGCTCGTCATTTAAACAATTGCAAAACATGAACTTGCAACTCTCCTTTCCCGGAAATTCCCCCGACGCACGCGGTGTGGCGCACAATGGAGAAACTCATACCCCATTTCGCATACCCCATTTTTCTCCCCCATTCCCCGCCCCCTTCCGCCACCCCTCCCCGAAGAATACACTCCGTGGCATGGGCCTCCCGCCCATGATGGCCCGCAGGCCATTCCCCCTCTCCCGCAAGGAGGCCCACCCATGACCCCACCAACCACCAACTTCAACGCCCACCACTCCCCCGTCGGCGCCTACCTCACCTTCACCTGCGGCCACCACGGCACCCGCGGCGGCCTCGCCGCACAACTCGGCAAACCCGCCAACCAGGACCTCTTCATCGGCTACAAAAACTCCGACCGCTACACTCCCACCCCCCTCCAGGTCCTCCCCTTCTTCAACGGCGCCGACAAAATCGACCCCCTTACGGCCTTCACCCTCGAACAATCCCGCCGCAACGACCCCGAACGCTTCTCCCCCTTCACCGACGCCCAACTCACCCGCGACTACCACTGGGCCACCGACCGCTGGAAAACAAAAGATGGCACGCTCGAATTCAACATCTACACCCCATGGATCGACCTCCCCGACCCCGCCACCGCCAACCCCGCCGACCTGAAAAACGCCCTCCTCCCCGCCATCACCGCCGAACTCATCATAGACAACCGCACCGAAGCGGGGGGGGGCACCACCCCAAAGACCGGCTTCTTCGCCATCAACTTCCAGGACCCCGGTAACCGCCCCCTCCAACTAAACTCCTCACTCGGCACCCCCCGCCTCGCCCTCGCCCACCGCCAGCACTACGCCTTCGCCGCCGACCTCTTCGACATGACCCAAAGAGGCTCCCCACTCCCCGTCGCCACCGGCCCCCAAAGCCCAGGGATTGAATCCCTGGGCATCTTCCCCTTCCTCCGCTGGTGGCCACACGAAGGCCTCGAAGACCGCTCCAACCCCGTCCATCTCCTCGGCACAACCCCCGGCATCGGTTTCGAAGTCCCCCCCGGCAAACGCTACACCCTCCGCCTCGCCCTCGCCTGCTACTTCCCCGACATCGTCACCACCCGCCTCGAAGGCCGCTACCTCTACTCCCGCCACTACCAGAGTCTCGAGGAAGTCCTCACCACCGCCCTCGACCGCTTCTGCGACCTCAAACAACTCGCCAAATCGCAAGATCAACAGCTCGCCAATTCCGGTCTCAGCGAAGATCAACAATTCCTCATCGCCCACAGCACCCGCAGTTACTATGCAAACACGCAACTCCTCGAAATCGACAACGAACCGTACTGGATCGTGAACGAAGGCGAATACTGCATGATGAACACCCTCGACCTCGCCGTCGACCACGTCTTCTGGGAACTCGACCGCAATCCGTGGGTCGTCAAAAACCTCCTCGACAACTTCCTCAAACACTACAGCTACACCGACCAGGTCAAGGTCCCAGAGGACCGCACTGGTACCGCGACCGTTAGGGAGCGCACCGGCACTCTCCCTTCAGACACATCCGCAATCCCATCACAAGACGCACCCCCCTACACCCTCGCCCCCGGCGGCCTCTCCTTCACCCACGACCAGGGCTCCCACAACCAATTCTCCCCCCACGGCCAATCCTCCTACGAACTCAAAGACCTCACCGGCTGCTTCTCCTTCATGACCCAGGAACAACTCTGCAACTGGATCCTCATCGCCGCCACCTATATCAAAAACACTTCCGATATCGAGTGGGTCAAAACAAACCTGAAAACGCTGCACGCCTGCGGTGAAAGCATGATCGCTCGCGACAACGCAGATCCCGACCGCTGTACGGGCACCATGCAAAACGACACCGCCCTTACAGGCTCCGGCAGCGAAATCACCACCTACGACTCACTCGACACTTCTCTTGGTCAAGCACGCGCCAATGTCTACATCGCGACCAAATGCTGGGCTTCTTACCTCGCACTCGCCCGACTCTTCGCTTCATTCGGCGATCTCGAATCAATGCACAAGTGGGAAGAACACGCTTACATCGCCGGGAAAACCGTGGAACGCCACCTCCAGAAAGACGGAACGATCCCCGCCATTTGCGATCCAACAAGCGAAGGCTTCAAATCCCGAATTCTCCCCGCCATCGAAGCGTTTGTTTACCCGCTCCATTGGAACACAATCGATACATTCAAACCCAACGGCCGGTACGCTGATCCCCTCGCCGCCCTCCGCACCCACACCATCACCCTCCTCTCCGACCCCGACCACCGCAACAAATTCCCCGATAATGCGGGGGGGGGCGGCATCAAACTCTCCTCCACCTCCAACAACTCCTGGCTCTCCAAAATCGCCATCGTCCAGCACGTCGCCCGCTCCCTCTTCAACCTCGACGAAAACGGCAACGAACGCACACCCACCGCTGGTACCGCGACCGTTAGGGAGCGCACCGGCACTCTCCCTACCACCTCTCCGCCTCTTCCACGCCAGGACGCCTCCGGTTGGGAACGCGCCGACGCCGCCCACGTCCACTGGCTCACCACCGGCCCCGGCGCCTACTGGTGCGCCTGCGATCAAATCATCAACGGCGAAGCCAAAGGCTCCAAATACTACCCCCGCCTCATCACCACCGCCCTCTGGCTCCGCGAAGTCCAAAAGCCCTGACGGAAACGCACCATGACCAAGTACGACACAACCGGTCCCGTCCAAGTCAACGAGCGAATCTCCTTCGCCATTTTCAGCGCCCTCCTCATCACCACCGCCGTCGGCCTCTGGCTCGGCCTCGAACTCCAGGAACTTTCCACCCGCACGCTCATCCCGCACCAACTCGAACTCATCCGCACCGGCGGCAAAAAGGAGCCGCCAAACCGTCCGCCACCCACCCCCGCAACACAACCCGACGCCCCCCCCGCGACGACAAGTCGCCCCGCCACGCTTCCAGGAGGGCAATGAATGTCTGGCACGAACTTTGTTTTACATCTTCCCGTCGGCGAGGAGGTCCTCCTCGGGAACGAAGTGGAACTCCTCGCCGACTTCCAGGTTTGCCATGCCCAACTTCGCAATGCTTCGTTCGCAGCTCAAAGCGAACACGCGGAAGTCGCCCGCACGCCTGCACCTCTGCGTGCCAACGCGCTTCCGCACGCCAATTTGTCCTTCCACTGGCACCCGGCGGAACCACCACACCGTCGGGTGCCCTTCCTTTTGCACCAGTTGCACCAGGAAATCCCAACAGACAAACACGGACAAACACAGACAATTAAAGACAGCGAATCAACAATCTGTCTGTGCCTGTCCATGCATGTCCGTGGCTCATTCACCGAAGCGGGTACTTGCGCCCACGCACGGCCGCTTGCGAACTTGCCCTGCGTGGTGTGTGATAGCCGGTCTGTCACACTTTCCGATACAGGAGAAACTGCCATGATCACCCGTCACGCTGAAGCGACCTGGAACGGCGACCTCATGAAAGGCAAAGGGACCGTCAAATCCAACAGCGGGGTTGTCAATCACCCCTACTCCTTCCAGACCCGCTTCGAGAACGGCCCCGGCACCAACCCCGAGGAACTCCTCGGCGCCTCCCATGCCGCCTGCTTCTCGATGGCCCTCTCGCACATGCTCGCCTCCGCCGGCCACACGCCGACGCGCGTCACCACCAAGGCGGACGTCTCGCTCGACAAGGTCGGCGAAGGGTTCAAGATCGTAAAGATCACGCTGACCACCGACGCGGTCGTCCCGGGCCTCGATGACGCCCAATTTCAGGATTTTGCAGGCAAAGCGAAGACGGGTTGCCCGATTTCGCAAGCGCTTGCAGCGACGCCGATTGAGCTCAAAGCAACGCTGGTGAAGTGACCCCCGCTTCCCCCCGCGCCCGTGCCGATGAAAAGATTATCGTTGACTTTTCGTCCGCCTGGGCTAGAGTAAAAACTCGAAGGCCCTCCACGTGGACGGCCAAACTCGTGCGAATTGGATCGCTCTCATGACATGGCGTAATGACAATACGACGACGTGCAACACGCAGAATACCTGCGTTCGCCGCGCGTACGTCATGTCCATGTCGCCGGCGAATATTGCCCGCCTTCATGCGTTTAAGTCGGGCATTAAGCCGAACGAGGGTCCTCCGAGCACGTAAGAAAAAAAACAACGTGCGGCCTAAAAAAGCCCCGGAGACCCTCGAAAGAGTCTCCGGGGCTTTTCTTTTTGGCCCCACGGCATGGGCCTTCGGCCCATCACGGGCGAGACGCCCGTGCCACAACGAATGTCTCGCGCATGAATCGTGCACTTGGCTTTGGCCCGATTCGATGGCGCTTCCGCAGGCCGTAAAGCGGTCGAGTACACGTGTCAGCTCGATCGCCCACTCGCTCTGGTGAACAGGAACGAGGAGGCCGTGCAAGGCCCATCACGCGAAACTGGTTTTTGGTTCCGTTGTCCACGGACGCGGCCGCGTGCAGCAGATTCCGCCTTCTGCTCACGCGGCCGTCAAGGACAACCCAACTTGCAGGAGAATCGCCATGCAACCGACGCTCTACACTCCCCGCCTCTGCCTCCGGCCGCTGACGCTCGCCGATGCGAAGCGCGTGCAGCACCTTGCGGGCGATCGTCGAGTTGCGGCGACCACGGCGCGGATTCCGCATCCGTATCCCGACGGCGCGGCGGAGGCGTGGATCGAGTCCCTTCCCGCGCTGGCCGAAAAGGGGACCGAGTTCGGCGTGACGCTCGCCGGTACGCGCACACCGGGCCGGGAGAACGATCCGACCGAGACGGGTTACCTGATCGGGTGCGTCGGTCTGTACACGCATGGCGATCCCGCGCATGCGCGGGCGCTGCTGGGTTACTGGATCGGCGTGCCGTACTGGAACAAGGGCTTTGCGACCGAAGCGGCGAATGCGGTGCTCGGTTACGGGTTCACGCGGCGCGGGTTTAATCGGATCGGCGCGGAGCACTACGTCCACAATCCGGCCTCTGGAAGGGTGATGGAGAAGCTGGGGATGACGCGTGAGGGCGTGTTGCGGCAGTATCACCAGAAGTGGGATCACTTCGTTGATGTGGTCAGTTACAGCATCCTGCAGGAAGAGTGGCGGGTGAGGCGGTACAGCGGGCTTCGAGGGCGAAGAGGCGTGCCGGCGGAGGTGGCGGCCTGTGTGTGAGGCAGGTGGGGCGTTTGTCGATTCGTGGGTTTATGCGACGTTGCATGACGAGTGGGCGCCTGGGGGCACTGTTCGGCAATAGAGGACGGTGTTGTTTTTGCCTTGTGGTGGCCGAACATACATTGAGGCAGAGTTCAAGCGTTTTCTATTGACAAGTGGTGGGTGCGGGAAAAAAGCCCGTAAAAACTCGTGACGCGGACTCGTAAGTTTACGAGGTCACAAAGCGGGGGCGTCACCGGATGATGATTTCCAAGAGTGGACATATCTGTGTGAGGTGTGGGTGGCTGCAAGCAGCGACATGGTCGAACGTGCTTGAGCCGAGGGATCGTGGTGGAGACGGTGATTCAGTCCATGACGAGCGGATTCGTGACGGCCTCAGTCGACGAAGGAACTTAGCAGGAGGAATCTGATGAGACGCAAGAGAGTTGTGGTTTCGTGCGGGGCGATGTGCGCGGCGGTGATTGTGGGATGTGCGAGCAATTCGGGGACGGGGTCAGGCTCGTCGATGTGGGGCGGGAGCGCGAGCAAGGTGGAGGTGACGGGGGCGCCGGGGTCGCCGAGCGCGACGACGACGATCAGCGGGGCGCAATTGCCGGCGCCGGATCCGAAGTTTGGGGGGGTGATCAAAGAGAATGCGTATCAGTCAAAGGCGTGGTGGGCGCCGCGCATTGTGCCGCCGCAGGGGGCGCCGAATGTTTTGCTGATCATGACGGATGATGTGGGATTTGGTGCACCGAGCACGTTTGGGGGTGTGATACCGACGCCGGCGCTGGATCGGGTGGCGGAGCATGGGCTGCGGTTTACGCAATTCCACTCGACGGCGTTATGTTCGCCCACGCGGGCGGCGCTGATCACGGGGCGGAACCACCACTCGGCGGGATTTGGGGTGATTTCGGAAATTGCGACAGGATTTCCGGGATACAACAGCATCATCGGCGGAGATTGCGCAACCATCGGTCGCATCCTGAAGGACAACGGGTATGCGACGTCGTGGTTCGGGAAGGATCACAACACACCGGCGTTCGAGGCAAGCCAGGCGGGACCGTTCGATCATTGGCCTACCGGAATGGGGTTTGAATACTTTTACGGGTTTGTTGGCGGCGATACGAGCCAGTGGGAGCCGAACCTGTTTCGGCAGACGACACAGATTTATCCATTTGTCGGCAAGCCGGGGTGGAATCTGACGACGGCGATGGCGGACGATGCGATCGAGCACATTCAGATGCTGAACCAGGTGGATCCGGCGAAGCCGTTCTTCGTGAGTTACTTTCCAGGGGGGACGCATGCTCCGCATCATCCGACGCCGGAGTGGATCGAGAAGATCAGCAGCATGCATTTGTTCGACAAGGGGTGGAATTCGCTGCGGGACGAGATTTTTGCGAACCAGAAGCGACTGGGCGTGATTCCGCAGGATGCAGAGCTGACGCCGTGGCCGAAGGACCTGCTGAAGGAGTGGGACACGCTGTCCGCGGATGAGAAGAAGCTGTTTATTCGGCAGGCGGACGTTTATGCGGCGTATCTGGCTTACACCGATCATGAGATTGGGCGGGTGATACAGGCGGTGGAGGAGATGGGGAAACTGGATAACACGCTGATCATTTATGTCAGCGGGGACAACGGATCGAGTGCGGAAGGGTCACCAAACGGGACACCCAATGAGGTGGCGGCATTCAACGGCGTGCAGGTTCCGGTCGAGGCGCAGTTGAAGTATTTTTATGACGCGTGGGGATCGGACAAGACGTACAACCATATGGCGGTGGGGTGGACTTGGGCTTTCGATACGCCTTACAAGTGGACGAAGCAGGTGGCGTCGCACTTCGGTGGGACGCGGCAGGGTATGTGCATCTCGTGGCCGGGCCACATCAAGGACGAAGGGGGCATCCGCAATCAGTTCCATCACGTGATCGACATCACACCGACAATCCTTGAGGCCGCAGGGATTTCAGCACCGGCGGCGGTCGACGGCATAAAGCAGAAGCCACTGGAGGGGGTGAGCATGATGTACACGTTCGACAAGGCGAACGCGAACGCGCCGACGAGGCATCACACGCAGTATTTTGAGATGTTCGGGAATCGGGGGATCTACCACGACGGATGGTACGCCAACACGGTGCCGATCAGTGCGCCGTGGAATCTGGTGGGGACGCCGCCGCAGGATGTGGTGAATTCGTACAAGTGGGAGCTTTACGATCTGACGAAGGACTGGACGCAGAACAAGGATATTGCGTCGCAGAATCCTGAGAAGCTCAAGGAGATGCAGGCGTTGTTCATGACGGAAGCGGGGAAGTACCAGGTGTTTCCGCTGGATAACTCGCTGGCGACGCGCATGGTGACTCCGCGTCCGAGCGTGACGGCGGGCCGGAGTGAATTTTTGTATACGACGAGGCTCACGGGGATTCCGATGGGGGATGCGCCGAGCCTGATCGCGGCGTCGTACACGATCACGGCGGAGGTGGAAGTTCCAGCGGCGGGATGCGAGGGGATGCTGCTGACGCAGGGAGGGCGGTTCGGCGGCTATGGGTTTTACGTGGTGAAGGGGAAGCCGGTGTTCACGTGGAATCTCGTGGATCTCAAGCGTGACCGATGGGAGAGTCCGGAAGCGTTGACGCCGGGGAAGCACACGCTGGTGTTCGATTTCAAATATGACGGCTTGGGATTCGGCACGCTGGCGTTCAACAGCTCGAGCGGGCTGGGTCGCAGCGGGACCGGTGTGCTGAAGGTGGACGGCAAGGAGGTCGCCACGCAGAAGATGGAGCACACGATTCCGACCACGCTGCAGTGGGATGAGAGCATGGACATCGGTTCGGACACCGGGACACCGGTGGACGATGAGGATTACCAGTGTCCGTTCACATTCACCGGGACGCTGACCAAGGTGACGATCAAGATTGATCGGCCGGTGTTGTCTCCGGAGGACATCAAAACTCTCGCAGCAGCAGAGCGAAACAATCACGCGAGCGAATAGGAGCGGTTTCACGACCACAGAACTCACAGAGATCGCGGAGAAGAACGACGTAAACACGAAGTCACGAAGAGACGAAGGACCACGAAGAGGAACTGCGGACAGATTGGAATATGCTCGTTCTACTTTCCTGGAGGTTTGCCATCATGAAGAGACGTTGGACGGGTGCTGTGAGCGGCTTGTTGGGGCTCGTTCTGGCGCTGGTGAGCGCCACGTCCGTGAGAGCGGATGCTTCTCCGACAGACGAACGAGCGGCGATTGCGAAGACCGCGCAGGGGTTCGTCGATGCGTTTCAGAAGGGGGATGCGAATGCGTGCGCGAGTTTCTGGGCGCCGGATGGGGATTACATCGATCTGGACGGGCGGGTGTTGAGCGGGCGGCAGGCGATTGCGGAGGATTTCGCCAATTTTTTTGCGGAGAACAAAGCGCAGGGGGGACTGGGGCTGCGGATCGAGGTGGCGTCGATTCGATTTCCGACGCCGGACACGGCGATTGAGGATGGGGTGACATCCGTTTTTCGTTCGGACGGGTCGCTGCCGAATCGAGCGCACTATACGAACATGCTGGTGAAGAAGGATGGGCAGTGGCTGCTGGCGAGTGTGCGGGAATCGCCGTATTTGCCACCGGACAATTATCAGAAGCTACAGCCGCTGGAATGGGCGATTGGGGAATGGATCGAGGATACGAATGGGCCGCACGTGGGGCGGATTCGGTTTGATTGGAGTCCGGATCGGAACTTCATGATTGCAACGCGGGCGGTGGGGGTGAAGGATATTTTGCTGGACAACGGGTCGCAGCGGATTGGATGGGACCCTGCGGCGAAGATGCTGCGTTCGTGGCATTTTGAATCGGACGGGGGGTTCGGCGAGGGGTCGTGGACGAAAGATGGGAAGAATTGGGTGATCCGGACGAGTTCGGTATTGCGGTCGGGGAGTCTGATGACGTCGACCACGATCGTGACGCGTGTGGATCCGGACACGATCACGTGGCAGATGAAGGATCAGCAACTGGACGGCAAGGCGATTCCGGATTCGGCGGTGGTCAAGATGAAGCGTGTGAAGTGACTTGTGGCGGAGCGGACCGTTGAGTGTTCGCTTGAGAGGATGTGGATCATGTTGAAGCAATCGGTGGTCGCTCTGGGGTGTGCAGCGGCAATATCGTTTGTGCCGGCGCGCGTTTTTGCGTGGGGTTGCAGCCGGTCGGTTTCGGGCTCGGGAAGCGCGGGTGGAAGTTATTCGCACTCGAGTTCATCGTCGGGCGGGTATGGCGGCTATTCGCACTCGGGGTCGAGTTCGTACACTTCGCCGAGCGGGGAGACCTACTCGGGGAGCCACTCGGGTTCCGGGAGCAACGGGAGTTATAGCGGGAGCTATTCGGGCAGTTCGGGAAGCTACTCCCACAGCGCGAGCTATTCCGGCAGCACTTCGTACTCCAGCAGTTCCACGTATTACGGATACCACGGCTACTCGTATGCGGCGCCGTCGTGCGGAAGTTACGGCGGTGCATTCGCTGCGGGCGTCGTGACGGGGGCGGCAGTGACCGCCGCGGCGGTTTCGAGTACTCCCACGACGACGTACGTGTATCCGACATCGGGCGTTTATGTTGCACCGACGACGGTGGTCTATGCGGCCCCCGTGTATGTGCAACCGACGGTGGTGGTGGGAACGACGACGACGGTTCTTCCCGCGGGATTTACGTCGCTCAACGTCAATGGCGTTGAATATTACCAGTCCGGCACGACCTGGTATCAGATGCGAGTCGGGACGAATGGCGTGTACTATGTGGTGGTGCCGGCGCCGTGATTTGACCATGGATTTCACGTGGACAAGGAGATGCAGATGAAACGGACGATTGCGGTGGTAGTCGGCATCCTGGCGGTGGTGTTGACGATGACGTCTCTGGCGCAGGTGGCGAACGAGGGCCTGGCGAACGGGATTATTGTGGCGCGGCAGAAGAATGCAGCGTTGCTGAAGCAATACAACTGGAATTGCCGGACGGACATGACGGAGAACGGGAATCTGCAGGATTTGCGGATCAACCTGGTGAACATGGGGCCGGACGGAACGCTGCAGAAGCAACTGCTGAGTGATCAGGAGGGCGCGTTGCCAAACGGATTTTTGCGGAAAGCGGCGGCGGAGAATAAGCGGAAAGAGCTGGAACAGTACGTGGGGGGGGTGATGGCGCTGGTGGAGCAGTACACGCTTCCGAATCCAGGGGCGGTGGTGAATTTCCTTTCGACGGCCCAGGTGCAGCCCGTGACGACGGCGGGGAAGACCGTGCTACAGATAAACGGCAGCAACGTGATCACGCCAGGCGACACGTTTTCGATGACGATCGACGGGCAATCGCTGCAGCCAGTGAGCATCCAGGTGAACACGTTTTACAACGGGGATCCGGTGACGATTTCCGGCACGTTCAAGTCGATGAAGGGCGGGCCGAATCATCTGCAGTACGCAACGGTGATCGCTGCCACGAAGAACCTTTCGGTGGCTGTGCACAACTTTGACTATGTCCTGAATGATTGATCGCAGCGGCGATGGAGCGGCGCGGGCGACGTTCGCCCGGAAAAAGTGGAGATGCCCCGGCACATGACGGCGACGTTGATTTCATCGCAGGTACGGTTTCACCTGATGGCCAAGCCGAGCGGGTCGGCGAGCAATCTGGATTGCAGGTATTGCTTTCATCTGGAGAAGCAGGCGATTTATCTGCGTTTACGGCAGCGAGGAGATCATGAATTACAAGGTGGTTGTGGTTCTCACGGAAGGTGATTTGGAGTGATTATGAATGTCGAGCGGTGAGGCAAGCACTTCGCCAGAGCCGGGTCTATTGAAGCGGCTGTCGGCCGGGCGTTTTTTCTGGTTGCTGGTGGCGCTGGTCTTGTTCATTCTTTTTGCGGGGGAGACCCCCGACACGGCGGTGGGTCGATGGGTCAGCGTATTACCATTCGTCATGCTGCTGGTGGGCACGACCTTCGCGGCGCGCGGCGGGAAGAAGCTTCGCGCGGCAACGTTTTTCTTTAATCTGCTCTTTCTGTGCGTCTGGTGCGCTTATTATCTCCATCCCACAACAGCCAGAATGTTCCTGGTTCTTCTCGTCATGCTGGTCTGTCTTTTCCTCGCACTTCTGTCGACACTTCGCTTTGTGCTGAGCGCGGGACAAGTGACCGCTGACCACATCATGGGCGCCATTTGCTCCTATTCGCTGATCGCCATGTTGTTCGGCACGATCTATTGCATGCAATGGCTGGCATCGCCGGCAACATTTAAGGGCCTCGACGAGCATCCGAGCCGGCCATGGGCAGACCTCCTGTATTTCAGCTTCACGACGCTTTCGACTGTCGGGTATGGCGACATCATTCCGGCCACGAGCCGCTCGCGTTCAGTGGTGATAGTGGAGCAAATGACGGGGACGTTTTACGTGGCGGTGCTGATAGCGCGTCTGGCGAGTCTGTATCCGCCGCCATCGCGCAAGGAAGATGCGTCGCGGTCGTCCTGATGCGCGGCGCAGGTGGTTGGCTGTGCAGGATGCTCCCTGGAGTGAAAGATGCATTTGAGCTGGTTAAGCGAGCAGGAGACGTGGGTGATCATTCTGGTGCTGTTTGCGGCGATGATGGTATCTGCGGAGATTGCGTGCCGATTCGGAAAACGGCTCACGTCCCGGGCGCCTGAAGCGGGCAAGGGGCATTTCGGCGCCATCCAGGGTTCCCTGCTGGGTCTTCTGGCGCTTCTCGTCTCCTTCACGTTCAACATGTCGACGCAGCGTTATGAAACCCGGCGGCAGTTGCTGGTGGAGGACGCGAACACGCTGAACGCGCTGTATCTGCGGAGCACGCTGCTTCCGATGCCGGAGCGGGTTGAATTCAAGCGGATGCTGCGGGAATACGTGGGCATTCGCGCCGCGTCGACCATAAGTGGGAGGGATCCAACGATTCCGGAAATTCAGGCGGCCATCCAGAAATCAGCAACGTTGCATCTGGGGATGTGGGAGATCGCGCGGTCCTTGGCGCAGGAGAATCCACCACCGCGGTCCGTGGATGACCTTTTGCGACTTCTGATCGAAGCAGCGTCGAGCACGGAACGGCGGCTGAACGCGTTCATCAGCCGGGTGCCGGATCCGATCATCTGGATGCTCTGTGGCGCTGCGACGGTGGGGATGGGGGTGATCGGGTTCTCGGCCGGCCTTGGAAATCATCGGGGATTGCCGGCTCGCATGGCGCTTTCCGTTCTGATCTGCGGCACAGTGTATGTCATTCTCGACCTCGATCGGCCGCGGCAGGGTTTGATGAAGATCGATCAGACACCGCTGCTTCAGTTGAAACGGGTGATAGACGCAGACGGCGAAGCGCAGCGGGTAGGCTCGGTTGGCACAACAGAACCCGGCGCGTCTCTCCCCGTCCATGAACTGCGGCAGGTGCTGGGGGAGCTGGTCGAGTCCATGACCGCTGATATGCAGAGCCACGAGGTGCGGATCGCTTTGCGCCTGCCCCAGGTGGCTGCTTGCCGAAACCAAGACCGCCATGGAGACGTTGAGCCAGCGACAATGCTCGGGGTCAAGATCTAAGTCAGGGGATCAACTTACCGTCGACTATAAAAACGATCTCTACTCGACTGTATCAGCCGAAGGAGCGGGGGACTCATGAGTCGATCGAGACCGGAATGGGGGATATGGAACGGGATGCTGCGCGGCACAGCGCTGCGTTGATAGCTGGTCAGACAGCGGATCGCGACTTTTTTTAATCCGCGGCCTCCGTTCGATTTGAGTGAATCCCGACAAGATGGCTGATTTTCTGCCGGCCAGGCGCTGAATCGCACCCCCCAATGAGCCACTTTGGTTTTGCCAGCCGCCAAAACGCATGGTGCGGCGACTCATTATGACGCGGCACGATGTTTGCGGGGGACGTTGCGAATCACATTTGTGAGGCGGCAAGGGTTGTTTACGCCGCGCGAGCGGGAGGAAGAAACGATGTTCAACACGATTGCCGTCACGCTCATTCCGGTGGGATTCGTGATCCTCGTGGGATACTTTGCGGGACGCCGCTTTTTCAAATCCTCCGACCGGACAATGATCACGAAACTGGTTCTCACGTGGACGCTGCCGGCGCTGCTGTTCGCCGGGGTTCTCAAGACGCCGCGTGCGGATCTACTGAACTACCATACGCCGCTGATCTTTCTGGTGGGCCTCATGGTCCCCTTTCTCGCGGTACTGCTGATCTGCCGATACATATTTCGCTACGACCGGCGCGCGGCGACGTTGAAGGCCGGCATCCTCGCCTTTCCGGACATGGTCTTCATGGGAATCCCAATTCTCAACCAGTTGATGGGCCCCACCAGCCTGTTTCCGATTCTGATCGCGAACCTGATTCCGTCGCTCATCATCATTCCTCTTACAACGCTGATGCTCAACCTGGGATCTGGCGATTCCAAGGGCAGCGCGAAGAGCGTGCTCCTGAACACCGCGCTGAAAGCGATCCGTCAGCCCCAAGTGGTGGCGCCGTTTCTTGCGTTCGCGCTGGTTGTCTTCAATGTCCCAGTTCCGGTGTTCGTGATCAAATCGTTTGAGCTGATGGGCTCGCCGACCACTGGACTCTCGCTCTTCGTTGTGGGGCTCATCGTCGCCGAGGAAAAGGTGAGGCTGACCGCGCTCGTCACGTTCGATTCACTCATGAAGCTCCTGGCTCAACCTGCCTTCATGGCGCTGACCGTCCTCCTCTTCGGTGTCAGCGGTAATCTCGCCCGCGAGGCGATCCTGCTCGCGGGAATTCCTTCGGCCGTGATCACGAGCATGTTTGCGGAAGAGTTCGGCGTCCTCACCTCCGAGTCTTCGACCGCGGTTCTGGAGACCCGGGTTCTGTCGTTCGCGACAATTCCGCTTCTCATCGCCCTGACGCAGCACCTGTAACTGGTGGTTCGGAGGTGCGCGATCATGAATGGTTTCCAGGAGCCTGACATGGAAAACAGCACGTTTGAGTTTCGCACGGTTTATCCGTCGGACTCCTCTCCGGAAATGGAGGAAGTCCGGAATCTGCTCAGTGATAATCAGCTCGAACTGGAGACGCGCGTTGAAGTATTCGTGGTGTGCGAGGCCGAGGGGCGCATCATTGCCTGTGCGGGCCTGGACCACAACACGATCAAGTGCGTGGCGGTGGCCGACGAATGGCGGGGCGTGTCGCTCAGCCTGCAACTGGGCACCGAAGTCATCAAGCTGGCGGCGCAGCGGGGACAGTTTCACCTGTTCCTGTACTCCCGGCCACACAATCTGCCGTTTTTCAGGGGCTGGGGGTTTTATCCGCTGGTCCAAGTTCCGCAGCTCGTCGTGCTGATGGATAACAGCCCCACGGCGCTCAGGCAATACTGTGCCAAATTGCGTTCGCAACACCAGCAGGGAAAGACAATCGGGGGCGTCGTGTTGAATGCGAACCCGTTCACGCGGGGGCATCAATATCTCGTCGAAAAGGCTGCAGGCGAATGCGAATGGCTGCACGTCTTCGTCGTCAAGGAAGAGGCTTCGCTTTTTTCGTACGCCGATCGCTTTGCCCTTGTGCAGGAAGGCGTGGCGCCTATTGGCAACCTGACTTTGCATCCCGGTTCCGACTACATCATCTCGCGTGCGACGTTCCCCGGTTATTTTCTGAAGGAACAGGCGACGATCGACCATGGCTGGGCGGGAATCGATTTGCTGCTGTTCCGCGAGTACATCGCGCCGGCGCTTGGGATCACGCATCGCTTTGTCGGCGCCGAGCCGTTTGATCCCGTGACAAATCAGTACAACCGTGACATGAAGACCTGGCTGGAGCAATCGTCCTCCCCGGCGCCACCGATCGCGGTTGTCGAAGTACCGCGGGTAACGGCGAGCGGCGCGCCCATTTCGGCAACTGAAGTCAGAAGGCTGCTGGCACAGGGGGATTACTCCAGGATCGAGCAGCTTGTTCCGGCAACAACGATGCAATTTCTAGAGACGAAGTATCCGCTCGGCATGAGCATTTCTAAATAGGAGCAGACCATGAAGGTGATCAGAGAAGCGATCGCCGGAACCCTGGAGTCCAGCGACCTGCTGGTGAAAGTCGCCCCGAGCGATAAAGGGGTTCGGGACATCGTGATTCGGAGTGAGGTGATCAAGCAGTTCGGCAAGCAGATCAAGCGGGTCGTCGCCGAGACGCTGGACAATCTCTCGGTCAGCGAGGGGGCGGTGGAGATCGATGACAAAGGAGCGTTGGATTGCGTGATCCGGGCGCGCGTTCAGGCGGCGGTGTTACGCGCATCCGACACCCAGGAATTGAATTGGGAGAAACTGAAATGAAATTGCGCCGAAGCATGCTGTTTGTTCCGGGCAGTAACGCGGGCGCCTTGAGCACCGCGTTCATCTACAAGCCAGATACCATCATGTTCGACCTTGAAGACGCCGTTGCGCCAAGTGAAAAGGACTCCGCGCGGCTGATGGTCTTTCAGGCACTGCGTCACCCGGCTTACGCGGAGTTCGAGACCGTGGTGCGTATCAATGAACTCGATACGGACTTCGGGATGAAGGACCTGGAAGCGGCGATCAGGGGCGGCGCCCATATCGTGCGTCTGCCCAAGACGGAAAACGCGGATCAGATCCGGGAACTCGAGGGACATGCGGCACGAATTGAAAAGGCCTGTGGCCGCCCGGTCGGTGACACGAAGATCATGGCGGCAATCGAATCCGCCTCGGGCGTAGTGAACTCCGTGTCGATCGCGACGGCCTCTCCGCGGATGGTCGCGATCGCCATCGCCGGATTCGATTACCTCGTCGATATGCACGCAAAGCGCAGCAACGGTTCGCAACCCGAGCTGTTCTACGCCCGGGCTGCCATACTGAATGCGGCGCGGGCGGCGCGCATCTGTGCGTACGACGTAGTCTACGGCAACGTGGACGATGACGAGGGCTTTCTGCGCGAGGTGGCGATTGCCAAGGGTCTCGGCTTTGACGGGAAATCATTGATTCACCCGAAACAGGTCGACCTTCTGCACCGGGCATATGCGCCAACTCCGGATGAGGTCGATCATGCGAAACGTGTGCTCGCGGCGGCCGAGAG
The DNA here is from genome assembly GCA_035524355.1 of Phycisphaerae bacterium. Lineage (GTDB taxonomy): Bacteria > Planctomycetota > Phycisphaerae > WQYP01 > WQYP01 > DATKPA01. Next base: position 24,469 of record DATKPA010000076.1, on the reverse strand, counting down.
TGCGCATCGCAAGGGCCTGGGGGTGGTGTCGCTGGACGGCAAGATGGTTGATCCCCCGGTGATCGATGAAGCCCAAATGGTGCTGGCTCGCGCGGAAGCGGCGTGACGTCGAGGAATCTTCAAAGGAAATAACATGAATAACGTACTTGAACAATTATCGAAGCAGGACGCCCGGCTGGGTCAATTCCCTCCTTATACCGGCGCCAACGCCGGGGCTCCCTACCTGGCAACTCTCGAGACGAAGCTGCACCGCAAGCTGTGCAAATCGCTGGAGGAGGCGGTCAAGCGTTCGGGCCTCAAAGACGGGATGACCATCTCGTTTCATCACGCCTTCCGCGAAGGCGACAAGGTGGTCCTCCAGGTGGTCAATACGCTCGCCACAATGGGGTTCAAGAACCTGACGCTCGCCTCGAGTTCGCTGCTGAATTGCCACGACCCGCTGGTTGAACACATCAGGAACGGCGTCATCACGAAGATCTATACCTCCGGCCTGCGGGGCAAACTCGCCGAGGCCGTGTCGAATGGCCTGATGAAAGAGCCCGTGCAGATTCACTCGCACGGGGGGCGCGTTCACCTGCTTCAGACAGGCGAGCTCAAGATCGACGTCGCCTTTCTCGGTGTCTCCTGCTGCGACGAATTTGGCAACGCCAGCGGATCGCGCGGCCGGTTGAATTGCGGCTCGCTTGGCTACGCCAAGGTCGATGCCCAGTACGCTCGTGAGGTTGTGTTGCTGACGGAGGAGATCGTCGAGTTTCCGAATCATCCGGTCAGCATCTCGCAGGATTGCGTCGACCTGGTCGTCAAGATGGACCAGGTGGGCGATCCCTCGCTGATCAGCGTTGGGGCGGCGCGTGTCACGAGGAATCCGCGCGACCTGCTCATTGCTCGCCGCGCCGCCGATGTCATCGAGCACTCCGGGTATTTCAAGGATGGCTTTTCGCTTCAGACCGGATCGGGTGGAGCATCGACCGCGGCGACGCGGTTTCTGGAAGAGCGCATGAAGCGTGACGGGATTACTGCAAGCCTTGCGCTGGGCGGCATCACCGGCAGCATCTGCGATTTGCACAAGAAAGGGCTGATCAAGACGGTCGTGGATGTGCAGTCGTTCGACGGCGATGCCGCGGAATCGCTGCGCACCTCGCCGGGACATCTGGAAATCTCGGCGAACGAGTATGCGAATCCCACGTCGAAGGGCGCTTACGTTGACCGCGTGGATGTGGTCATCCTGAGTGCCCTGGAAATCGACCTCGACTTCAACGTGAACGTGATTACCGGGTCGGATGGCGTCATGCGGGGCGCGTCGGGCGGGCACTGCGACGTGGCCGCCGCAGCGAATCTGTCGATCATCGTGGCGCCGCTGGTGCGCGGCCGAATTCCCACGGTTGTGCGTCGCGTGACGACGCTGCTGACCCCGGGCGATGCGATCGATGTGCTGGTGACGGACCAGGGAATTGCGGTAAACCCGAAGCGGCCGGAATTGGAGAAGCGGCTGCGTGACGCCCACTTGCCCGTCATGCCGATCGCGGAGTTGCGCCAGAAGGCCGTGGCGCTCACTGGAGAGCCGGAGCCGCTTGAATTCGCTGAGCGGATCATCGGGGTCGTTCGTTACCGCGACGGCAGCGTGATCGATGTTGTGCGTCAGGTGAAGAACTGATCATGACAGTCCTCGCCCCAAATTCCGCGGGAACCGCTGTCAGTCTCGAGTTGATCCTGGCCGCCAGAGAGCAGCGGGCCGCTCGACAGGCTGCGGCTCTGGCACGGTTCGGCAAGCCGATGGTTTCGATGACGGTGGTCATGCCGGGCCCGGTGAAGGACGGGGCGTTGCCAAGACGTTTGCTGGCGGAAGCGGTACGGAAACTGGATGCGGTTGCGAGCGCGAGGGGATGGCCCGTCCTGTCTCGCCAGGTCTGGTGGCAGGAGACCGGCCCGGAAGCGATGCACGTGATCGCGGCGGAGGCACGGCTTCTGAAGGCCACCACTGTCGAACTGGAAGACCGCCACCTGCTGGGCAGGCTCTGGGACCTCGACGTCATCGCACCGGGAGAACGGCCTCTGTCGCGCAAAGAACTCAATGTTCCGGCACGGCGCTGCCTCGTGTGCGAAGGACCGGCCCATGACTGTGCCCGCTCGCGCCGGCACTCGCTCGAAGAATTATTGAACACAATTGGGAAGATGGTGGATGCGCACGATCGTCGCATATACGCATAGTATCCCGCAGGGATCTCCTCCCGCCGTCCGTCAGCGGATGACCGCGAGCGTGATCGCCACCACTGCCCATCGAGCGGTGTTGGCGGAGCTGATGTTGACGCCGAAGCCCGGATTGGTGGATCGTAGGAATTCCGGCGCGCACCGTGACATGAATCTGCAGACGTTTCTTGCGAGCACGCGAGCCATTGCTCCGTGGTTCCCGCAATTTGTGGAAATCGGCAAAGCGAACGCACCTATTCCCGCAAACGAGATTCTTCCTCTCCTGCGTCCCGTGGGCATTCAGTGCGAGAAGGCGATGTTGCAGGCGACGGAGGGCGTGAACACTCACAAAGGGGGCATTTTCTCGCTCGGCTTGCTCTGTGCTGCCGCCGGACGTTTGCTTGCCACACGCGCCGATTTGAATCGGGAGCGCATCTGTTCGGAAGTGTCCGACATCTGCGTCGGCCTCGTGGACCGTGAGCTCAATACCCCACGCGCAGCGCTGACCGCCGGTGAACGCATCTTCAAACGCCATGGGTTTTCCGGCGCCAGGGGCGAGGCGGCTTCGGGCTACGCGCTGGTGCGCACGGTCGCGCTCCCCGTCTACGAACGCCTGCGTCGAAACGACGTCGGCGAAAACCTGGCCCTCCTGCAGGCGATGCTGCATCTGCTCGCCGTCAATGCGGATACCAATCTCGTTTCACGCGGCGGCCTCACCGGCCTTCAGTATGTCCGGGCCCGCGCCAGACGCCTCCTCGCGCACGGAGGCGCCCTGGCACCCGATGGCATAAGGAAGATCGAGGCGTTTGATGATCATCTGATCGCGCGACGTCTCAGCCCCGGTGGAAGCGCCGATCTGCTGGCGGTCACCTGGTTCTTGGCGCAGTTTCCGACCTCGACACGACACATGGAGTCACAATGACCCGGCAACAAAACGATCTCACTATGACGACAGATCTGAAGAACGGGAGCCAGCCCGCGCACCACGTGCTCTATCAGGTCTCGACCTCCACCGCGCTGGTTGAGGGAATCTATCAGGGCGCGGTGCGCGTCGGCACCCTGCTCAAACATGGCGATCTCGGATTGGGCACTTTTGAGAACCTCGACGGTGAGATGGTGATCGCCGACGGCGAGGTCTTTCATGTCCGCTCCGATGGGTCGGTCCAGAAGTGCGACGATGACGCGCTGAGTCCCTTTGCAGCGATTACTCGCTTTGTCCCGGACACGGCGGTCACCTTGGAGCAATGCCCGGATCTCAGCCACCTGACATCCCGGCTCGACGCTCTCCGAATCTCCAACAACTTCTTCTTCGCCCTCAGGGTGGAAGGGCATTTTGACTACGTCCTCACCCGGGCGATGCGTCGCACCGCCGAAGGGGTCCCGCTCATCCAGGCGGCCGCGGTACAACCCCAATTCGAGTTCCACAACATCTCGGGGACCCTCGTCGGATTCTGGACCCCGGAGTACGCGAAAACGCTCAACGTGCCGGGATATCACCTGCACTTCATCTCGGACGATCGCAAGAGCGGCGGCCACCTCCTGCAATGCCGTGGAGCCAATCTTTCCCTGCAGATCCAGCGTGAAGGCGACTATCACATCGCATTGCCGGAAACCGAAGATTTCTACAAAGCCGACCTGCGCCGGGACCCCAGCGCAGATCTCGCCAAAGCCGAAGGAGAAAGAAAGTGAGTACATCAGCAATCATGTCCGGCCTGCAAACCGGTGCTGGACTACTGGTGAAGAATCTGGAGGCACAAGGCGTCGAGTACGTGTTCGGCATACCCGGCGCGAAGATCGACAAGGTGTTCGACACGCTGCTCGACTCGACAATCAAGACGGTCGTCTGCCGGCATGAGCAGAACGCCGCCTTCATCGCCGGCGGCATCGGGCGGATGACGGGTAAGGCCGGCGTGGTTCTTGTCACTTCCGGTCCCGGCTGTTCGAACCTCGTGACCGGTCTGGCCACGGCGAACTCCGAAGGCGATCCCATCGTCGCGATCGGCGGCGCCGTGCCGACCTGCAGCCGGCTGAAGCAAATCCATCAGAGCATGGACACCGTGAGCCTCTTCCGGCCGATCACCAAATTCAGCGCTGAAATCGACTCGCCGAAGGTGGTCTCCGAAGTGGTCGCGAACGCCTTCCGCGCCGCGGAATCGGGGCGGCCGGGTGCAGCCTTCATCAGTGCGCCGCAGGACATCATGATGGGAGAGGCGGACGGCGAAGTGCTGACGCCTGTTGTGCCAGAGCCGCTGGGGCCTGGCGAGGGGGAGGCAATCACGGCGGCGGCGGACGTGATCAGCAATGCGAAGCGGCCCATCCTGCTCCTCGGCCTGCTCGCGAGCCAATCCCGCGCCGCAGAGGCGGTTCGCGCGTTCCTCTTGAAAAACCGGTTGCCCGTGGTCTGCACCTTTCAGGGCGCCGGCGTCGTGTCGCGCGAACTCTTCGACTGTTTTGGCGGCCGCGTCGGTCTCTTCCACAATCAGCCGGCCGACAAACTCCTGGACGCGGCGGATGTGGTCATCGCCGTCGGGTTTAATCCCATCGAATACGAACCCGGTCTCTGGAACAAGGGCCGCACGCGCCCCATCGTCCATATTGATGCCGTGGGTGCCGACATTGACCGCGACTACCGCCCCGAGTTCGAGCTGATCGGCGACATCGCAGCCACGCTTCGCGAGCTCGCCGCCCAGGTACAACGCCATGCGCCGTCTGCCGACGTGCAACTGCTCAGCGAGATTGGTCGCGACCGAAAGCAGTTCGCCGCAGCCGCGGCCGCCAGGAATGGCATTCCCATTCATCCGATGCGCTTGGTGCACGAACTTCAGTCGATACTGAGCGACGACATGACGCTCTGTCTGGACATGGGATCGTTCCACATTTGGATCGCCCGCTATCTGTACAGCTTTCGCGCTCGCCAGGTGCTGATCAGCAATGGGCAGCAGACGCTGGGTGTCGGACTTCCCTGGGCCATTGCCGCGTGTCTGGTTCGTCCCGCCGACAAGGTGATCTCCATTTCCGGCGACGGCGGCTTCCTGTTTTCCGGGGCCGAACTTGAGACCGCAGTGCGGCTCAAATGCAACCTCGTCCACCTGGTGTGGATTGACGGCTCCTATGACATGGTCCGTTTCCAGGAAATCGCGAAGTACGACCGCGCTTCCGGCGTCGACTTCGGCCCTGTCGACGTCGTTACCTTTGCTCAATCCTTCGGCGCTCACGGGCTCAGAATCGAAAGGCCCGAACAGATTGCGCCGACGCTCAAAAAAGCGCTCGCCATGCAGGGCCCCGTGGTGATCGGAATTCCGGTTGACTACCGCGACAACCACGAACTCATGGAGATGGTCCATCCCAGCGTGCTCAATTGACACTCTGACCCTTAACAGCCAATTGGAGATACAGATGATCCAGAACAATATCATGATGACCACAGTTCCCGTGAAGACCTGCCCCCGCACGCGGTTCCGCGCGTGCCGCAGCTTCCTTCTGACGCCCGCCTCCCGTCCAGCCACCCTGCTCACCGCGCAGGCTGCGGGAGGCGACGGCATCATGGTGGATCTCGAGTCCACCGTCTCTCCCACCGAAAAGGCACAGGCCCGTGACGCTGCACTGGCATTCCTCCGGACGCCGCGGGATCCGAACTTCATCCGCCTCCTGCGCATCAACAGCCCGCGCACCGTCGAAGGCCTCCGCGACCTGCTGGCACTTCACGAATCCGGTGTGTGCCCGGATGCCGTCGTCATTCCCAAGTGTGAGTCTGCCGACGAAGTACGGGTCGTGGCCGACCTCCTTGACAACTCCGAGACGATGATCGGCATTGTTCCGATGGTGGAGCTGGCACGGGCCGTTTTTGCCGCGGACCGCATTGCCCAGGCGCACGAGCGAGTCTGCGGCCTGTTCCTCGGCGGCGGCGACCTTGCCGCGGATCTGGGCGCCGAGGGCGCCTGGGAAAACCTGCTGTATGGGCGTTCCTGCATGGTGGCGGCGGCAGCCACGACCGGTATCGCCGCAATCGACGTTCCCTATTTCAAGGCTGATGCCGCAGGTCTGGAACGCGAAGCGACCGCGAGCCGCAAGCTCGGCATGACAGGCAAGGCCGCCCTCCACCCTGAGCAGCTCGGCGCGATAAACGCCATCTTCACCCCAGCGCCGGACGCAGTCGCGCATGCCCGCGCGGTGGAGTCTGCCCGTGCCGCCGCGGGTTCGAATACGCCCGTGCTCAATGGTCACGTGCTCGAGTCGGCCATGTTTCGTGAGGCGGAGCGCGTGCTCTCAATCGTTGACAGACTGACCCCACTGACTCCAGCGACACGACTCTGACGGCGCTCAACGTTATCACAGGTTCAATATGCTGGAAGGCCCTCGCAATTGCGAGGATCCAGTACCGTTTCTTTCGTCAAGATCAGAAACCCTGCTTTGCATGCCATCGCCGGTCGGCGGCGCAGACGGGGTTTACCCAACGTCTATAACGGCGACTTTGTAGTGGATGTATCGGCCACGCCGATTGTCGAAAGGATCTTAAGCCCAGGCGGACAGGAATAAATGTCCCACCAGCGACCTTCAACCGTGAGAGAGAATCCGTGCTCCCTCAGGATTGTCTGAACGCGCACGAGCCGTGGGAGTTGTCGTTGCGTTGCTTCATCCGGAGATTGCAGTTGACCATCATCGCAGGTATTTAGGAGCGCCAGCAATGCCGGTCGCTCCTGTGGATCGGCGTTTGGAAGAAGCCTGATCGCGTTCTCGCGCTCCTGGATTCGGAGGAAGCGCGTGATCGTGTTACGGTGAGATATGGTCCATCTCCATGCGGATAGGTGCTGCTGTACGAATCGTCTGGTGTTTCGTGTCAGCAGCGGTTCAAGTACGCGATGAAGTCGGCGCTGAAACCGATTCAGGGACCAGGGATTGCAGTGGCGGGGCCATGCGGATGCGAAGTGATGTTCGGAGAGCGCGGCCAATGCGTTGGGAAGGGCGCGAAAGTAATCCGCATCCTCCCACTCGTCGGACGGATCGTACGAGAGTGTGTGGGGAAATTGATAGGCGACCGCGCCGGCGACCAAAGCGGTTTGGACCAGACCAACACAGATCGCAAGCGCGAGGAAGCCGACAATTTCGCGGGGATTGGCACTTGGGGCCGCGTGGAGCGAGGTCATCGTGGGGGCAGATGAATGTTGCGGAATCGATGCGATCTTCGCCTGAGAGGACGATACTCCGCCACTAAGAAGAGCACATACGACGCTCAGAATGCAAAGGGCTTTCTTCATACGAATGTCTCCTCGGCAGCACCAGAGGTTCTGATGCTTAACCATCCGCGAGTGTATGTGAGTGATCATGTTCGGGGTGAACGAGCCGGTATCCGGAACCGATTTCCGTAAGAAGGTAGCGGGGGTGCGAAGGATCGTCTTCCATTTTTTTCCGAAGCTGGCGAATATGAATTCGCAAGAGATGCTTGTCGTCTTTGGAACCGCGGCCCATTGCCTCTGACAGCAGCTGATCGGTGTGGACGATGTTTCCGGCATTACTGGCGAGCAGGTAAAGCAGTTCGTATTCGATTCGCGTGAAGTGCAGCAATTCGCCACGGCGCGTCACTCGTTTATTCATGTAGTCGATGTGCAAGTCGCCGAGTTTGCATATGCCACTCGCGTGGTGCTCCGTGGTGATCGCCCGTCGTCGCAGCGCACGCAACCGCGCCATGAGCTCGGGAACGTTAAACGGCTTGCTGAGATAGTCATCGGCGCCGGCGTCCAAAGCGGCGATTACGTCTTGGCCACGCGTTGAAGGAGAGATGACGATGATCGGCGCACGGTGCTGTGTTCTGAACTGCGTGATCGTCGCACGACTCTTATCATCGATGCGGCCCGGATCAAGAACAATTACGTCCGGTTTGACTGCCGGAAGCTGAGTGATGGACTCTCGACGGCTGCAGTCCACCACTTCGTACCCTTCAGCCTCCATGGTGATGCGCAGGAGCTTGCGGATCGGCCGTTCGTCATCGACGACGAAGGCCAAATAGGGGTGGTCATTCGTGGAGAGGCGAGTGTGAGGTCGGCTCATAACATGCTTCCGTTCCGCCACAGTTTTCACAAAAGACGAATCGGTTGAAGAAGGCACAACGGCGTCGAGATCAGGCGGTGGAAAGGCGGCGAAGGGCTTCGCGGGAAGGTCCGTGGCGATGATCAAGCTGAACCGCCTGCTGGTAAGCAGTTAGTGCCTCGGCGTCGCGGCCGTTGATTTCATGCCAGAGGCCCAGCAAACAGAAGTATTCCGGATCTTGTTCGCCCAGATGACTCGCTGCGCGAAGGTAGCGTTCTGCTTTATCGGAGTGGCCATCGGCGAGATGAATTCGGGCACGTTTGAGTGCTGCAGCGTAACCGTCCGGCGTGGCGGCTTCGGCCAGAGTTTTCTGATCGAGCGCGCGGCCAATGACGGAGAGCAGATGCTCCGGTTGGCAGGGCTTTTCCAGAAAATCCACAGCTCCCAGTTGCAGAGCTTCGACAGCGCGGGCAACGGAAGCATTGGCGGTGAGGACGATCACGCGCGGGCGTGGTCGAATCACCATGCTTTGCAGCCGGTGGAGAATCTCCATTCCCTGCGGCGCCGGCATGGATAGATCGAGCAGAACGATATCGGGTGGTGCATCACTTGTGATTGCGTCCAGGGTTTCCTCGCCATTGGCGGCTTCTTCAATCTCGTAGCCTTCACCGGCCAGGCAGGTCCTCAGGAGGTTTCGGATGGAGCGTTCATCTTCAGCAATAAGAATGCGTGCCATAGAATCACCAGACGCGGGGATGGGTTCTTCCATCAAATGAACGCAACGGTCGTGCCGACTCATACTCGTGGAATCAAGTCCCCAGAGACGGCCGCAGGCAGCGGGGTTCGTGGTTGAACCTGCGGGCAGGGTGACTGCGTTTTGCACTTGCGCGAGGGTTTGCGGGCGTTGCACCTCGTGAACATGGTTCGGATTAGTCATGATTCCTTACCTCAACAACCGCGTTAATGACGGTGCCCGAGGAAATAAATGATGGCGAATAGGAACAGGGGAATCGCCGCGAGCATGAGCCAGCCTAGCGCCAGTCGCAGCATTGGGCGATAGGGGCGTGGCGACTCCAGTTGACTGCTCAATCCGGTGACCCGCATATGTTCTGGACTTTCCAAATCCTGCTTGAGTTCCGAGCAGCTTTGGTAGCGTCGGTCCGGGTCGCGCGCGACAGCGCGGAGAATCGTCTCTTCCATTTCGGGGGATATCGCTGGGTTGAGGTGTCGCGGCGCAGCGGGGTCGCCGGTTAGACGTGCGTAGGCGGCCTCCTCGAGATCTTCCATCGGATAAGGGCGGACGCCGGTGGTCAATTCGTACAGAATGGACCCGAGGGCATAGACGTCCACGCGGGCATCTCCCGGGCGTCCGCGGACCTGCTCCGGCGCCATGTAGACGGGCGTTCCGAGGCTGCCCGAGAGACCAGCGACTCGTTTATGGCGGGGCGTGATGGCGAGGCCAAAATCGAGGATTCGCATGCTTCCGTCGGCACAGAGCATGATATTGCCGGGCTTGAGATCGCGGTGGACGATTCCCTTGTCGTGGATGTGCGTCAGTGCGTCGCAGAGACGGATGATGATGCGAGTGGCCTGCTTCACATCCATGGGCGATTGCTGCAAGAGCAACTGCTCGAGGGTTTGGCCATCGAGCAGTTCGGTCACCATGTAGGGGCGGCTTCGCGCGTCGTCATCGACATTGACCGTTTTCAGCACGGCCGGATGATCGAGGGAGCTGAGAATATCGCGCTCGCGTTGAAATTGCCGATAGTACGCGGGCTCGCTCTCGTACTTCATCAGCGGCACTTTGATGGCGACGTGCTGATCTCGTTCGAGGTCGACCGCGCGGTAGATGGTCGCCATGCCGCCCTCGCTCAGCAGGCCGGTCATCTTGAACCGGCCGTCGAGGATCTCACCGATTGCTAGCTCGTGCGGCATGGCTTGCGCCTTGTTACTTGCTGGTGGTCGGGGAAGCAGCGGCCGGCGCGGTTGTGGGCAATGGAGCCGCTTGATCAAGTGCGAGATTCAACCGCAGGACGTTGACGCCCGGGTCGCCGAAGATGCCCAGATTCGGGCGGTCGGTGTATTGCTCGATGAGCTTTTGCACAGTCTCCTCACTGACATTTCGCGCTTTGGCAATGCGTGCCTTCTGCAGGGCGGCGTTTTCCGGACTGATGTGGGGGTCGAGGCCGGAGCCGGAGGCGGTCACGGCGTCCGCGGGAATCGGGGTAGCGAAGTCAGCGGCAATGAGTGGGGTCTTGTCGGCCGGATCGCCGGCGTGGGGGAAGGCATCGACGAGTGCGGTGTCGATGAGGTTGCCGTCCTTGTCCTGGAATTTGGAAAGCGGGACTTCGGTTTTGGAGACGGTGTTTCCCTGATCGTCCAATTTGAGGGTGTAGAGCTTGAAGGCGATTCCGTTATCCACGGCGTAGTGGATGCAGCGGAGGCGAACGCCGTCGTAAGAGAGGGTTTCGACGGGTTGGGTGGACGGGGCGCTCGCAGCCTGAGTGCCGGCGGGTTGGCTGGCGTCCGTCGTTGCGGCCTGGGTGGCCGGCGCCGGTTGGGTGGCGGTAACGCCGTTGATGAGTTTGTCGCTCAGGGGTCCGAGGTTGGATCCGCCGGAGCTGGTGGCGTCATAGCCAGCGCCTGCGGCGCTGGGACGGGGGTGAAAGTATTGGGGGGCGGAGAAATTCTGTCCGATCAGCGCGGAGCCGACGGCCTGGGAGTCGTCTGTCGTGAAGGTGCCGTCCATCTTCAGCAGGGAGCCGTTGGCCTGGACGGGAAAGAATGCCTGGCCGATGCCGTAGACGATCAGCGGATAGATGCCGCAGCAGATGATGCCGAGGACGATCGTCGCGCCAATGGAGGCCCAGATATGGCCGAGGATGGAGCCGCCGGGCTCTGCGGTCCCGCCGCCATGGGAACTTTCAAATGCTGATTTTATGTCGCTCATTGTGATTTCCTTTGATTGCGTTTTGAAACTTCAAATGGGTCCGTTCAGGGTCCTGGCGCTTGTTACATCGGAGCCAGGCCGAGGTGGTAGACGATCTGGTCGATAATCCAGATTCCGGGGAAGGGGCAGATGATGCCGCCGAGACCGTAGATGAGCAGGTTCCGCCGCAGAATGACGACCGCGGGGGCGGGGCGGAATTTCACGCCCTTCAGAGCGAGCGGAATCAGCGCGATGATGATGACAGCGTTGAAGATGACGGCGCTGAGCACGGCACTGTGGGGATTGTGGAGGCCCATGATGTTCAAGGGGGCGACTTCCGGGAAAGCGCCCATGAGCATCGCGGGGATGATGGCGAAATACTTGGCGACGTCGTTGGCGACGCTGAAGGTGGTCAGCGCGCCGCGGGTCATGAGGAGCTGTTTGCCGATCTCGACGACTTCGATGAGTTTGGTCGGGTTCGAGTCGAGATCGACCATGTTGCCGGCTTCTTTGGCGGCTTGCGTGCCGGTGTTCATGGCGACGCCGACATCCGCCTGGGCGAGTGCGGGCGCGTCGTTGGTGCCGTCGCCGGTCATGGCGACGAGGTGGCCATTGGCCTGTTCCTTGCGAAGGAGGGCGAGTTTGTCTTCGGGAGTGGCCTGGGCGAGGAAATCGTCAACGCCGGCTTCGGAGGCGATCGCCGCGGCGGTGAGCGGATTGTCGCCGGTGATCATGACGGTCTTGATGCCCATCGCGCGGAAGCGTTTGAACCGGTCAGGCAGGCCGCCTTTGACGATGTCCTTCAGGTAGATGACGCCAAGGGCTTTGCCGGCTTTTCCGACAACAAGTGGCGTTCCGCCGGCGCGGCTGATTCTGTCCACCGTGGAATCGACCTCCTTCGGGAACGTGCCGCCGACCCACTTGCGGACGCTGTCCGCGGCGCCTTTGCGGACGCTTTGGCCATCCACATCCACACCGCTCATGCGCGTTTGCGCGGTGAAGGGAACGAAGGTGGCGTGGGGCATCTCGTGGATCTCGCGGCCGCGGATCTTGTATTTCTGCTTGGCGAGCACGACGACGCTGCGGCCTTCGGGGGTTTCGTCAGCGAGACTGGAGAGTTGAGCGGCGTCGGCGAGTTCTGCATCTGACACGCCGGGAGCGGGGATGAATTCGACGGCTTCGCGGTTGCCCATCGTGATCGTGCCGGTCTTGTCCAGGAGGAGCACGTCCACGTCGCCGGCGGCCTCGACGGCCTTGCCGCTCATGGCGAGCACGTTGTGCTGCACCATGCGGTCGATGCCGGCGATGCCGATGGCGGAGAGCAGGCCGCCGATGGTCGTCGGAATCAGGCAGACAAGGAGCGAGATGAGCACGGTGATGGAGAAAGCGACCTGGACCTTGTCGTAGGCGGGGCTGTCGCCGAGGTAGGTGTGGGTGAAGATGCCGAAGGGCATCATGGTGATGCAGACGGCCATGAAGATGATCGTGAGGGCGGAGAGGAGGATTGAGAGGGCGATTTCGTTGGGGGTTTTCTGGCGTTTGGCGCCTTCGATCAGGCCGATCATGCGGTCCATGAAGCTTTCGCCGGGATTGGCGGTGACGCGGATTTTGATCTGGTCGGAAAGCACCGTCGTGCCGCCGGTGACGGCGGAGCGGTCGCCGCCGGCCTCGCGGATGACCGGGGCGGATTCGCCGGTGATGGCGGATTCGTTGACGGTGGCGGCGCCTTCGATGACTTCGCCGTCGGCGGCGATGACTTCATTGGCCGCGACGATAAAGATGTCGCCCTTTCTCAGGCTTTCTGCCGCAACCGTGGTGATGCTGCCATTGGCGCCGAGCTTGTTGGCGCTGGTCTTGGTGCGGCTCTTGCGAAGCGTGTCGGCCTGGGCCTTGCCGCGGCCCTCAGCCATGGCTTCGGCGAAGTTGGCGAAGACGACCGTGAACCAGAGCCAGATCGAAATCTGCGCCACGAAGAACCGGGAATCCTTCGTGAAGAAGAGATCCAGCGTGGTCAGGGCGGCACCCACCTCCGTCACGAACATGACGGGGTTCTTCCACATGTAGAAGGGATTGAGCTTGCGAAAGCTCTCACCGATCGCGGGTATCACGATGGCGGGGTCGAATATGGATCGGGCTTTTTGAGACATGAGAGTCCTCTGAAATCAGGAGACGGAAAACTTGCAATCGTTCAATCAATGGCGCGGAATCTCCGCGCTAAAAGGTCGTATGCGTGGCGTGCATCAGGAAGTGCTCGAGAACCGGTCCAAGTGCGAGCACGGGGAAAAAGGTGAGCGCGCCGACAATCAGCACGGTGCTGCCCAGCAGGAAAACGAATGTTGCGCCCGTTACGGGAAAGCTTCCGGGACCGATGGGGGCGGCCTTCTTCTTTACGAGCCTGCCTGCGAGGGCGAGGATCGGAATCATCGGGAAGTAGCGCCCGACCAGGATGACGAAAGCCAGCACGACATTGGTCACCGGGTTCATGGTGAGACCCGCGAAGGCCGATCCATTGTTGCCGACGCCTTCGCTGAAGCAGTACAGGATTTCACTCAGGCCGTGGGGGCCGTTGTTGTTCAGTCCCGCGGTGCCCCAGTCGTTGCCCAGAAAGTTGATGCCTGCGGCGGCTGTGGGAAACAGGACGCCGATCGCGGTGACCAACACGGCCAGCGAAGCGAGTTTGACATCGACCCCGTCGATCTTCTTCCCGAGGTACTCAGGCGTGCGGCCCACCATGAGGCCGGCAAGGAAGATGGCGACGAAGACGAAGATGAGCATCCCATAGAGACCGGCGCCGGTTCCGCCGAATATCACCTCGCCAAGCTGGATGTTGAGCAGCGGAATGAAGCCGCCCAGCGGGGTGAAACTGTCATGCATGCTATTGACCGCACCGCAGCCGGTGTCCGTGGTCGCGTTGGCAAAGAAGGCCGAGTTGAAGACGCCGAAGCGGACCTCTTTGCCCTCCATGTTGTTGCCCGCCATGCCGCTGGCAACGCCAAGTTGTGTAAGACGCGGGTTTCCGGCGGCCTCGAAATGCCAGCAGAAGAGCGTGGAAGCCACGAAGATGACGAACATGGTGGTCCAGACCGCCCAGCCGTGCTTCTGATTGCGGACCATTCGGCCGAGGTAATAGGTCAGGCCGGTGGGCACGGACAGAAAGATGAGAATCTGGATGTAGTTGGAAAGCGGCGTGGAATCTTCAAACGGATGCGCGGCGTTGGCGTTCATGTAGCCGCCGCCATTGGTGCCCTGCATCTTGATGGCGACCATTGAGGCGACGGGGCCCTGCGCAATGCTTTGCACGGAAGGCTGCGTGGTGGATACCGCCTGCGATTGATCGAGCGCATGTGCCTGCGTGTACGGACGGAAATTCTGGGGCGTTCCCTGACAAATGAGGAAAGCGGCGAAAAGAATGCATACGGGCAGTTCGAGATACAGAACCAGCCGGACGATGTCGCGCCAGAAGTTGCCGATGGTTCTTCCGCCCGATGCCGCAATCGCGCGCACGATGGCCGCGGCGACAGCCACCCCCACGGAGAAGGAGAAGAAATGCTGCAAGACGAGGGCCACCATCTGGGAGAAGTAGGTCATGGTGGACTCGCCGCCGTAGCTCTGCCAGTTGGTGTTGGTTACGAAGCTGGCCGCGGTGTTAAAGGCCAGGTGCTCGGGGACTGCGGGCAAGCCGGCCGGGTTGAATAGGGCCTGACCGGGAAGCTTGTCTTGAAACCGCAGGAGCAGGTAGGTCACGAGCATCGTGAGGGCCGAAAAGACGAACAGAGACATGGCATACTGCCACCACGTCTGACCCTGGTCGGGCTTCACGCGGAGAATCTTGTAAACAAGTCGCTCCAATGGCCCAAGAATGGGATCCAGGAACGTGCGACCTTCCCGCTCCGGGTCGAGGATGCGGAGCAGGAAGATGCCCATCGGCTTGGTGATGGCCACCAAACCTGCAAGGAGAAGGAGAAGTTGAATCCAGCCGCTTGAAGTCATGTAACCGTTCCTTAACCCTCGTTAAAAACCAACATCCTCGTTTTCCGCCTGTTTGGCGCTCCGCCGCGCCAGTTTCCTAACCTTGCCGTGCGCTACGCACGCTAAATCTCCTTAGAACATCGTGTGGCTGCCCTGCATGATGAAGTGCTCGAGGACCGGACCCAGGCCCAGTGCCGGCACAAACGTGAGCGCGCCGACGAGAACCACCGTTCCGACGAGCAGCAATCCAAAGGTGGGGCCCGCGACGGGAAAGCTTCCAATGGACTGCGGCGTGATCTTTTTCTTGGCGAGATTTCCCGCGAGCGCCATGATCGGAATGATCATGAAGAAGCGTCCGATACCCATGTCGAACCCGAGCGTGGTGTTGAATTCCGGAGCGTTGGTCGTCAGACCGGCGAATGCGGAGCCGTTGTTGGCGGCGCCGGACGTGTATGCGTACAGGATTTCCGAGAAGCCGTGCGGGCCACTGTTGTTCAAGCCAGCAGGTCCCCAGTTGGCGACACAGGCCCACGTGGTGAAGGCAAGGATGGCGAGGCCAGGGGCGAGAATCGTGAGGCCGGCTGCTTTGACGTCAAAACTTTGAATTTTCTTACCGAGATATTCAGGCGTGCGGCCGACCATGAGGCCCGCGATGAAGATGGCGATGACCACGAAGACGAGCATGCCGTACATGCCGGCACCCACGCCGCCGAAGATCACTTCGCCGGTTTGCATGTTGAAGAGCGGCACCAGGCCACCGAGGGGTGTGTAGGAATCATGCATCGAATTGACGGCGCCACACGAGGCATCCGTCGTAATTGTTGCGAAGAGCGCCGACTGCGAAACGCCGAAGCGGACTTCTTTGCCCTCCATGTTTCCGACCTGCGCAACGCCGGCCTCATGCATGCGCGGGCTGCCTTTGCTTTCCGCCCACCAGCAGAAGAGCGCGCCGCCGAGGAACATGACGAACATCGCCGCCCAGACGGTCCAGCCGTGGCCCTGGTTCTTCACCATGCGGCCGAGGTAGTACGTGAGTGCCGTGGGGATGGCAAAGATCGAGAGAATCTGGATCAAATTGCTCAAAGGCGTGGGATTCTCAAACGGATGCGCCGCATTGGCGTTGAAGAATCCGCCGCCGTTCGTACCGAGCATCTTGATCGCCACCTGCGAGGCCACGGGCCCCTGGCCCACCACCTGCTGCGCCGGTTGCGTGGCCGAGACCGCCGCGGACTGATCGAGAACATTGGCGACGGTGTAGTGGTTGAAATTCTGCACCATACCCTGGCTAACGAGAAAGACTGCATAAATCAGGCATATGGGGAGAAGGAGGTAGAGGTGGATGCGAACCAGATCGACCCAGAAATTGCCTACCGTGGCGGAGCGGTCACGTGCGATGCCACGGATTAGCGCTGCGGCGATCGCGATACCGACTGCCGCCGAGAAAAAGTTATGGCTCGCCAGAGCGACCATCTGACTGAAGTACGTCATGGTGGCTTCACCGGCATAGCTCTGCCAATTGGTGTTCGTGGTGAAGCTCATGGCTGTGTTGAAGGCGAGGTGACCGGTCATCGGCGTTCTGTTGAGCGCGGCATCGAGGAATTGATGCCAGGGCAGGGAATCCTGCAACCTGAGAAAGCCGTAGGTGGCCGCCGCGGTGACCAGGCTGAACATGAGCATCGCGATGCCGTACTGCTTCCAATTGTGTTCGCGGGCAGGATCGACGCGCAGAACGCGGTAGATCAGGCGCTCCACCGGCCCAAGGACGGGATCGAGAAACGTCTTTCCGCCGGCGCGATCCGGATCGAGCACCCGCCAGAGATACAAACCCAGAGGTTTTGTGATCGCTAAAAGCAAGGCGATGTAAATTCCCAATTGAAGCCAGCCAGCAGCTGTCATCGTGATACCCTCGTTTCATTTGCCATGGTTACAACCTTGAATCGCCGGCCGGCTGGGAGGCCTCCGCCAAGAAGCATTCCTGTGCCCGCGATCGCTTTGGGCGCGGATCAGAAACTCTCCGGACGAATGAGCGTCCAGAACAAATAGATCAAAAGCAGGACCGAGACGATTCCAACAATGACGATTTCCATGGATCAGAGCCTCCCGCAGGCGTAGGTGTACAAAACGCAGATCGCAAAGAAGGCGATCGTCGCGCCGATGAAGATCACATCCGTCATGAGCTTTCCTCTAAAAACAGGGGTTACGTAATACGGAAATTCTTCACTGAAGGTCTATTTGCAACGGCCGTGCCATCGGTTTGTACGCGATGTATGTGCCTATGAATCCTCATGTTGGCGATAACGCATATCCGCGAATCGGGAATTCCTTTGCATTCAGCAGGCGGCCGAATCGCAAATAATCGTGCAGTTTGCAAATGTGTCATTTTGCCATTTGCGGATTGCGCCAGGAGAGCATCGTGACGCCTCCCGCCACGAGAGGAAGTCCGCCCATCAGTGCCGGCAGCGGAAGTCTCTCCTGAAAAAGAAGTACTTCTGTCACTTGAGAGACCACCAAGAAGACGACAATGTAGAGTCCCATCAAGTGGCTAACACCGAGTAACGTCAGATTCACGAGGAGGCCTTACCCAACTCATACGGCCGCCCCGAGTACGATGAACGAGATACCCCGGCCCTCGAGACCCACCCGAATCAGCGCGTCACGCCGATTTACAGAATTGCCGCGATCAGCATCAGGAGAAGTATCGGCGTCATGGTGCGCGTGTTCATGAACCGGAATTCCGAGTCTCCGGCCCGATGCGCGAGTCCTGTGGGGTCTGCGCCGCCGATTGAACGATCCGCATCACTTGCGGGATCGTCAGGCGTGTCTGCTTGACGTTGACCTCGCCGGCATCGTTTCGCCGGACGTGCAGGGCCGTTGGCAAGGCGCCCTTCGATACCGCAGCCACGCTCGCGGCGTCGGAGATTTCGGCGGGGTCAAGGTCATCATCCACGAGCACGATTCGGACGCCGGCAGGCCGGGACGCGGCTCGCCGTGCGTCGGCTGAAATCATGGAATGATCGACGACCATCACCGGATAAATCAGCGTTCGTTGCGGCTGCATTGGCGCTCGGGCGACCGGAGCGAAGCTTGCCGAACGTGTGCTCTGACGCAGTGTGCGCCGCAAACAGCTCAAAACAAATTCGGGCAGGCCGAGCATTCGCCGGAGAATCGAACGAGCGGATGAAGTCGTAGGCATCCGCGACATAAAGCGAACCGAATGCCGTACCGTGAAATCGCCAAAACCGCTGAATTAGACGCGTCAGGAGATAGCTATTGCCCCGACGACTGCAAATTGCAAACACAATGTCGGCACACGACATTGCAGCTTTTCGCCCTAAGCGCTTGATGCGCTTCCGCAGCGGCCTAAACCTCGCTTGCCTCAATCGCGGCATAGGCTTGCTGGGGAGTCTTGGCTGCCGCAAGCGCACGCCGCAGATTGCGGTCCTGGAATGCGCGAGCAGCCGCAGCCAGGAGTTTGAGGTGTTCGGTTGGCTGATTCTCCGGCGACATCAGGCCGAAGACCAGCTCAATCGGACGTTCCGTCGCCACATCAATCACCCCGCCACGCACGAGGCCGAGAATCGGGACCGTGGCTGAGAGATTCGGGACACGCACGTGCGGGAGGGCGACGCCTTCATTGAGGAACATCGATCCCTGCGTCTCTCGCGCGTGAAGCAGCCGGAGCACGGCCTGCGGATCGAGTTCGGGCGCCGCGCGATGAGCTGCGTTTACCACGTCGCGCAGAATCTCCTCCCGCGTCACCGGTTCCGTCCAGACGATTACGCGCGTTGGGTCAAGAACTGATGAGAGTGCGCCGGTGGCGGGCGCTTGCGGAGACGCGGCTGGTGTCGTGGCCGCCGATGCGACCGCTTCGGCGGCATCCTTAAACCGCTCCTCCGCCTCGGCGTCGATGACCACCACCGAGATGCCGCGAGCCTCGTGAATCAGCCGCTCGGCCACGCTGCGTCGGCCCCGTAATTGTTGCCAGAATGTAATGGGACCAGGACGCCCGATAACCACGTGTCCCACGCGATACTCGCGCGCAAAACGCAGAATCGTGTCAACGATATCCTCGCCGCGAAACGTGAAGACCATCGCGCCGAGCTGGTTGGCCAGCGTGAGATTGTCGGACAGAAGGCGCTGCGTCATGGCGTCAATCAGCGTCGGCTCTTCGGAAGGGGTCTGCACGTACACCGCATACCAGTTGCGATTCAGACGTCCGGCAAGACGCGAGCCGTAGCGCAGTAAGGTCCCGCTGTTTGGTCCTCGCGAACTCAAGCAGACCATGACCTGGTCGGGCGATTGGTTGCGTTCCTGCTGCAGGATTTCCCGGCGTTTGATGTCGATCTGGCTCGCCACTTCCCGCAGCGTCAGTTCGCGCAATTGTTCGAGATTGGCGGCGGTAAAGAAGTTGTCCAAGGCCGTCGCCACGCGATCATGCCTGTACACCTTGCCGGCCTGCAGACGCTTCTGCAAATCCTCCGGCGTCAGATCCACGTTGACAATCTGATCCGCTTCCGCAAGCACGCTGTCGGGCAATCGCTCGGTGACTTTCACGCCAATCAGCTTCTCGACAGTGTTGTAAAGACTCTCCAGATGCTGCAGATTCAGCGTGCTGATCACGTGGATTCCCACGGCCCGTAAATCCTGAACATCCTGGTAACGCTTCGTGTTCTTCGATCCCGGAAGATTCGTATGGGCCAGTTCGTCCACCAGTACGATCTGCGGCTTGCGTTGCAGAATCGCTTCGAGGTCCATTTCCTCCATCGTTACGCCGTGGTATTCCACTTTCCGGCGCGGAATCAGCTCCAGGCCGTCCACAAGCTTCGCCGTTTCCGAACGGCCGTGCGTTTCAACGACGCCCACGACGAGGTCGACTCCCTCGGCCTTCAATCGATGCGCTTCCTGCAGCATCTGGTACGTCTTGCCAACACCGGGCGAGTACCCCAGATAGATCTTCAACCTGCCGCGCTCGGCGCGGCGGATGATCTGGAGAAAGCTTTCCGCACGATTTTCCGATACCAGCGACATAGATTCCTGTCTTAAAGGGCGCCCGGCTCATTCGAATGGCCGAATTCGCGCAATTCGTACATTCGCCGCATGTTCTGTTGTGCGGGGGCATAATCCCTGTCGAGGCTGATCGCCTTGCCGTAGTGCCTGCGGGCATCGGCGAAGTTTTCGCGCAGCTCCGTCAGCAGCCCGAGCAGATTGTGAAACGCGGGATCTCGCTGCCCCATCGGACTCGCGCGCAGGAGCAATGCTTCGGCGCGCCCAAGTTCGCCCTCGGTCAACGCCATACGCGCCCTTGCCAAAAGAACTTCGTAGGAATCGACGCGCGAGTCCTGCGCCAGCTCGCGCTCCCTGTGAACACGAGATACCGTTTCCAACAGCACTTCCGGACTTGCCGGCTTTTCAAGAAAATCCAGTGCGCCCAGTTTCATCGCTTCCACGGCGAGCTTCACCGAACCATATGCCGTAAGGATGATCACCGCCGGCTTCCGCGGCATCGCCGACTGGCGAATGGCACGCAACACGTCCATTCCCTGCGGCGGCGGCATCGATAGATCCAGCAGCACGACATCCGGAACCGACTCTCGGATGGCCTCCAGACCCTCCGCACCGCCGCCCGCCTCTCGGACGGTGTATCCTTCCGTCTCCAGATAAGTTCGAATGAGCGAACGAATGGAACGCTCGTCTTCAATGATCAATATCGTCTCATTCTTTGTCTTGGTCATCATGTCTTGGCCTCCTTTGCAGATGTCTCCTGCGGCAGGGAGAAACGAAATGTCGTGCCCTTGCCCTCCTGACTGTCCACCTGAATGTTGCCCCCGTGGGCCAGGACAATCTCCTTCGCGATTGCAAGGCCCAATCCCACCCCGCCGCTGGCCTGACCAGGCGCACGAAAAAATCTCTCGAAAACACGCGGTTGATATTGCCTCGGAATCCCCAGGCCGGTGTCTTTGACCTGGAACTCCACTATGCCGTCCTCAGGAGCTGCCGATATGGAAATCCGCCCTCCCGCTGTCGTGTATCTTAACGCGTTATTCAGAAGATTGAGCAGCACATGATGGATGCGCGCGCGATCGGCACGCACCAGCGGCAACTCCACCGGCACGTCCACCCGCAGCTCGATCCCCTTGTCCTGTGCATCGCTTCGCACTTGATCCGCCGCCTCCGTCGCCAATTCGTGCGGTCTGCAGGGCCCCGCCTCGATCGCAGCGCTCCCAGCCTCAATCCGGCTCATGTCGAGGAGGTTCTCAATGATCTTCTGCAGCCGATCCGCATTGTCCCGCGATTCCATCACCACCTCGGTCTGCTTGGGGCTCAGCGTCCCAATGCGATCACTCAGGAGCAGGTGATTCGCCAAGCGAATGCTCGTCAGCGGGGTGCGCAGTTCATGCGAAACCGTGGACACGAGCGAACTCTTTATTTCGTCGATCTGGCGCAGCCGGGTGACATCGATCAACACAAGCGTCACGCCGACCAGCCGCCCGGACGCATCCGTGATCGGAACCCCCTGCGGCAGAAAGAATTTCTCCGTGCCGTTATCGAACACCTGCAGCGCGTTCTGGTACCCCTGCGGCTCGTAAACCCGCTGCTGATCACGCACCGTGCGATAAAGGTCCACGAGCCATTTCAGATTGAAATCGTAAACTGATTTTTCCGGCTTCAGATTGAACAGCCTCAACGCAGTCCCGTTGGCGAGTTCGATGATTCCCTCGGGATTGATCACCGCCACCGCGTCTGGAAGGCTGTCGATCGCCAGTTGCGTCGTCTGTTGCGTCCGAAGCAGTTTCGCCTGGTCCGTCTCGCGAAACGCACGTAATTTGGCCGCCATCGAATTGAAAGCCTCGGCCAGTTGACCAACCTCATCCTTCGATTTGACCGGCACCACGAGATTCAGATTCCCCGCCTCAATCTCGCGCGCCGACAGTATAAATGTTCGCAATGGCTGCAGAATCCATCGTCCCGCCAGAACGATGAGGAGAACGCCCAGGCACAAGCCGGACGCCAGAAACAAATAGAGTGCCATCTTGCTCCAGCTCGCCCACGTTTTCGCCTGGCCGTCCACCGAGACCATGTTCTCCAGGTTCATGTCGATGACGCGTTGGGCCGCCAGTTTGACGTCATTCCGGCGCTCCAAGAGTGCCTCGTAACGAGCCTGCTGCTCTGTTTGCGAAATGTCCGGTGCGAAACACGCATCAAATTGCTTGAGATAGGCCGCCCACATTTCTGAAACGTGGTCGGCGGCCTGCTGCTCTCCAGGCAACGTAATGTTGTGGTGCTCCAGATCGAGATTCGCATCGAACAATTCCCGCGCCGCATGCTGCCGCCGCGCAAAGGCGCCATCCTGGGCCATCCGTCCAAACGCCAGCGATTGCGCATCGCTGGTGAGCTGATCGAGCGCTTCGAGCATCTTCTGGCCGTACACAACACTGCGATAATTCTCCCACAGCACCCTGTCTATCGCCTTGCTGTACAAAGTGATGACGACAATGCCCAGCACACTTACCATCGTGAGGATGGCCAGCATCCCGCCAAATCCCATCCAGAGTTTCGCGCGCAGATTCCTCATGCCGTTACTCCCACCGCAATTGCGGTACCGTCGCCCGCTGACAAACCATAAGTAATGATATGTTCGATGAATACTGTTTTCGTGCTGAAAGCAATACCTGCCCCCATTGCATTCGGCAATCCCCTTTGAATTGCCCAAACACTGCAAATTGCAAACGTGGGCCTGTTCTGAATAAGGGAGGCATTCAGCTTCCTCCCATCTGAATGGCGGCTTCAGATGCCGTACTTGCGCCGTTTCCGCCAGAGCGTGGCGATGTCGATATCCAGAACCCGCGCCGCTTCTTCCAGCGACGCACTCGTGCGAACGATGTGCCGAATGTGCGCCTCCTCCGTCGCCTCCAGCGAGCGTCGCTGGCCCAACGCGGGCGATAGCTTTCCGGCGGCCTCCTCGAGGCCCAGATGCTCCACATCCACCCGCGGCTGCTCGCAGAAAATCACCGCTCGCTCAATGGTGTTACGCAGCTCCCGCACATTCCCCGGCCAGACGTGATCCTCCATGACCTGAATCGTACGCTCCGTAAATCCCGCCAGCGATTTGTGATTCTGAATGGCAAAGCCCGCTAGAAACCGCTCCGCCAAAGGAAGAATGTCCTGCGGGCGATCGCGCAACGGCGGAATGCGCAGTTCCACCACATTGAGCCTATAGAACAAATCCTCTCGGAATTTCCCCGCCTTCACCGCCGCTTCCAGATCCACGTTCGTCGCCGTAATCACTCGCACGTTCGCCCGTCGCGTCACCGGTTCCCCCACATGCTCGTACTCGTGATCCTGAATGAATCGCAGCAATTTCGGTTGCAGCAGCGGCGGCAAATCCCCAATTTCATCCAGAAACAACGTCCCGCCCTCACACGCCGACACCCGTCCCGGATTATCCTTCACCGCCCCGGTAAACGCGCCCTTCACATGCCCGAACAGCTCGCTCTCCAACAGTTCCGGCGGCAAGGAAGGACAACTCACCACCCCGAATGGCCCCTGTGCGCGCGGACTCCACTGGTGAATCAATCGCGCGATCACCCCCTTGCCCGTGCCATTCTCCCCCCGAATGAGAACTGTGGCCTCACTTTTGGCAACCTGCTGCGCGCGATGCAACACCTTTTGCATCGCCGGACTGCGCGTGTCCAGATTGAGTTCGCCGACCGTTCCCCCACCGGCAGCCTCCAACGCCGCGAGCTTCTGCTCCACTTGCCGCAACTCATCCACGCGCCGCAGAAGCAAATCGACCTGCTCCGTGCTAAAGGGCTTCGGCAAATAATCCATCGCCCCCTTTTTCACCGCCTCCACCGCCGTATCAATCGACGCAAACGCCGTGATCACCACGATCTTCAACCACGGGCTCGCCTTGAGCAGTTCCGGTACAAGTTCCAAGCCGCTATGGACTCCAAGCCGCAAGTCCACAAACGCCATATCAAACGAAACCTTCGTCGCCAGCGCCAACGCATCCGCGGGCGTTGAAGCACTTTGCACGCGGTGCCCGCCCCCATCCAACCACATCGCCAGCATTTTCCGAATGCTGGGCTCATCATCCACGATCAGAACATCAAGCAGTGCCAAACGCATACCTCTTCGCGAATCGTATCCCCTCTATTCTATGCGAGAGAAAGTATTCTCGAAACGCCGAAAGCTGGTGGCCGTTTTAAAGTTGCTTGCCTAGTGGTGTCCGCCTAACAGTGTGTAACTTATAACGCATGTTGCTGGCTCTGACGGGCCCGTTTGACTTTGGCGAGAATGTCGTTGGCGGTGGCCGTCCAGATGAAGGGCTTGGGGTTCTCGTTGTGCCGGTTGATGTAT
>DATKPA010000075.1:0-50394 GCA_035524355.1 Phycisphaerae bacterium | reverse complement strand
TGAATGGGGGGATTGGCGGGGCGGGGTTTTTTCTGGTGGAGGGGATTGCGGGGGAGTGAGGGGGTCGGGGGCGGGTGCAATGTGTGATATGCGTGGACCGCGACGACGCAAGCGTTGGCGGTTGCACGTTTGTTGTGCGGGAGGTTGGGTTGGACCGGCGGGCGGGGGCGCGGGGTCAGCCGATTCCGCCGGCGAGGTCGGCGGATTCGATGCCTTTGCGGGCGAGGAGGACGGCTTCGGGGTTGTTGGCGAGGCGTGCGGCTTCTTTGCCGGCGATGATGTTGGCGCGGAGGAGTTCGACGAGGTGCTGGTCGAAGAGGCGCATGCCGTTTTCCTTGCCGGCGATGATTCTGGGGATGCCCAGGACGTTGCCTTCGGCGAGGAGTTTGCGGATGGGGGGCGTGGTGCGCATGACTTCGTTGACGGGGACGCGGCCTTGATTGTCGGCGGTTTTGGCGAGTCTTTGGCAGATGACGGCTTCGAGGCTGGCGGCGAGGTCGAGGAGGATGCGGGGGCGTTCGTCGGCGGGGAAGAAGGCGGTGAGGCGCTGGAGGGTTTGTGCGGCGGTGGTGGTGTGGAGGGTGGCGAAGACGGTGTGGCCGGTGTCGGCGGCCTGGAGAGCGGTTTCGACGGTTTCGCGGTCGCGCATTTCGCCGAGAAGGATGACGTCGGGGTTCTGGCGGAGGGCCTCTTTGAGGCTGGTGTTGAAGGAGGTGGCGTCGACGCCGATTTCGCGCTGGGAGATGAGGGATTTTTTGGAGGGGTGCATGAATTCGATGGGGTCTTCGACGGTGATGATGCGTTTGCGGTAGCCGGTGTTGATGACGTTGATCATGGCGGCGAGGGAGGTGGATTTGCCGCTGCCGGTGGCGCCGGTGACGAGGACGAGCCCGCGCGGGGCGAGGGCGATTTCGGTGAGGACGGCGGGGAGGCGGAGTTCTTCGACGGTGGGGATGTTGTTGGGGATGATGCGAAAGGCGCCGCACCATTCGCCTCTTTCGTAGTAGATGTTGACGCGGAAGCGGGCGACGCCGGGGACGACGTAGGCGAAATCGACGGAGCGGTTGGATTCGAGGCGTTTCAGGCGGTCTTCGTTGAGGACCGGGGCGAGGAGTTCGCGCATGTCGGGGCCGGAGATGGGGGGCATGTCGGCGGGGGCGATTTCGCCGTTGACGCGGAAACAGGGCGGGGAAGCGACCTGGAGGTGCAGATCGCTGGCATGCAATGAAGGCATGGCGGAGAGGAGTTTAACGATGTCCATGGTCCAGCTCCCGCAGATGAGAAGTGCGCCGAAGGCCCTGCGGCGGAATTGGGAAATTGGCATGTGAGTGTAGCAGAAATGGGCGGGAGGTGTTGCGAGGGCGGGCGGGGTGGGGCGGAGTTCCGGTTATGGGCGCGAGAGTTCGTGGTTAACGCCAAGGCGCCAAGACGCCAAGGAAGAGCGGGAGGGTGAGACTTTGAGTGGGTGAGTATCAATAAACGGGTTCGTGTTGGGGCCTTGTCATGAGCCGGCGAGGGCCGAGCGGTAGCATTTTCGGCCGGGGACGCATTTGTCGGGGTAGGCGTGTTGGCCGTCGGGGCCGATGGCCATCTGAGTGTGGTAGCACCAGCAGTAGCCGCTGGGATCAAGATAATCGTCGGCTTCTGCGGGAATCCTGTCGAGCATGTAGAATTTTTTGGACCGGAGTTCTCCGCAGAACTGGGTGAGCGGGACATTTTTCGCATGCACGGTTTGCCGCGGGTTCATAGGGCATTCTCCAGCGTAAAGCTCAGGCATTGAGTTGATTCAAGGCCCGGCGGATCAAGGTCTGGGTCAGGATCACTTTGTAGCCGTTCCTATCGAGGGGTGAGGCATCGGCAACGGCGAGGGTGGCGGCGTTTTTGATGGTGTCGCCATCGAGCTTTTTGCCGACGAGGGAGGCCGCGGCATCCTTGGCGACCCATGGGATGGGGGCGACGCCGCCGAGGGTGAGTCGGGCATCCTTGACCGTCTTGTCTGGCCCGAATTCGACGACGGCAGCGACGGAAGCCATGGCGAAATCGAGGGAGTCGCGTTCCTTGAATTTGACGTAGGTGGAACGCGCGGCGGTGGCGGGAATCTGGATTTCGGTGATGATCTCGCCGTCCTTGAGGACATTTTCGCGGCGGGGCGTTTCGGTCGGGAGGATGAAGAATGTTTCGAGCGGAATAGTACGCTGACCGTCTTTACCGGCGATGGTGACGGTGGCGCCGAGGGAGATGAGCATGGGGGCCATGTCGGAGGGGTGGACGATGAAGGAGGGCCCGCCGCCGAGGATCGCGTTGTACTTGTTGTCGCCGGAGGAGGCGAAGCACTCGGTGCCCCCCTTCTTGAGGCATTTGTAGTTTTCGAGGCGGAAGTACCAGCAGCGCGGGCGCTGGCAGAGATTACCGCCGAGAGTGCCGAGGTTGCGGATCTGTGGGGTGGCGATGGAGTAGGCGGCTTCGGAGAGGCCGGGGAAGCCTTTCTGGATGTCGGGGTTTTCGTGAATGGCAGTAAGGGTGGCGGTGGCGCCGATCTTAAGCCCCCCCTTGCCGTCGTCGGTAATGTGATCGAGCCCCTTGATGGTCTTGAGGTTGACGACGCGCGGGGGTCGCTCGATGTAGGCCTTCATGGTGGTGAGGAGGTCCTGTCCGCCGCCGAGAGCGCGGGGGGTCGTGTCGGAATCCATCTTGGGACTGGCGGGCGTGAGGAGCTTGACGGCTTCATCGACGCTGGTCGCGTTGGCCCATTCAAATGCTTTCATAGCGAGTTCCTCTCTGGAAACCCCGGCAAGCCGGGGGCTATATGCGGGATCAGGCTTTCATGAGGCCGTTGAGAATCTGGTCCGGGGTAATGGGGAGTTCGCGGATGCGCACGCCGCAGGCGTTGTAGACGGCGTTGGCGATGGCGCCGATACCGGGGATGTTGGCGGGCTCGGCGATGCCGATGACAACGTTGCGTTCATCGCCGTCGTCGATGACGGGGATGAGCTCGGGGATTTCCATGGTGCCGATGAGTTTGTAATCGTTGAAACCTGGATTGAGCATGACGCCGAGATCGGAGTCCATGAAGCGTGCTTCATAGAGGGCGCCGCCGATGGACTGGATCATGCCGCCGTTGATCTGGCTTTCAGCGGTGAGGCGGTTGAGGATGAGTCCGCCGTCCTGGACGTGGCACATCCTGACGACGCGGATGTGGCCGGTCTCGGTGTCGACTTCGACTTCGGCGAAGGAAGCGCCGTGGGCGCCGTTTCCGGAGAGGCCGGCTTTCCACTCGCCGCGGACGGAGAGACCGGCAGAGGGGACGGCCTTGCAGGCTTCCTCCCACTTGAGGGTCTTGCCGTTGCCGAAGACCTGGCGATTGCCGAGGGCGATCTGGTTGTAGTCGTCCGGTTTGAGGCCGAGGAGCGGGGCGACGCGCTTGGCGAGCTCGACACGGGCGTTGACGGCGGCGTCTTTGACGGCGGGTGCAAGGGAGGCGGCGGTGGTGGAACCACCGGAGGAGTTGGCGTTGCCGAAGGTGGATTCGCCGATTTCCTCAAGGACATCGTCGTAATTGAGTCCGAGTTCTTCAGCGACGATGCCGCGGACGTATCCGCGGGTGCCGGTGCCGAGGTCCTGGGTGCCGCTCTCGACGGTGACGCGACCATCGGAGTAGACGTTGACGGTGACGACGCACTGCCTGTGTCCGCCGCCGCCCCAGGCTCCGATGCCGCAGCCGAAGCCGCGTTTGAGGGGACCGCTGTCGGCGCCGGCCTTCATGTTGCGTTTGCTCCAGCCGATTCTTTCAGCGCCGACATCGAGCTGGCGATGCCAGGCCTCTTCGGTCGTGTTTTTCTTGCGGAACTCGATGGGGTCCATGTTGATCTTTTCAGCGAGTTCATCCATGAGGGATTCCATCGCGAAGCAGGCCTGGGGATGGCCGGGAGCGCGCATGGGGCAGGAGGCATCCTCGTTGGTGTAGATGTTGGTCTGGGTGGTGAAAACGGTTCCGGCCTTGTACTGGTAGGGCTGGGCGGCGAGGCCGGAGTTGCCGATGCCGCCCTGGGCGTGCTGCTCGGCCTTGAAGGCGACGAGTGTGCCATCCTTTTTGACGCCGGCCTTGAACTTCTGGAGGGAGCCGGGGCCGTTGCCGGAGGTGAGGAATTCGTCGCGGCGGGTGAGCATCATTTTGACGGGGGTCTTGGTCTGCTTCGAGAGGCGGATGGCCCAGAGGCCGGTGATGCCGGGGCCGAATTTGGAACCGAAACCACCGCCCATGTGGTGGACGACGGCCTTGACGTCGGCGACATCGAGGCCGAGTTCTCGCGCGGCTTCGTTTGGGATGGTAAAGGTGCCCTGGGTGGAAGCGTAGATGGTGGCGTTGTTGCCACCGCTGTAATCCACGACGACGCCGTGTGATTCGAGACAGCAATGATGCCAGATGCGGGTGCGGTATTCGGCTTCGATGACGGCATCGCAGCCCGCGAAGGCTTCATCGACAGCGGCTTCGTTGCCCCGGCTCTTGGGCCTGCCACCGGGGAAGAGCTTCACCCCGTCGGGCTTGAGCGCGTCATCGATCGTGACGACGTGCTTGAGGACATCATAATCGACGACGATGGCCTTGATGGCGTCCGCGGCAGCTTCGATGGTTTCCGCGGCGATGGCGGCGATGGGCTGGCCTTCGTACTTGATTTCGCCGGGAATGGTGAGGACAGCCCTGACGCCGGGGAGTTTCGTGGCGGCGGAGGTATCGATGCTTTTGATTCTGGCGTGGGCGTGGGGGGAGCCGAGGAACATGCCGTGAAGCATGCCGGGGACGCTAATGTCGTAGGTGTACTTGGCGGTGCCGGTGGTTTTCGCGGGGGCGTCCGGGCGGGGCACGCGCTGGTTGATGAATTTGTGTTTGTCCTTGGGTCCCCAGCTCAAGCCGCTGTCGGGAACCCAGCTTTCGATCATTTTTCCGGTGGGCTGGCCGTTGATGACTTCTTCGGCGACAACCTTGCGCATGCCCTTGTGATCGGCGGCGGCGCCTGCTGGCTGATTGGTTGTATCCGTGTCTGGCATGATTTGTGTCCTCTATTCGTCGGGCATTGGGTTGGGGAGACGCCTCGCTTCGCGTCGGCGGAAGCCGCCTAAAGGCGGAACTCCAACGCGTTGCGACGCCGCTACACTTTTTTGCCGGATTTGGCTGCGGATTCGACGGCCTGGAAAATGTGGGGGTACGTGCCGCAGCGGCAGAAGTTTCCTTTGCAGCCCTGCTTGATGTCTTCGAGCGTGGGATTGGAATTGGAGCGGAGGAGGGCGGTCGCCGAAACAACGAATCCCGAGGTGCAGAAGCCGCACATCATGGCGTCTTTTTCGCAGAAGGCGGCCTGGACGGGGTTCATGTTCTCGGGCGTGCCGAGGCCTTCGACGGTGGTAATGTCCCTGCCGACGGCATCCACGGCGAGGACGGAGCAGCCGTAGACGGGCTTGCCATCCATGAGGACGGTGCAGGCCCCGCAGGTGCCCACGTTGCAGACGAGCTTGGGGCCGGTGATGTCGAGCCGGTCGCGGAGGGCGCTGAGCAGGGTGGTGCGGGGTTCGACTTTGACGCGTTGATCTTTGCCGTTGATGTTGAGAAGGATCTCGACTTCGCCGCTGACGACGCCGGCGGGAAGACCGGCGGCTTCATCGGCTGGGGCGGCCTGGGAGACACGGTTGAGTAGGCCGTCGGCGACTACGGCAGCGGCACCCATTCCCTTGAGGAATCCGCGACGGCTCAAAGCCTCGGGCGGCTTTGTCTTGGGCGATTCAGAACCGGAGTTACCTGCCATTGATCCACTCCTTAGCCAATGGACCCGAGTGAAGTGCGTACATGAAAAGTGTACCACAGTCATGTTACCGCAGAGCTTTCAACGCGCCATGGTGAAATAAATTGCGATTGGGGAGGAATTTTTCCTTTTCCCCGGATGAGTATTTATTCCACGTGCCGGCGATGGATAGGGACGGTGGTGGGGGCGGGCGATTGGTTTTTGAGTTCGATGCGCGGGGACGACGGATAAATGGCCACGAAAGACACTAAAGACACGAAAGTGATTGAGGGTTAGAAGGAATTCCGCACCTGAATGACACCGCTGGCCGCAAGATCGTTCGCGGGGGAGCGTTTTTCCAACACCGCATTCGCGGCCATGTCTTGGGTTCCTTTGGAGTTTATACGCCATGTTGAAGAGTGCTGCCCCCGGTCTTTCCCGTCGCCAATGGCTCTCGCTTGCGGCGGTGCCTACGCTGGCAACTGCAATCCCGGCGTACGGTGCTGCGGCGGAATCCGTGGTTTCGTTATCGAGTTCGTCCGCGGCGGGGAACGACCTGGGCGCGCGCACCTACAACATCCGGGACTTTGGCGCGGTGGGGGATGGGAAGGCGAACGATACGCCGGCACTGCAGGCTGCGATTGATGCGTGCACGAAGGATGGGGGCGGAAAAGTGCTCGTGCCTGCGGGGGCGTTTCACATCGGGGCGACGCAGTTGAAGTCGAATGTGACGCTGTCCCTCGCGGCGGGGGCGACTCTGCTGGGGGCGGCGCATGCGGATGTGTATCACGAGGTGAACCAGATTCCGTTGTCGGGGGATTCGACGCTGGGGGATGGGAACTGGGCGCTGCTGTATGCGGTGGAGGCGCAGAACGTGACGGTGGAGGGGCCGGGGAAGATTGACGGCCAGGGGTTTCTGTTTCATTCGCCGGCGAGGGGGACGCCTTCGCCCGCGGGATTGAGCGGGAGCCATCGGCCGTACCATATTCTGGCCTATCGGTGCGAGAACCTGACGGTGCGGAATCTGACGCTGGTGGATTGCGCGTTCCATTCGATCCGGGTGATTCAGTCGCATGATGTGCTGATGGACGGGCTGCACATTCATTCGCGTGTGAACTCGAACAACGACGGGTTCCACTTCATTTCGTGCGAGCATGTGAACATCACGAACTGCAACCTGGAATGCCAGGATGATGCGTGTGCGCTCTTCGGGTCGTGCAGGTTCATCATGGTGACCAATTGTTCGTTTTCGACGCGGTGGTCGATTTTCCGGTTTGGCGGCGGAGTGGCGGAGAATGTGGTGGTCTCGAACTGCATCATCTGGGAATGCTATGGGTGTCCGTTCAAGCTGGCGTGCGGTCCGGGCGGGCGGCTGGAGAATATGTCCTTCTCGAACATCATTCTGAAGGAGGTGACGGGGCCGATCAATATCAGCGCGGGGCGGTATCGGCGGCGGAATAATGCGACGCAGCCCGCGGCGACGCAAGCGGCGGTTCTGGAAGCGGAGACGGAACCGGCATCGCAGCCCGCCACCCAGCCGCGGCCGCCGGCGGTGGTGCGGAATATTTCGTTCTCGAACATTCATGGGACGATCACGACGAATCCGCCGCAGTTGCGGGATACCAAGCATTTCAGCAATTACAATCCGGGAGAGAAGTTTTCGGCGATCGTGATCAACGCGGTGAACGATGCGATCGTGGAGAATATTTCGTTCGACAATATCCATTTGACGTTCGGCGGAGGCGGCACGGCGGAGATGGGGGCGCGGCGGGATGTTCCGCAGATTTCGGGGGAGTATTTTGCGCTGGGGCCGATACCTGCGTATGGGTTTTACGCGCGCAATGCAAAAGGGCTGACGTTGACCAATATCCGGCTGCAGGTGGCGAGTGCGGAACTCCGGCCGGCGATCATTCTGGAGAATGTGCATGATGCGGCGATTAGCGGATTGGCGGCGGCGGGGAATGAGGGGGCGGAATCGTTGATGCGCATGAGCAATTGTTCGGACATTCTGGTGACCTCTCCACGGACGTTGACCGCGGTGCCGCTGTTCCTGCAGATGGAGGGGGAGAAGATTGAGGCGATTACGATTGAGGGCGGAGATATTTCGAAGGCGGGGAAGGTGCTGAATGCTTCGGGCGGAGCGGAAGCATCCGTCGTGAAGCTCCGGATTTGATTGGACCCGCGATCTCGAAATCCAGATGGATTCTCATTCAGGCCACAGAAGTTCCGATGCGCTGACCAGGGGGGGCCGTCTTGTTTATCCGGTTGCGGCCCGGGTAGTATTTCATCACCGGCGCTAACGCTTATATCGACAATCGAGCACAGCCTCTGCGCAATGCGCGCGAGGCATGTTCCGAAAGGAATGTCATGGACGCGCTGACATCGGAAAAGCCTGCCACGTCCGACCACGGACCGACGCCGCCCGCATCCCCCCCTTTACCACCGCCTCCTGCTACGCCGGCGGCCCCATCCTTGCCGTCGAGCGCGCCGGCTCTTACCACTCCAGAGGCACATGCGAAGCCCCCCGCAAAGAAGCCAAAATCGCGTTGGCAGTTGTATCTGGTCCTCGCAATTGTGATCGGCGTTGCGTTGTACCTGGGGATCCCAGAAGCGATCAGCGCGTTTACAACCGTGTCGACGGATGATGCCTATGTGAGCGGGCATGTGACCTTTGTGGCGCCGCGGGTCTCCGGACAGGTGACGAAGGTGTATGTCGATGACAATAACCGCGTGCGCAAGGGGGATCTGCTGCTGCAACTGGACAAGGCGCCGTATCAGGCGCAGGCGGATATCGCGCAGGCGGCGGTGTCGGCGGCCGAGTCGGATCTCGTGGTAGCCGAGGCCCAGGCGCGCGGTCTGATTGGGCAGGCGCGTGCGGCGCGATACAGCCTGCAGCATGCGATTGAAGATGTGGACAACCAAATAGCCTTGCTGCGGGCTCGGGTGGCGACGGTGGAATCGAAGAGGGCTTCGCTGGTCAAGGCGCAGGGGGATTTTGACCGGGCGGTGCCGCTGGTCAGGACGGGGAATGTATCTCCCGACGAATTTGAGTCGCGCAAGGAAGCGCTGGCGGTGGCGAAAGCGCAGATCGATGAGGCATTGCAGGCGGTGTACGAGGTGCGGGTGTCGCTCGGGTTGCCCCCGAAGCCGGAGTCGGGGGATCTGACGGATGTGCCGCCGGATCTGGATCAGAGTTTTTCGTCGGTTCGGCAGGCGCAGGCGAATCTGGTACAGGCCGCCGCGCAGTTGGGGATCACGACGTCTTCGTACAGCCAGTCGCCAAAGGAGATGATCTCGGAGTTTTACCGGCGGGACCCGAGCGGCGACATCAACAAGATATACGAGCGGATACTGAAGGATGCGCCGAACATCAAGCAGGCGCAGGCCAAACTGCTGCAGGCGCAGCGCAACCTCGACCTCGCGCTGCTGAACCTTTCGTACACGGATGTGTACGCGGAGATCGACGGCGCGATTACGCGGCGCGAGGTGAATCCGGGCAACAATCTCGTCGCGGGGCAGGCGGTGATGGCGATCCGGTCGTTGGCGGACATCTGGGTTGATGCCAACTTCAAGGAGACCCAACTGGCGAAACTCCGCATCGGGCAGCCGGTGACCCTGAAGGTCGACATGTACGGCCGGCATCATGAATTCCAAGGTCGCATTTCGGGATTCACGATGGGGACCGGGTCGACGCTGGCGCTGCTGCCGGCGGAAAACGCAACGGGCAACTTTGTGAAAGTGGTGCAGCGGTTACCGGTCCGCATTGACCTTATCGATTACAACCCCGACGAGATGCCGCTGTTCATCGGAACGTCGGTAACGCCGTATGTGCATGTGAACGAGGCGCCAACGGGTCCCAATGCGGGCAGGATTCTGCAGCCGGATATTGCGGTGCCGAGCACCGCGCCGGCAACCAATCCGTGATCGGTGAAGCGCGTTCAACTTGAGTCTTCCGAGGCACTATGACCGCCGTTCCTCTGCAACCCGCTCCGGCCGCTTCGCCTGCGCGGCCGATCAATCCGTGGCTCGTCGCCGCGGCGGTGGTGATTCCGACCTTCATGGAAGTGCTGGACACCACGATCGCGAACGTGGCGCTACGCTACATTGCCGGCGGCCTCTCGGCGCCCGCAACCGATTCCGAATGGGTGATCACCTCCTACCTTGCGGCGAATGCGATCATCCTGCCGATCTCCGGCTGGATCTCCATGCGCCTTGGCCGGCGGAACTACTTTCTCCTTTCGATCCTTGTCTTCACCCTCGCATCCGCGCTCTGCGGAATGGCGGTGAGCCTCCCGATGCTGATTGGATGCCGGATTCTGCAGGGCCTCGCCGGCGGCGGTCTTCAACCCTCCAGCCAGGGAGTGCTGCTCGATGCATTTCCCGCCGAAAAGCAGGGGGCCGCCCAAACCTTGTTCGGTATCGCAGCGCTGCTCGCTCCCGTCGTCGGCCCGACGCTGGGCGGATACATCACGGACAATTACGGCTGGCGCTGGATTTTCTACCTGAATATTCCGGTGGGATTATTCGCCCTGTTCTACTGCAATCTTGTCGTGCGAGACCCGCAATACATCACCGATGCGCGCAGCAACGCGCACAAGCATCATCAACCTTTCGATACCCTGGGCCTCACGTTTCTCGCGATCACCATGTGCTCGTGGGAGATTCTTCTCTCGAAGGGGCAGGAATGGGACTGGTTTGGCGATCCGTTTTACCGTATCCACACGCTGGCGGCGCTCTTCGTGGGGTGCCTGACCGCCCTCATCATCCGCGAGCTTCGCATCGCCAATCCGCTGATCAATTTCCGCACGCTCAAAGACCGCAATTTCCGATCCGCCTGCATCCTCATCTTCTGTGCGTACGCCGTCCTGTACGCGAACACCGTTTCGCTTCCGGCGCTGCTGCAATCACTCTTTGGGTATGACGCCACCACCTCCGGACTGGTGCTGTCGCCTGCGGGGCTGTTTGCCGTGATGGTGCTCATTATTGTTGGCAGGCTGATGGGGATGGGGGTGGATGCGCGATACCTCATGGCGGCCGGGCTGGCCACCCTGGCGCTTGGCAATTTCTGGTTTTCCCGTTTGAACCTGGAGATCTCGCCATGGCAGGTGGTGTGGCCGCGCGTGGTGCTGATCGCGGGGCTGTCGATGATCTTCGCCCCCTTGAACGTTGCCGCCTTCCGGTACGTTCCGAGGAACCTGCGGCCGGCGGCGGTGGGGCTCCTGGCCCTCCTGCGCAACGAAGGGGGCAGCGTCGGAACCTCGATGGCCCAGACAATTCAGGAGCGGCGCGAACAGTTCCACGTCCTGCGCCTGAACGAGAACCTCGATGCGCTGAACCCCGCCGTCACCCAGTCCCTCCGGCAGGGACACACCTTCTTCTACCAGCAGACCGGCGACCCGCACAGCTCGCTGAACATAGCCTACGCGGTGCTGAAAAATGCACGGGACGCTCAGGCGGCCGCCCTGGCGTACTTCGACGTCTTCTGGTTCAGCGCGGCGGTCGCAATCTGCCTCACGCTGCTGGTGTTCCTGATGCGGCGAAGCTCCGCTGAAAAGGGCGAGCACATCGCCGCGGAGTGACGCCGCCGGATTACAGATTGAACTCCTTGGATTACGATCCACGTTTTCAGGAAGAATCACAAACCCCGGAACAGGGATCACCACCGCCCCATGCACATGTCCCCCGTCACCATCACGCTGCTGCTCTTCTCGCTCACCACCGCCCTTTCGCTGGGCGCGGTTCGTTTGAAGATTCCTTATCCCACGGCAATGGTGATCGCCGGTGTGCTGATCGGCGCCGCCGCCTGCTTCTTTCCAAAACTTGATTACCTTGCGATACGCCTCGACCCGCAGATTCTTTTCACCGCCATCCTCCCGCCGCTGCTCTATGCCGCCGCCTGGTTCACCTCGTGGAAGGGGTTCCGCGACAACCTGCGCCCCATCATCATGCTCGCCATCGGGTGCGTGCTGTTCACCACCTTCGGCATTGCTGCGATCGCGGTTGCGGTTATTCCGTCGTTCACGTGGCCGCTGGGATTCCTGCTGGGCGCGATCGTCTCGCCCCCGGACGCCGTCGCCGCCACGGCCGTCACCTCCCGCCTCCGCATTCCGAAACGCATCGTGACCATTCTGGATGGCGAATCGCTGGTGAACGATGCGTCGGCCCTGGTCATTTTCCGCTTCGCGCTCACTGCTGTCATGGGCGCTGGATTCTCCCTCTCTCATGCGCTGCTGGAGTTCCCTCTCGTGGCGATCGGCGGCATCGGCGTGGGCGTGGCCGTCGCGGCTATCCTCCACGAAATCCACAGACGCATCGAACAGCCTCTCATCGAAACCGCCATGACCCTCCTGACCCCCTACGCCGCCTACCTCCTCGCCGATGAACTCCACCTCTCCGGCGTCCTCTCCGTCGTCACCTGCGGCATCATCCTCTCCCGCCATTCCTCCCACTTCTTCTCCCCCACAACCCGCATCACCGCTTTCTCGTTCTGGAATGTTCTCACCTTCACGCTGAACGGGCTCGTATTCATCCTCATCGGCCTCCAACTGCCCCGCATCATCCACGGACTCGAAACCTCCGTCCTCGACGCGTCGCTCTTCGCCATCCTCGTCTGCATCGCCCTCATCGCCCTGCGATTCGCGTGGGTCATCCCCGCCACCTATCTGTCGCGCCTCATTCCCGCCGTGCGCCGAAAAGACCCGATCCCCCCATTCCGCCAGACCTTCCTGATCTCCTGGGTGGGCATGCGCGGGGTCGTCTCCCTCGCCGCCGCTCTCTCGCTTCCCGAAACACTTCCCAACGGCTCCGCATTCCCCGGCCGCGACCTCATCCTCTTCATCACGTTCGTCGT
The DNA here is from genome assembly GCA_035524355.1 of Phycisphaerae bacterium. GTDB lineage: Bacteria > Planctomycetota > Phycisphaerae > WQYP01 > WQYP01 > DATKPA01. The sequence goes on along the minus strand of DATKPA010000075.1, from coordinate 37,770 downwards.
GATCCTCGTTACGCTCGTTCTGCAATCGCTCACGCTGCCGCAGATCATCCGCCTCCTGAATGTCGAAGTCGCCGACAACGACCGCTGCGATGAAGCCGAAGCCCGCCGCCGCGCCATGTTCGCAGCCCTCGATCGCCTCGAGACCGAGCCGCCGTCGCATGCCACTGACGCCCTCCGCTCGCACTACAGGCACCGTCTAGAACACCTGTCCGAATGCAAAGACCACGGAGAAACCGCCGACCCCGAAGCGCTTCTCTATCGCCAGCTCATGAAGGCCGAGCGCAAGACCATCGTCGATCTCCGCGACAAGGGCCACATTTCCGACGAGCTTCTCCGCAAACTGGAACGCGAACTCGATCTCGAAGAATCCCGCCTTCCGGACGAGGAGGATGCCCCGCAGGTCCATTGAATCTATCCGTTAACATAAAGGAGCCCGGCACATTGACCCTGTGCCGGGCTCCGTCGTTTTCCAAAACATCGCTCCCCCGCGCCCAATCCCATTATTTGGCCGCCGCCCGCGCCATCAACTTCTCATAATTCTTCGGCAACACCCAATTCACCCCGTCATGCGTCGCCGGCGGAAGCGTGTCCAGCACCTCATCCGTCTGTACTTCCGCAATGTTCGGCTTGCACACTTCCGTCAGCAGCGTCTTGGCCTTCTTCTCCAGGCTGTTCCGAAAATACACATGCAGCCGCCCCTGCGACACCGCCACAACCTTCCCAGGACCCCACTCCGGCCGACGTTCAACTTCGACGAGCATCCCGACGCTATATTCAGCTTTCGACATACCATTTCCTTTATGCGGGAAACCACTTCGTGCCAGAAGAGGAAGCGAAGAAGCTATCCTACCACAATTGAACCACAAAAGGATCAACCCCTCCAACGTATAATCGCATTCGCACCGATCGCCCGACCACCTCAAAATCTCTCCGCGTCCTCCGCAGGCTCGGCGATGAATGATCCGATGATCCGATTCGAGAGACATTCCCGTCGCGCAGCCCAGCGCCGAACCTGCTATGCTGACGGCGTATCGTCGCACGCCGGTGCTCCCGCACTTCGCGGGATCTCTCTCTCGCACAATGAATCTCGCGTCGCCAATTGCGCCCCCGCGCGCGTCCGCATTCCACGGACGAATCATCGAAAAGGAGTTCCACATGGGCAGAGGCGATCAACGTTCCCGCAAAGGCAAGACCTTCGCCGGCTCCTTCGGCAAACGCCGCCCCCGCGGTCACAACCGAAAAAAGAAGACGACTGAAAAGTCGTAACTGAGAAACCAGTAATCTCGCCGATCGGGTCGATGGATCGCTCACGACGCTCCACGCTCCTCCTACGCAATGGCTTATCCTGCGCCCATTCCCCACGAACACATTTGTGCGCGCACATATCTGACTTACAACCGCCCCCCAGACGCGACCCTCCCATAAACCGCCATCCACCCATTCATTACAACCATCACCAAAAACCAGATAACTGCAAACCAGATTGCCAATGACGTACACACCATGGCATTCTCCCCCCCCCCGGGCAGCCTTCCCCTGCCACCTACCCGACGCGCAGAACCACCAACTGCTGCCCCGCCGTCACCGGCTTCCCTTCCTTGCAGATCACCTTCTCCACCACCCCATCGCTGGGCGCCAGCACCGTAATCTCCATCTTCATCGCCTCGATGATCACCAGCACCTCGCCCGCCTTCACTTGCTTCCCCTCCGCTGCCGGCACCTTCCAGATGTTCCCCGAAATCCCCGCACTCACCGCCTCGCACCCCTCCGGCACCGATGACTCCTCGACGATCGCCCCCGCCTCGCCGTCCGTCTCCGACTGGTACGTCAACTGCCCGCTCACGCGCCACCGCTCGCGCTCCGCCTCAAACGCACCCTGCTGCGTTCTCTTGAACGCCGCAATGCTCGCCTGATTCTCCCGCAGAAACGCGTTGTACTTCCGCAGCGAGAAAGTCTCCTGCTCGATGCGCAATTTGAACTTCCCCTGCGGAAAATCCTCGCGCATCTGCAGCAGCTCCTCCGCCGACACCGGATAAAACCGAATCTGATCGAAGAACCGCAGCAACCACGGCGTGCCGGCCTCAAAATCCGCCGTCGTCCTGTGCGTGTTCCAGACCTGGATCGTCCGCCCCACGAACTGATATCCGCCCGGCCCCTCCATCCCGTAGATGCACATGTACGCCCCGCCGATGCCGACGGAATTCTCCGCCGTCCAAGTACGCGCCGGATTGTACTTCGTCGTCACCAGCCGATGCCGCGGATCCACCGGCGTCGCCACCGGCGCGCCGAGGTAAACGTCGCCTAGCCCCAGCGTCAGGTACGACGCGTTGAAAACAATCTCCTTCACCTGCTCGACCGACTCGAGCCCATTAATCCGGCGGATAAACTCGATATTCCACGGACACCACGGCGCATCGGGCCGCACCGACTTCATGTAAATGTCGATCGCCTTCCGCGTCGCCACATCGTCCCACGACAGCGGCATGTGCACGATGCGCGTCGGCACCTCGATATCCTCAACCCCCGGCAATTCCTCCTCCACCGCGAGCAACATCTCCATCAGCTTCTTCAGCGGCAACACCCGCGAATCATAATGAATGTGCAACGACCGAATCCCCGGCGTGAGATCAATGATGCCTTCGACCCGCTTCGCGCGCAGATGCTCCGTCAGCGCGTGGACGCGGAAGCGCAGGTTCAAGTCGAGGACCAGCGGGCCGTACTCGACCAGCAAATACTTGTCGCCGTCGAGACGGTAGACGACCTGCGGCCGAGCGGGCGTTTCGGGGAGAGTGTGGAGAATAGGGGAGAGATTGCCGATTGCCGATTGCCCAATGCCAATTGGAGTTGTGCCCGTGCCAATTGGCAATTGGCAATGGGCATTGGGCAATTGAAGCTTGGCGATGAAATCATCCTGCGCGCGTTCGAGGGCATTGGCTTCTTCGGGAGTGATGGGGATGAACTGCAGCGTGTCACCGGGCTTGAGCTGGCCTATTTTCCAGAGATCCGCCTGGATGATGGTGGCCGGGCAGACGAAGCCGCCGAGCGAGGGGCCGTCGGGGCCAAGGATAACGGGCATGTCGCCGGTGTAGTCGACCGTGCCGATGGCATAGGCGTTGTCGTGGATGTTCGAGGGGTGGAGTCCCGCCTCGCCGCCGTCGCGCCGCGCCCAGGTCGGTTTCGGGCCGACGAGCCGCACGCCGGTGCGATTTGAGTTGTAATGGATTTTCCACTGCGCGGAGAAGATAGCGTCGATGTCGTCCGGGGTGAAAAAGTCTGGTGCGCCGTGCGGTCCGTAGATGACCCGGACTTGCCAGGAATTCGTCAGTTGCGGAATGAGTTCACCGGGCAGGTCGCTGCCGGGTGTTGTCCCCGCCGGCCGCATGCCGATCACGTCTCCCGTGCGCAGCGTTCGCCCGGCGTGTCCGCCGAAGTTTCCGAGCGTGAATGTCGCCCGGCTGTTCAAGTATTTCGGCACGTCGAGGCCGTTCTGAATCGCGAGGTAGGTGCGGAACCCGGGACCTTTGATCTGGCCGATTCTCAGCGTCTGCCCCGCCTTGATCGCCACCGGGGTGAAATACGCCACCGGCAGCCCGTCGAGCGTGGCGGTCATGTGGGCGCCGGTGAGCGCGATGGTGGTATCCGCGTTGAACTTCAGGGTTGGCCCGGAGAGAGTGAATTCGAAACCCGCCGCATCGGCCGCGTTCCCGAGAATTCGATTGGCGAGGCGGAAGGAGAGATGATCCATCGGACCCGATGGCGGCACGCCGATGTCCCAATACCCGATGCGGCCGGGATAATCCTGCACCGTCGACTGCGGGCCGCCATCGAGCACATCAATCGTGCTCGGCTTGTATGTGAAGGAGTTGAGCAGGCCGGTGGAGACGTCGCCGGAGCGGAACCTGGGTTCGTCGAGGATCTGGCGGAGGTAGGCGAGGTTGGATTCGATGCCGTAAACCTGTGTTTCGCCGAGGGCTCGCTTGAGGTTTTCGATGGCGTCAGTGCGGTCCTTGCCTTTGACGATAATCTTGGCGATCAGCGGATCGTAGTACGGGCTGATTTCGGAACCGGCTTCGACCCAGGTTTCGTTGCGGGCGTTTTTGGAGAAGGTGACGGACGTGAGTTTGCCGGAGGAGGGCTGGAAGTTCTTGTTGGGGTCTTCGGCGTAGAGACGCACCTGGATGGAGGCGCCGTTTGGCTCACGGCGAATGGAGTCGAGCGGGGGGAGTTCTCCGGCGGCCTGTTTCACCATCCATTCGACGAGGTCGTAACGGGTCACTTCCTCGGTGACGGTGTGCTCCACCTGCAGCCGCGTGTTGACCTCGAGGAAGTAGGCAGCCTGCGTCGCGGTGTCGTAGATGAATTCGACGGTGCCGGCGGATTGATACTTCACCGCCTTGGCGAGACTGGTGGCGGCATCGAAAAGCGTTTTGCGAACGGCATCAGTGATATTGGGCGCCGGGGTTTCTTCGATCACCTTCTGGTTGCGCCGCTGGACGGAGCAGTCGCGCTCGCCCAGGGCGATCACGTTGCCTTTGCCGTCGCCGAAGATCTGGACCTCGATATGGCGGCCGACGGCGACAAATTTTTCGAGGTAGATGCCGGTCTCTTTGAAGTTGGCCTTGGAGAGACGCTCGACGACGGCGAGTTGATCGGCGAGTTCCTCGGGCTTGCGGCAGACGCGCATGCCGATGCCCCCCCCACCGGCGGTCGCTTTGAGCATCACGGGGTAGCCGATCTTTTCCGCTTCCAGTTTTGCGTGTTCGAGATCGTCGACGAGGCCGGAGCCGGGAAGCATGGGAACGCCGTTGTTTTTGGCGAGTTCGCGGGCGGTGTGCTTGAGGCCGAAGGCGCGCATCTGGTCGCCGGTGGGTCCGATGAAGGTGATGCCAGCATCGCGGCAGGCGTCGGCGAAGGTGGGATTTTCGGAGAGGAAGCCGTAGCCGGGGTGAATGGCTTGAGCTCCGGTTTTCTTCGCGGCGTCGAGAATCTTGTCGATTCGCAAGTAGCTTTCGGCCGCTGCGGCGGGACCGATGTGCACGGCCTCATCCGCCTGGGCGACATGGGCAGCATGGGCGTCGGGGTCCGAAAACACGGCGACGGATTTGATGCCCATCTTCTTGAGGGTGCGGATGACGCGGCAGGCGATTTCGCCGCGGTTGGCGATCAGGACTTTGGAGAACATTTTTGCTCAATCCTTATCAGGGCAGAGAGACGGCGCTGGGCATTGTGGTCAACGTTGCCCTTCGGGCGTGCGGGCAGGATGCCCGCGTTACGGCTCGGTGATGATGACGCGCACCGGCGTGGGGTTGAAGCCGTTGCACGGATTGTTCATCTGCGGACAGTTGCTGATGACGAGGAGTGTGTCCATGTTGGCGAGGAGGTCGAGGTACTTGCCGGGGGCGGAGATGCCGTCGACGATTCCGAGCGCGCCGTCGGCTTCGACGGGGACGTTCATGAACCAGTTGATGTTGGAGACCATGTCGCGCTTGCCGAGGTTGTGCTGGCCGAGCTCGTAGACGAAGTTTTCCACGCAGGCGTGCTGGTGCTTGGTGAAGAAGCCGTAGCGGAGCGTGTTGGATTCGCAGGAGCAGGCGCCGCCGATGGTGTCGTGCCGGCCGAGGGTGTCGGCGGTGATGGTCATCATCGGGTTGCCTTCGTTGGACATGAGGACGGAACCGGTGGTGAGGAAGATGTTTTTCTGTGCGGTGATGGTGTCCTGGGCGCTGTAGCGTTCGGCGGGGTCGTGGGCGTTGTAGAGGAGGCAATCGCCGGACTGATTGCCGCCGACGTCGATGATGCGGGCGGTCTGGCCTTTCTTCACGACGCGCGACCAGGACGCGCGGGCCGGGATGGTGAAATCGTAGATGACTTTGCCCTGGACTTTGGAAGCTTCTTCGAGAGCGGTGGTCATGATTGATCTCGTTTTCTCTAAAACCACAGTGCACGCGGAGAGCACGGCGACCGGTAAATGAGCCACGAAAAACACAAAAGACACGAAACGTGGATCATGTGTTGTAGTAGTCCTCGGTGTTGAGGAAGGCTCTGGTTGCTTCGGGGGTGCTGTTGCGGATCGGATCGCTCGGCGCGGCGATCGGGCCGCGCCAGGCGGTGAGGCGCACCGGCGTTGCCGTGTACTTCGGGCGGGGGTCAAGCACGTGCGGCGCATTGACCGCGACGAGCAGCAGATTCATTTCAGCGCGAAGTTCGAGGCAGTCGCCCGGCTTGCTGGAGTTCTGATTGAAGGCCAGCGAGCCGTCGTCGTTCACTTTGACGGCTTTGAACAAATTGATCGTCGGGGCGATGTCTTTTTTGCCGAGGCCGAATTTCTGCAGGGCGATGAGGAAGCGGTCGCGGGCGTTGGGGTATGGGGAGTAGTTGGCGCCGATGCCGTATTTGGCGGCGTTTTGCTTTTCGTTCGAGGCGCCGCAGAGTGTGTCGTGGTTTCCGCAGGTGTCGTCGGTAATGCTGGCCATGACGCGGCCCATGTCGGAGAGCAGAAGCTTGCCTTTGCCGAGGTAGGCGTTCCATTGCACCTTGCAGGTGTCGGCGACGTTGAGGCGCTCGACCGGGTGATCGGCGTTGAGGAGCAGCAGCGCGATGCAGCCGTCGCCTTCGAGATTGGTGATGCGGATGCGGGAGCCGCGTTTGAGCGTGCGGCCGGCGTACTCTCCGGCGTCGAGCGTTTCATCCCACAGCACGTCTGCCGCCGTTACGCCGATGGGGAGATCCTTCGCATTGCCTGCAGGAATCGTGGGCATGGCGCGGATGACGGTGTTGGCCATCGATCTGGCGTGGTCGCGGGATTTGCCGGGGGTTGAGAGGTCGGGCATGACTTTACTCCAGTGACGATAACAAAGTCACAGAATGGAAACGCCGGGTGCGAGCTATTGAAGCGATTTAAGGTAATTTCGCCAGCCGCCGAGTGCGGTGATCTCCGCAGCGCCGGCGATGGCGTAGGGCTCGACGAGAAAGCCCTTCACCTTCTCGCCGTCCTCGAGTTCGAGCGTGCCGATGCACATCGGCGGTGGCACCAATTCCATGAAGGTGGCGAAATCGAGCGGCGCGAGGTCCCAGACTTCCACCTCGATGCTGCCGGCGTTGGACTCGCGCGTGCGGACGAGGCCGGGCTTTGGGGGCGTGGTGTTGGCGAGGGCGTAGAGCTTATAAGCGGGTGCGGTGCGAGTGGTGCGCAGGAGTTTGGCGTTACGTTCGGTGAGCTGCTTGTTAAGCGGCTGGCCGCTGAGATGGGCGCCGACGACGGCGAGCTTCATCAGGAAATCCTTTCGGCGAGAGCGTGGAAGGCGGACCCAATGTGCAGGAGTCGTTTTTCGCTGAACGCGGGGGCCAGGAAGGTGATGCCCATCGGGAGGCCGCTGGAGAGGAGACCGTTGGGGACGGCGACGGCGGAGAGGTCGAGGAGGTTGACGAAGTTGGTGTAGTAGCCGAGGTTCTTGTTGAGTTGGAGGGGGTTGGCATCGACTTCGGCGATTTTGTAGATGGTGCCGGTGGTGGGGAGGAGCATGATGTCCATTTCCTGCCATTGGGCGTCGGCATCGCGGCGGAGTGCGGCGAGCTGGACCTGGGCGCTGAAGACGTCGGCGGCGGTGTAGCGGGTGGCGCCGGAGAGGATCGCGCGGAGTTCTGGGCGGAGGGCGTCGGGATTTTCGTGCAGGAGTTTGCCGGCGGCGAGAAGGCGTTCCGCCACCCAGGGGCCTTCGTAGAGGAGGGCGGCGGTTTTGGCAAAGGGGGTGTAGTCGATTTCGGTGATTGTGGCGCCGAGTTGTTTGGTGCGGGTGATGGCTTGTTGGAAAAGGTCGGCGGCTTCCTGGTTGCCGAAGAATTCGAGCTGAGCGGCAGCAGGGATTCCCACGCGCAACCCCACGCCGAAGGATTCACATCCGTCGGTCTTTGGATCAGAGCGCGAGAGAGGATCCAGGGGATCAAATCCCGCGGCGATTGAGAGGACCTGTTCCGCTTCTTCGCACGTCTTGCTGAAGATCGAGACGCAATCGAGAGTGCGGCAGGCGGGAACGACGCCGGTGGTGCTGAGGAGTCCGCGCGTGGGTTTCAGGCCGACGAGGTTGTTGAAGGAGGCGGGGACGCGACCGGAACCCGCCGTATCGGTGCCGAGCGAGAAAGAGACGAGATCGCCGGCGACAGCGACCGCGGAACCGGCGCTGGAGCCGCCGGAGATGTACTCGGGCTTGATGGCGTTTTGGCAGGCCCCGTAGGGCGAGCGCGTGCCGACGAGGCCGGTGGCGAACTGGTCGAGGTTGGTTTTGCCGACGACGATCGCGCCGGCGTCGCAGAGTCTCTCCACGACGGTGGCGGAACGGTCGGGGGTGTAGGCAAACGCGGGACAGGCGGCGGTCGTCGGAATGCCGGCGACGTCGATGTTGTCTTTCACCGCGAAGGGGACGCCGAAGAGGGGCAGCGGCTTTCCTGCCTTGCGGTTTGCTTCGAGGCGAAGGAGTTGCTGCTCGATTTGTTCGGCGCTGAGAACGGTGATCCAGACGCCTTTGCGATCGTATGACGCGATGCGCGACATGACGCATGCGAACACTTCGCGCGGCGTATGTTCGCCGGATTGGTAGCTGTTCATGAGCGCAGTGATATTCAGAACGTCCCTCGCTTCCGCCAGCATCTTACAACACCTCGTCCGCGAGAGCATCGACGCGGGCAATCGGGAAGCGATCCTCCTCTTCCTTTTGATCGGGCTTGTGAATGAGGTCTTCGAGACGCTTCTTCACAGCGAGAAAACGGGGTTCTAGCAGTTGCTCAGCGCGGCGCGGATGTTCGATGGGCACGTCGATGATTTCCTGCACCCGGCCGGGATGAGCGTCGAGCACGACGATGCGATCGGCGAGGTAGATCGCTTCGTCGAGATCGTGCGTGATGAAGAGAATGGTGATGTCGACGTTCTGCCAGATCTGCAGCAGGTAGGACTGCATCGTGCAGCGGGTCTGGGCGTCGAGGGCGCCGAAGGGTTCGTCCATGAGGAGTATGCGAGGCTTGTTGGCCAGGGCGCGGGCGATAGCGACGCGCTGCTTCATGCCGCCGGAGAGCTGCGAAGGGTAGTGGTTGTAGAACTTGGTGAGGCCGACCATTTTGATCCAGCGCATCGCTTCGCGTTCGGCGTTCATGTGGGACATGCCGGTGCGGAGGAGGCCGAACATGACGTTGTGTTTGACGGTGAGCCAGGGAAAGAGGGTGTAGGTCTGGAAGACCATGCCCCGTTCGGGGCCGGGTCCGTGGACGGGCTTGTCGTCGAGGAGGATCTGGCCGGTGCTGGGGGTTTCGAGGCCGGCGAGCATGCGGATGAGGGTGGACTTGCCGCAACCGGAGCGGCCGATGACGCAGGTGAACTCGCGCTTGCGGATGGTGAAGTTGATATCGCGGAGCGCTTCGACGGGGCCGCGGCGGGAATCGAACGTCTTACCCAGATGCTCCACTTTCAGCACGACGTCGCGCTTGGCGATGCGCTCGAATCGTGCGGCGATGGCCGGTGGTTTTTCGAGATAATCGGGCAGTTCAAGCTCTGGCATGCGAAAGCTCCGGAGAAACAGCGATCAAGGGAGCAATGGGGGCGGAGGCTTCGGTGACGACTTCGGCGACGATGGTCAGGGGCTTGTCGGGGCCGGACGTCGGCGTGGGGGCGTCATCATCGGAAGAGACGCGGCGCACTTCGCCGGGCGTCTTGAACAGGTAGCCAAAAAAGCGGGCGACGACGTTGCTCGCCTGGTTTTGCCAGGGGAAGAGGACCGTGCCGATGAGGCCGAGGAACTGATCGGTGACGAAGCCGATGATGCCGATCATGATGACGGCTGCGTACACGTTTTCGAAATGAAAGTGGCGGCCGTTGTTGTAGATGAAGCGGGTGATGCCGGACATCGAACCGATCAATTCGCCGATGATCAGGTAGGTCCAGGCCCACCCCAGGAGTATTCGCATGTCGTTGTAAAGGTTCGGGAGAATGCCCGGGATGATGACCTTGGTCACCAGCGAAAACTTCTTTGCGCCGAGCGTTTGAGCGGCCTCGAGCAGCGATCCGTCGAGGAGCCGCGTGGTGTTCGCGATCACCAGCACCATCTGAAAGAATGTGCCGATGAAAATGATCGCAATTTTCGGTTGCTGCTCGATGCCCAGGATCGCAACGCAGAGCGCCCCGAACGCCGGCGCAGGCATGTAGCGGATGAAATCGACGAATGGCTCCATCAGCAGTGAGAAGAGGCGAAACGTCCCGCAGATGACGCCGAGAGGTATGCCGATGATCGCCGAGAGAAAGAAACCCCAGAAGATGACCTTGATTGAGCTGATCAGTTCCTGGTGCAGCCACGGATCGCCGCGGTTAAAGGGAGCGATCTGGAACGCCTTGACGAACGCCTTTGCCACCGCATCCGGAGCCGGCAGAAAAATCGGGTTGGAGGGCTCGCCGGTCGCCATCGTCTTGTGGTCGGACACGAGCTGCTCGTTGGCGACTTTGAAGTCCGCCTTGTCAACGAGATCCCCCACCTGGTAATACGAGTCCCCCGCCTTCACGACGCGCATCTGCGGATGCCAGATCCACGGCACATAGCTGACGAGACACCATATCCCCAGCGGCAGCAGGAACGCGCAGATTTTGAGGAAGAGACTCCGACCTGCCGGGAAGTCTTTACGAATGGCGAGCCAGGAGACACGTGAAGGCACAGCGGTACGTCCTTAATTGGAAGATCGGGGCCGGGCTTCAAGAGACCGGAGCGGGCTATGTGTTGAGCCCGCCCCGGTTCGTTCGATTTTGCACGCCGCATCGTGATCGCGTTTGTCCCGCTCAGGGTTTGAGTGCTTTGACGAAGCTGGGATCGATGTAGCCGTCGTTGAACTGGAGTTTGTTGCTCTTGTAGACGCCGTGGTCGAGGTTGAACTTGTCCACGATTTTCGAGCTGCCGTAGATGGAGTCGAGACCGTCGCCGGGCATCAAGGCCTTGAGGTCCATGTCGAGGTCGTGCAGCTTGGTGCCGGAGAGGAACGCCTTGTACTGTTCGGGGGTGAGGCCGTCGCGGGCGGCCATGATTTTCACGGCATCATCTTGCGTGGCGGGATCGTTGATGTAGGCCACACACTTGAACCAGATTTTGACGACCTTGGCCCATTCGTCCTTGTGCGCGGCGAGGTTATCGCGGCTGACGTAGAGGCCGTCGTAAATCAGGCCGGGCAGATCCTTTGAAGAGAAGATGGTGGTGGAGCCGGGGACCTGGCGAAGAGCGTTGCCGGAGTTGGGCTGCCAGGCGGCGATGGCATCGACGCCCTTGCTTTGGAGGGCCTGCGGAGTTTCCGTGGTGGCCATGCCTTTGAGCGTGACGTCGGCATCCGTAAGGCCGCTCTTCTCCAAGGCTTTGAGAAGCAGCAGGTGATCGACAAGGCCGAGTTCGACGCCGATCTTCTTGCCCTTGAGGTCGGCGACGGAGCTGATCCCCGGGCGGGCGACGATCATGTCGTTGCCGTTGGAATAGTCATTGATGACGATGCAGGTGGAGGGCTTGCCGGCTTCACCGACGCCAAGGGCATCGCCGTTGGTCACGCAGATCGCATCGACTTTGCCCGCGGAGAAGGCATCAAGACTGGGGGCGTAGTCGAACCATTTGAATTCGACATCAACGCCGGCATCTTTGAACCACCCCTTCTGCACGGCCACTTCCCAGGCGACCCAGCCGGGCCAGTCGCTGTAACCGATCTTCAGTGGTTCGGCGGCGCGGGTCGCGCCGGTGAAGAGCCCAAACACTGCCGCGCCAATGAGTACGGCGATTTTTGCACTGCGGGAAGCGAACATCAAATTCCTCCAAAAAGGATCGGGCATCCGCGTCGGCGGAGTATCCTGAACATCAATGTGAAATCCCGTCCTCTTCCGCCACAGAAGAAGGTGGGAAGGCATTCAGCCGCTCTGGACTCTGCGCGATTTCGCGTCAGGCGATGAGAACTTCGTGAGAGTTCGTTCAGATTGATGCAATCGCAATGCCAACTGCCGCAATCATGGGCGGCCGCACAAAAAGCGGTTACCGGCATGCGAATGCGTTCAAATTCCCAAGGGCGACTGCTTAATTAACAAGCAGCCAAATTCTGAATGCTGGGTGCGTGCTCGAAACGTGCGCATCGTCACCTCCCGCGGCCCCTGCAAGTTAATCTCGCCGTCGCCGTTCTTCCGATCATTCGTAGTAGATCTCCCGGCGGTCATGGCAGGTGACAACCATTTATAGAAAGGAACACGTAATGAGGCTTCAATCCGTAGTTTGCGCGGCGACGGTCGCGATAACCGCATCCATGGGTTTCGCACAAACGGCCGCGCCCGATCATCCCTACAGCGTCGTGAAGGCCGAGAAGGTTGGCGGCGAAGGGGGCTTCGATTACGTCTACGCCGATTCCAATGGCCGCAAGCTGTACATCCCGCGCGGCAATCGCGTCACAGTGTTCGACCTCGATACGCTAAAGCCTGCGGGCGAGATTCCCAACACCAATGGCGTACACGGGGCGGCGGTTGATCCGAAGTCCGCACATGGCTTCTGCAGCAGCAAGCCGGTGGTGATGTGGGATACCAAAACGCTCGAGGCAATCAAGAGCATAGATGTGCAGGGAAATCCGGATGGCATCCTGTTCGAGCCGGCGACGGAACATGTTTTTGTTCTGAGCCACCGCGCGCCGAACGTGACGGTGATCAACGCGGCGGACGGCGCCGTTGTCGGAACGATTGATCTCGGCGGCGCGCCGGAACAGGCGGTGAGCGATGGCGCGGGGCATGTGTACATCGATCTTGAAGACAAGGACCAGGTCGCAGTCGTCGACGCGAATACGCTCAAAGTGACTGCGCATTACGATCTGGGCGGGAAAGGCGGCGGACCGGCAGGACTCGGACTCGATGCGAAGAATCACATTCTCTTTGCATTCTGCCACAATCCGGCGACATGCGTGATTTTGAACGCCGACGACGGGAATATCCTGGAGACGCTGCAGATCGGAAAGGGCGTCGACGGGGGAGGCTTCAACCCGAACACGATGGAAGCGTTCAGTTCGCAGGGAGACGGGACGCTCACGATCATCAAGGAAAAGAGCCCAACGGATTTTGCAGTGGAGCAGAACGTCGAGACGAAACCTGGTGCAAAGACCTGCACGCTGGATTCCAAAACCAATCAGTTTTATCTGATCACCGCAGAGCGAGCGCCGGCGGCGACGCAGCCGGGAGGAACGGCAACCCGAGCGGCTCAAGGGCCGGGTGGTGGCCCGGGAGGACGCCGCGGCGGGAGGTGGTTGCCGGGCTCATTCACCATTCTTGTGGTCGGCAAGTAGATCTTTCCCGTTCTGGCGGAAGTGAAAAGCGGCGGGTCATGAGCGAGGGCCCGCCGCTCTGTTTTTTTTGCATCACGCTTTCGCGTTCTATCAGGCCCTGCGACGACGGCTCAGCATGGCCACGGCGCCCAGCCCCGGCACCGCCAGCGAGGCTGGTTCCGGCGTGCTGATCGCGGCGGATGCACTGGCCAAGATCGGCTGATCCGACGCTTTCGGATTCGACAACCCGAAGTTGTTCAGCACTCCCGACAGGTCCGTCAGGTCAATCGTCGGAGCACCGTCGAAGTTGCCGGAGGTCCAGGCCAGGGTCGCGGTGCCGAAGTTGTTCAGTACCGTCGAGAGGTCCGCCAGGTCCACGTGGCCGTCGATGTTCGCGTCGCCGAGCAGCTCCGCGCCGACCAGGATCGAGCTGGAATCGACCGCAACGCCGCCAAACGACGTCTTGTTCACTACCGCGTTGTCGACCACGGCGATGGCGAAGTTCGCGGCCAGGGTCGAAGAGGTGAAGATGCCGCTGGTGTGATTCTTACCGAAGGCGACCTGGTCGCGGATGCGGGAGAGGTCCGAGGACTTGTTGGCGACGCTCGATTCGAGAATGAACCTGCTGGTGGTCAGGTCGAGCCCGCTGCTCCAGGCGCCGGTTCCGCCCGTGAGTTTTAGAGCGGCGGTCTTGCTTGTGCCGTGGATCTGGAGGTTGGCGTTGGCGTTGACGGTGCCGATGTTGAAGCTGCCGACGAAGAGAGCCGTGCTGATGGTCATCGCGGCGTTGGTGCCGCCGTCGTTGATCGCGCCGGCATAGCTGCCGCCGCCGGAGACGGTGAGGTTGGTCGTGTTGAGGTTCACCACTGCGCCTGCGGCGGCGCCGTTGAGGCTGGCGATCGTGCAGGCCGAATTGTTGAAGTTCACGGTGCCGTTGTTCGTCAGATCGGGCGTCGAGGTAATGTTCCCGCCCGCAAGCACTGCAAAGGTCGCCCCGGAACTCACCAATACGTTGCCGCTGGCGATCGAGCCGGAGGACGCGATATCCAGCTCGCCCGCGGAGACCGTCGTTGATCCGCTGTAGGTGTTCCCGACAGTGAGGATGAGCGTCCCGACCCCCGCTTGCTCGACGGTACCGTTCGCTCCGCCTGCAATCACGTTGCTCACGCTTACCGTATCGCTCCGATTGAACCGCAGCGTCCCCCCGATCACCGTCGCCGTCCCCGTTCCCAGCGTGCCGGTATTCGCCCCCGACCCCACCTGCAGCACGCCGCTCGTCACGGTCGTCTGCCCGTAACCGTAGGTGCCGTTGTTCGTTCCCTCGAGAATCAACGTTCCCGCGCCGTCCATCGTGAGACCAGCCCCGTTGATCCCGTCCGCAACCGTCGTCCCTCCCGTCGTCGCGCTGATCTTCCCGAGATTCATCAGCGTAAACGTATGACCGCTCCCCGGCATGTTGATGTTGTCAACATTGGCCCGATACCCCGCAGCACTGTTCCCGCTCGCGCCGATCGCATGCTGATTCATATTCAGCGTGCCGCCGTTGAAATTGATGGTCGAATTCGCGGTGCCGCTCGCATTGCTGCCGGCGATGACAACATCAATGGATGAAGTGAAATTCGCCAGCCCACCGTTGAGATTCAATACGCTCGTCTGCGGGTTCGTGGTGTCGTACGTATTGTCGATGATGTCGAATGCCGACGTCACGTTGAGGGTTCCTCCGCCGATGGTCAGGTTGGCGTTGGCTTTGCCGTGGGGGTTCGACACCTTGGACATAAGAACCGTCTGAACATTGAACGTCCCGGCATCGAAGTTAACGGTCGCATTATTCACACCGTTAAAGTTCGTGAGATCGTTCTGCGCAATCACCAGCGTATTCAGATTCAGGTTCGCAGCATGTCCTGCGAGGTTCAACGCCGACGTGAGGCTCGCGCTCGTGCTGTTCGCTTCGCCGACGCCCACCGTGACATTTGCCAGCGCGGCGCCCCCGTTGATCCCCAGGATCGACACCTGCCCGCCCGGCCCCGCGAAATCCAGCGTTCCGCTCACGCCGCGTCCGATCGTCATGTTCGCAGTCTGAATCGTGTTGCTGCCCCCGCCCAGATGCAGCGCGTCATTGTTCAACCCGGCGCTGTTCGCAAAATTCCCGACGTTGACGGTCACTGCGTTGATCGTATTGTTCGTATTCGCCAGCGTCAGCGTCGCGTTCGTCCGATTTCCAGTCCCCAGGTTCAGGCTGCCAGTCGCCGCGTTCAGGCTGAAATTCGCCAGGCCGCTCAGGTCCATGCTCGTGTTCGTGGCTGTGCCCGAGCCCGTGTTGTTCGAACTCCCGAGAGACAAACTCGACGTAAACGACAACGCGCCGCCCGTTACATTCAGTGATGTCGTGACATTCGCCGTCGATGCACCCCCGATCGTGCTCGACGCTCCAAATGTAACCGCCGCGCCCGTTCCGATCGCCAACGTATCCGCCACCCCGTTCGTCGTGCTCGCCAAGCCGCCACTCACCGTTGCCCCGCTGTTGAACACCATGATGCTGTTGCCCGTGCCCGAGTACGCCATACTTCCGGCCGCCACCGGCAAATTAAACGTCTGCACGTTCCCGTTCGCCGAATGATCCCCAAGGCTCCCGGTGATGTTCAAATTCACCGCGCTCCCTCCCACACTGAACGTGAACGCCGACGCCGCCCCGGCTACATCCGCAGGCCCTCCAAATGCCAGCGACACGATGGAAGCGGGATCATCATCCGTGAGCAGTCCAGTCGCCCCGATCGTCGATCCAAAGAAAATGACATCCCCCGTCGCCGGCGCCGTTGAGTTGGACCAGTTATTTCCCGAGCTCCAAAGTCCGTCGTTCGCGCCCCCAGTCCATGTCAGCGTCGCCCCAGTCACCGACCCAGGAACCCATAACGCCGCCGGCGCCACCGCCAGCACCATCAAAACAGAACGCCGCTTCAGCGATGTCATCCCACGTTCGTACCGCGCATGGTGGCTCCTCCCAGAAGCTTTCATTCTTTCTCCTCATGGCAGAACGCCATCCCGGTTTTCTAAACGGACGAAAACCACAAACTCGCAACATATTGAAAGGGAAACCTTGGATCTATCGCTGCCGAGACTTCCCATCTTCTCCCCGGAAAGTGCCCCAGATAGAACCTCTGGATAGAACCTCTGGCCTTCGAGATGGCACTTGCCGCTAAAAAATGACGAAAGACGCCGAAATCTACTCCAAATCCGCACTCAGTCAAAAACTTTTTTCCCATTTCTTCACGAGGAGAGGGAAACCTCAATTTGAACTCCGGTCCCTTTGGCTTATGCAGTTCTGCCCTCAGGCGGCCATCCGCTGATGCCCAACGGTGCGTTACTTCAACCGCTCCCCCAGCTTCTCATACACCACCGCGCACGCCCGTATCCCCGCGTAATACTGCTCCAAATCCATCTTCTCGTTCGGCGCGTGAATGCAATCGTCCGGCAGCCCGAACCCCATCAACACCGTATCCACCCCCAACTCCTCCTTGAACCACGCCACCACCGGTATGCTCCCCCCATCCCGATGAAACACCGGCTTCTTCCCAAACGCCACCTCCATCGCCTCCGCCGCCGCACTCATCGCCGGCGAATCGATCGGCGTTATCGCCGGCGGACTCCCCTTCAACCGATACACCAGCTCAAACTCCACCTCCTTCGGCGTGATCTCCTTTATATACTTCACCAACGCATCCCCAATCCGCTCCGGATCCTGCCCCGGCACCAATCGGCACGTGATCTTCACGCTCGCACGGTTCGGCAACACCGTCTTGCTCCCCGTCCCCTGATACCCGCTCGTCAACCCATTCACCTCCAGCGTCGGCCGCGCCCACTTCCGCTCCAGCGCCGAATATCCTGCTTCCCCATACAAACCTCGGGAGGGATTTCCTGGCGCAAACCCCAATTCCCGCCGATATTCCTCCTCTGAAAACGGCAACCCCTTCCACATCTCCCGCTCCTTCTCCGTCACCTCAGGAATCCCATCATAAAACCCCGGCACCGTCACCCGCCCCTTCTCATCATGCAGCTTCGCCACCACCTCGCACAGCGCATGCGCCGGATTCACCACCGCCCCGCCATACAACCCCGAATGAAGATCCGTCTTCGCACCCTTCAGCGCAAACTCGACCGCCACCAATCCCCTAAGTCCATAAGTAATCGAAGGCACGCCTTTCGCAAAAATATGCGAATCCGAAATAAGCAGCACTTTGGCCGTCTTCAAAAACTCCTTTTTCGCCCGCACAACCTCCAGCAGATGCTGCGACCCCACTTCTTCTTCGCCTTCCAGGAGCACGGTGATGCGGCAGGGGAAACCCTCGTTGATTTCCTTCCACGCCGTCAGCGCAGCCAGGTGGCAATGCACCTGCCCCTTGTCATCCGACGCCCCGCGTGCAAAAATCTTTCCGTCCCTCACCGTCGCCTGAAACGGAGGCGTCTCCCACAACTCCAGCGGCTCCGCCGGCTGCACATCGTAATGCCCATAAATCAAAACATGGGGAGCATCCTTCGGCGCGCGATTCTCCGGCGTCGTCGCCAGCACGCACGGATTCCCCTTCCCCCCTCCCGTCTCAATCATCTCCACATCAAAGCCGATCGTCCGCAGATAATCCTTCGTCCACTCCGCCGCCGCCCGCGTATCCGCCCCATGTTTCTCCGGCTGCGCCGACACGCTCGCTATCCCCAGGAATCCCTTCAAGTCTCCCAGCCACCGCTTCTCATTCTTCCCGATCCACATCAACACCGTATCAAGCAAGCTCACAGCAACACTCCATTAAGGAACACAAGAGCTCGCCCCATACTCCCACATGGCAATCCCGCGCACAAGGTGTACGCCACCGTGAACAAGGCCTCGCCGTGGCGCAAACATTCTCAGTGCAGCCAATGCGCCCGGCCCAATGATTTTATGCAGATTCTCGAACTCCCCCGCCCCTTCGCCACGATCAAGTCATGCCGACGACCGGCTCCCGCGAAATGAGCCCCAGGGCAATCGGCATTTCATCACGACCTGGTACAACCTGGCGCCCGTTCCTTTCCGCGAAAACAATCGCGGCCGCCAGCCCCAGCGACGCGAACAACACAAAATCCACCCCTTCCACATAACGCTGGCCGTCATGCCCAAACAGCCTGCCGAGATCCGACGTGAACGGGATGAGAATCGCCGCCCCGATGAGCGCCGCCCACGCCCATTTCCGGCTCACCCTCGTGGCCGCAGGATCACTCGCGATGATCCCCACCGCCATCAGCGGAATGATCGCCGAGACATAATGATGCACCCATGTGCGCTCCGACGCCCACAGCATGAAGGCCACCACGCACGACACTTCCATCACATAGCGCCGGCTCAGGAAGCCCGTCAGCGGCCGGCGCATCCACCACACCCCCGCCACCCCGATGGCCCCCAGAACGATCCGCCCAATCGAGTGAACCGTGCCTTCGGAAAGGCCCGAAATATTCATGTAATGTTGAATGGCCTGCCCGTGGCCATCGTGCGTGGTCCATGCCGGCGCATGACTGAACAGCCGCGCAATCAACTCCGGAATCGATTCTCCATTCGAGAACTTGATCGCCGAGTGAAACACGTACGGCCGAATCATGATGTTCGACCACTGCGTCAGCCACGCCAGATTCTGGCCCCAGCCGAAGAAGATGCTCGGCACGAGCACCAGCCACAAATAGATCCCGCCCAGCGTCCACGCCACAATTCCCCATCTCCGGCGCCACACGAAATACGGCAAAAACGCCAGCGGCGTCACCTTGATGCAAATCGCCATCGCCAGAAGCAGGCCCGCGGCAAGATCGCTTCGCGGCCCCGTCTTCTGCGCGCTCCAAAGCGCCAGGGTCAGCGGCAGCAACATCACGAGGTTCATCTGACCTTCCTGCACATCCCCCAACACCGGGAAGAAAACGGCAATGATGATCGGGATCAACGCGGGATATCGTATTTCCGCGCCGGCCTGCCGCGCCATCGACAACACCAACAGAAAACTCGGCACGAACAACAGCGGCTTGCACGCGGCCCACACGACCTGGGCGGTCGGTCGCGACAGCCACGTCAACGGCGCCACGAACAGCATCGCAAAGGGCGGCAGCGGAAATGTATCATCCGTATACGGAGCATGATGGCGGATCAGCGACGGCAGGAAAACCATGTACGAATCCAGCACATTCGTATCGCCCCCCGCATTCATCGCCACGACGACCTTCCGGCTGGACTGAACCCCGATGATGATCGACCCAACCACCACGGCCACAAGCGTGGCCACCAATAACATCTTGTGCATCGAGCTTCCCTGAGAGTGGACCAGAATTCCGGCAAAAATGCCTGGCTGCCACGGCTGAGGAGCCTTCAATGCACGAGTCTACAAACCCAAAGATGATGCGAAGATGACCAAGCGGAGGCTATATTGCCGTCAGGTTAATGGTCAGCGGCGTCTTGATCGCAAGACTCAAATCCGTCGCATGAAGCACATACTCCCCAGCCTTGCTCAGAATCGTCAAACCAAACGTCGCCACTCCCTTGTTCGCATTGGCCGTCGCTCCGGCCGAAATGCTCCCTCCGCTCGGCTTCTGCGCAATCGATAGCACCACCGGCGAACTGTCCGTCGTCACCAGGTTCCCAAACCGATCCACCACCTCCACCGAAATCCCCGGCGAAAGCACCTTCCCCGCCACCCCCGACACCGGCTGCTTCAACAGCTTCAACTGCGCCGACGCCAGGTTCGGCGTCACCACAAAACTATTCGTCGTCGCCGTCTTCAACGCCCCATCGCTGAAGATCAGTTTGTACGTCCCCGCCTTCGTGGTGGAAAGTCCGCGGAACGTCGCGACCCCATTCACCACCTCCACGCGAGTCGCGCCCAGCAACGTCCCGCCCCCCACAATCGACACCGTCACAAACGAATGATCCTGCGTTACCACCTTCCCCGTGCTATCCACCGCCTGCACCGTCACCGGCCCAATCGCGCCGCCCGCTACCGCCGCATTAACGTTCGAAGCCTTCAACTGAGCCGCCGGCAGAAAAACGCTAAAGGGGTTCGACACCGCGGTCGTCTTGTTAAAACTCGCCTGCAGCTTGTACGTGCCGTTCTTCCCCAGCGACACATTGTTGAACGACACCGTCTCAACGCCTTGCGCAGTCGTCTGCCCCTTCAGTGCTCCCGACGGCCCACTCGCAATCGACAATTGAATCGCTCCGCCCCGATTGATCGGATTCCCGTACGCATCTTGGAATTCCACCCGAATCGGCGCCATCCGCGCACCGACAAAACTCTGCGTCGGCTGCTGCACAAACGCGATATGGGGATGCGCCGCATCCGCCATCACCGTCAATCCCGTCGACGTCTCCGCCGAGAACGCACCATCATCCAGCCGAAGCGTATAGCTCCCCGCCTTCAACAATTTCACACCGAAAACCGCTCTCCCATTCGTCGCCGACATCGACGACACCGCCATCGACGCCCCGCTCGGACCACCCACCACCGACAGCCGCGACACTCCCCCTCCCGCCCCCACGTCGGCCGCAAACATCCGCGCCATCGGCTTCATGCCGCCGCTGGGCGCAACGATCCCCGGAAACGTCGTCGTCGGATTCCCGTACACGTCGTACGCCTGCGCCGCCAAATTAAAGTTGTTCCCCGCTGTCACCTGCCCAGGAACCGAGACGAATCCAATGCTCGCCGGCGCACCCGCCAGCACTTCCAGATCGCCCGTCGCCGCCTTGAAAATTCCATCCGTCGCACGCAGGGTAAAGTCCCCCGCCTGCGTCAGCGTAAGCCCGGAGAACGTGGCAATTCCGTTCACCGCCTGCACCGTCGCGATCCCTCCATAATCCCCGGGGCGCAACGCCAGCGTGATGTTCGAATTGTCAGACGACACAATATTCCCCGCCGCATCCTCCACCGCCACCTGCACATCGCCCAGCGTGTCTCCCGCGACCACCGTCGACGGCTGCTGCAAAATGACGAGGTGATACACCGTCGCCACATTGGCCACTTCGAAGATATTTCCCCCGTAGGCAGGGGCGGTCAACGTCGCAGGCAGCGCTGATGTAGAACCGTAAAGGTTGCCATCGCCGTCGACCGTGAGAGAACCTGGGTATAGGCCATCCGTCGAATCAAACAGAGTGAGCAAGACGGGTGTGGTCCCTCCCGCCGGCAGCATATAAACCGAACCACCTGCGATACTGGCATCGCCATAAGAGGGTGAAGTTCCGAAAAGATCCCCCGCGCTATCGAGCATGACTCCAGACCAAGGCAAGTTCCAACCCGCTGCCTGCGGATTACTAGACGTGAAAAGGCTCGTCATCCTGCCGCTGCCGCCGACGATTTCGTAAATCCCCTCGTTCGTGACCCCATACACATCCCCCTGCGGGTCCACGGCGATGTCACTCGATATTTGATTCGTCGCCGCATCAAAACTCGCCAGAGTCGTGCTCGCGCTCGCCCCTTTCACCACCTCAAACACAAATCCCCTCCCGTTCGCTCCCCCGTCCATGTTGACCAGACCATACACATTTCCCGCCCCATCCAGAGTGACTCCCCCAGCAAACGATGCCACCTGGCCGAGGTCGGCAAGGGTCGTCGGCTGCGTAGCTCCTGCTTTCAACTCGAAAACAGATTCCCTCCCGTCTTCCCCGTGCGCGATTCCGTAAAGATTCCCGCTCGCATCGACCGTAAGGGCCGCGTTGAATTCGCCGTCATATTTGAAATTATAAATCGTCTTGAGCGTGTTGCTCCCCCGCGGAAGTTCGACGATATTTTGCGACGTGGCGACATACACATTTCCCGACTTGTCCACCACGGGCGCCGACGGGAGTTCCGCCCACGTAGCATCAAGCGAGGCCAGCGTCACGAACTGATGCGTGTCATGCGTGATCTCAAAAAGCGTCCCCGTCCCGTTGGCGCCGCCCGAGGATGTTATCCCAAACATGTTGCCGTCGCTGTCGAAGACAAGCGAGCCCGGCCCGCTCCCGTTCACTGGGTCCCCGCCTCCAGCAAAACTATGCAGCACTGTCGGCCTTGGTGCGACCGTGACGGTCTCCGTCAACGGCGTCAGCGAACCATCCGTGATCTGTAATTGGAAAACGCCGCGACCAGCGAATTGCTCCGGCCAGAATTGATTCGCCACGTTCGGCGACATCGTCACCGTTGTTGGTCCAGTCATGCTTCCACCAGCCGGAGCACTCAGCAATTGCAGCGTGGCCACGGACCCATCGCCCGCAACTGCATTCCCGAACTGATCCTCAAGGTCGACAAAGAATCCCACACTCCCGCCCGACGTCAACGTAATATTCTGCGGCGGAACCCCACTCACCAGTTTCGCCGCAGGCCCCGCAACCGCCGTGGTCGCTCCGGACCCGCTCAAACCATCCGCCGCGTCCACCGCTTGAAACGAATAATTCCCCGCCAGAGTCAGATCAATGTTCGTAAACGTCGCCACGCCGTTTACAGCGGCGGCAGTTACCGTCTGCGTAACTGTCGATCCAGCCCTCGTAATGGAAATTGAAACCGCTGCGTTGTTGCTCGTATCAACCTGCGATGAACCATCCACAAGCAGCGCCTGCACCGACTCCACTCCAGCCGTCACGCTGCTCGGAACAACTACCTGGATCGCAGTCGCCGTCGTCAATAACTCGCGCCGCTCCAGCCCCTCCAGCCCAACCCGCACGTACGACGCAATCCCCTTCCCACCCGCCGCGCTCAAGCCCGAAAAACCACGCCACCACGATGCGAACCGACGACGGTAGGTCTTCATTGCCTTCTCCTGATGCAATTGGTCTTCTCAACGCAGTGATTCCGCATCGATTCTACATCACGAATGGAACCTCAGCCAAATAGATAATCGGCGATTCTTCGCGCGGCTTTGCCCTCTTTCCCCCTTCATTTTCATCCACTCCGCGCATAAAAAAAGTAGGCGAAGGCCTGGGATGGAGCTTCGCCTACCGGAGGGGAGAAAATAGCACGTTCACTCGCGAAACGAGTGGTCTTCGAGATTTCACAACCAACAGGATTACGACCGAACGAGCCTGACAGTTGTGTTTCTCGTTCCGCTGATATAACCTTATCGGCACCTAAATACGTTTTCCAGAAAAATTTCCTAAATTACCCAAATTGTTGCTGGAAATGTACGTAAGCCGCTTGTAAAAAGGTAACCCGACTTGATCGTAACCATAGATGGACCCGCTGGTTCCGGTAAATCGGCCGCTGCTCTTCAGCTCGCCGCCCGCCTTTCGCTTCCCCACCTCGATACTGGCGCCATGTACCGCGCCGTCGCTCTTGACGCACTCGAACAGGGAATCCTCGACGACCCCGACAAGATCGCGCAACGTGCCCGTCTCCTTTCACTTAAGTTCGACTGGACCAAAACACCCGCCACCATCCTGCTAAATGGTCGAAACGTCGCCGACGCCATCCGCCAGCCCCGGATCACGGAAGTCACATACGTCGCCGCCGACAACCCCTGGGTCCGCGAAGAACTCGTCCGCCAGCAGCGTCTCATCGGCCAGGCGGCCGGTTCCCTCGTCACCGAAGGGCGCGACCAGGGGACCATCGTTTTCCCCCATGCCCAGTTCAAATTCTATTTGAACGCCCACCCGGAAGAACGCGCCCGCCGCCGCATCGCGCAGCTCGCCGCCAACGGCATTTCCGTCGAACTTCAGGATGTCCTTCAGCGAATCCTCCAGCGCGACATGCGCGACCAGGTGCGCGCCGTCGGCCCTCTCGCCCGCCCCCACGACGCCATCGAACTCGACACCACCGATCTCACCCTCGACGAAACCGTCGACGCCATGGTCCGACACATCCAATCCCACTCCCCCTCCACGACCACCGGAGCGCACTGACCGTGGACCCCGCGCCAACTGACCCCGCCAACACGCCAAGTGCCGCCCCTTCACCCACAAAGAGCGGCTCGTTATCGCAGGCACGGCCCTACACCTACCGCGGCGAAGGCACTTCCAAATTCCAAGCCCTCTCGTGGAACGTCGGCCGGCTCCTCTCACGCATCGCCGCCATGCTCCTCTTCCGCCTCCACGTCTCCGGCCAGGCACGCATCCCGAAAACCGGCGGCGTGCTCATGGTCACCAACCATCAATCCTTCCTCGACCCCTGGCTCATCGGCATCGCCCCTTCCCGCCAGATCCACTACATGGCCCGCGACACGCTCTTCAAGGGCGGCTTCCTCCACTACCTCCTCGAACTCTGGAATGTCTTCCCCGTCAAACGCGGCCACGCCGACCTCACCGCCATCCGCACCGCCGTTGAATGTCTCCAACAGGGCTACATCGTCAACGTCTTCCCCGAGGGCACCCGCTCCGAAGACGGCTCCATCGGCCAACTCGCCCCCGGCATCTCCCTCATCCTCAACCGCTGCAAATCCGAAGTCTCCATCCTCCCCGTCGTCATCGACGGCGCCTTCGAAGCCTGGCCCCGCGACAGAAAAATCCCCCGCTTCTTCGGCGGCCGCATCCGCATCTGCCATGGGAAACCCATCGCGCCCGCCACGTGGCGTCAGTGGTCCCCCGACGAAATCGCCACCCGCATCCGCCGCGAAATGATCAAACTTCAACATGAATTGCACAGCGCCCACGCCGAAAGAAGCGCCCAGCGACTCACCGAAGACGAAGGCCGCGCCGCAACAGAATCCAAACCCAGGCGCCGACGAGTCCCCAATTAATCAGGCAATCACTTAATTCAGTGGAATATGCAGAGTGATCGCGTTGAGAACACTGATTTGGTGGTGGGGGATGCGGGAGAGCGCCTTTCGTGGGTGGGAAGACTGGCGGAGGTTTTTGGCGCGTTTGGGAAGTTGGGGCTGATCAGCTTTGGGGGACCGATTGCGCATCTCGGCTACTTTCGCACGGAATTTGTACAGAAGCGACACTGGATATCGGATGCGGAGTTTGCGGACCTCGTGGCGTTGTGCCAGTTTTTGCCGGGGCCGGCGAGCAGCCAGGTGGTCTTTGCACTGGGGATGCGGCGGGCGGGCGTGATTGGTGCATTGGTGGCGTCGCTTTGTTTTATGTTGCCTTCGGCTGCGATGATGATTGCCTTTGCGTATGGGGTGGCGCATGTGGGGGATTTGTCGCATGCGAGGTGGTTGCATGGATTGAAGCTGGCGGCGGTGGTGGTGGTGGCGCAGGCCGTGTGGGGGATGGGGAAGAATTTGTGTCCGGATCGGGCGCGGTTGAGCACCTGTCTGGCGGCCGCGGCGATTCTGCTGGCGTGGCCGGGCGCGATCGTGCAGTTGGGGATTATTGCCGGCGGGGCGATGGTGGGTTGGATGCTGTATCGGCGGGATCTTGGGGCGACCGTGCCGACGCTGCAGGACAATGGGGTGTGGCGGACGCATCTCGTGGCGGCGGGAGCGCTGCTCGTGTTCTTTGCGCTGCTGATAGCTTTGCCAGCGGTGGCGGCGGCAACGGGGAGCGAGACGTGGAAGATTTTTGATGGTTTTTATCGCAGCGGCTCGCTCGTGTTTGGCGGAGGGCACGTGGTGTTGCCGCTGCTGCGGGCGGAGGTCGTGCCGCGGGGGTGGGTGACGGATGATCAGTTTCTGGCGGGGTATGGAGCGGCGCAGGCGGTGCCGGGACCGCTGTTTACATTTTCGGCGTACCTGGGTGCGGCGATGCATCGGTCGGGAATAGCGCCGTGGGTGAATGGGTTGTGGTGTTTGCTCGCGATTTTTTTGCCGGCGTGGTTGTTGATTGGGGGGGCCTTGCCGTTCTGGCATCGGCTGCGCAGGACAGCGTGGGCGCAGGCGGGGTTGCGCGGGGCGAATGCGGCGGTGGTGGGAGTGTTGCTGGCGGCGTGGTATTCGCCGGTGTTTTTGGAGGGAGTGAAGTCGGCGCGGGATGTGGCCGCGGGGGTGGTGGCGTTTGGGTTGCTGGTCTTTTGGCGGGTTCCGGTGTTAGGGATTGTTGGGGGGTTGGCGCTGACGGGGTGGCTCGGGTGGTGAGTGATAACAGTAGTAGCAGTGGTAGCAGTGTTATCAGGGGTGCTGGAGTCAGCGGGATTTGGTAGGGGCGAGTTTGCGGTAGGCGGAGGGTGAGTGCGGATTGGCTTTGGCTTCGGCGGGGCGGATCAGGAGCTGGCCGGCGGGGGTGAAGGCGCGGTGCCGGACCATGCTGAGCGTCGCGGTGGCGGCGATTCCGGACGAGGCGTAAATCATGGCGATGACCGAGAAGTTGTAGATCGCCGCTTCGATCGGGTTGCCGTGCTGGACGAGCATGCCGGCCATGAGTCCGGGGATCCAGACGATGCCGAGGGATGCCAGGTTGTCGACGCGGGGGATCATGGCCGACTCCGCGGCGGCACGAACGTAGGGGCGGACGGTGGTGGCGGGATCGGCGCCGAGCGCAAGTGCGGCTTCGATGGGGCCGACGTGCGAGGCGACGTCGGAACGAAACCGTTCGAGGGCCTGCGCGGCGGTGTTCATGGTGTTGGCGATCAGCATCGAACCGATGGGAACGATCTCTTCAACGGAGAATTTGATGGCGCCGACGAGGGACATGAGCGCGATGATGGAGGCGGAGCCCAGCGAGATGCCGTAGAGGGCGGCCTGGTATGCGCCCGGTGCGTTGCGCGAGCGGCGGCCAGCGATGATCGCGGCCGTGAGGATCATGAGGACCAGGACGGGCAGGCTGATGATCGGGGGCTTGGGGAGGATGAAGACGAGGACGAGGCCGACGGCGATGATCTGCACGAGCCCGCGGAGGATCGCGATGGCGGTTTGGCCCAGGAGCATGATGCCCTGACGGCGGCCGTAGTCAGCGACGGCGAGCGCGACGCCGGAGACGATAGCCGCCTGAATGATGCGGACCGTCAGCGGATGATCGTGGAACCATTCGAACATGCTTCACCTTTGGGATGAGGGGGAGTTCGGGGGGTGGCTGGAGCCGAGCGGGATTTCTCTGGCCATCTGCAGGACTTCCGCGGTGGAGCCGATGCGCTCCAGTTTTCCGGCAACCAGAATCATGAGGCGGGCGGCCATGCGGCGCGTCTGCTCGGGGTCGTGCGTGACGAAGATGCACGCGAGATTGTGTTCGATCACGATGCGGGCGATGAGCCGTTCCACGTCGTTCTTGGCATTGGCGTCGAGGGCGCTGGTGGGTTCGTCGAGGAGGAGGACGTCGGGACGATTGGCGAGGGTGCGGGCGACACTGACGCGCTGGGCTTCGCCACCGGAGAGGCGGCCGGCATCGCGGTCGGCGTAGCCGGAGAGGCGGACGTGGTCGAGGAGCTGGTCGATCTGCTGCGGGGTGAACTCCTCGTTGCGCTGGCGCGGGCCGAAGGCGATGTTGTCGGCGACGGTGCCGGGGAAGAGAAAGGGGGACTGCAGGACCATTCCGACGCGGCGGCGAAGTTCGCGCGGGGGGAGGGATTTGGTGTCGGTGTTGTCGAGAAGGACCGAGCCGGCCGTGGGCTCGTCGAGACGGTTGAGGAGTCGAAGGAATGAGGATTTGCCGGAGCCGGAGGGCCCCATGATGGCGAGGATCTGGCCGCGGAATGCCTGCATGGTGATGCCGTCGACAATTCGGCGTCCGGAGACTTCGCGGGTGATTGCTTCAGTTTTCAGGATAGGATCGGGCATCCGTGACACTGTAGCGGGGCGCGGGCGTTTGGCAACGTCCGAAGGGGAAGATTGCCAAGGTGTGGGTACGTCATTGGCAATCTCCCCTCATTGTCGATAGGAAATGTGGGGATTCAGCGTTTGCGGCGCAGGAGGAGGGTGGCCGGGAGGAGGAGGGAGAGGGACGTTGGTTCGGGGGTGGGGATGGTGATTGCCGCGGAGGCGATGGCGGTGGCGCTGGGGTTGGTGAGGCCGAAATTGTTGAGTACGGCGGAGAGGTCGGTGAGGTCGATGGTGGGGGCACCGTCGAAGTTGCCGGAGGTCCAGGCGGCAGTAGAGGTGCCGAAGTTGTTCAGGACGGTGGAGAGGTCGGTGAGGTCGACGTGGCCGTCGGCGTTGGCGTCGCCGAGGAGTTCGGGGGAAACGAGAATGGAGTTGGCGTCCACGTTCTGGCCGCCGAAGGTGGCGAAGGGGTTGGCCAGCGCGCTGTTATCGATGACGGCGATGCCGTAGTTGGCAGCCATGGTGGAGCTGGTGAGGACCGAGTGAGCTTGACTTTGGAGGTTGGCGAGTGCGGAGGCGTGGCTGACGGCGGCCTCGACGATCAGTTTATTGTTGGTAAGGTCGAGGCTCCCGAGCCAGTTGCCCGGGGAACCATCGAAGGTGAGCGAGGGGAGGACGACGGCCTTGCCCAGGCCGCCCTGGAGCTGGACATTGCCGGAAGAGTGGATGGTCAGGCCGCCGGTGCCGAGGGCGTAAGGGTTGGCGGCAATAAGCCCGCCGGAGGTAACGGTGGTGCCGCCGGAGTAGTTGTTGGCGCTCGAGAGGGTGAGAAAGCCGGAGCCCTGTTTGACAATGGAGCCGCCGTTGCCGGAGATGGTGCCGGCGAACTGGGTATTGCTGGAGGAGTTGATGGTGAGCTGACCGCTGCCGAGGGTGACGGCAGATCCGGCGGCGCCGGTGAGACCGGCGATCTGCTGGACGGTGCCGTTCACATCGAGAGTGGCGCCTGCGCTGATGGAGACGTTGGTCGAGGAGGGGAGCAGGCCAGTGGTGTTGGTGAGATAGAGTGCGGCGATCTGAGGGGCGGTGAGGGCCTGGCTGTAAATCTGAACGTTGTCGAGAAGGCCGTTGAAATTGACGGTGCCATCGGAGGCGACGTTGTCGGTGGTGGCGCCGATGCGGACGGTGGAACTGGAGTCGTTGTTGGAGAAGCCGTTGTAGCCGTCGGCGAGAGACTGGGCGGCGCCATCGACGTAGATGGCGTAATTGCCGGCATTGTTGACATAGGTGACGAGGTGCCAGTTGTTGTCGGTGACAGAAGTGCCGGCCGTGGACGCCTGGTAGAAGCCGCCGGCGTATCGCACGGCACTGGGGATGCCGCCGGCGCCAGCGCCGGAACCGTCGCCGAGATAGAAGATGGAATTTCCGTTGCTCCAACTGCCGTTGATGCTCTTGGAGAGGATGGTTCCGCCGGGGGTGGAGGTCTTGACCCAGGCGGCGACGGACCAGTTGCCGGTGTTTCCCATGGAAGTGATGAAGCTGTTGATGTTGAGGTAGGCGCCGCTGGCGAGGCTGAGGGCGTTGCCGAAGCGGCCGCCAGAGACGACCGTGGCGCCGTTGACGAGGGCACCGTTCATGCCAGCACCGCCGGTGCCGGAGTTGACGACGGTGCTGCCCGAAACGTTGTCGAAGGTGTAATTGGCGACCGCGGTGGCGGCGACCGTGGACGAGGAGATCTGGGCGAGTTGGAGGGTGCCGGCGGAGATGGTGGTGTTGCCGCCGTAAGAGTTGGCGGCAGTGAGTGTCCAGGTACCGGAGCCTTGCTTGTAGAGGTTGATGGTGCCGTTGGCGTTGGAGGGGTTGTTGGAGATGACGCCGCTGACGACACCATTGCCGTTGCCCTGGAGGTAGAGGTTCCGTGCGGAAGTGGCATTGGTGGAGACAGGGCCGGCGAGAGTGAGGAGACCGGCATCGGATTCGATTCGTGCCTGGTTTCCGCCGACGGTGATCGTCATGGGTCCGCTGAGGGTGTTGTTTCCGCTGACGTTGCGGATGCCATCGGAGTTGCCGGGGTCAGTGCGCTGGGCAAAGGTGATGGGGTGGGGGATGTTGATGTTGCCATTGAGTTCAAAACGTGCGGTGGAACCCGTGCTGTCACCGGTACTCGAGATGTAAAGCGAGCCGGTGCCGGACATGGCGGAATTGAGGCTGAGGACGCCCTGCGCGACCTGAAGGGTTCCGTCGTTGGAGACGGGGGCGATGAACGTGATGGTGTTGGAACCGGTTTTATCGAGTGTGGCGCCGGACTGGATGCGGGCCCAGTTGGTGGAGGCGTTGAGGCCCCAGTTGACGGTGCCGGTGATGTAGCTCGTGCCGCTGAGCGCATTGATGTAGCGGACGGTGCCGGCGGAGGACATCGTCAGGGTGCCCCCCGTGAGATCGGCGACGTGCTCGCCGATGTCCTGCCCTGCGAGGTCTACGGTGGAGCCGGAGGCGATGGCACCGTTGTAATTCCAGCCCAACTGGGTGGGCGTTAGGGTGGAGCCGGTGGTCGAGAAGAGGGCGGAGTCGCTGAACCAGTTGTACCAGGAATAACCGACGACGTAGCTTTGCGACTCGAGCCAGGGAACGACAATGCTGAGCATCTGGGTGTTTGCGGCGATCATGGCGGACTGGCTTTGACTGCCGCTCCAGTCGTGGTTTGCAAACTCCGTGATGAAGACGGGCTTGTTGAATGTATTGTGATACCACTGGACCTTGTATTCAAAATCACTGGCGGCCTGGGCGCCATCGGTGGTGCTGTCGTCGTACCAGTGGAAGGCGACGGCGTCGACTTTGCTGCTCTCGGTGGCCATAAAGCTCTGAAGCCACGCCTCACCGGCGCCGGTGTCGGACACGGCGGGAGAGACGAGCTTGATGCTGGTTCCATGAGCGGAGTTGTAAGCGACGGTGTCGGTGTACATCCTGTCCCAAATGGAAGTGGCCTGCGAGACGGTCAGGTTCGATTGGTCTGAGCGTTCGGGCTCGTTGAAACCGAGGAGATATTGGGATGTGACGGAGAGGGCATAATTGATGGTGCCGTCGGACGACTGCCCGGAACCCCAAATCATGGAGTAAAAGTTGGCGTTGTAGTTGCCGATGTTGCTCGGCGCTGTCCCCCAGTTGTAGTACCAGCCGGCGTTGGTGGCTTGGATGTCGCCGTAATAGGCGCCGGTGTCTGCGAAGCCGCGCTTGGAGGAGAGGATATCGGCGGCATGGAGGGGCGAGGCCGCCGGCCAGATAGCGCACACAATAAGGCCGGCGACTTTTGATTTCACATTTCCTCCGCTCTCTCGATACGTCGGGATATTGTTTCAACCGGGGAAGTTCCGCACGGCTGACGAACGCATATTAGCAAAGTTAAGGAAATAGAATCAATAATTTTGCATGGGTTTTCGGAGAGTGTTGACGCCATCAACGGGGGCGGCGGATGCATTGGAAGAGAGGTCCGGAAATGTCCTTGCTAAAAACGAGGCGCGCGACGTTTTGCGAGATGGGCGATGGTTGCGCCGGCAAAGAGGGCGAGGGAAGCGGGTTCCGGGGTGGTGATGGCGAGGCTTCCGGAAGCGCTGCTCTCCATTTCCTTTCGTGCCCCTCAGGCCAGCGTGTAGTTCAGGCTGTTGAAGTTCGCCTGCAGCGTCGCGAAGCTGATCGTCACGAGGCCGTCGTACGGATTGCCGTCGTTGCCCGCCCCATCCACGCCCCACGGATTGCGGAGCTGGATCCAGACGGTCCCTCCGGAATCCTTGTACGCGCCGATGATCGTGTAGACGTGCGCCTCGATCAGCGGCGCACCGGAGGTGATCGTGCCGTTCGTGCTCGCCGCAATGGCGTGACCGGCCGCAATCTGCGTGTTGATCGTGGAGAGCACCGTTGCGGCCGTGCTGTATGCCGGCCCGATTGCCGAGCTCGAGAATCCGAGATCGAAGAACGTGGACACCTGCGATCCCCAGTTCAGCGATGCATATGTGTTGGCGCCGGTCCGGAAGAACGCATACGCCTTCTCGAAGATGCTGCCCCACTGATTGCCGCTCGCGCCCGGCTGCTGGTTCGCGAGGCCGCCGTTGTAATAACCGGCGGCGAGATCTCCGTCGACTCGGACGTACGTGGTCACGCTGTTGCGCATGAATCGCACCGCATACGTCCCGTCGCCGAGGTCCACTCCCATGTTCATCAGTTTCTGCGGCTCCGAATAGGCGAGCGACGCGAGCGGGGCGACGTAGTAGCAGTCGGCCAGACCCCCCTGGTTGATGTCGTTCATGGTGGGACCCGTACCGAAGAACGACGAGTTCGTCAGACGTTTCTCAGCGCCCGAGTCCGTCGGGTCCGGCAGATTCTGGCCGAGCAGCGTCGCAGGAATGTAGTTGGAATTTGTCGAGACGCTGGAGAACGGCTGGTAGAAACTCGACACGCGGTTCACGCCGCCGAGCGCCACTTCCGCCGACGTGGAGTGCACGATGTCCCCCGCATTCACCCAGTACGCCGTGTTGATGCCATTGCCGGTGACGGTGCTCGTGCCGCCGCCGATGGTGACGATCGTCGCCTTGGCGGTGGTGAGGTTCTTAATTGTGTCGCTGCCGGTGCCGCCGTAAATGAGCGCGGCGATGTTCACGGAGGAATCGACCGTGATCGTGTCGTTGCCGCTGACGCCGTAGATCTTGAGGTCGCCGAAGGACGTCGGCTCAGAGTAGGAATAGCCGTTCGCCAGGATGTTGAGAGTCGATCCCGATTCACTCACAAAAATGCTGTCGGCGCTGGTCGTGCCGGTGATCACCAGTTCGCTGAAGGAAGTCATGTTCTGAGTGCTCAGCGTGACGGGCGCCTGCGGCGCTGCGGTCGTCACGCCCGCCATAGCCGAGCGCGTCTCGCCGGTGGCGTTGAAGGCGCCGAGTTCGTAGACGTATGACGTGCTGCCGGAGAGGCCGGAATCGTTCCAGCTCGTCGCAGTGGCGCTCGCCGTGCCCACGGCTGTGAAGTTCACGCCGTCTGTGGAGCGATAGATGTTGTAGCCCGTCTGACCGCCGGGGGCGACCCAGTTCAGCGTGACCCCGCTGCTGGTAACGTTGGTGATGCTGATGGATGCCGGGGCGCTGGGGGCACCGGCAAGTGTCGTCACCACCGTGCCGGCCGTCTGTGCCTCGCCGCCGGCGTTGAAGGCGCCGACCGCGTAGGAATAGACGGTGTTCGGGGCGAGGCCGGAATCGGTCCAGGAAATGGCATTCGACCCAAGGTTCCCGACCACGGTGTAGTTCACGCCGTCGGTCGAACGGTAAACGTGGTATCCGGTTTGTCCGCCGCCGGCTGGCGCGGTCCAGTTCAAAGTGGCCGCCGTGGTCGTGATGTTGCTGAACCCAAGGTCGGTCGGAGCGCCGGGCGCCGTAACGGTGGTCGTGACGGCAAGAGCGCCGGTCTGCGATTCACCGGCAGCATTATACGCGCCGATCACGTAGTTGTACGTGGTGCCCGCCGCAACGCCCGTGTCCGTCCAGGAAGCCGCCGTCGCGCCAAGATCTCCAACGAGCGTGTAATTGGTCGCATCCGTGGACCGGTAAATGTGATACCCCGTCGCATTGGCCGAATCCGTCCAGTTCACGGTCACGCTCGACGAGCTGACATTCGAAAAGCTCACGCCGCCCGGCGCGGTCGCCACCTGCAGGACGGGCATCGCCGTGGTGATCGAAGCGGCGGCGCTCAAACCCTCACCGGTGCTGCCGTACGCGCCGACCTTGTACCAATACGACGTTCCCGAATTCAGGTTGCTGTCGGCAAACGAGGTGCTGTTCATCGGCAGCGATGTGAGGAGCGCGTAATTGACCCCGTCGGTGGAACGGTAGACGTGGAAGCCGGACTCGTTCGTGGACGAATCGCTCCAGGTCAGAACGACGCCCGTGGTGGTAACGCTGTTGAAGCCCAGATTGGTCGGCGCGGTCGGCGGCGCGGCGAGCGTCGTCGCGCTCACCGCTTTCGATTTCAAATCGCTCGTCCCATTCCACGCGCTCACTTCGTAGGAGTACCTCGTCCTCGCAGACAGTCCGGTATCGGTGAACGTGAATGTCCCCGCCGACACATTACCCACGAGCGCGTACCCCGAATTGTTCGTTGAGCGGTAGATGCGGAATCCGCTGGCGCTGTTGGAACTGTCCGACCATTTCAGTGCGATCGAACTGCTGGTAATGCCGGAAACCAGGACGCTTGTGGGAGCCGACAACGGCCTCGTCGTGCTGGTGTGCGTAGCGCCGGAAATCACTTCGCCCCCGGCATCCCACGCAGAGACCTTGTAATAATAGCTCGTCCCCGCTTTCAGATTCTTGTCGAGGTAGCTCTGCGCGCCCGCGGGTAGGTTGGCGATGGCGGAAAAATGCGACCCATCGGTGGAGCGATAAAGTTTGTAACCCGTTTCGTTGGTGGCGTTGTCCTTCCAATTGATCTGGATGGATGACGTGGTGTTCTTGCTCGTCGTTAGTTCCGTCGGCGCCGCCGGGGGTACGACGGCCTTGGGTTTCACCGCAACGGTTTTCTTCTGCAGGCCGTTGAGTGTGCTGCGCTCCTGCACCATGGAATGAAATCCTGGCACGCTTACGAATCGTCCCCCCAGCAACGTTGAAAGATTGAGCCGCGACTCGAGGTTTTCGAGCGCGAGAGTCGTCGGACGTACTGCCATTGAGGTACCCCTGATTAACAACACCTGTGAAGTTAAACAAACTTCAAATACGTACAGGGGCGGGGCAAAAAAATGCGGGAATTACGTGCGGCTGATAACAACTCCCTCTCGAGTCACTCGCGCAGCGTTCGATAATTGTGCCTTATTCTTATTTTTCCCAAAGAGCGGCAGGCGCTTCGATGACACTCACGTTATCGGGTGCAATGAATTCCAGTGCCTTTCCTTGCTCGTGAATGATGACGATTGCATAGCCAGCGGCGCAAACATTATGTAGGTCTTCCGCGGTGGGCAGCGTGCCGTAGGCGATCGCCTTCGTGTCGAACATCGTTTCGATGGAGTGCGGATCATTGAACACGACTGTTGGAGTGTTCGATAGCCGGCGTTCAAGGGCATGCAGCGGCGCGACCCACGCGGGCTGCGGAGGAATGTGATTGAACACGTTGAGCCGCTGAATGATGGGAACGCCGGCTGCGACGGCGAAGAACATGAACGCGACACCGGACCATCGCCGCGTCTCCGGTCTGCGTTCAACCTGATCCTGCAGCCACGCGAGAACGAGCGCCATGAGTATGAAGACCGCCGGGGCCGCGATCAGAACGTAGCCGCCCATCTTCGTCGCGGCCACGGTGAACACGGCGTTGGTGAGGGCGAACCACACAAGCAACGCGCCGGCGCCCTTGGGAAAACGCCTTCGCAAGAAAAGGAAGATCGCCACGAGAATGCCGGGATAGACGAGCACGCCGTAGAATTCATACGACTTTCGCAGGTAATAGAGGATGCCGTTGTCGTGATCTTCCACGGCCGCGGAGAGGTGTTTCCAGTTGTAGCTGGATTCGATCCGGTATTCGGTGGGGAACGCGTGGCTCGTGTAGATCTGCCACGGGGCCGCCATGGCCACGGCGATGGCCAACATCATCAGCCCGGCCAGCGCGGTCTTCCAGTACGGACGGACGTCCCACATCAGCGCCAGCCACACGGGAAGAATGACAAAGGCCGCCGCCCACTTGGTCAGCAGCGCAAGTCCCATCGCAATGCCGGCGAGAATCGCATAACGCCACCGGAATCGCTCGCGCTGAAGCACCGCGAAGAACACGCCGAGTTCGATGAAAAAGATGAAGATCGTGTCCGCGTGGTCCGTGGAAAACCAGCCTGAGGACTGGGCCATCAGAATGCCGCAGAGAGCGTGAAACAGGGCCGCGAGAAAGGCGATGCGCGTGCTGAAAAGGCGGCGCGCCATGGACCAGGTAAGTGCGATGCCGAGCGTGGACAGAAGAATCGACGGAATGCGAACCGCGAAGGGCGTTGTGCCGAAAAACTTCAGCGAGAGAGCAATGAGCCAGAGCGAAACCGGCGGCTTGTGCAGCCAGATGTGGTTCGCTTCCCAGTCGGCAGGGTCGTACGCAAGGAGCGGGTTGTCGTACAGCGTCGGGACCAGCGGATGCTCGATCAGATGCTTGGCCACAAGGGCGTGGTAGCGTTCATCCCAGGGATGGAGGTAGTGCGAAGAGGCCGCGAAGAGACGCAGGAACAGAGCAGTGACAAGGAGAAAGGTGAGGCTGATTCGCGGGCGGTTGCGGAGGAACGACCACGTCGCGCCGCTAAAGCCGGCGATGGCGAGGAGCACCACGAGGATGGCCTGGACATTGTAGGGCATGGGTCATTCCCCCCGGGTCTTTCTGCGCAAACGCACCATGGGCTAAACGCCCATCCCACCTCAGTCGTTGAAGAGAAAGTGGGCGATGTCCCCTTCCTGCATCACGTAAGTCTTGCCTTCCGAACGCATCTTCCCGGCTGCCTTGATCGCCGCTTCCGTCTTGTGCTCCATCAGGTCCTTGAAGTTGTAAATCTCCGCGCGGATGAAACCTTTTTCGAAATCCGTGTGAATGACGCCCGCCGCCTGCGGGGCCGTCGCGCCCACCGGAATCGTCCACGCCCGGATCTCCATCGGACCCGCCGTGAAGTACGACTCCAGCCCGAGAATCTTATACGCCTCGTGCGCCAGCGTGTTCAGCGCCGGCTCCGTCATCCCGTAGTCCGCCAGCATCACCGCACGGTCCTCCGCCGGCAGCTCAGCCAGCTCGGCTTCCAGCTTCCCGCACACCGGCACCACGGCACCCTCTTCCTTGGCCGCGCGCTCACGCACTTTCTGCACCAGCGGACCCTTGCCCAGCGGATCCGATTCATCAACGTTCGCAACGTACAGAACTTTTTTGGACGTCATCAGGCCCAGCGGTTTGATCAGCTTCATTTCCTCCGCCTTCAGACCCATCGCCCGCACCGGCACCCCCTTCTGCAGGTTCGCGATTACGCTCTCAATGATCGGGACCGCCGCCAGGGCATCCTTGTCGCCGGCGCGGGCCAGCTTCCGCTGCTTGTCGATCGATTTCTCCACCGTCTCCAGGTCCGCAAAGATGAGCTCCGTATCGATCGTATCGATGTCCCGCAGGGGATCCACCGACCCTTCCACGTGTGTGATGTCGCCCCCCTCAAAGCACCGGACCACGTGCAGGATGGCATCGACTTCGCGAATGTGCGAGAGAAACTTGTTCCCCAGGCCCTCCCCCTTCGACGCCCCGCGCACGATCCCCGCGATATCCACGACCCGCAGCAGCGCCGGAACCAGCTTCTTCGATTCGATGCACGCCCGGATTTTTTCCAGCCGCTCGTCCGGCACCGCAACCACCCCCACATTAGGCTCAATCGTCGCAAACGGGTAATTGGCCGCAAGAGCGCCGGCATTCGTCAGCGCATTAAAAATGGTCGACTTGCCGACATTGGGGAGACCGACGATTCCGACTTCCATGGAGGCCTCGGGTTGGGGTGAAGGAAATTCGAGCCGGGCATTGTAGAGGGAAGGCCCCGCGTTAAAAAGAGCCGAAAACGAGAATCAGCGATTCCCTGAAATGTTTAGCCGCCGATCGAAGATCGACGCGCGCTCGGCGCGAGTCTCAGTAACTGTTTACCTTCCCAATCAACCTCATGCTTATTCCGTTCATGCCCAGGCTTCCCAACACCCCCAACCGTCGCTCTCCAACTTACCTCTTTCGTGTCGTTCGTATTACTATCCGGAATCTTCTTCTTTTTCTGACAAGATTCATTAGACCCAAGTTCCCAACATCCGTGTTCATCCGTGTTTATCTGCGGTTCCACTTCGTCGTCGTGTCGTCGTCGTTTTCTTC
>DATKPA010000074.1:0-14525 GCA_035524355.1 Phycisphaerae bacterium | reverse complement strand
GCGCAGCGCCACCATCTGCCCCACATTCGTCGCCCCCACCACTGCGCCCACTGCCGAATATCCGCGCTCGCCCACCATCTCGCTCCCCCACTTCGCCACCAGCTTCCCCACATGCTGATACACCGGCGTCCCATCCTGCAGCAACATGTCCTGAATTTCCGCCGCCCCCGGATTGCTCGTCCGCACCAAAACAAACACCCCCTTATTAAATTCCTTCGCCACTTTCAAGAACGGCCCAACCGAATCGCTCCCCATGTACGGACTCACCGTCACCGCATCTGCCCCCACCATCTCATCCATGGATGCAAACTGCGGATCCGCCAGACTCGCCACCGCATACCGCTCCGACGTGTTCCCGATATCCCCGCGCTTCGCATCGTTGATCACGATCAACCCATGCGCTGCCGCCTCCTGCACCACCGCCGAAAACGCCTCCACCCCATACCAATAGTACTGCTCAAAAAACGCTGAGTTGATCTTCACCGCCGCCACATGCGGCGCCACAATCTTCAACACCCGCGTGCAAAACTCCAGGATCGCATCCACCCCCGCCTCCACATCATCCCCATCATTGAGCTCCCGATGCCCCGAAATCGCCCCCGGCAAATTCTCGTACACCGGATCCAACCCCACCACCAGCGGCGTCTTCTTCTCCTCTATCGCCGCCAAAAGCCGATCTGCAAAATTCTGTTCGACCACTTCCGCTCCTTCCCTGAAGGGACTATTCTCAGCAGAGTCTCACGAAATCGCGATGTTTACTTCGCTTCACGGATTTCAACGGGAACCGTTTCCCGCGGCGAATCGCTGGGCGACCACGTGGCAATCCATCGTCGTTCACTGTCGTCGATTGACGCAAATACTTCTCCCGTTGTACCCAACAGTACAACTGGCTCGCGAAAAATAAGTCGATCGGATCCAATCTGCGCTAGACGGTACCGCAATTCCCCAACGCGCAATTCCAGCCTGACTCGCGCCGAGTGGCCGCCTGAAGGAGTGGGAGCAACCATGTCAAACCTCTTCGAAGAAAGCTTGGAAGTACGTGCGGACCTTTACGCCGCTGCCCGGCGAATCCGAAGGGATTGCAAGCTCGGCAGCGGTAAAGATGGCACTGTTTTTCAGACTAGCGCCGCAACCGCCATTAAGGTATTCCGGCATACGGAAACGTTCAACAGAGAACGGGAATGCTACGCCCGCCTTGCGGAAATGTCGGTCCGGTCGGTCCTTGGGCATGCCGTCCCTCAAATGATGGATTCGGACGAAGCCTTGCTCGTCATCGAAATGACCATCGTCGAACCTCCATTTATACTTGATTTTGCGAGCGCATACGTGGACTATCCCCCCGAATTTTCCGACGACGTCATGGAAGACTGGCGACAGCAGAAACACTTCCAGTTCGGAGACAACTGGGGCCATGTCCAAATTCTTCTCGACGTGCTCGAAAACACGTACGGCATTTATTTCCTCGACCCAAGCCCCGGCAACATCAAATTCGACGAGACAACCTCCGAGCCTTGACACATCTTTCACAAGAAAAAGATTGGCGCTTGATTAACTCCCCCGCTACCATACCGCCAACCCACATCGAGGCATCTTCATGCGCCTTCGCACCGTGTTGTTCACGCCGCTCCTCGTGGCATTCGCGGCCCACGCCCAAACCCTGCCCGCCCAACCAACCTCCGCCCCCGCGCTCCTCCCCATCCCCGACGAAAAATCCCAGGACCGCGCCCGAATGATGATCGTCACCCTGTTCAAAGACGATTACGCCAAAACCGCCCCCGCCGATCGCCAGGCCCTCGCCAAGCGCCTCCTCTCCGAAGCCGCCGCCACCAGGGATGATCCCACCGCCCGCTACGTCCTCCTCCAGGACACCATCGAACTCGCCGCCCTCTCCGGCGATCCGACCACCGCCGTCGCCGCCGCCAACGAACTCGCCCGTCTCTACACCCTCGATCCCATCGCGCTCAAAAAACAAACCCTCTTCGAGAGCAACGCCGCCGCCACTTCCCCCGCCGCCGCCGAAGCCACCGCCCGCTTCGCCCTCGACACCGCCGACGAAGCCGCCCTCCTCGACGACTTCGCCTCCGTCCAGCAATTCGTCAACCTTGCCGAAAGCGCTGCCAACAAAACCCGCAACGTCCCCTTCGTCTCCTCCATTCAACCGCGCCTCTTCGACTTCCGCTCCCTCATCGCCGACTATCCGAAAGTCCAAAAGATGCTCGAGCATCTCGCCGCCGACACCGCCGATGCCGACGCCCACCTCTTCGTCGGACGCTTCTACGCGCTCCGCAAAGGCCAGTGGACCATCGGCCTCCCCCACCTCGCCATGGGCAGCGACGCCCGCCTCCGCAACCTCGCCACGCTGGACCTCTCGAACCCCGCCGACGGCCTCCAACAAGCCCAACTCGGCGACGCCTGGTGGGACTACGCCCAAACCACCACCAACTCCACCCGCACCCACATCGAAGCCCACGCCCGCGACTGGTACCACCTCGCACAACCCAATCTCGCCGGCCTCACCCTCACCCGCATCCAATCCCGCATGCAGGGCGACGCCACCACGCCCGCCACCGCCTCAACTCCCAATGCCCAAACCCTCGCCCTCCTCCCGCTCATCGACATCACCAAAGACACCATCGACGGCAAATGGTCCTTCATCAACGGCGTCCTGCAATGCACCGCCCCCAGCCGCAACGCACTCATCGCCATCCCCTACGTCCCGCCCGAAGAATACGACCTCCGCATCACTTTCACCCGCACCGAAGGCCAAGGCCCCCTCACCATCCTCCTCACCTCCCACGGCAAAGCCTTCGGCTTCGCCCTCGACGTCAAAGGCGACGCCCGCTTCGAACGCCTCGCCGGAAAAATCGCCAAAGACAACCCCACCGCCGCCCCCGTCGTCATCACCAACAACCACCGCTACATCCTCACCCTCCAGATCCACAAAGACCTGATCCGCGCCCTCCTCGACGACAAACCCATCACCCAATGGAAAACCGACTACAAAGACCTCGCCCGCTACGCCATCTGGAAACTCCCCGACGAAAAACTCTGCGCCATCGGCATCAACAATTCCAAGGCCACCATCTACGACATCCAACTGGTCGAACTCGCCGGCAAAGGACATCCCTCACGCTGAACGCCAAAACAAAAAAAACGCGGTTTTTCCGCGGTTTTGAGGGGAACTTCAGTTTTGGCAGATCCGCTTACATCGGCTTCTTGGCCACGGTCCGGTCGTACACGCTCAGCAGCTTTTCCTTGTCGAAAATCATCTCCGAGCGCGTCAGCCCCACCATGTCGTATTCGTAGGTCAGTTCGATCGCATCCACCGGACACGCCTCTTCGCACATTCCGCAGTAGATGCACCGCAGCTCGTCGATGTCGAATTTCGCCGGATATTTTTCGCGGTCGGTCCAGGGGGCCTGCTCACCGATGATGTGGATGCAGTGGGCGGGGCAGGCGGTGGCGCACATGTAGCAGGCGACACATTTCACGCGGCCCTGTTCGTCGCGGTTCAGGCGGTGCACGCCGCGGTAGCGCTGCGTGTCCATGCCGCCGTGGAAAACGTCCTTATTCTCGCGGCGTTCCTCAGGATATTGCATCGTGCGGTGGCCGCCGACGACGGACTTGCGCAGGTGCCGCATGGTGGTGCCGAGGCCGGAGAGGACGGCGGGGACAAACATGGACTCGAAGCTGTTGAGCTTGGGTTCGCGGAGTTCGAGGACATCTTCAGGCTTCATGCGGCGCTCGCGAAGAAACGGGGAACGTTTCTGAAGTATAGCGGCGCGGACGGGTTATGCCAGCGCGTGCGGTCGATGTTGGCGCAGGTTAAAGCGGT
The DNA here is from genome assembly GCA_035524355.1 of Phycisphaerae bacterium. Lineage (GTDB taxonomy): Bacteria > Planctomycetota > Phycisphaerae > WQYP01 > WQYP01 > DATKPA01. Next base: position 10,690 of record DATKPA010000074.1, on the reverse strand, counting down.
GCAATCACTTGGACTCATCGAGGTGGATGCCGCCGGGTTGGGCGGCGGTGACGGAGCGGAGGAAGAAGTCGCGGGACTTGAGGGCGATGGCGCCGACGGCGACGAGGGCCATCATGCCGAAGCCGAAGAGGGTGACCATGCTCAGGGTCTGCTGCTGCTGGCGGAGGGCGGCGCGGCGTTCGAGCTTGGACTGCATGGGGGTGGTATCCGGGAGTGCGTCGCGAATGGTGGTGACGCTCTTAGGTGCCGCTGGGACAAGGTCATAGAGACGGGACTCTGGAGGGAGGGGAGCGGGGGAGGGGGGGGGAGCGAGCATGGCGGCGGCCGTTGCGATCGGCGAGGGGGGGCGGGAAAGGAGGTCGGCGATCTGGCCGGTGGAGGACTGGGCTTCGCGGACGCGGCCGGTGAGGATGGCGCGCGCAACGATCGCATCCTCCTTGACTTGCGCTTTGATGAGCGCGCCGCAGCGGAGGCAGCGTTCGAAGAAGCCGTGGGCGTTGGACTGGATATCGGTGTGCCGTCCGCAGGCCGGACAAACGCATTTCATGGATGAAGACCTCCGCAGCGCCGGCACTCCGCCGGGGGATGCGAGGGTTTCATCGGATGAATGCGGAGGGGGCGTCAGTGGGGGCGAATTTTGCGTTTACAGTAGGGGAAACACGTGAATTATTGGACGCCTCTTTAGGGTAGGGGATGAATGGGAGGCTATTCCGGCCGGTAAAGTCCGTGGTTCTGGATGTAATCGGCGACGGCGGGGGGGACGAGGAAGTCGAGGGGGAGGCCTTGGCGAACGCGTTCACGGAGGTCGGTGGAGGAGATCTGGATGAGGGGGGTGTGGAGGATTTCGAGTTTAAGGCGCGCGGCGACGGCTGGGCCGAGGTTTTGGGCCACTACTTCGAGGTTTTTTTCGATCGAATCGCCCTCGTTCCCCGCCATAAGGGGCTCGATCCCCGCCGCGCCCCCCCCCACCCGGCCCCCACGTGCGCGCTCATCCGAAACCATTCCGGCCGTTTTGGCAGGTGCTGACGGTCGGCCGAGGACGGCGATTTCGATCATGTCGACGAGCTCGCCGATGCGGTGCCAGGTGTGGAGTTTGGGGAGCTGGTCCTGGCCGATGAGGAGGGTGAGTCGGTCGGCGGGGTTTTCGGCGCGGAGGGATTCGAGGGTGTCGATGGTGTAACTGGGCCCCCCCCCGCTTTTGCCTTGCGCCTCGCCGCGGGCGAGTTCGCGGGCGTCGGCGAGGAAGAAGGGGTGGTGGGCGATGGCGGCGTGGAGCATGGCGAGGCGGTGTTCGGAGGATGCGCTTTGGTGATGTTGTTTGTGTGGGGAGATGAAGGCGGGGATGAAGAGGACGCGGTCGGCGCGGAGGAGTTCGCGGGCGCGCTGGCAGGTGATGAGGTGGCCGTGGTGGATGGGGTCGAAGGTTCCGCCGTAGATCAGTGTGTGCATGAGAGACCGGGGTTAAACACGAAGGACACGAAGAGCACGAAGGACCACAAAGGGAATGATAAATGACGAATGACAAATGACGAATCAAATTCCAATGATCAATGAGAGAATGACTGAAACGGGGCGTGGGCGCGGTGACAAACCGGTGGGTGAGTGGTATCCTTCTTTGCATGGCTCGCGGGTGCGGGCTGCATTTCCTGCAAGCGGGCGGTTGAGCCCGGTTATATGCCTTCACAAGTGAACCAGCGCCGGTTGGCGCTTGAGGCTGCGCGGTTGATGGTGGAGCGGGTGGAGACGGAGTATCTGCATGCGAAGGAGCGGGCGATCCTCTTGCTGGGGTTGCCGTACCATACTCCGTATCCGACGAATCGGCAGATCAAGCATTACATCGGGCTGTTGACGAAGAAGCGGATGGGGGCGGAGGCGATGGCGGGGCGGGTGTGGCGGATGCGGGAGGTGGCGGAGGAGATCATGACGGTGCTGGAGGATTTTGATCCGTATCTGATCGGGTCGACGCTGTCGGGGCAGATTCGGGAGTCGTCGGATATCGATCTGCACGTATATTGCGATCATTATGAGGAGGTGCGCGGGCGGCTTTTGATGATGGGGTATGAGGGGGTGGAGGTGGAGTTTGTGGAGAATCAGAAGGGGGAGTTTGTGCATTTGAGGTGGATGGAGCCGGCGGGAATGACGAATGACGAAGGACTAATGACGAATCAAATTCCAATGACCAATGAGCGAATGACTGAAACGGGAGGCGGGGCGGCGGCGGTGGGGATACCGGTGGAGATCACGGTGCATTCTTGGGGGCAGCGCGGGGAGGTGTTTTATTCCTCGGTGACGGGGAAGGTGATGAGGCGGGCGGAGTTGGGGGAGGTGAGGAGGATTCTGGCGGCAGAGTAATTGAGGCGGACGTGAGGCAACCCGGGCAAGCCCGGGGCTATCTGTTCGTGGTGGCGCCGGTTGCGGTGTGGTGCATTGCGTTGCAATGCCGCTTCTAAAGTTTCGGGTGGAGGGGATTCGATTCGATGTTGGGTTTGGTAGCGGGTTCGATCGCCCCGTTGGGGCTTCACTTTTTTTGTTGCGTTCTTTTCCAGGGGTTCCCGTTGGTCACCCCTGGCTATTTTCGTGGGCCCCTTTGGGGCGGATGTTGGCGGGCGACGTGCGATGTGGTGGTGGTGTGTGAGAGGTACTGCGCCGCGTGCGCGGGGAGCGGGCTGATGGGGTGGAGGGTTGTGTGCCGGCGCTTACGCTGCGGGTTCTGTGGGGGGGAGCAGGGCGCAGATGGATTGAAGGAGGATGGGGAGGAGGGCGGAGTCTCGATGGTTGAAGCGGAATGCGTGTTCGCCCCAGTAGAGGCCGAGTTGGGAAGTTCCGACTTGCCGCCAGAAGGTTCGATTGGTTCGAACGTAGTGCCAGAAGCCAGCCAGGCGATCGATGGCGAGGGGGAGTTTTGAGATCTGGGCATTTTTGAGGCCGAGGACGTTGCGTGTGGGTCGGAAGACGAGGGAATCGAAAGGGCCATCGGGATGCTGCCAGGGGTTGGTGTAGATGGTGCCGGCGCGGACGGATTTAGCGATGGGGAGAAAGAGTGCTTTTTCGGGGTCGAGATCGGGGAGGCGCCTGATGATGACGCGGTCGTGGTTCTGGGTGATTCCCCAGACGGCGTGTGGGTGGGTTGCGACGAGGATGTTGGCGGCGTGGGAGGTGAGGATCGCCTGGCGAATGATGAAGACGGCGCGGGTGGCGGTGGGGTAGGAGATGTCGAGGGATCTGGCGATCTGATAGGCGGACTCATGGCGCGCGAAGAGTTCGAGGAAGCGCAGCCATTGCGTGCAGGAGAAGTTCATGGAGGCGAGCCAGCGTCCGGAGAATTCGCTGAAGGTGTAGCGGCATTTGGCGCAGCGTCGGCGGTCGTCGCGGAGGAGGTAGACACGTCGGCTCCTGCAGCGGGGACAAAAGCGCTGGCGATTGGGGAAGCAATAGCGGGCGAACAGGCGTTTTGCGTTGCGTTCTTCCTGATCAGCGCCGGCGAGGTTGTGTTGGACGGATTTCACACGAGTGGCTATCGGGAGAATTGGAGAGTCAACACATGATGATAGGTTTCCTACCTAGAAGATCGCGGAAAAACGCAACACGCGATTCTTTGGATTTTGTGTGTGTTTTCAGCTAGATGTGCTGTGTTTTTCGTGATTCAGGCCAGTGGATAACGGGTGCCAGAAATTATAGGTACGCCTTAAAGGGAGGCTCAACCAAATCCGGGATTATCCCGAATTGTGGTTTGTGCCCGCAAGCGGTTTGCTGCCGGCGTGCAGGAACGCGACGGAGCGTCCTGAATCAGGAAACAACGTTTGTTTATGTCTTTTGGAGGCTTCGCATGTCGTTAACTGTCGGGAAAAGAATCACGCTTGGATTCGGAATGATCATCGTGTGCATCGCGGCGTTGGGGGCATTTTCGTACATGAAGTTCGGAGTGGCGGCCGCCAAGACGGAGGACCTGGGGGCAACGTCGGAGACGGCGATCAATGTATCTCAGGCGGAATCGCTGATGCGTCGCAACGTGGTGCTGCTGCTGGAGCACGTTCTTTCGTCGAATGCACAGGAGATGTCGACTCTCGAAGGGGAGATCAAGGCGAACCGCGAGGAGAACGCGGGACTTCTGAAGAAGATTGAAGCGGAGATGGACACGGAAGACGAGAAGCGGATGTATGCGGAGGTGGACGCGACCCGCGGGAAGTTCTTTGAAGCCCTGGAGAAATGTCTCGTTCCGAGCCGGGAGAACAAGCAAAAGGAAGCGGTGGACATTTACCACAATGATGTGGAACCGGCATACGAAGCGTACAAGAAGGCGATGGGCGATCTGCGGGAATTGCAGACGAAGCAGTCGGAGGCGGCGCGCGTGGACGGCATCGGCGCGGCGACCTCCGGCAAGCAGGCGATTGCGGTGGCGGTACCGGTGGCGGCGATTCTGGGGATCATCACGGCGGTGGTGACGATCCGGTCGCTGACGCGGCTGCTGTCGACAATTGCGGGTGCGCTGGGGATGGGCGCGGCGCAGCTTGCATCGGCGGCGAGCCAGGTGTCGGGATCGAGCCAGGCGATCGCGCAGGGCGCGAGCGAGCAGGCAGCGAGCCTGGAGGAGACGACATCGGCGCTGGAGGAGATCTCGTCGATGACGCGGCGCAATGCGGACACGGCGCAGGAGGCGAGCAACATCAGCGAGGTGTCGCAGAAATCTGCGGAGCAGGGGAACGGGGCGATGCAGAAGATGTCGACGGCGATCAAGGACATTGAGAAGAGCGCGGCGGAGACGTCGAAGATTCTGAAGGTGATCGATGAGATTGCTTTCCAGACGAATCTGCTGGCGTTGAACGCGGCGGTGGAGGCGGCGCGAGCGGGAGAAGCGGGCAAAGGGTTTGCGGTGGTGGCGGAAGAAGTGCGCAACCTGGCGATGCGTTCCGCGGAAGCCGCCAAGAACACAGCGCATCTGATTGAGGAGTCGGTCAAGAACGCCAAGAACGGCGTGACGATCGCGGGCGAAGTGGCGGGGGTACTGGAGGAGATCACGACCTCGTCGTCGAAATCGTGTTCACTGGTGGGAGAGATTGCGGCGGCCTCGAAGGAGCAGACGCAGGGGATCGGACAGGTGAATACGGCAGTGTCGCAGATGGATAAGGTTGTCCAGGGCAACGCAGCGGCGGCGGAGGAATCTGCCTCGGCGGCGGAGGAATTGTCGAGCCAGGCGGAGCAGGTGAAGCAGATTGTGGGGCAACTGCTGGTGCTGGTGAACGGGAAGTCGGCGGCGGAGAGCGGATCGCAGAGCTCCCATCCGACGAAAGCGCCCGCGCGGAAAGAGAGCGCCAAGAAGGCGGCGGCCCAGGCCAGGAAGTTGATTCCGCTGGATGCGGAAGAGGCGGGCAGCAAGGCCGGCGCGGCTTTCGCAGACTTCAACGGGTAAGCCCCAAAGGTTTTTCCGGAAGAGCGTCTTGCACAAGAAAATGTCGTGAGGGGAGGAGCGTCTGTACGAGCTCCTTCCCTTTTTTCAATCGGTCTTCTGATACTTTTCAGGGCCGCAGCATTGAGGAGGTTACACCATGCACGATGTTGAATTTGTCGGGGGATCACTGGATGGCTCGCAGGTACGTGTGCAGGAGCTTCGTTCGACGCTACGTCTTCCGCCTGCTGCGGGGACGCGGTGGAGCGAGGTGTACGAGCATCAGCAGGATGGGCGGTATCATTTTGTGCGCCATGGGATGCCGCCGCTGATGCAGCTTCCGGAGAGGGAAGAGGCGGAGGCGAACAAGGAGTTGGCATCGATGCTGCAGTCGCTGATGCCGCTGCTTGATCGGCTGGACGAGCATTTCTGGAAGCGCGGGGGATACACGCAGTTGACGCTGGGCGCGTGGGTGTTGACGCGGCGGGATGATGTGCCGGCGGGGGTTGCGTCTGTGGCCGAGGCTGGTGGGTCGGAGGTGTCCGAGAGCGGTGGGTGAATTGAAGTGGGGGGAGCGATTTGCCGGCGCGGGTGGAGTACGCTTCGAGTTGGGAGGCGGGTGAGGATTAGGAAAGGGGTGGGGGTTGTGATTAAGATGCGGGGATGAAGATTTACACGAAATTTGGCGATCGTGGGCAGACGGCGTTGTTTGATGGGACGCGGGTGGGGAAGGATGATTTGCGGATTGAGACGTATGGGACGGTGGATGAATTGAATTCGGTGATTGGGGTGGCGATTGCGCAATCTGCGCATGAGCGGGTGACGGGGGTCCTGGTGCGTTTGCAGCGGGAGTTGTTTGTGCTGGGTTCCGATTTGGCTACGCCGGCGGGATCGAAGAATGAGGGGAAGGTGAAGCGGATCGGGGCGGAGGAGGTGGCGGGGCTGGAGCGGGAGATTGACCTGGCGACGGCGGAGTTGCCGGCGTTGAAGAATTTTATTTTGCCTGGGGGGAGTGTGGCGGGGGCGACGCTGCATGTAGCGCGGACGGTGTGCCGGCGTGCGGAGCGGTGCCTGGTGGGGCTGATGCACGCGGAAGGTGCGGAAGAGGAGAGCCAGTCGCTCATCTATTTGAATCGGCTGTCGGATTTGCTGTTTACGCTGGCGCGGCTGGCGAACAAGCTGGAAGGGCGTGGGGATGTGGAGTGGCATCTGGGATGAGCGCGCGAAAGGGGGATGGGGGGAATTGTCGCCGATTCACCCGCCCGCCGGTTCGCCCGCTCGGGCTTTTGCGGGGCAACAAAAGCGGGTAAATGGCGTTTGTTCATGTGTCGTACGGAAGACTGTTTACGAATGAGGAGCCGAATTCATGGGCAATGGTTGTGGCTGTGATTGTGAGCGCGAGGATGTATCGCGGCGGGTGGTGTTGGGGGTGATGGCGGCGGCGGCGGTGGCAGTTCCGGGGTTGTCGGGGACTGTGCGGGCGGAGGATGCCTCCCCTCCCACTCCAGCGGACGGCGCGAAGTGGGTGAAGACGGTGAAGCCGGGGGATGTGCCGGACAAGGGGGCGAAGGCGGTGAAGGGTCCGGATTTGAAGGCGATTGTGATATTGGTGCGGTCGGGGAAGGAGATTCGCGCGTTGTCGCCGGCGTGCACGCACAAGCGGTGCGATGTGGCGCCGGTGACAGGGAAGCAGGTGTTGCATTGCAAGTGTCACGGGGCGGAGTTTGATTTCGAGGGGAAGAACACGCGCGGTCCGGGGAAGGGGGATAATGTACCGCCGAAGTTGAAGCCGCTGGGGTATTATGCGTTGCGGTTGAACGGGGACGGGGTGATTGAGGTGGACACGAGCGCGACGGTGGATGCGGAGGCGAAGGGGGCGAGTTTGATGGTGGAGGGGTAAGGGATTTTTTGTCAGTGGATGAGAGGGGTGAACTGCGTGGATGGTGCGGCCCTTGTTTGAGGAAACGCAACACACAGAACCTTGTTGGCGCGAGGTGTTGTCGGGCGGCGGGGGATTGGGATAATGGGGAGGCGTCGCGCGGGGCGACTGATCTGAGTGTTTGAAGGAGTGGTCATGGACGGACGATCCACGGTGTCGCGGCGCGAGGTGCTGGTGAATGGGGCGACGGCGGCGGCGGGGGTGGCGCTGGCGGGATGTGCGTGCGGAGCGCTGGGCGGGTGTCAGCCGGAGAAAGATAAGCAGAAGGCGATCACAACGGGGGTGGTGAACATTGGGCCGGCGACGGATTATCCGGCGGGGACGGCGAATGTATCGCAGTTGACGAAGTATGGGATTGTGGTGACGAATGATTCGGGGGTGCGGCTGGCGATTTGGCCCAAGTGCACGCACAAGGGGTGCATGACGAAGTGGAACGAGAAGGATTTTGAGTTCATCTGTCCGTGTCACCTGAGCGAGTTTGATTTGCTGGGGCGGGCGATCAAGGGACCAGCGACGAAGCCGCTGCCGAGCGTGGTGGCGCAGCAGCAGGGGGATGGGACACTGACGGTGGATTTGGACAAGTTGTATGGGGAGTGAGTTTGCGCCGGCGACGACGAGAATGGGGGCGGCGATAGCGTCTTTATCTTAATCCTCATCTTTATCTTCATCTGGCCGGCGCGCGGGAGATTAGGATTAAGATAAAGATGAAGATTAAGAGTTGTTGGGTATCAACTCTGATGCGACGGGTCTAGGTGTTTGTCAGGCGACGAGGCCGAGGTGGAGGGTGAGGGTTTGGCCGTCGAGTTGGAAGGTGATGACGGCGGGTTCGAGGCGGAGTGAGGAGGCGTCGGAGGCGGGGATGGCGGAGGGGTTGGAGGCGAGGAAGGCGGTGAGGAGGGCCTGGCGCTGTGCGGAGGTGGCGAACTCGGAGACGTAGCAGTTGGTGTGGTTGGAGGAGTGGCCGTCGTCGGATGCGGTGTGGACGAGGACGAGACAGAGGCCGTCGAGGGACTGGCCGTTCCAGGAGCCCTGGGTGACCTGCCAGGCGGTGACGTCCTGATGTTCGGAGTAGAGGCCGGGGAGGCGTGCGTTGCGGAAGTGGAATTCGCGGGTTTCGAGGGAGCTGACGTTGTTGAGGGGGATGCTGGCGTCGGGGAGGGAGAGGGCGGGGTCGTGGGAGGTGTCAGGAGTGGCGAAGGCGGCGAAGGGGGCGAGGGTGAGCAAGGCAATGGTGAGGAGAGCGGCAACGCGTTTCATCGTGAAGTCCCCTGATACAGACAGTTAGGGCTTAGGGAAACGGCAAAAGGAAGATGTTACCTTTTTTTTAGCAACGTTGCGAGAGGATTCCTGTAGTAAATGTGCGGAGGGGCGTTTGCGGGGCGTCGAGCGTGATGACAAGGGATGTACGCAGGGGGTGCGTGGTCGGATTTGCGGGGTGTGGGGGATTCGGAAGGGGTGGGGCGCCGGGGAAATGGCAGAGCTCAGGTCGTTATTCCCCCCCTCCAAGACAACCCCCTTACTGGGGGCGATGTTCACAACTTCGTAGATGGCGTGAAGGGGGTGTCGGCGGGGACGGTGCGGGCGTATGCGGAGCCGCTGCGGACGGAACGCTGAAGCAACGATCCTTAAGGCTGCGTCATAGGGGTGTTGAGAGCCCCGCGGATTTTGCCGGCGAGGTAGGCGTTTTGGGCTTCGGGGAGGTTGGAGCGCGTGGTGAGGAGGGTCTTTCCATCGGCGAGCCACTCGGCGTTGACACGGATATCGTGTCCATCGGCGGTACGCGCTGAGAGGTTCGCGGAAAAATAATCGTGGGCGAACTGGCCGCTCCACATACCGGCGACCGTGTCCTCTGTGAAGCCCAGTTTGCCGAAGAGATCCGCGACCGTTTGCATGGCGTCTGATGGGGCGAGTGACGTCGTCATGGTCCATTCGTTGGGAAGCGGATTGTTTTCCGTGGGCGCTTCGGGGGCGGGTTGGGTTGCGGCCGATGGCGGCGGCGTTTGCGTCGCGCATCCGGCCAGTGAAAGGGCGCAAGCCAGCGTGATGACGGCAGCGGTGTTTCTCATGATGAATTCTCCGGTGTAAGCGGTTGTGCGAAGTGGCGCGATCAGTGTAAGGGGAGGGCGTACGTTGCGGAAATTATTTGTTGAGAAATTCCGCCCAGCGGGGGCCGATGCGGTCGGGGGCTTCTTCGTGGGGCATGTGGGCGAGGTCGGGGTGGGGGTCGAAAGTGCAGTGGGGGAGTTCGCGGGCGAGGCGTTCGCCGGCGTTTTGGGTGAGGAGGGGGTCCTGTTCGCCCCAGGTGAGGAGGGTGGGCTGGGTGATTTCATGGAGGCGCGGGAGGTGGAGGGCGGGGGCGAGATCTTTTTCGTTGGCGGGGAGGTGGCGCATCATGTCCATGATGCGGAAGCGGTTGTGGCGGTGGGAGAGGTGGCGGATATAGCGGGCTTTGAGGTCGGGGTCGAAGCGGGATTTGTCGACGTAGCTGATGTACTCGACGCCGGCGACGAGTTTTTCGGCGGGCGTGATGGACATGAGAAGTTCGCCCAGGAGCGGGACGCGGGCGAGGCGGTACATGGTGGGGAGTTTCTGGGGGTAGCAGGCGGGGTTGGAGAGGAGGATTTTGGTGAGGCGGGATTTTTGCTGTGCGTTGGGGTGGAGGGCGGTGATGAGGCAGAGTCCGCCGCCGAGGGAGTTGCCGGCGATGGAGAAAGTTTTTGCGCGGAGGGCGTCGGCGATGGGCCAGACGGATTCAGCGAGGGCGCGGATGGGGACGCCGCCGAGGGGCCAGCCGGCGCTCTGAGGTGGCAGGGTGAGAGAGGAGTAGTCGATGAGGGCGAGGTCGTGGGAGTGGAAGAGGTAGGGGGCGATGGCGCGGAAGGTGGCGATGGTGAGGCCCATGCCGTGCTGGAGGATGAGGAGGGGGCGCGGGGTGGGGGAGTGTTGGCGGAAGAATTTGAACGGGATGAGGCGGTCGTGGAAACGGATGGCGTAGACGCGGGTGGCGCCGGCGTTTTCGACGGAGGGGAGTTCCTGCGTAGGTGGCGGGTCGGCGGGGTCGAGGGGGTGCGGGGGTTCGTCGAATTCGAACCAGGGCCAGGGGAGAGATTGGAGTGTCGTTTCATTCATAGGGGGGCGATTGTGGAGGAACTATTGCTGCGGTCAAAATCGTTTAAATTCAAGATTCAGAAAGGCTGGTGAGGTGCAAGAGGTGCGGGCTGGTCATGGCCACGATCTTTGCAGATTACACAGGTACATGTTCCGCGCTGACAGTAATGACGCAGTCCGTGAAGTTTCGGACCCGCTCGATCGAAACGATGGAAGATGCGCCGGAAATTCTGTTCTTCGGGCGAACCGTCGCGATTAGC
>DATKPA010000073.1:0-111166 GCA_035524355.1 Phycisphaerae bacterium | reverse complement strand
GGTTGGGGATTCGAGGGGTTGGCGCACCGGCGCTTACGCTACGGGTTCTGTGGGGATGTCGTGGTGGGGGGGGGGGGGGCGGCAATTTGAGGGAAACAGATTGACGGACGGTGATATTCGTGGGGATGGAAATGGTAATTTTTGGGCGAAAGTTGTGGATGGGGGGGTGAAAAGAGGAGGGGCGTTGGTATGATCGGCTGCGATTTCTTGAGAAATGGGCGTGGTGATGTGGTACGGCGAGCATCGCGGCGGCGGTAGCCGGCGGGCTTTGTGTCGAGGGGGGCGAAACGATAGGAAGGATTGTTGGGATGATCATTGCGGGGATAGATGAAGCGGGGTACGGGCCGTTGCTGGGACCGCTGGTGGTATCGGCGACGGCGTTTGAGTTGGAGGGGGTGGGGTTGGAGACGGATTCTTCATTTGTGCCGTGCATGTGGCGGATGCTGCGGGAGGCGGTGGCGAAGAAGGCGCCGGTGAAGAAGGGGCGGATCCTGGTGGCGGATTCGAAGGTGGTGCACAATCTGGCGGAGGGGAACAAGCTGTTGGAGCGCGGGGTGCTGGCGTTTTTGAGAACGATGCCGACGTTTGAGGTGGGGGATGGCGGGGCTGGGGCTCTGAGTGCGGCGAGACTGCTGGAGCATTTTGGGTGTACGAATCATGAGCTGGCATCGCATCCGTGGTATGCGCCGGAGGATGTGATTGTGCCGTGGATGGCGGAGAGCGGGGATGTTGGGATTGCGACGAACATGCTGCTGGGGGCGATGTGCACGGCGAAGGTGCGGACGGTGTGCATGCGGACGGCGGTGGTGAGCGAGAAGGCGTTTAACCGGTTGGTGGGAGGGACGAACAACAAGGCGTCGGCGCTGGTGTCGATCACGTTGGCGCATCTGTATCATCTGCACACGCACTTTGGGCATATGGGATTGATGGTGGGGGTGGACAAGCAGGGCGGGCGGGATCATTACACGCAGCTTTTGCTGGAGGCGTTTCCGGAGGCGCAGTTGAAGGTGATTCTGGAGTCGGCGAAAGCGAGCAGTTATTTGCTGACGGAGAAGATGAGTGGTGGGGGCGTGCGGCGGACGATGGTATGTTTTCGGGAGAAGGGGGAGGCGGCGTTCATGCCGACGGCGCTGGCGAGCATGATGTGCAAATATCTACGTGAGTTATGCATGCACTCGTTCAACAAGTGGTGGTGCGAGCAGGTGGCGGGGCTGCGGCCGACGGCGGGGTATTATGGGGACGGGACGCGGTGGTTGATGGATGTGGAGCCGCACCTGGGGAGGCTGGGGGTGGAGCGTGGGATGCTGGTGAGGGTGAGGTGAGGGGGAATTCAGAGTCAGTGAGTAAGCGAATTCAGAATGAGGCGGGACCTGGGCGCGCTGGTATAATTCCGGCGACTGGAGAGTGGTCATGTCGAGTTTGACGAAGATGAGGTCGCAGCAGTTTCTGATGATGGGGGAGGATCCGCCGGGGTTGCGCCTTGAATTGGTGAATGGAGAAATTGTTGTGAGTCCGAGTCCGACTTCTGAGCATTCAGACGTGGTGATGAATCTGATCGAGATTCTTCGGCCATACGTGCGGGAGAAGAAACTTGGGCGGATGCTGGCGGATGTGGACACGGTTCTTATGGAGGACACGACGCGGCGGCCGGATTTGCTGTTTGTGTCGCGGCGGCGGGCGAAGATAGTGCAGGAGGTGGTGATGGGGGCGCCGGATTTGTGCATTGAAGTGGTGAGTCCGGCGAGTGCGACGATGGATCGGGTGGAGAAGTTCAAGTTGTATGAGACGGCGGGGGTGAAGAATTACTGGATTGTTGATCCGCACGCGCGGATGGTGGAGGCGTTTGTGCTGAAGGGGGGGGCGTTTGAGCTTGCGGTGATGGGGCGGGACAAGGAAACTGTACGTCTTCCGCCGTTTGCCGGGCTGGCGATTCCGCTGGTGAAGGTGTGGCGGCAGGGGTGATGATTCGGGCTTTTTTATTGAGGTATGCGCGGTGGGAATGATTCGAGTTGCGGTGATGATGGGTGCGGTGATGGCGGTGGGCGCGTGCACGCATGTGGCGGGGGTGGTGACGCGGTCGAATGGGAAGCCGGATACAGTGGCGGCGTTTTCGGTTGGGAGGCCGACGGATATCGTGATGTACGGGGAGCATCCGGTGGATGAGGAGGGGAAGTTCAGTTTTTACATTTTGCCAACGGATGAGACGAACTTGTACGTGTATGACAAGGGGGTGGATCCGACGTCGACGATACGGCAGATACGGAAGGAAGAGATCAGCGACCATATGCAGATCAAGCTGGATCCGAGCAATCTGGAGATGGATCCGTCGTTGCGGGCGATTCCGTGAGGGGAGTATGCGGCGGGGAGAAGGGAAATGGCGAAATGGGGCGAGCGCGGCGGGTGCGTAACAGAATCGGCGGCAGGCGTGGGGGCGTGGAGTGTCGAAGGCCTTTGCACCGCCTGCGCGAGGAGCCGGCCCTTTGGTTTTCGAGCGAGAGGGCCGGCGCTTACGCTACGGGTTCCATGGCCGCCGATTCTGTTACGCACCCGAGCGCGGCGGCAGTGATCTGTCGGGCTTGCCGGGGGTGGTGGAAGATTCTAGAATTCGGACTTGGACACGTGGCGATCGTTCCCAGTGCCTTCTGCGATGTGATGGCAGGGGCGCGGCGTTCCTGAAAGGAAACTTGTGAGCACGCTTGCTTCCCCTCCCTCTCCTGTTTCCCCCTCGACGATGGAAGAAATGAAAAAAGCGAAAGCGCCGGGGTATGAGAAGTCGCCGGGGCGGCGGCATTTCTGGCTGCGGCGGGTGCATTCGCTGATGGGGCTGGTGTTCGGGGGGTACATTGCGGTGCATTTGACGGTGAATGCGACGGGGCTGGCTCCGCGGGATTACCAGATGAACGTGGACAAGATCCACTCGCTGGAGCCGATGTTGTGGCTGATTGAGCTGACGGCGATTTTTATTCCGCTGCTGTTTCATGCGTTGTATGGGTTTTACATCACGTGGGCGGGGGTGAAGTTCAATACGACGAAGTACAACTATGGGGGGAATGTGCGGTATACGCTGCAGCGGTGGACGGCGATGTTTTTGCTGGCGTTTCTGGCGTTTCATATCGGGACGCTGCATAAGTGGGGACTGGCGGGGGTTTCGCAGGTGATTGAGAAGGTTCATCCGACGCCGGATGACGCGGCGAAGGCGGACGCGATCAATCATTTGTCGGCGTGGGCGGCGAGCTGGGGCGGGTTGTTCAATGGGCACAACCAGGCGTTTCAGTCGACGGTGTCGGGGGTGCATTACTTCTGGGATGCGAGCCATGCGTGGTCGTTCGGGAACTGGGTGTTCATGATTTTTTATCTGGTGGGGATCTGGTGTGCGGTGTTTCATTTTGCGAATGGGTTGTGGACGTCGGCGATTGCGTGGGGGCTGACGATAACGGCGCGTGCGCAGCGGCGGTGGGGGCATTTTTGTCTGGGATTTGGGATCGTGCTGCTGATTATTGGGACGACGGCGTGGTGTGCGTTTACGATTGCGCCGGCGGCGAATGGGTCGTTGAGCCGGTGGGATGATGTGACGCATACGTTGCCGGACGAGGATGAGGCGCTTGAGCAGGATCAGCCGGCGGGGGTGAAGGCGGGGATGGAGAACGTCGCGACGGCTCCAGCGGCCAATGCGCCGGCGGCGGCGAATCCGGCGGGGAACAGTCCTTGAGGATGTGAGAGGTTGGGCACCGCGCCGCCCGAGGCGGCGGGCGTCGGTCGAATGGTGTTGATGAACGGTTGGCAGTGGGGGTTTTAGTGAAGGTTGAATGACATGGCACAGAAGCGCGTGATTGTGGTTGGCGGGGGGTTGGCGGGTTTGGCGGCGGCGATGAAGCTGGCGGAAGACAATGTGGCCGTCGATCTGTTTTCGCTGGTGCCGGTGAAGCGGTCGCACAGCGTGTGCGCGCAGGGGGGGATCAATGCGTGTAATGAGGTTGCGCGGCAGCAGGGGTATTCGGAGTGGGAGCATTTTTACGAGACGCTCAAGGGCGGGGATTTTCTGGCGAATCAGCCGCCGGTGCTGGACATGGCGCGGATGGCGCCGAATGTGATTGATTTGCTGGATCGGATGGGGGTGCCGTTCAACCGGACGAGTGAGGGGTATCGGGCGTTGCGGTTGTTTGGCGGGTCGCTGTTCAAGCGGACGCATTACGCCGGGGCGACGACGGGGCAGCAGTTGTTGTACGCGCTGGATGAGCAGTGCCGGCGGTGGGAGGTGGAGGGGCGGATCACGAAGTATGAATTCTGGGATTTCCTGTGGCCGGTGCTGGATGATTCGGGGCGGTGCGTGGGGATTGTTGCGCAGGATCTGCGGACGATGCAGATACGGTCGTTCCGTGCGGATGCGGTGGTGATGGCGACGGGCGGGAACGGGTTGATTTTCGGGCAGAGCACGATGTCGGTGATCTGCACGGGGTCGGCATCGGCGCGGTGTTATGCGGCGGGTGCGTGGCTGGGGAATCCGGAGTTTGTGCAGGTGCATCCGACGGCGATTCCGGGGGAGGACAAGTGCCGGCTGATGTCGGAATCGGCGCGTGGGGAAGGCGGGCGGATCTGGGTGCCGAAGAAGAAGGGGGATTCGCGGCAGCCGAATAGCATTCCGGAAGAGGAGCGGGATTATTTCCTGGAGCGGCTGTATCCGAAGTATAAAAACATCGTGCCGCGGGATATTGCGACGCGGGAGATTTTCTATATTTGCGAGCAGGGGTTCGGGGTGGGGAATGGGCAGATGGTGTACCTGGATCTCACCGAGAAGTCGACCGGCATCAAGTACGAGGAGCTGAAGAAGAAGCTGGGGGGCATTCTGGAGATTTACGAGAAGTTTGTGGGGGTGGATCCGTTGCTGGAACCGATGCGGATTTATCCGGCGGTGCATTATTCGATGGGCGGGCTGTGGGTGGGATTTGAGAAGGATAGCAAACCGTTTGAGGCGGATGGGAAGGGTGGAGTTGGCGGGGGCATGAAGCATGGGAGCCCGAAGAACCAGATGACGAATGTGCCGGGGCTGTATGCGGCGGGGGAGGCGGATTATCAGTATCACGGGGCGAATCGTCTAGGCGCGAATTCGCTGCTTTCGTGCATCTTCACGGGGCTGTTCATGGGGCCGAGCGTGAAGAATTACATCGAGAGTCAGAAGGGCGCTGCGGCGGAGTTGCCGTCGGGGATTTTCGATGCGCGGGTTCGCGATGAGCAAGGGAAGCTGCAGAAGCTGCTGAAGGCGAATGGGGATCAGAATCCATATGTGCTGCAGCGGGAGCTGGGGAAGACGATGTCGGACAACGTGACGATTATTCGCGTGAATTCGCGGATGAAGAAGACGCTGGCGTTGATCGAGGATTTGAAGCAGCGGTTCCAGACGAAGCTGGGGATGCCGGACGGGTCGACGTGGTCGAACCAGACGGTGGGTTTTGCGCGTGCGGTGTGGGACATGATGCTGCTGTCGGAGGCGATCACGAAGGGTGCGATAGCGCGGGAGGAATCGCGAGGTGCGCACTTCAAGATTCCGGATGACAAGGCGGAACGGATTGATATTCCGCTGGATGCGCGGGCATTGCCGCGGGATGATCATAATTGGTTGAAGTCGACGATTGCGAGCTATAAGAACGGGACGTGCGAGTTGTCGTATGAGCCGGTGGATATCGCGCTGGCGGAGCCGGTGAAGCGGGATTACGGGAAGACGACGGGAGCGGCGGCGGCGGCTGCGGCGACCAAGCCGGTGGAGGAGCCGGTGGCGGCGAAATGACACCCCGTGAGGACGGGAATTACCCACAAATGGACACAAATGAACACAAATGGTCGTTTTTGATCGGATGTGTTTAGCAGGTGAGAAAGGTTTAGAGATATGACGGCTGCGACGAGCGGAAACAAGGCGCCGATTGTTTTGCGGATTAAGCGGCAGGATACGCCGACGGGGGAGGCGTATTGGGAGACGTTTTCGATTCCGTATAAGCCGAACATGAACATTACGTCGGTGCTGCAGGCGATTGCGGGGAATCCTGTGACGACGGAGGGGAAGAAGACGGCGCCGTTGAATTACGATGCGGCGTGCCTGGAGGAGGTGTGCGGGTCGTGCACGATGGTGATTAATGGGCGGGCGCGGCAGGCGTGCTCGGCGTTGATCGATCATATTCGGGCGGAGGTCGGGGATGGGCCGATCGTGATTGAGCCGATGTCGAAGTTTCCGGTGGTGCGGGATCTGATGGTGGATCGGACGCGGATGTTTGAGAACTTGAAGCGGATCAAGGGGTGGATTCCGGTGGACGGGTATTACAACCAGGGGCATGGGCCGAAGATTGATCCGGAGCAGCAGGAAGAGATGTACGCGATGTCGCGGTGCATGACGTGCGGGTGCTGCCTGGAGGCGTGTCCGCAGTTCACGAAGGACAATCACTTCGTGGGAGCGCAGGTGATTTCGCAGGTGAAGTATTTCAACATGCATCCGACGGGGGACGTGCATGCGGATGAGCGGCTGGAGGCGGTGATGGGCGAAGGGGGGATTACGGATTGCGGGAATGCGCAGAATTGCGTGAAGGTGTGCCCGAAGGAGATTCCGCTGGTGGATTCGATCGGGTGGGTGGGGCGGAAGGCGACGGTGTACTCGATCAAGGAATTCTTTACGAAGTGACCCCCCCCCCCCCCACGCGACGACGACGTTAAACACGAAGAGCACGAAGCCCCCCCCGCACGAAGGACCACGAAGAGGTTGAATGTTTCGGGCGAGTGCCGGCGAGATGGAGAGTGAGAGGGGAGGGATTTTTGGATTGGAGGTTGACGCGTGCGGATTTCTACTCGGTTGGATCATGTGGCGATTGCGGCGGATAACACCGATGCGATGGTGAAGTGGTATGAGGAGGTGTTGGGGTTGGTGGTGCATGTGGCGAGCGGGCCGAATGCGCCGCAGACGCAGAAGGTGTATTTGATTGGGCCGCCGGCGGGTGGTGGGGGCGGCGGGGGCGGGGTTGGGCAGGGGATGATGATTGAGGTGATGCCGAAGAATGCGACGCCGCGGCATGAGCGGAATTCGCATGAGCCGGGGTTGAGCCATGTGGCGTGGGCGGTGGAGGATTTTGATGCGGCGCTGGGGCATCTGAAGGGGAAGAATGTGAAGTTTTTGTCGGATGTGATTGCGGCGATTGGCGGGGGGCGGATTATTTCGTTTGCGGATTGCGAGGGGAATATGACGCAGATTGTCGAACGGAAGTGACGGCGGCGACGTTAAACACCAAGTGCACAAAGAGCACGAAGGACCACGAAGAGGATTTCACCGCGGAGTACGCAGAGAGCGCGGAGGGGCGACGAGGGATTTTAGGAATTGTGATTTCAGATAGGGTGGACTTATGCGGGTAACGGCTTTTGCGGGGTTGATGGCGATTGTTGGGGCGGGCTTGTTGGGTGGGTGCGGCGGGCGGACGATTCGGATTGATCTGGTGCCGGTGGAGGATCGGTTGGAGCCGCAGGTGATTGAATCGGCGGATGCGGGGATGTTCACCAGGGACAAGATTGCGATGGTGAATGTGTCGGGGTTGATTGCGAATTCGAAGAAGGGGGGATTGCTGGCGGGGGGGCAGAATCCGGTGTCGGATTTCCGGGAGACGCTGGATGCGATTGCGCGGGATGATTCGGTGAAGGCGGTGCTGCTGCGGATCAATTCGCCGGGGGGAACGGTGACGGCCTCTTCGATGATGTATCACGATCTGCTGGATTTCAAGGCGAAAACGCACAAGCCGGTGGTGGTGTGCATGATGGATGTGTGCGCGAGCGGTGGGTATTACCTGTCGTGCGCGGGGGATTATCGGATTGCTTATCCGACGACGATCACGGGGTCGATCGGCGTGATCATGGAGACGCTGAATTTGAACGGGACGCTGCACAAGCTGGGGATTGCGACGGAGTCTGTGAAGAGCGGTCCGAACAAGGACATGGGCTCGCCGTTCAAGCCGCCCGCGAGCCAGGATCATCCGTTGTCCTCGAACGATCGAGAGCTGCTGCAGGCGATCGTGAATCAGTTTTATGCGGGGTTCAAGGAGGTGGTGAAAGAGTCGCCGAATCATATCAAGGAGTCGGATTGGGGAATGTTGACGGATGGGCGGGTGGTGTCGGGGACGGATGCGGAGAAGTATGGGTTGATTGATGAGGTGGGGACGCTGGATGTGGCGATAGCGAAGGCGAAGGAGATGGCGCACATTCAGAAGGCGAAGATTATTACGTATACGCGGAGCGATGAGACGCGGGGGTCGATTTATGCATCGAATCCGGGGCAGAGGAATGTGCAGCCGCAGATGAACATGGTGAACATCAACATGGATCTGGGGGAACTGGTGCCGCGGGGGGAGTCGCAGTTTTTGTATTTGTGGACGGGGTTTGATACGAGCAGCGAGTCGCAGTGATTTTGGTATGGAGTTCCGCCTTTAGGCAGCGTTGACTCACAATCGACGCGAAACGCCGCCTAAAGGCGGAACTCCAACTTTTTTGCTATGGAGAGCGCAATGGCGGTTGAGACGCATTTGCATAAGGTGGCGGGGGAACTGGGCGTGAAGGTGTCGCAGGTGGCGGCGACGGCGAAGTTGCTGGAGGAGGGGGGAACGGTGCCGTTTATTGCGCGGTATCGGAAGGAGGCGACGGGGACGCTGGATGAGGTGGCGATCACGGCGATTCGGGATCGGCTGGAGCAGTTGGGGGAATTGGATGCGCGGCGGAAGTCGATTCTGGAGAGCCTGGAGGAGCGGAAGATTCTGACGGATGCGCTGCGTGGGGCGGTGGAGGGGGCGGAGACGCTGGCGGCGCTGGAGGATGTGTATTTGCCGTATCGGCCGAAGAAGCGGACGCGGGCGACGATTGCGAAGGAGGCGGGGTTGGAGCCGCTGGCGGAGGGGATTTATGGGGATCAGGAGAAGTGCGATCCGGCGGCGCTCGCGGCGGGGTTTGTGAATAAGGAGAAGGGGATCGAGACGGCGGAGGCGGCGCTGGCGGGGGCGCGGGACATTATAGCGGAGAAGATCAACGATCATGCCGAGACGCGGGCGGCGCTGCGCGAGTTGTTTGCGGAGAAGGGGATTTTGAAGAGCGAGGTGGCGATGGGGAAGGAGGAGGAGGGGGCGAAGTACAAGGATTACTTCAAGTGGGAGGAGCCGATCGCGAAGGCGCCGAGTCATCGGATTCTGGCGGTGCGGCGTGGGGCGGAGGAGGGGATTTTGTATTTTCGGATTCAGCCGAGCGAGGAGGAGGCGGTGGGGCTTGTGGAGCGGCTGCATGTGACGGGGCGCGGGGCGGGGAGCGAGCAGGTGAAGCTGGCGGCGAAGGATGCGTACAAGCGTCTGCTGTCGATGTCGATGGAGACGGAGATTCGTCTGGCATCCAAGAAGCGGGCGGATGAGGAGGCGATTCGGGTTTTTGCGGAGAATCTGCGCGAACTGCTGCTGGCGAGTCCGCTGGGGCAGAAGCGGGTGCTGGCGATTGATCCGGGGTTCCGGACGGGATGCAAGACGGTGGTGCTGGATGCGCAGGGAAAGCTGCTGCACCACGATGTGATTTATCCGGACCAGGGGCAGCATAAGACGGCGGAGGCGGAGCACGCGGTGCGGACGCTTGTCGAGAAGTATCAGATCGAAGCGATCGCGATTGGGAATGGGACGGCGGGGCGCGAGACGGAGGGGTTTGTGCGGAAGCTGGGCTTGCCGGCGGGCGTGCAGATTGTGATGGTGAATGAATCGGGGGCGAGCATTTATTCGGCGAGCGAGGTGGCGCGGGAGGAGTTTGCGGAGCTGGATCTGACGGTGCGCGGGGCGGTGTCGATCGGGCGGCGGTTGATGGATCCGCTGGCGGAACTGGTGAAGATTGATCCGAAGTCGATCGGCGTCGGGCAGTATCAGCATGATGTGGATCAGGAGAATTTGAAGAAGTCGCTGGATGACACGGTGGTGAGCTGCGTGAACGCGGTGGGGGTGGATTTGAACACGGCGAGCAAGCAGTTGCTGACGTATGTGTCGGGGCTGAATGCGACGATTGCTGAGAACATTGTGACGCATCGGAACGAGAAGGGGGCGTTTCGGTCGAGGAAGGATCTGGGCGAGGTACCGCGGCTTGGGCCGAAGACGTTTGAGCAGGCGGCAGGGTTTTTGCGGATACGGGGGAGCGAGAATCCGCTGGACGGGTCGGCGGTGCATCCGGAGAGTTATGGGATTGTGGAGCGGATGGCGAAGGATGTGGGGGCGACGGTGGGGGATTTGATGAGGGATGCGGGGTTGCGCGCGAAGATTGAGAAGCAGAAGTATGTGACGGAGAAAGTCGGGTTGCCGACGTTGACGGATATTTTGAATGAGCTGGCGAAGCCGGGGCGTGATCCGCGCGCGACGTTCGAGGCGTTTTCGTTTGCGGAGGGGTTGAGCAAGATCGAGGATGTGCAGCCGGGGATGCGCGTGCCGGGGATCATTACGAACGTGACGGCGTTTGGGGCGTTTTGCGATATTGGGGTGCACCAGGATGGGCTGATTCATATTTCGCAGTTGGCGGATCGGTTTGTGAAATCGCCGGCGGATGTGGTGAAGGTGCAGCAGCGGGTGCTGGTGACGGTGCTGGAGGTGGATGTTCCGCGGAAGAGGATTTCGTTGACGATGAAGCAGGGGGGCGGCGCGAAACCGGCGGCTGGGGAGGCGAAGGGGAATGGCGCCACACGGCCGGTGCAGCGCAAGGCGGTTGCGGCAGGGCCGAGCGAGGGATGGTTCAGTGCGGCGCTCAAGCAGGCGAAAAAGTGACGATCGCGATTTGGATGGGGCGTGTCCCGAGGTTACGCTTCATGGTTGTCGGGGTGAATTTGTTGTTTTTTTGCGGGTGCGCCCCGGCTATGATTCTGGCGGGAATTCACAAAGGAGCCTGACATGTCTTTGCAATCGCTTATTGGCACTGGGACGAAAATCTGGCTGGATTCGATTGATCCGGATCTCGTTCGGAAGAACCGGGCGCTGGGGGCGACGGGGGCGACGAGCAATCCGATCATTATTTCGGATCTGATCAAGACCGGGCGGTTTGATGCGGATATGCAGGCGTTCATCGATCAGGGGATGGATGACACCGCAATTGCGTGGGCGCTGACGGATAAGCTGGTGAAGGATGCGCAGGGAGTGTTCTTGCCGGTGTGGGAGCAGACGCACGGAAATAATGGATATGTGTCGTTTGAGCTGGATCCGCTGCTGGAAGACATCGCGGCGCCGATTCCGCATGTAGAGCGGGTGAGGCGGTATGTGGAGCTTGGGAAGAAGTGGGCGGCGGGGCATAAGAATCGGATGATCAAGGTGCCGGCGACGCCGGCGGGGCTGGATGCGGTGGAGCCGCTGGCGCGGGCTGGGATTATTCTGAACGTGACGCTGATTTTTTCGCAGCGGCAGTATGAGATTGCGCGGAACAACGTGTGGCGCGGGGCGCAGGAACGGCCTGGCGGGATGAAGGGGTTCAAGTCGGTGTACTCGATTTTTGTGAGCCGCGTAGATGTGTACACGGAGAAGAAGGTGCCGGAGCTTTCGCCGGCGGCGCAGGGTCAGGTGGGGATTGTGAACGCGAAGCGACTGTGGCAGAGCAATCAGGCGTTCTGGAAGGACAAGAACCTGGCGTTGCAGCAGGAGATTATTTTCGCGAGCACCGGCACGAAGAAGCCGACGGATCCGGCGGACAAGTATGTCGAGGCGCTGGCGGGAAGCGACATTCAGACGAATCCGCCGGCGACGAATGATGCGGTGGACAAGCTGAACAAGACGTACACGCGGACCATCGAGATCATGCCGTCGAAGGCGGTGCTGGATGAGATTGATCAGAAAGTCGATCCGAAGAAGATGGAGGAGACGCTGATGCAGGAGGGGACGGCCAAGTTCGCCGATCCGCAGCATGCGCTTCTCAAGCTGATTGGCGAAAAGCGGCGGCATCTGGTTGGCGCGAAATAGCGCACATGGTTTGCGAGAGGTAAGTCACCACAGAGTCACAGAGGTCACAGAGCCGCACAGAGGAAGGCAAAACAATCGTCCTCTGTGCGTCTCGGTGTTCTCTGTGACTCTGTGGTTTTTTGCCGTTCCCCCAACATGCAGTTTCGCTTCCGGCTCAACTCCATTCGAGCGTCGGTTCGCCGGCGGATTTTTTGACCTTGCCGAGGAAATACGGCTTTTCGCCGAGGGTGCGGAGGTGGGTCATGATCGGCTTGGTGAAGGTGGGGCGGACGATGAGCACGTAGCCGATGCCCATGTTGAAGACGTTGAACATTTCTTCGAGGTCGATGGGGCCGTGCTTTTGGAGCCAGTCGAAGATGGGGGGGATGGTCCAGGCGTCGCGTTTGAGGCGGACGGAGTAGCCGTCGGGGAGGACGCGGGGGAGGTTGCCGGGGATGCCGCCGCCGGTGATGTGGGCCATGGCTTTGATGATTTTTTTCACGCGGTATTTGGCGAGGAGGGCATGAACGGATTTGACGTACATCCGGGTGGGGCGGAGGAGTTCCTCGGCGAGGGTGCATTTGAGTTCGGGGACGAGCTCTGTGAGGGAGATGCCGGTTTTCTTGACGACTTCGCGCACGAGGGCGTAACCGTTGGAGTGGAGGCCATTGGAGGCGAGGCCGATGACGGAGTCGCCGGCTTCGATGTCCGCAGGGTCGAGGATTTTGGAGCGGTCAACGACGCCGACAGCGAAGCCGGCCATGTCGAAATCGCCTTTGGAGTAGACGGTGGGCATTTCCGCGGTTTCACCGCCGAGCAATGCGCAGCCCGCTTCCATGCAGGCGTCGGAGATGCCCTTCACCATCTGCGTGGCGATGGCGGGTTCGAGGCGGTTGACGGCGAGATAGTCGAGGAAGAAGAGCGGTTCGCCGCCCTGGACGATGAGGTTGTTGACGTTCATCGCGACGAGGTCGATGCCGATGGTGTCGAGTTTTTTGAGTTCGG
This sequence comes from Phycisphaerae bacterium, assembly GCA_035524355.1. GTDB lineage: Bacteria > Planctomycetota > Phycisphaerae > WQYP01 > WQYP01 > DATKPA01. The sequence continues at coordinate 98,213 of DATKPA010000073.1, read as the reverse complement.
CGGCGATTTTGATCTTCGTGCCGACGCCATCGGTGCAGGCGATGAGGACCGGGTCTTTGTAATTGCGGGCGAAGAGTTTTTCGCCGAAGTCGAGGCGGAAAAGGCCGGCGAAAGCGCCGTATCTTCCGAGGACGCGCGTGGAGTGGGTGCGCTGGCAGAGGTGTTTGATCTGGTCGACCATTTCGTCGCCGGCGGCAATATCGACGCCAGCGTCTTTGTAGGTGAGCGATATGGGCTTGTCCGGCATGGCGGGAAGTATACCGAGGCGCCGTCAATGTGGCACGACCGGGCGCGTGTGGACGGGCGTACCGGATTTCCTTACGATGCTTTGTTCTGATTCGCTCCGTAATTCCAAGGGTTTTGCATGAATCTCGATGATCTGCTCGCCAATGCGTTGAAGGAACTCGCGGCCGTGAAGAATGCGGCGGAGCTGGAGGCGTTTCGGATCAAATATCTGGGCACCAAGGGGCTGCTGAAGGAAGCGGCGGATCATTTGAAAACGCTGCCGGGGCCGGAGAAGCGGGGGTTTGGGCAACGGATGAACGAGGTGAAGAACGCGATCAGCGGGGCGTTTGAGGAGAAGAAGGCGGCGCTCGAGGCGTCGGCGGGGCCGAAGGTGGTCACGGGGATCGATATCACGGAGCCGGGGCGGCTGAAGTTTGATGCGTATGAGCCCGGACATCTGCACATCATCACGCAGACGATCAACGAGCTGACGGCGCTCTTCGCGCGGATGGGGTTCACCGTGGCGGAGGGACCTGAAGTCGAGGACGACTTCCACAACTTCGAGGCCCTGAACATTCCGAAGATTCATCCGGCCCGCGATCCGCTCGACAATTTTTATCTCGACCGGCCGAGCGGCGCGGCGCCGTTCATGCTGCGTTCGCAGACGAGCTCCGTGCAGATTCGGGTGATGGAGACGCAGAAGCCGCCGATCCGCATCGTGGCCCCGGGGCGCGTCTATCGGCCGGACACTGTCGATGCTACGCACCTCTTTCAGTTTCACCAGCTCGAGGCGCTGGTCGTCGATCGCGGGATCAGCATGGTCGATCTGCGCACCACCATCGACCAGTTTGCCAAGGCCTACTTCGGTCCCGACATTCAGACGCGCATGCGGCCGAGCTTCTTCCCGTTCACAGAACCCAGCGCGGAAGTCGACGTGCTCGTCCACCTCGCCGACGGCTCGACCCGCTGGATGGAAATCGGCGGCTGCGGCATGGTCGATCCGAACGTCTTCAAGGTGGTGGGCATCGACCCGGAAATCTACACCGGCTGGGCGTTCGGCTTCGGCATTGAGCGGCTGATCATGCGGAAGCACAACATTGTGAACGCCATGAACGAACCGGACATTCGGGTGCTGGTGGAGAACGATCTGCGGTTTTTGAAGCAGTTTTGAGGGGATCTGCCGACGGGTGGCGGCTTATTTCGCACGAGCGAACTAATATTGCCCGATCTTGACACAACGGTAGGTTTTTCTTACCTTACGTGGCTTACTTTCGACCGGCGGGCAGTCGGGTTCTGACGTCCAATCCGCCAGTCCCAACGATAGGGTGCATCATGCTTCCGTTTCATAAGACCTCCAAGTCCCGCAAAGGGACCCGCCGCGCTCACCATGCCTTGAAGGGCGCTCACGTGGTTCGCTGCCCCAAGTGCAGCCAGTCGAAGCAGCCGCACCGCATGTGCGCCAACTGCGGCTATGTGAACAAGAGCCTCTCGCTGGTTGTGGGCGAAGGTCAGGAATAAATCGGCTCCCTCCTCGAATTGTCGTAGAGAGTCACGATGCGCATTGCCATTGATGCCATGGGCGGGGATCAGGCTCCCAAGCAGATCATTCACGGCGCGCTCGATGCGCTCTCACTTCTCGACGATGGCGATCAGATCATTCTGATCGGCAACGAGGAAGTGATTCGGCAGCATGGAGGCGAAGCTCTCGCCGCCGCGGGCGAAAGAATCCGCATCGAGCATGCGACCCAGGTCATCACGATGGAAGATTCGCCGGTCGAAGCGATTCGCGGAAAGCGAGATTCGTCGATCGTGCGCATGGTGAAACTCGGCAAGGAAGGCCAGGCGGATGCGCTGATCTCCGCGGGGAATACCGGGGCACTGGTGGCGGCGGGGGTGTTGATGCTCAAGCCATTGAAGGGCGCCGATCGGCCCGGCATCGCGGTGATGCTGCCGTCGATGAAGGGGGCGGTGATGCTCTGCGATGCGGGAGCGAACACGACGCCGAAGGCGGCCCACCTGTACCAGTACGCGGTGATGGCGTCGCTGTATCTGAAAGCAGTGAAGGGGATTGAGAAGCCGACGGTGGGAATTTTGAACGTCGGAACGGAAGAGGAGAAAGGCACGCCGCTGGTGAAGGAAGCGCGCGAGCTGATCATGGCGGACAAGGAAATTGATTTCGTCGGATACGTCGAGGGGCGGGAAATTCCGAAGCATCCGTGCGATGTGCTCATCACCGACGGCTTCACCGGCAACGTGACGCTGAAGGTGATTGAAGGCTGGTCGTCGGGCCTGTTCCACACGCTGCAGCAGGAGATCTCCAGTGAATCGCCGGAACTGATCGCGAAGCTCAAGCCGCTGCTGGGTCGGGTGATGAAGCGGTACGATCACGAGGAATACGGCGGTGCGCTGCTTGTCGGCGTGCAGGGGCTGTTTTTCAAGGTGCACGGTTCGGCGGGGGCGCGGGCGATCAAAAATGCGGTAGCTTCGGCGAAAAGTGCCGGGAAATTGAACCTCAACTCGCAGATTGAAGCGCGTTTGGCTCCAAAAGCTTGACCGCAGCGCGCGACGCGACATATAACTGACATTCCTCCGCAGTAAGCGATTTTCAGAATCCAAGACGCTGTCGCGCGATGGCGTGTTTCGCTTTGTCACCTTTTTTATGGGGGTTGCTGCCATGGCTGCCACTCTTCCTCCGTTGCCTTACGCATTTGATGCGCTCGAACCGGTCATCGATGCGACCACGATGCAGATTCACCACGGGAAGCACCACCAGGCCTACGTGACGAATTACAACAATGCCGTCGCCGGAACCGAGCTCGATTCAAAGTCCGTCGAAGATGTGATTCGCAATCTGTCCACCGTGCCGGAGAACATCCGTCCGGCCGTGCGGAACAACGGCGGCGGTCACGTGAACCACTCGCTCTTCTGGACGCTGCTGGCGCCCAAGGGCAAGGGCGGCGGCGGGGAACCAACGGGCGCGGTCGCCGATGCAATCAACGCATCGTTCGGCTCTTTCGCTGACTTCAAAACGAAGTTCCAGGATGCCGGCGTGAAACGGTTCGGCTCCGGCTGGGCATGGCTGATCGTGAAGGATGGGAAGCTCGCGATCACGTCGACGGCCAACCAGGATAATCCGATCATGCCCGATGCGGTGCTGACGCCGACGAACGCCGTTTCCGGCAAGCCAATCCTCGGCGTGGACGTGTGGGAGCATGCCTACTACCTCAAATATCAGAACAAGCGTCCGGATTACCTCACTGCGATTTGGGATGTGATCAACTGGCCGCGCGTGGCGGAACTCTACAGCGCCGCGAAGTAAGCCGACACGCTTAAACTCAATATTTGAAGGACGGGCTGACGTTCGACGTCGGCCCGTTTCTTTTGTGTGTCCTGCAGAAGCGGACATGGGGAGGTACCCGATCGTCACGGAGCGGTCGCGGATGCACCGATCGGCAGCGGGCCTTTGTAGGAATTGCCGGTGAGGGAATGGTAGACGGTTCGCGCCATGATGCCGGCGCCTTGGGCGTTGGGGTGAACGGTGTCGGGGAAATCTTCGGGGTGGTTCAGCAGGGCGCCGTGGACGTCGATGATGCCGGCGCTGTGGGCGTTGGCAACTTTCTTGATCAACGGCTGTTCCATATCGACCGGCGATTCGCGGATGTTGTATTTGCCCTGGCCGATGACGGGGCAGGGGTAGGCCAGCCAGACGCGCGGCTTGGGTTCCAGGTGCTGATAGCTGCCGACGAGATGGCTGTAATCGGAAGCGAACTCTTCGCGGTATTGCCAGTTCACCGGCTTGGAATCGTTCGTGCCCAGCATGATCACGACGACGTCGGGATGGAAGTCGAGCGATTGCTTGTAAAAGTCCTGCTGGATGTATGGCTTGTCGCCGTGCGCGAGGAGGGTGGCCCCGCTGACGCCGAAGTTTCGGACTTCGTATTTGTCTCCGAGCAAACGCTGGAGTTGCTCGGGGTAGGTGTTGTCGCCAAGGCCGTAGCCGAGGGTGATGGAATCGCCGACGCATGCGACTTTGATCGGCGGATGGTAAGCGGATTCATTGAGTGGAGAGTTGGGGTCGATCGCCTGCGTGCAGGAAAAGAGGGCGGCGGAGAGAAGGACGGGGATGGCCAGAATACTGCGACGCATGCGGGTGCTCCTTTCAGATGTTGAAGTCAGCAGGGAAGGCCCACGGCGATGTGCGCCGTGGGCCTTTATGTTTGCCGTAAAATCAGGCGTGTTCGAGTTCGACGGTGACGTGCGGAAGCGGATAGTGCTTGGTGAACTCCTCGACCTCGGCGCGGATCTTTTCGAGCTTGGCGGCATCGCCGGCGGATTGAACGGCGGCGTCGAACCAGGCGGCGACTTTGATCATCTCGGCTTCCTTCAGGCCGCGGGTCGTGAGGGCCGGAGTGCCGACGCGGATGCCGGAGGTTTCCATCGCCTTGCGGGTGTCGAAGGGGACCATGTTTTTGTTGACGATGATGCCGGCGGCCTGGAGCCAGCCTTCGACGGCGGCGCCGGTGAGGTTGGGGTCCTTGGCGCGGAGGTCGATGAGCATCATGTGATTGTCCGTGCCGCCGGTGACGAGGCGGTAGCTGCGTTTCGTGAATTCCTCGGCGAGGGCCTTGGCGTTTTTGATGATCTGAGCGGAGTAGGTTTTGAACTCCGGCTTGAGCGCTTCGCCGAAGGCTGCGGCTTTGGCGGCGATGATGTGCATCAGCGGGCCGCCCTGGAGTCCGGGGAAGATGGCGGAGTCGATTTTTTTGGCCCAATCGCCCTTGCACATGGTCATGCCGCCGCGCGGGCCGCGAAGGGTTTTGTGGGTGGTGGTGGTGACGAAATCGGCGACGGGGACGGGGGAGGAGTGGAGGCCGGTGGCGACGAGGCCGGCGATGTGGGCGATGTCGGCCATGAGCGGAGCGCCGACTTCGTGGGCGATTTCGGCGAACTTGGCCCATTCCCATTCGCGCGGATAGGCGCTGGCGCCGGTGATGATGAGCTTCGGCTTGTGCTCGAGGGCGGCCCTGCGGACTTCCGCCATGTCGATGCGTTCGGTCTGCTGATTGAGGGTGTAGTGGACGGCCTTGAACCATTTGCCGGAGATGTTGACGGACTTGCCATGGGTGAGGTGGCCGCCGTGATCGAGGTGGAGGCCCATGATGGTGTCGCCGGGCTGGAGCGCGGCAAGGAAGACGGCCTGATTCGCCTGCGAACCGGAGTGCGGCTGCACGTTGACGTGATCGCAGTTGAAGAGTTGCTTGGCGCGATCGCGGGCGAGGTTTTCGACGACGTCGACGAACTGGCAACCGCCGTAGTAGCGCTTGCCGGGGTAGCCTTCGGCGTACTTGTTGGTGAGGGGTGTGGCCGCGGCGGCGAGGACGGAGGGGGAAACGTGATTCTCTGAGGCGATGAGCTCCAGAGTCGTTTCCTGCCGGCGGGTCTCGTCCTGAATGGCCTTCCAGAGGGTGGGATCGTTTTGGGCGATTGGGTTCATCCGTGGGTCCTTCGAAAAAGGGTATCGCCCGCCCGCCAACGCACAAGCTTCAAGGCGGGGGGGAACGGGACATTATACGGTGGGTGGCGCGGCGGGGAAGGAGCGTGCGGATCGGCTGGCGCCGGGCTGAATGTTCGGGGTTCGGGTTTTGGGACAGGTGCGTTTTTTGATATTGCGGCTCGAAGATCCTCAGAATGGTTTTGTGGGGGCCGCGTTTTTGGGGGTGGCAGGCGAAGATCCTCAGAAGTCGGGGTGGGGGAATGGCGTTTTTGATAGCGCCAGCCGAAGAACCTCAGAATGATTGCCACCCCCTTGGGGCGAGTGGACTGTCTCCGGGGGTGGTTAGGTTTGAGGGGTGCAATCGGGTGCAGGTTGTGGGATTTTGGGCGGAAAATGGGGGTGATTGCTGAGTGACCTGCAACCGGTTGCAGGTGTGGGGCGGGGCGGGTGGCAACGGGTTGCGAGTTGAAGGCGGAGTCGAGTGCAACGGGGTGCAGAGGGCAATTGCGGGAAGGGAAAATGGGAAAGAACGGAGGGTATAAAAAGGTGGTGGTGGATGTGTGCATGTTCCCTCCCCTGGAGTTTTGGTGTCTTGTAGATTTAGTATACCTTACATAATGCGAACGTCAAGTTTTTTTCGCGGTTGCGTGATGGAAAACGATCATGTCCGCGGTCACCGAAAAATGATCGAATTTAAAGTTCGTGCGCAGAGTTTCAGCCCTGTTCGCGTATCAATTGGAGAATAGCTACATATTGGCCCCAACATATATACGACCAGCCAGCGGGAAGCACTGGTGTATGTCGGTTGGTAAGTCGGAGAGTCTTTATGTCGAGTTCGTCAGTTCGTGGCTCAATTCGTTTGTCCGTTGTTTTGCTTGCGTCATGTTTTGTCGGCGGATGTGTTTCAATAGGTGATTTGCAGCCCGCATTCCAGACAAACCAGACGAACGTCAATGAGTTGAAAGAAAACGAAGCGGCCGAGCGTGCGTTGTTGGACACGACCGCGGAGGCTGTGTGGCAGCGTGAAATCGCCTTTCGCGAGAGGGCGGTCATCGAGTCTTTCATTACGAATGCTATTCCATCCCAAAATGCCAACGGGTCGATCACCACGAACGACTTTCAGGGGGCGATCTCGGGGAATGGCGGCCTGAGTGCTGACTACACGCAGTTGTCGAGCGCACTGGCCTTGGCCAAGGACGATGCGAAACGAGAGCAACTCATTGCGGGCAATCCGGTTCTGGCGGCCTATGCGGCAGGAGATGTTTCTGCCGATGACATCGTGTCTGATTACAATCAGATCAATTCGCAGCGAAAAGCCGGCAACTTCCATCTTTCGCAGGACGTTCGGGACAATATCACGAAAAAGTATCCCTATTATTCCGACGCTGTGAGTGCTCACCAAGCATGGCAAAAAACCTTTGCGGCATATAAAGACACGATGGATCAGAAGTTTGACGTCGCAACGAAGCAGGCGGACCTTTTCAATCACGCTGCGACCGCGAGCACAGACATTTGGAAGGTCATCTTCGGGGCGGCGCAGGATCCGACTCTTCAGGCCAATGCGGTGGCTCTGGTCAAAAATGACAAGGCGAAAAGCGCACTTCAGGATGCCTTTAAGCTGATAGGGACTCTCAATCCATCGGCAAATCAAAGTAAAAGCGGATCGTGATCACTTATATGGAGCTCACAGATGGCCTCTCTCACGCCAGATCAGGTTTCCGACGCGATCAACAAGCTTAGTTCCACAACCGGGCTGAGCGCCGCTGATTGCGCGTCGCTCAAGACGGTGGTCGATTCAATGGCCACGACGATTCGAGCGCAGGATATTCAGATTGAGAACCTGCAGTTTACGGTGGCGAATTACCAGGATGCAGACAAGGCGGAGGCGTCGGCCCGCATGGCGGCACTCAACGCGCTGCGAGCTGTCGCGCCGCCGACAGCGAAAGTGGATGTGGATGCGGCGTTAGAGCAAGTGAAGCAGCTTCGCACAAATATTGACAATGCGACGACGGCGATACAAACGACGATTGCGATCGCCAATTTCGCGGTATCGATTGCAGCGAAGTTTTTGCCGTGACGTGACCCGACCATCGCCCTCGCCTTCAGCATGACCTAAAGCGATTCGCTGCCGCGGTGACCTCCCGGCCGCGATTCGGTAGTCCTGTTTCCACAAGGAGAAGCGTCGATGCCGTTGAATACACAAGCTCCGGGATTTGATATTGGTAACTCGCTGTATTTGATGCAAGCAAGTGCGGCAGCGTACGGGAGCGACCCCGCGGCGATCGCTGCGACGTTAGGATTGCCCGCGCCAGTCGTTGCCGTGTCAGATTTCAAGGCGAACGGCGTGTGGTGTTTCGTGTCGGTGACCGATTCGTTTGTTCTTCTTGCGTTTCGCGGCACAGATAATTTGCCTGGATGGATGACGGACGGCAACGCCATCCAAGTGTCGCGACCGCAGTACCCGGGGAAAGTGCATCAGGGATTTGCCGATGGTTTGGACAGCGTCTGGGCGGACATCGATAGAGCCTTGCCGAAGCCGCTGGGAGCACGGTCGCTTTGGATTACCGGCCACAGTCTTGGTGGAGCGCTCGCAACGTTGGCAGCCGCGCGCTTGTCGCAAAGCGGCACTATGGCCAAGGCGGTGTATACGTATGGATCGCCACGTGTCGGCAACATCGCGTTCTTTCAGGGCTATGCAACTCCCACGTACCGCTTCGTCAACAATATGGACGTGGTACCACATGTTCCACCGGAAGTGACACTGAAGGGACTGGGAGTCCTCGATACGTTCTTCAGTCAGATTACGTACAAACATGTTGGCACGCTGGAGTTCCTTGATCGCGACGGGCTTTCGGGGCAGGCAGAAGCGGATTGGGACGCCACGAAGGGGGAGGTGTTCAAGGCGCTGATGTTTAAGGGATCGCCGTTGCCGGAAATGGTCTCGGATCATCTTTCCGCGAGCTACATTTCAGCCATTCAGGGGGTTCAGAACAAGGTAGCGGTATAGGCAGATAGAGAGATTTGGAGACCAGGCAATTCTAAGAGACGAGGGCGGATTTCACCGCGAACGCCATGTCGACGTTAGAGTTTTATTTGTTGATTACATTTGCCCAAGCACTGGCGTGGGCCGCCGTGTTGTTGCCCTCCCTGTTTTTTTTAATTTTTCCGTCCGGATGGAAGGCGCGAAGGGACAAGATTTTCTGCTCGTTCTCCACGCGGGCGTTGAAACTGTACTATCAATTGTACTTTCCGGAATGCGTCCCGGATGCCGATAAACTGTTCGATCGATTCCGCAGCGATTTTGGAAAATACCATGGTCGCCGAAATTTTGTGGTCCCGTACGTGCTGCTGACGATCGCTGCGAGCGTGGGGCTTTGGGGAACGGCTCAATCCGTGGCCGTGTGGATGGGCGTGGGAGTGGGTGGCCTCGCGTTTCCGCCGCTGGCCGTCGCCTCATTTATGGGCGGATACACCTGGGTGCTCTTCGACCATCAGTCTCGCCGACGAAGCGGCGATTTCACGCCGGGGGATCTTGCCAACGGGGTGTTTCGACTGATCATCGCAATTCCGTTTGGATATGCGCTCACTGCCTTTGCTTCAACGGGGACGACGGGGCCGGGTAACTCAATGACAATAACCGGGGCAATTCCTTTGGCATTCCTTATCGGCGTATTCCCGACGAACACGGTGTTCACGATCGCACGCCGCATTGCCAGCAAGCAACTTGGGCTGGGAGAGGACAACACGGCGGCGGCGAACGAACTGGAGATTCTGCAAAATGTCGGCAAAACCAATGCAGAACGATTTCAGGATGAGGGCGTCACGACGATTGCGGAGCTTGCATGGACAGACCCTATTGATTTGTCCATCCGCACGAATTTTGATTTCAACTACGTCGTTGATTGCATGAGTCAGTCATTGTTGGCGATCTACATTGGCAGCGACATTAAGAAGCTATCGCCCGTTTCGCTGCGGGGCGCACAGGAGGTGAGGGCGCTGGTTATGACTCTTCAGTGCGATCCTGCCGACGAAACTTATAGCAAAATCGAACGTGACGCGGCTCAGGGCGCCGTGAATGGCGCCGCCAAGATTCTGGGGTTCGAAACGAATGTAAATGCGTTCTTCAACACGCTGTTGTTTGTCGCCGAGGATCCGTACACCGAGTTTTTGTGGGAGATATGGGGAAATGCCTGCGACGATTCTCCTGAAATCGAGATCAATCGGACGCCATGGTCAACGATCAATGCGGAATTGTGGGTAACGGCAAGATCGTTTCTAAGCAGTCGCAAGTTGACGTTGACCAGCGATATGGAGAAGGCACTTTCCCAAATCATCGCGAATGCAGTCGGCGAAATGCGCAAACGATATCCGCAGACGCCGCCGGATCCGATGCTGAATGCCGCCAACACCAACCTGCAGATGCTCCTTCAACGAGGGGCGGACGACGCTTCGAGCAAGAACCTCACTACACTGGAGGCGACGGCATTGGCGAAATGGATGAAGGACGTCTGGCCGTTCGTGGCTCCTGCTACTTAACTTTTATTTTGCAGACAGATTTGGAAGGTGTGCAATCGACGGCGTTTGGGGCGGTCGGAGAGATTATTTTGATAGGCTGGCTTCTTTTAGGTAGATGGCGAGGGTGTTGAATTTGGCGTTGGTGGTGTAGGTGATGCGGCTGATGGTGCCGGAGAGGGTGACGGGGTCATCGCGTTTGAGGTGGAGGGCGTCGTCGGTGGCGGAGGTGGGGAGGGTGGCGGTGAGGGTCCAGCGGGGGTTGCCGGAGGGGTCGGGGGTGACGACGAGCATGGAGAAGCCATGGTTGGTGCTGCCGGAGACGGATTGGAATTTGCCGGTGATGATGACGGGTTTGCCGGCGTATTTGCTGGTGAGCCAGTCGTTGAGGGCGTGGATGCGGAGGGGGTTGGAGGGGTCGCCGTAGACGGGCATTTTTTCGGCGGGGTAGTCCTTGATCAGGTCGGGCGGGTTGATCGCTTCGGGCGTGAGTTTGACGGGCTGGGTCGCGGCGGCTTTGAGCTGGTCTTCGAGGTCGGAGACTTTGCTCTTGAGAGATTGGTTTTCGGATTGCAAGCTGGTGATCTGGTTTTGGAGCTGCGCGATCTGGCCTTGGAGGGTGGTGATCTGGGCCTGGGCGTCTTTGAGTTGCTGCTGGGCGTCCCAGAGGCGGTCGGGGGCGGTGGTGACGGTGGCGACGGCCGCGGAAGTAAGGATGAGGAGGAGGGCGAGGGTGAGGGATTTGGTCATGGGTTTCTCCTGATGCGCGCATGATGCAGGCGAAACGTGGGAGGGGTCAAGAGAAAACAACACTGAAAATTATTGATTGCGTTGCTGTACGGCGGGCATCAGATCATTGAGTTCTTCGATGCGAAGCATCCGAATATCGCGCACAGCAGCGGCAAACCACGGTAATTTCTGGGACAGATCGATGGCCGCAAGGACACATGTGACCGCATTGATCTTGTCGCCGCCGAAATAGACGCTCCCTTGTTGCCAGAGGAAGCCATGGGCAACGAGCACTTTTTTGATTTCGGTGTAAGCGCTGTTGTAAGGATCGCCGTAACTGTTTCGGAGCGCCTCGATGTCCATGTCGAATGCGATTGCGTACATACGGTGTGTTCCCTCCGGAAGATGGCGAAAGTCAGAAGGCGAAGGTTGCTTTCCTGATGCAGGGAGATCGAGCAGTGTCATGTCGCGACTCCTATAGATTTAACCCTTCATCACGGGGAGTTGGAATGTGCCGGCCGCTCTTTCAGCTTCGATTTTGGCGTAGCCGGAGCCGAGTTCGCCGATGGGGTCGGGGGGGAGGATTTCGACGACTTTTTCGCCGAGCTTGGCTTCGCCCCTGATCACTTTCTCCTGGAATTTTTTGCACTCTTCGAGGAGGCGGTCGAGGATTTGTTCTTCGGGGATGTTGGCGACCTTCTGGCCCTGGACGTAGATGATGCCCTTGCGGTCGCCGGCGAAGATGGCGACGTCGGCGCCTTCGGCTTCGCCGGGGCCGTTGACGATGCAGCCCATGACGGCGACTTTGATCGGCAGATGAATCTGTTCCTTGAGGGCGGTGTTTACTTTTTGGGTGAGGGTGAAGAGGTCGACCTGGATGCGGCCGCAGGAGGGGCAGGCGATGAGTTCGGCGCCTTTGCGGGTGCGGAGGCCGAGGATGTAGAGGAGTTCGAGGCCGTCCTGGACTTCGTAGATGGGGTCGTTGGCGTAGGAGATGCGGATGGTGTCGCCGATGCCCTGTGCGAGGAGGTGGCCGAGGGGGACGACGGAGCGGATGGTGCCGGTTTCCTTGGGGCCGGCGTGGGTGACGCCGAGGTGGAGGGGGTGGTCGAAGCGTTTGGAGATTTCCTGGTAGGCGGCGACGACGAGGAGGGGGTCGATGGATTTGGCGGAGATGGTGATGTCGTAGAAGTTCTTGGCGTAGAAGATGTCGAGGTATTCCTCGAGCTTGGTGATCATGATGGCGAGGAAGTGGCCGTGCTTGTTGTCGCCGAAGACGCCGCCGAGTTCCTTGAGTCGTTTTTGTTTGTCCTTGCGTTCGATGATGGAGCCTTCGTTGACGCCGATGCGGATGGGAATGCCGCGGGCTTTGCAGGCGTCGATGACTTGTTCGACCTGGGCCTTGTCCTGGATGTTGCCGGGGTTGAGGCGGATCTTGTGGACGCCGGCCTCGATGGCTTCGAGGGCGCGCTGGAAGTGGAAGTGGACGTCGGCGACGATCGGCACCGTTACCTGCTTGAGGATTTCCTTGAGGGCCTCGGTGTCTTTGCGTTCGGGGACGGCGACGCGGACGATGTCGGCCCCGCCTTTGTGGAGCTTGTTGATCTCGGCGACGCAGGAGTCGATGGCGTGGGTGTAGCCGGAGGTCATGGACTGGACGGAGACGGGGGCGTCACCGCCGATAAGGACGTTACCGACTTTGACTTGGCGCGTTTTGCGACGCTGGATCATTTTTGCTAGCTCCTGGGACCAGTTAGGGGGGTACGGGTAAAGATGGGGTATTGTAGCGGAAACCTCCGTGCCGGTGAAAACCACTCGACGCGTGATTTCACGGATGTGTTAGATGTCTTGAGGCACCGAGTTTAGGCATTTCAACGAAACACGGTTCGGAGTTCCGCAGGTCCGCCTTCACAGGATTTTGCGTCAATCAGCGTGTTGCACCATTTCAGTTCTTCCTGCAGCGATCAACCGCTGGCGGCGGAAATATGCCTGCTTAGCTGCGACCGAGAGGTGCAGCACCGTGTGGCATTTCTCACAGCTGAATTCTCGGCCGTACGCGAAAATCGCGTAGAGAAGGCCGGGGACAATGCCGCACAAAAAAAGGAAAATCAGCAGGAAATCACTGCCCCGAACTCGCATCTTCGGAACGCCGTGATAGCCACAATTTGGATTCGAGCATGTGATGGCGGCCGGGTCATCTGCAGAAGGTTCTGGCGCGGAAGCGATCGCCGCTGGGCGCCGGAGCTTTTCGAAGCAATCGAGGCAAACGACGCTCCCTTTCCATTCGAACGGCCGTTCTAAGTTGCCTATGAATCCCTCGCAATTGGCACATTGAGGCATCTGCGAATCTCCCGTTGAAGCCAAATATCGCCTCCGCGAGCAACGGCAGCGACGCCGCTGTGTACGATACGGGCCGAATTTAGCATGCCGGAGCTCGATCGTGCCAGTGAATTTTCGCGGATCAGCCTCCGAATGGCACTCACTCCTTTCGCCGACGATCGATTCGGCGCCACTGTTTGGGCAAAATAATGGCAGCAATTCTCCCTGTAACTGTTCGCTGTGCTACCCCCCCCAGCAACGTAAATCAGCCACGAAAAACACGAACGACACGAAAGAGGTAAGTTGCGGGGGAGGCTCGGGGTGGTCGGGGAGCCTGGGCGTTACCGGAAGAAACATGAGCGGCGATAAGGGGGGTAAAAGGCTACTCCGGGGAGTGGTGGACGAGAAAAGTTCGCAAATTGGGGATGATCAGAAAGGGGCGTTGAGGATCTGTACGGCTTTTTCGGCGTCGGCCTGGGTATCGCAGGCGATGTAGCACATGAATTCGTTGCGGATGGCCATGGCGGAGAAAGCGCGAACGTTGATTTGTTCGGCGGCGAGGGAGCGGGCGATGCGATAGGCGAGGCCGGGCTCGTTGGCGCCGTGCAAGCGGACGACGTGGATAGAGTGAGATTCACGGAAACCATAGCGTTCGGCGACGATCTGGGCTTCGACGGAGAGGGGGCCGAGGAAGACGACGCCTTTGGCGGGTTCGACTTCGAGACTTCGACCGAGGAGGAATTCGAGGTCTGCACCTGCTCTGACGAGGGGTTCGAGTTTGGAGGCGAGTCCACCGGGCTGATCGGGGCAGTCGACAGTCCAAATGGGGATTCTGGTTGCGTTCAACATATGCGCCTTCTTTCTCCCGCGCTGGCGGGCGTGTCGAATTACTCCGAAGGCTCTGAGGTGATGTGGTCGGATCATTATATGCGGTCGGGATGGCGGGAGGCGGGATCGTGGGGCGAGAAGCGAAAGAATATTTTGACGGGTTGGGACGGGCGTCGATTGATTCGAGCGTGGCGGAGCGGGTCGTAGAAGCAATAGGGGAAATGCTGATGGAGAATAAGGTTTTCGCGGCATAGCGGAAGAAATAGACTCTGGGGAGAGGTTTACCGCCGACTCTTGCCGGCGGTGCACGAAGGTGCATCGCGGAAGGAGCAACCCATGGCGAACGGTGTGAACAACGGGCACGGGAAGCACATCCTGGAGCATGGGGGACTGCAGGACCTGATCGACACGTTGAGAGGCAAAGGGTATACGGTGATCGCGCCGGTGTTGCGCGAGGGGGTGGTGCGTCTGGGGCCGGTGAAGGGAATCGAAGATATCTCGCATGGGATACATGATGAGCAGGGGCCGGGAACATATAAGGTGGTGGAGGAAGAGGGGGCGTTGATGTTTGATTACGCGGCGGCGCTGGACAGCGCGAAGCCGTTTCTGTTTCCACCGGTGCAGCGACTGTATCAATTGCATGTGGAGGGGGAGCGATTCGTGCTGGATGAAGGTCCGCCGATGACGCAGAAGCTGGCGTTTCTGGGGCTGCGGCCGTGCGATGTGGCGGGGATGAAGGTGCTGGACCGGGTATTCGGGATCGATGATTCGCGGAAGATGCGATGCGAGGAGGAGAACTACTACGAGCAGACGAGGCGGGATGGGCTGGTGATTGTAGTGAACTGCAATCGGCCCGGGGGGACGTGCTTCTGCGTTTCGATGGGGACAGGTCCGGAGGCGCTGGAGGGATTTGACCTGGCGTTGACGGAACTGCGGACGGGATTTCTGGTAAGTGTGGGATCGGAGCGTGGGGAGCAGATAGTGAAGGAACTGCCGGTGCGGTCGCCGACGGCGTCGGAGATTGAGCTGGCGGAGCTGAAGATGGCGCGGGCGCGGGACCGGATGGGGAGGAAGCTGGACATGCAAGGGGTGAGGGAGGTTCTGGAGCGGTCGATCGAGCACCCGCATTGGGACGAAGTTGCGAAGCGTTGCCTGTCGTGCGGGAGTTGCACGATGGTGTGCCCGGCGTGTTTTTGCTCGACGGTATCGGACAGTACGGTGCTGGATGAGGAAACGGTGGAGCGAGATCGATTGTGGGCGTCGTGCTTTTCGCACCAGTTCAGTTACACGACGGCGGGACCGGTGAGGAATTCGATAAGGGGGCGTTATCGGCACTGGCTGCGTCACAAGCTGTGCACGTTTTTTGATCAGTTTGGATGTTCGGGATGCGTGGGTTGCGGGAGATGCATCACGTGGTGTCCGGTGGGGATCGACATCACGCAGGAGGCGACGACGATACAGAATTCCGAGGCGGGATCCAGGAAGGAGGCGCAGGGATGAGCGTCACGATACAACTGGATCGGCGTCCGGAGCCGGTGTGCGGGATGAATTCCTGGGTGCCGGTGCCGGCGCGGATATTGAAGATCCACCCGGAGAACTTCAACACGAAGACGTTCACGCTGGAGTTCGTGGATGAGTATCTGAGATCGGCGTACCGGTTCGTGCCGGGGCAGTTCAACATGATATATGTGCCGGGGCTGGGTGAGGCGGCGATCTCGATTTCGTCGAATCCGGAGGAGCCGTCGCAGTTGGATCACACGATTCGGCTTGTAGGGACGGTGACGCGAGCGTTGGGACGGATGAAGGAGGGGAGTGTGGTGGGGTTGCGCGGGGCATTTGGGAACGGGTGGCCGATGGAGAAGCTGAAGGGGCGGGACTTGTTGATCATGGCGGGTGGGATCGGATTGGCGCCATTGCGTCCGGTGATTTACTGGCTGCGGAATCATCGGGGTTACTGCGGTCGGGTGATCCTGTTGTACGGGTGCCGGACGCCGGAGGACCGGCTGTATGCGCAGGAGCTGGAGGAGTGGGAGAAGGAGAGGCGGGTGGATGTGCTGGTGACGGTGGACAATGCGACGGCGGCCTGGACAGGTCCGGTGGGTGGGGTGGTGAATCTGATGAGGCGTGTGAAGGTGAATGCGGAGCGGACGACGGTGCTGGTGTGCGGTCCGCGGATGCTGAACCGGGTGGCGGCGTGGGGATTTCTGCAGGCGCACGTGCCACAGTCGCAGGTGTATTTGAGCCTGGAGAGGAACATGAACTGCGGATTCGGGAGGTGCGGGCATTGCCAGTACGGCTCGAAGTTTGTGTGCCGGGACGGTCCGGTATTTCGATTCGATGAGATCGCGGACCTGTTCGGGAAGGAGGAGATCTGATGACGGGCGTTTTTTCAGCGAGCGGGAAGGAGTGTGCGCGGCTGAAGCTGGCGGTGTTCAAGTTTTCATCGTGCGATGGGTGCCAGCTATCGCTGTTGAATCTGGAGGATGAACTGCTGGCGTTGGCGGGGTCGGTGGAGATTGCGTATTTTCCGGAAGCGCGGCGGCGGGTGGTGGCTCCGCCGTATGACATCGGGCTGGTGGAGGGTTCGATATCGACGCCGGAGGAGGAGGAGCGGATACAGAAGGTGCGGCGCGATTGCCGGTATCTGGCGGCGATCGGCGCGTGCGCGACATCGGGAGGGATTCAGGCGTTGCGGAACTGGGCGGAGCTGCCGGAACTGATATCGGCGGTGTATCCGTCGCCGCAGTACATCAAGTCACTGGAGACGGCGACGCCGATAGCGTCGCATGTGTTTGTGGATTTTGAATTGCGAGGGTGTCCGGTGAATGAGAGGCATTTGCTGGAGCTGGTGTCGGCGTTGCTGGCGGGTCGCCGGCCGAACATACCGACGTATTCGTTGTGCGTGGAGTGCAAGCGACGTGGACTGGCGTGCATCATGGTGTCGCGCGGCGTGCCGTGTCTTGGGCCGATCACGCAGGCGGGATGCGGGGCGCTGTGTCCGGGGTGCGGGCGAGGGTGCTACGGATGTTTTGGCCCGATGGAGCAGCCGAACATGGGGAGCATGTGCGAAGGTCTGACGGGTCTGGGACTGTCGGCGCGAGACGTGAAGAATCGGCTGAGAACATTCAACGGCTACCTGGAGCCATTCAAGCAGACGAGTGATTATTATGAGCAACTCGAGAAGCAATCGCGGTGAAGTCCGGACGATCCGGGTGGAGGCGCTGGCGCGCGTGGAGGGGGAAGGGGGTCTGCACCTGGAGATGCGGGACGGGCATTGTGAAGCGGTACGGCTGACGATTTACGAGCCGCCGCGGTTTTTCGAATCGCTGCTGCGCGGGCGGGATTTCCAGGAAGTGCCGGACATTACGTCGCGGATATGCGGGATCTGTCCGGTGGCGTACCAGATGGGCGCATGCCAGGCGTTGGAGAAGGCGCTGGGGGTATCGCGGCAGATCGACGCGCCGATACGGGCTCTGCGGAATCTTTTGTATTGCGGGGAATGGATTTCGAGTCACGTGCTGCACATTTTCATGCTGCATCTGCCGGACTTTCTGGGGTACGAGTCGGTGGTGACGATGGCGGCGGATCAGGGGGAGACAGTGAAGAAGGCGCTGCGGCTGAAGAAGCTGGGGAATGAGATTGTGGCGCTGGTGGGAGGGAGGGCGGTTCATCCGGTGGGGGTTTGCGTGGGGGGTTTTTATGGGGCGCCGGATGCGGAGAGAGCAAAGGAACTGGCGGTGGAAGCGAAGGAAGCGGTGGGGACGATGGCGGGGCTGGTGGAGTTCATGGCGGAAAAGCTGACATTTCCGAAGCTGAGCGCGGATTACGAATTTGTCTCGTTGTGCCCGGCGGACGAGTATCCGATGAATCAGGGGCCGATACGGTCGAACAAGGGGTTGATGGTGGAGCAGGAGGAGTTTGGGAACGTGATCGAGGAGCGGCAGGTGCCGCATTCGACGGCGTTGCACTCGATGATGAAGGGCCGGGCGGCGTATGCGGTGGGGCCGCTGGCGCGGTTGAATCTGAATCATGAGAAACTGCATCCGGCCGCGCGCGGGTTGCTGGAGCGGGTATGCCGGGCGATCAACCGGGATTTGCCGTGGAACAACAATTATCTGTCGATACTGGCGAGGGGGATCGAGACGGTGCATGCGTTGGCGCTGGCGGGTGAGATGCTTGAGGGCTACGTTGTGCCGGCGCGAACGCGTGTAGTGGTTGCTCCGCGCGAAGGGATTGGGGCGCATGGGACGGAGGCGCCGCGGGGGATCTGCTGGCATCAGTATCGGGTGAAGGGGGATGGGACGATTGCGTCGGCGCGAATCATTCCGCCGACCTCGCAGAACATGGCGACGATCGAGGATGATCTGCGGGAGCTGGCGCCATCGCTGGCGGACGTGACGGATGAGGAGGCGGCGCTGCGGTGTGAGCACGTGATCAGGAATTACGATCCGTGCATATCGTGCTCGGTGCATTTTCTCAAGTTCTCGCGATCCGTGCGCACATGAGTGGTGTGAGGAAAGTTCAATCGTGTCCAGTTCTGGTTGCGGGGTGTGGGAATCTCATGGCGGGGGATGACGGGTTCGGGCCGCTGGTGGTGCGGGAGGTGGCGGTGCGGGCGCCGCGGGGTGTGGAGGTTGTGGACCTGGGGTTGCAGCCGGCGGGGTTGCTGGATCATCTTCCGGGGAGGGCGGGGGTTGTGGTGGTGGATGCGGTGCTGGCGGGGGAGGGCGTGGTGTATGAGCTGTTGGATGTGGATTGCGTGCAGACGGAGGGGGATGCGCTGATGCTGGAGCGGGCTGGTTCGTCGCATGCGATGGGATTGGCGTGGCAGTTGTCGTTGGCGCGGGCGTTGGGGATATTGCCGCCGTTTGTGCGATTGATAGCGCTTTCGATTCCGAGGGCGGAGCTTGGGGTGGATATCTCGGAACAGGCGGCGGGGCGGGTGGCGGGGGCGGTGGAGCTGGTGCTGAAGTGGGCGGAGATTTATTTGAAGGGGCAGCCGGATGTCTGAGAGGAGGTGAACAAAAAAGGGTCGAGTGGGTTGTAATAAGAGGCGCTTGGCTGCGACAGAATAGAGGGGAGCGAGAATGGATTGAGGGCCAGGTTATGCCGGACGTGGCGGAGATGGTCAGGTCGAGCGGGGGGATGGTGTGGCGGACGATTTGCCGGTTGGTGGGAAGGGCGGATGGGGAGGTGGAGGATTGTTTTCAGGAGGTGTTTGTGGCGGCGATGGAGGTGGGGAGGCGCGAGACGGTGCGGAATTGGGAGGGGATGTTGAGAAGGATTGCGACGCGGAAGGGGTTGGATTTGGTGCGGCGGCGGGTGAGGAGCAAAGGGCAGATGGAGGAGATGGATGTGGGGGAGGTGGTAGGGGATGCAGAGGGGCCGGGGGTGGCTCTGGAGCGGGAGGAGTTGGCGGAGGGGTTGCGACGGGCGCTGGCGGAGGTGAAGCCGGTGGAGGCGGAGGTGTTTTGTTTGAAGCACCTGGAGGATCTGAGTTACGAGGAGATCGGGGCGGTGGTGGGGATGAGTGCGGGGAACGTGGGGGTGATGATTCATCGGACGAAGGGGCGGCTCAGGGAGTTGATGGAGAGGCGGGTTGGAAGGCAGCGGAGTGAGGTGCCACATGAGTGAGAAGATGCATGGGAATGGGACTTTTGGTGGAGCGGGGAGCGATCTGGTGGAGCGAGGGGTGCGCGCCATAAGGGAGAAGGATGGCGCCATTCCTGCTCTGCCGGAGTCGCTGGTGAGACGGACGATTGAGCGGGCGGGTGCAGGGGAGGTTTCGAAGGGTTCTGGAGAAGGGTGGTTTTCTATGAAGATGGTGAGAAGGTATTCGGTAGCGGCGGGGTTGACGGTTCTGGCGGGGATGGGGATTGCGGTGGGGTTGCTGGGGCGTGGGACCGTTGCGTTTGCGGATGTGGTGCAACAGGTGCAGTCCGCGAAGGCGGTGAGGTGCACGTTGACGGTGAAGCCGGATGGAGGGAAGAAGTCGGCGTTTGATGTGCTGATGGTGGAGCCGGGGTGGGTGATCGAGAGGGGGGCGGCGATGACGATGATCACGAGTTCGGCGGATCACAAGATGATGACGCTGACGCCGGCGACGAAGCAGGCCGTCGTCATTGACTGGAAGAAGGATGATGCGACCGGGCAGGTGAACCTGCTGGAGACGTTTAAGAACGTGAGCGGGAAAGAGAGCAAGAAGCTGGGGACCCGGGAGATTGACGGGCATCAGACGGAGGGCTTCGAGTTCTCGCAGCACGGGATGGAGATGGAGGTGTGGGCGGACACGAAGACGCAGCTGCCGGTGAAGGTGGAGACGGACTTTGGGGCAGGGGGGTGGGGTGACGGCGCGGGAAACGGGATCATGCGGATTCACGCGTCATTCAGCGATTTTGATTGGAATCCGGTGTATGACGCGAGCGAACTGACGATGAAAGTGCCGGAGGGGTACACGGCAACGAATGCGGCGATGAACCTGAAGGGGCCGACGGAGCAGGATGTGGTGGTGATGTTGAAGACGTTTGGGGAGATGAATGGCGGGGTGATGCCAAAGGGAGTGGGCGCTGGTGCGCTGGGCGAGGTGATGGCGAAGGGGATGCAAAAGAAAATGCCGGCGAACATGAGTAGTCTGCCGGCGGAGGAGCGGCAGAAGTTGCAGCAGCAGATGACGGCGGAGGCGATGAAGATGGCGGAGCCGATTGCGCGCGGGTGGGCGTTCATGGGGGATGCGAAGTTTGGGAGCGAGTGGCGGTATGCGGGTGGGGCGGTGGCGGGGAAGAAGGGGACGGCGGTGCTGTGGTACAAGCCGGCGGGGAAGGAGACGTGGCGGGTAATTGATGCGGATGGGACGGTGCGGGAGGAGAAGGAGGCGCCGAGTGGTGGGGAGGCGGTGAGTTTGTTTGGGGCGGCGGCCAAGTGAGGTAGGGCGGCAGCATCGATGAAGTGGCCGTTGGGGCCACTTCATCGATCATGGCCGCCCCCCCCCGGACGGCCTTGCCACGAGCGAGTGGCGGGTCAGGTGCGGGGGAGTTTTGGGAGGCGGGCGTTGGGGTGGGGGCCATCGGGGCCGGCGAGGGGTTTGCCGTGGCGGTCGCGGATGTGGCGTGGGGAGACGAGTAGGCCGTCGAGATGGCCGACGAGTTCGAGGAGGATGCGGCGGCGGTCGTCGGTGGATTTGGAGATGTCGAATGCGGGGCGCGGGGGCGGGGAGACGGCGATGGCGAAGCGGAGGCAGGCGATGGCGTCGGGGAGTTGTTTTGCGTGGGGGAATTGGGTGTAGAAAAGTTGCATGCCGCGGAGTTGTTCGGGCCAGTCGGGGCGGGTGTAGTAGGCGGGGTCATGGGAGAAGGAGATGGATTTTTTCTGGCGGAGGTAACCGGAGGCGAGGGTGACGCGGGCGCGGGACCAGTTTTCGTCGAAGCCTGTGACGACCAAGTGGGGGGAGATGGTGCGGAGGAGGTTGAGGGCGCCGAGGGGGTCGGGCTTCCAGGAGTAGATGACGAGGGGATCGGAGGGCATGGAGAGAAACTCAAGATGCAAAACGCAAAACTCAAAACTCAAAACGCAAAACCTTGGTCGCATAGCAGCGTCAGTATGCGCGATTGAGTTCGGCCGAGCGAGCGGGCGGTTATTTCGCGGCGGCCTTCTGCTCCAGCTTCCAGTAAACCGTGTAACGCTGGTTGGTGATCGAGTAGAAAGGAATCAGGGGAAAATCGTGGGGCTGTCCGATGCCGTCGGTTGTGAACGTCATCGACTTACCGGCCACCGGATGAATGTGGGTAAGCAGATCCTCTTTGCTCGTCGACAAAGTGGGCGAGAGCGGGTCTTTTACTTTGAATAGATCCCATTGGTCCCTGGCTTCCTGTGTGGGGACATCGGCGCGGCCGAGGTCGCCGGCGAGCACGAGCGGGCCGTACATGATCGCGACGAGGGAATTGCTGTAGGGGAGCATTTCGGTGTGCAGGCGCATGGGGAGATGGAGGGTGAGGACGTCGCCTTCGTGCCATTGGCGGGTGATGGCGAGGAGTTGGGAGTCGGCGTTTTTTTCGAAGTCGGCGTGCTGGCCGTTGACATCGGCGCTGAGTTGGCCGTTGATCCAGTCAGGTTGGCGGAAGCGGAGGGTGAGTTGTTGCGGGGTGGTGGTGTGGAAGGTGAGGCGTGTGTTTTCTTCTTCCGGGAATCTGGTTTCCTGCGTGATGTTCATGTGTTTGCTTTGCCAGTTGAGTTCGGAGGGGATGAAGAGGTTGAGGAAGAGGCTGGAATTGTCGGGGCTGTGGAAGTAGATGGTGTCGCCGTATTTTGCGTGGTTTTCCATTCCCGTGCCGAAGCAGCACCAGAAGGAATTCTCCCTGGTGGAGTAGGTTTTGAAATGGTCGGGCTGGAGGGACATGAAGTAGGTCATCATGGCGGTGTCGGGGTTTTGCGAGGCGAGGATGTCGTTGTAGAGGGCGCGTTCGTAGAAGTTCATGGAGACGTCGCTGGGGGTCCACTCGAAGAGGAGGCGGGTGAGCTTGAGCATGTTGTAGGTGTTGCAGGTCTCGGCGGTGGCGGGGGAGAGGTGCTTGGCGAAATCGGCGATGGGGAAGAAGTGCTCGTTGTCGGAATGGCCGCCGAAGACGTAGGAGCGTTTGAGGGCGACTTCCTGCCAGAAGAATTCGGCGATGTGGCGGTATTCGGGATTCCCGGTGAGTTCGTATTCTCGAGCGGCGCCGATGATTTTGGGGATCTGCGTGTTGGCGTGGAGGCCGTCGAGCCGGTCCTCCCCTATCGCCAGCGGCAAGAAGACGCGTTGGTGGTTGAAGGCCTGGGCGATGCGGAGGAAGTCGGCGTTGCCGGAGGCGGCGGAGAGATTCGCCATGACTTCGTTCATGCCACCGTGTTCGTTGTTGAGGGATTTCTGGAATTGATCGGTGGGGAGGCGATCGACGCGGAATTTTACCCACTCGGCGAGATTCACATCGACGGCGAGAGCCTGCGCGTTGTGGCAATACACGGCGGCGTCGAGGAGGCCGGCCATGATTTTGTGCATGGTGTACCAGGGGGCCCAGACGTTTTCGGATTTGTCGTTGCGATCGAAGAGGGATTCGGGGAATGCGGAGAGGTAGCCTTTGTTTGAGCCGTGCTCGGCGAGTGCGTCCTGGCATTTGGCGAGTTCGGCGACGAGGTAATCGACGCGCTGCTTGAGTTTTTCGTCGCCGGTGGCGGCGTACATGAGGGAGCAGGCGGAGAGGTAATGGCCGAGCGAGTGGCCGCGGAGCTCGCAGTCCGGTCTTTCCCAGCCGCCGTAGGGTTTCGCGGAGGAGGGGAGTCCGGCGTT
Source organism: Phycisphaerae bacterium (assembly GCA_035524355.1). Taxonomy (GTDB): domain Bacteria; phylum Planctomycetota; class Phycisphaerae; order WQYP01; family WQYP01; genus DATKPA01. Next base: position 74,787 of record DATKPA010000073.1, on the reverse strand, counting down.
CAGGCGGAAGGTGTGGAGGAAGCGGTCGGCATCGAGTGAGAGGAGGAGCTGGAGGTCCATTTCCTGTGCGTGTTTGAAGGGGGAATCGAGGAGGCGGACCTGGTCGAGGTTGAAGGGGATGGCCTGGGGTTGTGGGAGGGTGGTTGCGGGCTCTTGTGCGATGGCGGCCGTGCCGAGGGCGATGGTTGCCGCGATGGCGAGAACGGATAAGGGGGTACGCATGTCGTTTCCTCCGAGTGGTTCTGATTTGAGAATTCAGTCCGGCGCTTTAGCTGTCACGGCGTTGCCGTTGTATTGCAGCATGATATCAGGCGTCGGGGACGGATCCACGCCCGCGCCGTGACCCTTGCGGACGAACGTGATGTTGAACGTGCGATTTTGAATCATTCCCGGGAACGATCCCTTTCGTTCGCCGATCGTCAGCGTTTTGTGGGACTGGTCCCAGGTGATGGGGATGGTTGCGTAGAGGCCTTTTTCGTAGCGGTAGCTGTCGCCCTCGTCGTCGAAGAGCGTGAAGGCGCCGTCTTTGCCGGGATAGATGCGCAGTTCGATTGGGGCGTCGGGTTTTTCGTTGACGTTCTGCACGAGGGGGCCGAGTGGGAGAATGGAGCCAGCGCGCAAGTAGAGGGGCATGCTTTCGACGGGTGCTGCGGCGTCGATGCGTTTGCCGCTGGGCTGGAATGCGCCGGTCCAGAAGTCGTACCAGCCGGCATCGTGGGCGGCGTCGGCGGAATCGCTGGGGAAATAGACGCTTCTCGTCGTCGCGCCCTTTGTCACCACGGGATTGACCATCAGAGCCGGGCCGAAGAGGTATTGATCGCCGATGTTGAGCGCTTCGGGATCGCCGGCGAAATCCATGAGGAGGGGCCGCATCATGCTCGAGCCGTTGGTTGTTACCTGCCAGGAGACGGAATAGATGTAGGGGATGAGGCGGTAGCGCAGGTTCAAAAAGGTTTTGCAGGTGTTCTGGGTTTTCTCGTCGAAGCGCCAGAGTTCCTTGCCCGGCCCTGTGCCGCCGTCCGGTGCTGAGCCGTGGACGCGGAGCATGGGGCAGAAGGAGCTGAACTGGAACCAGCGGGCGAAGAGTTCCTGGTAGCGCGGATCGGAGGGGCTTGCGTCGCCGGTGTCGCGGCTGCCGAAGAAGGCGCCGGTGTCGGTGTTCCAGTAGGGGATGCCGGAGGCGGAGAAATTGAGGCCGGCGGGGACCTGGTTGCGGAAGGTGCGCCAGGATCCGGTGATGTCGCCGGACCAGGTGATGGCGGCATTGCGTTGCTGTCCGGCGTAGGCGGAGCGGGTGAGGATCATGACGCGTTTGTCGCTCGTTACGGCGCGCTGGCCCTGGTAAACGGCGGTAGTGTGCATGAGGGGATAGGCGTTGAAGACATTTGCGCCGGGGCCGGCGGCGGTGGTGAAATCGCGGAACTCGCCCCATTTGCCGCTCAGTTCGGGCTCGGAGGCGTCGAGCCACCAGCCATCGATGCCGGCGGAAAAAATTTTCGATGAAAGCTGCTGCCAGTAAATCTCGCGGCCTTTGTCGCTGAAGGGGTCGTACCACTGTCCCTTCCCGGGCGGGTAGACATATTGAATCGCGGGGGAATAAGCCGCGCCGGCCTTATTCAACTCCGCGAGCGTGGTGGTGCCCTCGTCGAATTTTGGCCATACGGAGATGAAGAGGTGAATGTCCATGTCGTGAAGTTGCTTCACCATCGCGGCGGGATCGGGATAGCGCGATTTGTCGAATTCGTGGGAGCCCCACTTGCCGTCGGGCCAGTAGCGCCAGTCCTGCACGATGCCGTCGATGGGGATGTGGAGGTCGCGGTATTTTTGGGCGATATCGAGGATTTCTTCCTGGGTGCGGTAGCGTTCCTTGGATTGCCAGAAGCCCCAGAGGTATTTGGGCATCATGGGCGCGGGGCCGGAGAGGATGCGATATTGCTGAATTGCATCGTCTGCCTTGGGTCCGTAGCAGAAGTAGTAGTCGATCGCCTGGCCGACTTCAGAAGACCAGCGTACGATGTTTTCGCCGGCGCCTTCCGGCGGCGGCGCTTTGGCCACGGCGGGCGCGCCCACGGAGACATCGGTGACGGCGGGGTTGTCCCACATGAGCAGATAGCCGTTGCTGGAGAGGAGCACGGGAATGCCGACTTCCCTGTTCTCCTGGAGAAGGTGCACGGTGTGTCCGCGATAATTCCAGATTCCCTGCTGATGCTGGCCGAGGCCGTAGATTCCTTCGTTCGGCGGCAGGACGAAGGATTGGCGCACCGGGCCTGATAATGCGGTGTTCGGCGCGGCGGGCGATTTTTCGCCGACCTGCCTGCCGTCGTCGGTTTCGCGCAGCAGCGGTTTGCCATCCAAAGTGAAGAACCCGACCGCCCCGGAATTGCGATCCACGTGCACCTGCAGTGCGGCCGTTTCCAGAAAAATCGTTTGCGGCGTTTCGCGCGTTGTCCACGCCGTGTGCAACGGTTTGGCGATCACGGTGTAGCTTTTCAAATCCGGAATCGGCGCGTTGGGCGCATAGGTGATGCGAATTGTGCGATCCGACCAGACCTGAATCCGCATCAGGCCCGGCTGCATGTGCAACAGCAGGCCGTCGGGCTCCGGTGTCGTGTTGATCACCGGTATCGTCGCCGCGCGCGTGAACCCCGCCGCAGCGACAACAAGGGAAAGGGCTACCCACTTCGACAGTCGATTTGACATGGCTTGGTGTCCGGCATTTGGAAAATATGTAAATGTCTTTTATAAATTCAGCCTAGCCTATTCCGGCCCGAAAGGGAATCCGGTTAAGATCGGCGTCCGGCGGGTCCAATCTCTGACGCTGACCCCGGCGGCACGAAGGGAAAGAGCATCATGAGCAGATCGGCCGGTCGGCCTCTCATCAGGTGGAAGGTATCCGCAAATCCTGCGCAGCGTGAGTGATCGAGGGCCCTCCAGTCGCATGAAACATCGACGTCGCAGGTGAATTTGACGGACGGTGCCGTTGGCCTCCCCTGCAAAAAATGAAGCCTGTTGAGGAATTAACGCATGTCGATACAACGCTTTTGACGCTCACGCGAAATTCAGGTTACACTGATCCGTTATTACGCACGGGGCAGCCGAAGCGAAACCGTCATATCTGTCTGGCTTCCCGTCCGTTGAGGTAACACATGTCTGATGCAACGACTACTGTCATTTCCGATTCCGTCGGCCTGCAGGACGCCGACTCCGGCGCCGTGACGCGCCAGCAGTGGAAATGGTCCGCCCTCGCCGGCATGGCGTCCTATCTGGACGCGGGCTCGATCGTGGCGCTGGGCGCGGGTCTAGCCGCCTTCCGCATGGCCTTCGGTCTGAATGAAGGCGCCGTCGGCGCCCTCCAGGCCGTCGGTCCCAACGCCATCGGGTGCGCCGTGGGCGCCTTCATTGGCGGCTGGCTGGGCGACAAACTAGGCCGCAAGCGCATCTATCAATGGGACCTCCTGGTCTACGCGGCCGGAATCCTCTGTGTCGCCCTCGCCGTCCACCCCGCCATGCTCTTCATCGGGACATTCGTCGTCGGTGTTGCCGTCGGCGCCGACGTCCCGACCTCCCTTGCCCTCGTCGGCGAATTCGCCCCCTCCAAGGCCCGGGGCAAGCTCCTGGGCTTCACCCAGGTCGCCTGGTGCCTTGGACCCTCCGCGGTCCTGTGGCTCGCCATGGCCGTCGCACCGCTCGATACCCCGGAGATGGCCCGGAAGATCGGCATAAGCATCCTCGGTATCCGTATCCTCTTCCTCCACCTCTTCCTGGTCGCCATGATCACGTGGGCCCTCCGCCGCGGCCTCGCCGAATCCGCCCGCTGGAAGGCCGCCGCCGCCGTCAGCAAGGATCAGGTGAAGGCGCTCTTCTCCCCCGCCAACTTCCGCGCCATGCTCTGGACCGGCACCATCTATCTCTTCTGGAATCTCGCCGCCGGCACTGTCGGCGCTTTCGGCGCGTACTTCAACCACATCCTCCTGGGCGGCAAGAACGTCAGCGAAACCACCACCCAGATCGTCAGCACCGGCATCACCAGCCTCTCCTTCTTTCTCACCCTGCTCGGCACGGTCTTCCTCTTCATGCGCTTCTCCGATCGCAGCTTCGCCGCCCGCAAGTGGCTCTGGGGCGCTGGCGCTCTCCTCCAGATCACCGCCTGGGGCATGCTCATGTTCGTCCCCTTCACCATCACCACCATTCTCATCAACACCCTCCTCTGGGGCGTCGGCGCCGCGCTCGCCGGTGAAGCCTTCTACAAGGTCTTCAGCCAGGAACTCTTCCCCACCATGCACCGCGGCACCGCCCAGGGCATCACCTTCGGCGTTGCACGCACCCTGCTGGGTATCTGGAGCTTCATCGCCCCGACCCTCATTGACGACAAACATCCCAACTTTCGCATGATCGCCCTTATGCTCACGATCTTCCTGCTCATCAGCGGCGTCGTCGGCTTCTTCGGAATGCCCAACACCGCGGGTAAGTCTCTCGAACAGATCGAGTCCGAACGTCACGCGTAACGCTTTCACGAGGACCATCCCAACCACCTCCCTGCAAAGCCGGCGATGGCATCGCCGGAATGTGCTAACATTCCCCACAATTTCGTGGAGATTCCCGTGAACCGCATTCGAACGACCTGCGTCCTTCTATACGCACTCGGCCTATACGCACTCGGCGTCAGCGCCTCCTCCATTTACGCCGACACCCCGGCGCCCGGCATCACCGCCGAGCGCAAAGCCCTCGTCACCGAACCCATCCAACCCACTCGTATCGTCAAACGCCCCGACGGCGTCTTCTTCATCGACTTCGGGCGCGATGCCTTCGCGCAGCTCCACCTCAACATCCCCATCCCCGCCGACGCCGCCAACAAGATCACCGTGCGCCTTGGCGAAAAAATCTCCGAGCCCGACCACATCGATCCCAAGCCCGGCGTCTCCATCCGCTACCTCCAGACCACCCTCATCGCCGACTCCGGCAAATCCGACTTCATCGCCAAGCTCACCAATAACGACGCCCGCCGCATGCCTCCCGATATCGCGCGCGGGGGGGGCGTCATGCCCTTCCGTTATGTCGAACTTGAAAACCTCCCCGACTCCATCACGGAAGGCGCGCTCAAGTCCGGCGCCCTCGAGCAAGTCACCGTCCACTACCCGTTCGACGACTCCGCGGCCGACTTCTCCTCCTCCGACGAAAAGCTCAACGCTTTCTACGACCTCTGCAAATACACCATGAAGGCCACCAGCTTCTGCGGCGTTTTCGTCGACGGCGACCGCGAACGTAAACCCTACGAAGCCGATGCCTTCATCAACCAGCTCGGCTGGTACTACGCCACTGATGACACGTCCCTCCCGCGCTACACGCACGAGTACCTCATCACGCATCCCACGTGGCCCACCGAGTGGATCATGTTCTCCGTCCTCACCGGCTGGAACGACTACCTCTTCACCGGCGACACCACGAGCCTCAAAATCCACTACGCCGACCTGAAAGCCAAAACCCTCCTTGCCCTCGAACGCGACGACGGCCTCATCACCACCGTCCAGCCCCCCGTTCCGAATGCCGTCAAATCCTCGGTCCACTTCCCCACGCGGGAGAACCTCCGCGACATCGTCGACTGGCCCGCCGCGGAGCGCGACGGTTACCAGATGGCGCCCGTCAACACCGTCGTCAACGCATTCCATTGCCGCTCGCTGCAGCTCATGGCGGTGATGGCCGCCGCCCTCGGCAAATCCGACGACGCCGCCGACTTCAGCAAAGCCGCCGAGAAAACCCTCCACACGCTCAACACCAAGCTCGTCGATCCCAACACCGGCCTCTACATCGACGGCGAAGGCTCCACGCACTCCTCCCTCCACGCCAACATGTTCCCCCTCGCCTTCGGCCTCGTCCCGGAAGAGCGTCGGGAAAAAGTCGCCGCCTTCGTCAAATCCAAAGGCATGGCCTGCAGCGTCTACGGGGCCCAGTTCCTCCTGGACGCCCTCTGCGACAACAACGCCGGCTCCGACGCCGTGAACTTGATCGAAGCCCCCGGCGATCGCAGTTGGCGTCACATGGTAGAAGATGTCGGCACCACGATCACCCTCGAAGCGTGGGACAACAAATACAAACCCAATCAAGATTGGAACCACGCCTGGGGCGCTGCACCCGCCAACATCATCCCCGCCAAAATCCTGGGCATCGAACCGCTCGCCCCCGGATACGCCAAAGCGCTCATCTGGCCGCGCGCCATCTTCGCCAGCCAGCTCACCTGGGCCAAAGGAAAAATCCCCACGGTCAAGGGTTCCATCTCCGTCGAATGGCGGCGCAGCGCCGATCGCTTCACGATGAATCTCGAATTGCCGCAGGGCGTCTCCGCCGATGTCCGCGTCCCCACCGACTGGGGCGATCAGATCCAACTCGACGGCAAGGCGGCCCAGTCAGCGAAAAATGAAGGCGGCCTCGCTCTCGATATTTCCACGTCCGGCAAACACACGATCACGGTCGGCAAATGAGCGAACATTTCACGCCAGTCTGAACAACCCCTTCCCATTGAAAAGGTAGCGCCCTGCGCCGCAGCGCCCGCTTTCTGAACCATTCCTCAATCATCGGTTCAGGGAACGTGTTGAGCCTGATGTTGGGAAAGCCGGGCAAGGCATGAGGGAAAAGTGGGAAAACCGGCCGTCTATGAGAAAATACTAAATCTTGTTCACTTTTTATGCATCGTCTTGGTGAAATATTGTAACTGCATTAATTGTAATAGATTGCGATAATTTACTTCTTCGGAAAAGGCGGAAAACTTTTTCCATCATTTTCTTGCCTTTTTCCCGGACGCGGGGCAAAATAATCACGGCGGAACAGGAGACACTGGATGACAGTCACGCGGATAGCAGAGAAAGCGGGAGTCTCGATCGCGACCGTTTCACGCGTGCTTAACAACAGCCGTCCCGTGGATCCTGCCATCGTTGAACGGGTCCACAAAGCGGTGGAACAGTTGGGGATTCGCGGCTCGACCCAATCGCGTCGTCGTGGGCGTCTGGCGGATCGCGAGATTCAAGTGCCAACAACCATCGCCATCGTCAGCCTCGGACAAAGATACCGGGAATGGTTCGAAGTACCCGTGATTGCCGGGGTCGTGGCGGAGCTCAATCGGGCGGCCCAGGAGTCGCACATGGGTGTCATGATGGCCGAGATGCCAGACCCCACCGAACTCAATCCGGTGTTGCGGCGCTCCGGGGCGGCCGGGGCGATCGTCTTCATCAGCAGTGAAACGCAACTCACGACGAAGGACGCTGCCCTGTTGCGTTCGCAGTTTCCGGTAGTTCGCGTTATGGGGTGGCAGTTGTCGGTGACCGATATCGATCACGTCTGTCCGGACCACAACGCCATTGGCCATCTGGCCAGCCAGTATCTTCTTGAGCAGGGTCTGACGAATCTGGCGTATCTCACGACCCAGCCCACGTGGGACTTTGCCAAGCAGCGGGCGCAGGGTTTCATGGCAGGAGCCGAAGCGGCTGGCATCTCCCCGACCATGTACTTACAGGATAATCAATCCGGACCCTTGGGGACCTACGGGGTCAACACAGTCAGGGAAAAAGAACTCGAGCGATTAATCGATCGCATGGCTGAGACCAGAAAGGGACGTTTCGGCCTGTTCATCTTTCGCGACGCGGAGACAGTTCACATCTATCCGCTGTTGCGTGCAAAAGGTCTGGAGCCCGGCAGGGATGTCATCGTTGTCTCCTGCGACAACGAGGCGATCCGTTTGTCGGCGCTTCAACCGCGCCCTGCAAGCATTGATCTGGGCGCGGCGGAAATAGCACATCTGGCGGTAAGCCGCCTCTCTCGGCGGATTCAGCACAAAAATGAACCGCCGGCGCGAATCCTGGTCAGCCCTCGCCTGGTAACGGGCGAAGGGCAGGCCGTAACGACATCTCGTTCGTGACTTGCACGTCCACTCTGCAGCCTGGCGGCTGCTGGGCGGTGTTGGAAGAATTTGATTTGAAAAGGGCAGCATATGGCTTGCTTGGCGCGCACACGTGCATTGACGCTGATCGAATTGCCGGCGGTGGTCGCCGGCGCGGCAAGCTTCCACCTGTCCGGAAAGAACGCAGTAAAGGTGTTATAATGAAACGCACTCGCGGATTTACACTCATCGAGCTCCTGGTCGTCGTGGCCATCATCGCATTGTTGATTGCGATCCTCCTCCCATCGCTGGGCCGCGCCCGGGACAACGCCAAGCGCACCGTCTGCCTCTCCAAGATTCGTCAAATTGCACTCGCCGCCCAGACCTATGCGAGTAACAACAACAATGCCATCGTGCCGGCGGCGACCGTGTACAACAACCTGACGGACCTTGGATACTTCGCCCTCGTGGTCGATGGCGATCTCCCCGGCCCGAACATCGCCGACCCGGCGAATTTCCTGGTGAATTCAAGCGGCGCTTCCAATCCCACGTTCCCCGCCCTTGCCTACAACACAGTGTTCGTCTGTCCGATGACGCCCAACATCGACAAGTCCGCCTCCGCGTCGCAAACCGGAGACGGATACTGGCAGGGTTATAGCCAGGTCTTCAACAAGTCGCTCCAGGCCATCGCGCCGACGAACACCACCGCGCTCATCCTTCAGGTCTCCTACGGCATGAATGGAACAAACCTGAATACCTGGCAGCCAACCCAGTTCCTTTCGCCGCAGCAGCAGAACGTTTTCGGCGGCCAGACCGGACGCCTCCGGAAAATGACCGAAATTCCGAATCCCGCCGTCATGGTCTTCATGTACGACGGGATCACCATCAACCCCCAGGGTGGCGGCGCAGCGCCGGCGAACGCGATAGTGCGGCGAATCGCGGGTCGTCACGATCAACCCAATTCCGCCCTGGATCCGTCGCTCACGGGCTCGACCAATGTGGCCTTCTTTGATGGTCACGGGGAGAACGTTTCGCGGAAGCTCCTCCCCAACGATCCCAATGAACTGAACAACTCCACGCCGACCCTGCTGTTGCAGAAACATCCCTTCCCGCACTGGCGTGTTGATGAAGAATAAACAGCAAAGGCTTCCAGTGTTTTTGAGTCTTTCAAAAATGCGGTTTGCAAATTACGGAGCATGTGAGTTTGGGTAACGCGGACGTATCGGAGTGGCATCCGAGACCGTTCCCCTTAAAAGAAAGGCGGTCAACATGAGCGGAAGGAAAACGAGTATCAGGAGCACGAACGGCTTTACCCTGATTGAACTGCTCGTGGTGGTGGCGATCATTGCCGTCCTGATCGCCATTCTGCTCCCGAGCCTCGGCAAGGCCCGCGATCAGGCGAAACGTGCCGCGTGTGCGGCCAATCTTCATGGAATGGGCCTCGCACTGATGACCTACGCCGCCGGCAACAACGACCAGATGCCCCAGTTCGGGGGTTTAACGGCCCTTGGTAGAGGCGGTGGAGCCTGGATGTGGGATGTGCCGATCCCGTGGCGCGACACCATGATTTCGCCAACCCAGACCTATGACCCCAACACCATCCTGTCGAACCAGGACCAGCAGAAAATGGCGAACACCCGCCGCCTCTTTTACTGCCCGAGTAATCCCACTCAGAATGATCCCGGGCTGTGGAATTACGCGGCCACCGTCACACCGTCGCCATACGCTGTGATCGGATATATCGTTTTGACCCGGCGCATCGACACCAGCAACAACACCGTCGTCGATGATGCCTCTTATCCGAAGAATGTCACCTGGATCACGAAAGGGTCGAATGTCTACTCCGATTACCCGCGCGGCCAGGACGCGAATTGGACCTCCGTTCCACGCCCGGTAACCAAGATCCAATTGCCCGGATCTCAGACAGTGCTCGCGGCTGACGGCACGTTGAGCGTCGGTGCCGGAACATCGGTCACCTACGACCACATCAAGGGCGGCTGGACCGGTGGTTATCACACCAGTTCCCATATGGGCAGCGGCGGGTTGCCCGCTGGTCGCAACATCCTGTATCTCGACAACCACGTCGATTGGCGAAACTTTAACAACAAGACCTCCTTCGGCAACACACAGGGATTTTCGCCGGACAACGTCGTGTTCTTTTACTGGTGAGGTGTGCAGTAGACAGCGGACAGAAGAGGACCGCCTGGCCCCGCAGAGAAATGCGTAACTTACAGGGCTCGTGTTCCGCATCCGCGTGGCTCCTGTTATTGAGGGAGGCAGCGTAAAAATAGGCAAATATTACGGAATCGGAAATGACTCAAATCGATAGTTTTCAGTGTTTATTATTTGCAAGCGTAAAAATCTGAGTCATATTTCAGAGCATGGCGTGAGAAGGATTTCGCGACTGCCACCACGATTCGTAATTTACATCCACATGGATGGGTTCCGCCTCTCGAATTCGAAGGCCTCAGACACACACGCGGGGTCAAAAGGAACCGTGAGAAGTGGAGACATTGACTGGAGTCTCAATCATGGAGACATGCGGCCTCAATACGGCTGCTGCCGGTGCGAACTCAAGACTCGCCCCTGCGGCGCTCGACGACCTCTTCCGGGATGTCGAGTTTGACGGCGAGCTGCTCGATCGCCCGCGCGGCATCGAGAGATGCCTCCGCACCGATGCGTTCCTGCAGAATATTGTCCAGGTTCGCGGTGCGATTCGCCTCTCCCGTAATGAATATCGCTTCCTCTCCGTGCTCGTCCAGAATGAGGGCGAGATCGTCACCGCAGAACATCTCATGCAGCGCGTCTTCGGCGCTGATGCCAAACGCAGCTCTCACTACGCCCGCATGTACATCAGTCTCATGCGCCGCCGGCTCGAAACCGACCCGCGCAGGCCTCGGCATATCATCACCGAGCACCGACGCGGTTATCGGTTCGTACGCTGAATCGGCGGGCGCCCCGCACCCGAATATGACGAACTACCTTTGCATCCCCTTTAAGAAGGGGGGGGTGCTCGTGTGCCACGTCGCTTTGTTCGGTCCGCTCAATTTCAGAAATTGTCCGCAAAGAAAGGCTGCAATTCGCGTTGTTTATGATAATGATGCCAGGCGCGTGAGATTTGTGTGTTCCGGGATTCATCAATCGCTGACACCGGCAGCGTGGTTCGATAATCGAGAATGGTGGCAGGCGTGAACGATAGTTCTATTCTTCTCTCAATGTTCGTCAGTTTGATGGTTCTCTGCGCGTGCACGCAGGCCGCCGATAACTCTTCACTGCCAGCGGGCGAACGTGAAGCCCGCGGCCGCATCACGATCCCCATCGTCTCCGACTGGAGATTCTACAAAGGGCAGCTCGAGGTCGCCGCCGCCACCGGAAACACCACCAAGTCCGCCGATTGGGATTCCATCTCCATTCCCCACACCTGGAACGCCATCGACGGCCAGTCCGGCGGCAAGGGCTATTTCCGCGGCGACGGCTGGTATCGCCGCGAACTCCTCATCCCCTCCCACCTGGCCGGGAAACGCTTCTTCCTGAAGTTCGAAGGCGCCAACCGCCGCGCCGAAATCTTCCTCAACGGACAGCGCGTCGGCGCCCACACCGGCGGCACCGAGGCCTTCATCTTCGACATCAGCCCGTTCGCCAACATCGGCCCCAACGAACTCGTCGTCCACGTCGACAACAAACGCGACCCCGACTCCGCTCCCCTCCAGGCCGACTTCACCTTCTTCGGCGGACTCTATCGCCCCGCCGAACTCATCGCCGTGGACCCCGTCCACATCTCCCTCTCCGATTTCGGCTCCCCCGGCGTCTACATCACCACCCCCGAAATCCAGCCCGATTCCGCCAAAGTGCTGGTTAAGACCCTCGTCGATCAGACCCCCGGAAAGCACAACTTCACCACGCGCGTCGAAATCCAGATCCTCGACGCCTCCGGAAAAACCGTCGCCCGCGAAATCTCCCCCTGTCCCAACGCCGACGGCTCGTCCGAAGTCGCCACCACCCTCAACGTTCCCTCCCCTCATCTCTGGAACGGCATCCACGACCCCTACCTCTACTCCGTCCAGATTTCCGTTCAAAACGCCGCCGGCGAGCTCCTCGACTCGATCACCCAGCCGCTGGGCATCCGCACCATCGCCCTCGATCGCGAGAAAGGCTTCTTCCTCAACGGGAAATCCTACCCCCTCTACGGCGTCAGCCGTCACCAGGACCGCCAGGATAAAGGCTGGGCGATCTCGGAACAGGACCATCTCCAGGACATGGCGATCATCAAGGAAATGGGCTGCACCAGCATCCGCCTCCCTCACTACCCCCACTCCGATTTCTTCTACACCCTCTGCGACAAGAACGGCCTCGTCGTCTGGGCCGAAATCCCCGTCGTCGATCGCCTCGGCAGTTCCCAGGCCTTCACCGACAACGCACGGCAGCAGTACGCAGAGCTCATCAAACAAAACTTCAATCACCCCTCCATCGCCTTCTGGTCCGCCGGAAATGAAGTCGACGAAAACGGCAGCAACTTCAACAAGGCCGGCCCCGAAGTCTATTCGTGGTTCAAAAAAATGACGGCCTACGGCCACGAGCTTGACCCCTCCCGATTCACCGCCGCGGCGTTCCGCGAACGATTCTTCCCGCCCCCCGACGTCGCCGACGTCTTCGGCCTTAACATTTATCTTGGCTGGTACAACAACACCTACGACGATGTCGAAGACTACCTGCAGAAACACGCAGCAAACGGCGCCCGCGGAAAATTTGCAGTCACCGAATACGGCGCCGGCGGCTCCATATACTTCCACTCCGAACACCCCGTGCGCATGGATCATTCCGAGGAATACGAAAACCTTTATCACGAGCACAACTGGAACGTCCTCAAACAACATCCCGAGGTCTGGGGTAAATACGTCTGGAATATGTTCGATTTCGCCAGCAACGGCCGCTCTGAGGGCGATCACGCCGGCATCAACGACAAGGGCCTGGTCACCTACGACCGCAAAGTCAAAAAAGACGCCTTCTACTTCTACAAGGCCAACTGGTCCGACGAGCCCACCGTCTACATCACCAGCCGCCGATTCACCGTCCGCGGACTCGAATTCATCCCCGTCAAAGTCTATTCCAATGCGGCGAATGTCACATTGCGTGTCAACGGCCGGCTCATCGGTGAAAAGACCGGCGGTAATGCCGTCTTCACCTGGGAATCCGTGCGCCTGAACGTCGGCGAAAATCTCGTGCAGGCGTCCGCTGACTTCCCCACTCCGGACGGACCCCGCCACGTCACCGACGAAGTCACGTTCACCTACACCCCCGGCGCCCCCCTCGAGGTCGACGAGCCCCAGGACGCCATCATGCGGAAAAAATACATCAACCAGCCGCCACGCGCGGAACCCGACAAAGCACAAACCGCCGATCCCACAGTGTCGAAGATGAATTGAGCTAATTCCCTGTCTGCTCGCAGCGATCTCCTCAGCCGTAAATGCTTCCCGCGGCCGCATCCACCTCAATTGGATCGGTCCGCAGGCCGTAAGATCGCACAATATGCAAAATTTGCGGAAATTGATTTCCATGTTGGCATATGGATGTTACATTACATTAAGTTACACTCGCCGTACGGTCGGAGCACCAAATCTCGGAGGCACGGCATGTCCATTACCGAAGTAGCAAAAGCGGCTGGCGTTTCTACCGCCACTGTCTCGCGCGTTCTCAATGAACTCCCGGGTGTCCGCGACGACACCATCCAGCGCGTCCGCACCGCTGTCGCCGCTCTGAACTACCACCCTCGACGCTCGCGCCGTGGACGCCCCGGCGAACCCGGCTTCGTCAAACGCGAGACCGGCAACATCGCCGTACTTGCCCTCGGCGAAACCCGCGACTGGCTCCAACTCCCCGTCATGGCCTCCGTCGTTGCAGGCATTCAGCGCGCTGCCGGTGATTTTGGCTACCGCCTGATCCTCGACGAAGTCCCGAACCCCGATAGGCCCATCTCTCTCCTCCAGGGCCGCCAGTGCGATGGCGCCATTGTCTTCCTTACCGGCAAACTCCCCGTGAGTTCGTACGCGCCCATCCTCTCCGAATTGCGCGGCCGCACCCCCACCGTATGGGTCATGGGAATGGAAATGACCGTCGGCGGGGTCGATCACGTTACCCCGGACAACATCGGTACCGGATACATCGCCTGCTCATATCTACATGACAAAAAATGCGAACGCCTGGCCTATCTCACGGAAAACCCCGAGTGGGCCTTCTTGCGCCTCCGCGGGCAGGCCTTCCTCAACGCCGCCTTCGACTCCGGTAATCCCGCCACTTCCTACATCGTCACCACCAACCCCCTCATTGCCGAATCCTTTGGTAAGCACGTCGTCTCCGCCCCGACTCTCGATGAGCTCGTTTCCATCATCGCAAAATCCAAAGTCCGCCCCGACGGCATCTTCGCGGCCAACGACGCCACGACCTCCCGCCTCTATCCCCTCCTGCTGAAGAACAAGATCCGCCCCGGTCGGGATGTCACGATCGTCTCCTGCGACAACGAAGAGATCCGACTCTCCGCCATGGTGCCCCGCCCCGCAAGTATTGACATCGGCGTCGAGGAAATCGGATTCCGCGCGGTCGTCCGTCTCCGCGCGCGAATGGAACGCCCGACAGGACTGCCCCTCGTCATTCAGGTCGCCCCGCGTCTTGTACTGCCCGCCGCCTGACATTGACAAAACAACAGCTTAATCGCAACTAAATGGTTCCATTATTGAGGATATAAGAAGATAGGAAAGATTCTCTTTATCGGACAATTATATAAACTGAGTTGTGTTCAGAAATGCGTTTACTTACTCACCTTTAATCGCTAGATTAATATACGCAGACATCAGGAATTCACGAGAAAAATTGGGCCTGTAGTTAGTTTTTCCTCGGTCGGATCCGCCGTGGCAAATTCGTTCGCCCAACACGCCGATCCGCCCGCCGCCTGATGTTGCTCTTCACCGCGAGGCAATGAGTGGCTTACCTTCGTGCCCTGTGTTGTATCGGATTGTGCTTCGCCGTAGCCGCATGCACATCCTCGTCCGCTCTCGAACAGCAATCCCCGCCTCCCGACGCCACCGTTGTGCCCATCGGCCTCGGCTGGTCCAAAAGCTCCATCAACACCGTCATCTTCCGCCACAGTCCCCTCGTCACAGGCAACGGAAAACAATACGCCAGCTTTTACGACGCCGACGGCCGCGTCGTCCTCGCCGAACGCGAATCCGCCTCCAACACCTGGCGACTCGCCGCCTCCCAATACACCGGTAACGCCGCCGACGCCCACAACACCATCTCCCTCGGCGTCGATGGCAACGGCATCGTCCACATCGCCTGGGATCATCACAACAACGACCTCAATTACGCCCAAACCCTCTCCCCCGGTTCCCTGCAATTAACCGCCAGACGCAAAACCGATGGTGAACGCGAAAGCCGCGTCACCTATCCCGAATTCTATGAACTCGCCAACGGCGACCTCCTCCTCACCTATCGCGTCGGCGGCTCCGGCAACGGCGACGTCGTCCTCAAACGCTACAACTCTGCTGAAGGCAAATGGTGCACCCTTCAGTCCAATCTCATCAGCGGCAAAAGCGCCAAAGCCCCCATCACCCAGAACGCCTACACCGAAATGAACGTCGACCTCCACGGAACCATCCACCTCGGCTGGGTCTGGCGCCGCACTCCCGACGTCCAGACCAACCACGACGTCTGCTACGCAAAATCCTCTGACGGCGGAAAAACCTGGACCGATTCCACCGGCCGCCCCCTCTCCCTCCCCATCACCGACGCCAACTGCGAAACCGCCGTCTCCATCCCCGAGAACAGCGACCTGATCAACCAGACGACCCTCGCCGCCGACGATGCCGGCCATCCCTACATCGCAACCTATTACAAAACCCCCGACAACCCCGTCGCCCAGATCCGGATCGTCTACAACGACGGCAACGGCTGGAAAACCTCGCAGGTCGGCGACCGGCACACCGCACTCAATCTCGGCGGCGGCGGCACCAAACGCATCCCTCTCAGCCGCCCACTCGTGCTCGTCAATTCCGGCGAACTTCCCCGCGTCCACGTCATCTTCCGCGACGAAGAGCGCGGCGCCCGCGTCTCCATCGCCAGCACCGACAATATCCAATCCGGCCACTGGCTCATCCGCGACCTCACCCGCGAAAGCTACGGCTCCTGGGAACCCTCCTTCGACCCCGTCCTCTGGCGCACCCGCGGCATCCTCAATTTGTTCCTGCAGAATGTCGACCAGCTCGACGGTGCCGACAATCAGGTCCGCACCGACGGCCCGGTTCCAACTATGGTCTCGGTCCTGGAATGTAAACCCTGACGTAAAGGCTGTAACAAATGAACTCCAAAAAAACGAACCCCCGCCAACTCAACCTCCGCGCACTCCGCCACTCGTACAAAGTTCTGTGTCTTGAGTTGTGCGTTTTGAGTTTCACCCTCGCCGCCCCCCACGCCTTCGCCGCCAACAACGTCACCTTCTCCTCCGTCGCCTCCAACGCCTACTACACCGGCGACGCCAACTCCTGCGCCATCGATCTCAACAACATCATCACCTACGGCGGCTACCAGTTCCTCGCCTATTACAACACCTCCTCCCAGGTCATGATCGCCCGCAGAGCCGCCGGCGACTCCTCCTGGACCACCGTTAACTCCGGCTTCACCGGCTCCCCCTCCGACGACCATGACATCATCGCCCTCGCCGTCGACAGCACCGGCACCATGCACATGTCCTGGGACATGCACAACATCCCGCTCGAGTACGCCACCTCCAACGCCTCCGTCCTCTCCAGCGACTTCTCCTCCACCTCCTTCACCCAGCGCACCAGCACCAACGCCCCCTCACTCTTCCCCAGCGCCGGCGCCACCACCAATGAAGTCACCTACCCCACCTTCTACCACATCCCCGGCTCCAACAATCTCCTCTTCGCCTACCGCAACGGCGGCGCCGGCGGCGGCTCCGGCAACGGCAATGAATACATGAACATCTACAACCCCACGACCGGCACTTGGTCCCAGTCCTTCGTCATCAACGGCGAGAAAACCAGCGTCAACGCCTATCTCAACAACCTCGTCTACACCTCCACCGGTAACCTCCTCATGTCCTGGACCTGGCGCGCTACCTCCAACTGGCAAACCAACTCCAACATCATGTTCGCACAGTCACCCGACAACGGCGCCACCTGGTACAAACAGGGCGGCACCACCCAGTACACACTCCCCATCATCCAGTCCGGAACACCCTCTACTTCCGTCGGCCAGATCATCAAATCCATCCCGCAAAACAGTAGCTTCATCAATCAAACCTCCATGGCCGTCGACGGCACCAACCGCCCCATGATCGCCTCCTACTGGGTCCCCAACAACACCATCGGCGACCCCAACATCAATTACCCCACCGGCTACTTGCAGCGCCAATACATGCTCGCGTACTACACCGGCACCAAGTGGGACACCTCCCAGGTCTCCAACCGCACCACCGACACTGCCATCGACACCTCCGGCGCCGACGTGCGCGACCTCGGCCGCCCCATCGTCCTCGTTGACAGCGCCAACCGCATCCTCCTCGTCACCCGCTCCGAAAACACCTCCATGGGCGCAACCGCAAATCCCGCAACTCCAAATAACGACATCGTCGTCTACTACACCACCGACAGCCAGACCGGCGGCGCTACGCTCCCCGACCAGCTCCACTGGAATTCCTTCACCCTCGACTCCGCCAACATGGGCATCTGGGAGCCCACCTACGATTCCGCCGCCTGGGCCGCCTCCAGCGAACTCGACCTCTTCTACGAACCCTCCGGACTCACCGGCCAAACCTCCGGCAATGTCTCTGTTCTCTCTTGGAATGAAGCCGCTTTCTTCACCCAGACCTGGAACAACGCCTCCGGCGGCGGCGACGGCGTCACCTGGGACACCAACACCAATTCCAACTGGGCCAACGGCGCCGGTGCCTCCAAGTTCCACATCGCCGACACCGTCCTCTTCAACGACTCCAACAACAACAACTACAACGTCACCATCAACTCCACCGTCCGCCCCGGATCAATCACCGTCAATAACTCCGCCGGTAACTATATATTCTCCGGAACGGGGGGCATCGCCGGCACCGGCTCGTTGACAAAGTCCGGCACCGGATACCTTACCCTCAATACCGCCAACTCCTTCTCCGGCGGCACCATCGTCAACGCCGGCGCCCTCATCGTCGCCAACCCCGGCGCCCTCGGCACCGGCGCCCTCACTATTCACTCTGGCGCTACCGTTGCTCTCCAGTCCGGCCTCTCCTCCGCCGTACTCCTCCCCGCCGTCCAGCTCGATGGCTCCACCAACGCCTGGCTCGGATCCCTCGACCTCGCCGGCAACAAGCTCGTCGTCGAAAACTCCCTCACCCACGCCGCCGCCTTCGCGACCCTGCAAAATCAGGTCTACTACGGCATCACCCACACCAGCGGCATCTTCAGCACCGCCCTCCCCTCCAACACCGCCCTCGCCGTCATCGACAACCGCGCACTCGCCACCCCCTTCTCCACCTTCGGCGGAATCGCCGTCGACGCCAACTCCATCCTCGTCGCACCCGAACTCCTCGGCGACACCAACGCCGATGGCCACGTCGATCTCACCGACCTCTCCACCGTCCTCAACAACTTCGGCCAATCCACCACGGCCTGGACCTCCGGCAACTTCGACAACCAACCCACCATCGATCTCACCGACCTCTCCGCCGTCCTCAACAACTTCGGCATGACCTACGCAAGCGCCCACGCCGTCGCCGCAGCACAAATTATCCCCACCCCCGAACCTGCTACCCTCGCACTCCTCGCCCCGCTCGTGTGGTGTTCAGCCTTCAGGCGCCCCCGCCGTTCTGAGTCCTGCTCCTAAGCGGCCCCGCCCGTTCGGGGTCCCGCCTTAAAGCGGCCTCGCACCGCCTTTCGGAGTTCCGCATTTAGGGGGCGGCCTCGCGCCGCCCCCGTTTGCTTTTCACACCGCATGCCACTGCGGCTAGAATCACCGCACTGCTACTCCTCAGAATCTGCCGTGTTATTCTTCGGAGCGCTCCAGCGGCATGCTTTCCAGTTACGACTACCTCATCATCCTCTTCTACCTCCTCTTTCTCGCCTCCATGGGCTGGATCTTCAAACGCTTCAACCGCGGCAGCAACGATTACTTCGCCGGCGGATTCCGCATGTCCTGGTGGCTCCTCGGCGCCACACTCCTCATCACCAACGTCTCCTGCTGGCTCTTCACCGGCGCCGCAGAAATCGCTTATCACTACGGCTGGCTCATCCTCGGCGCCGTCTACCTCAACGACTTCATCGGCTTCCTCCTTGCCGCTCTCTGGTTCGCACCCCGCTTCCGACAGCTCCGCGTCGTCACCGCCATCGACGCCGTCCGTCTCCGCTTCGGACGCGTCAACGAACAATTCTTCAACTGGATCCAGATCCTCACCGCCTTCCTCCAAAGCGCCGTCGGACTCGTCGGCCTCTCCGTCATCCTCTCCACCGTCTTCCCCATCGACCAGAAACTCGTCATCGAACTCACCGGCGCCGTCGTCCTCATCATCGCCCTCTTCGGCGGCAGCTGGGGCGTCGCCGGCAGCGGCTTCGTCCAGTTCACCATGCTCTCCTGCATGACCATCGTCGCCGCACTCATGACCCTCATCCGCATCGGCGGTCTACACGCCTTTCTCAACCAGATCCCTCCCGACCACTGGCAAATCCTCAAACCCGCCGGCTCGATCAAGTACGACTGGGTCTACCTCGTTACCGGCTGGCTCGCCTCCCTTTACTGGCGCAACAACCTCGGCGCCACCTCCCGATACGTCGCCGCTCGCGACTCCGCCAACGCCCGAAAAGCTGCCCTCATCCCCACGATCGGCTACCTCATCCTCCCCCTCTTCTGGTTCGTCCCTCCGCTCGCCGCCCGCACGCTCGTCCCCTCCCTCGCCGCCGATTACCCCGCCATGAACAACCCCGGCGAAGCCTCCTATATCGCCGTCTGCAAACTCGTCCTCCCCCACGGTCTCCTCGGCCTCATGGTCGCCACCATGTTCTCCGTCACCATGGGCTCCATGGACGCCGCCCTCAACAAAAACGCCGCCATCTTCGTCAAGAACTTCTACCAGTCTCTTCTCCGGAAATCCGCCTCCGACCGCGAACTCTACATCGCCGGTTACATCGCCACCTTCATCTGCGGTATCCTCACCATCGGCGCCGCACTCCTCTTCACCGGCAAAGGCAAAGCTTCCCTCTTCGACCTCTACCAATACCTCAACGCCTACCTCTGGATGCCCGTCGGCGTCACCCTTGCCCTTGCCATTTACGTCAAGCGCTCACCCCGTTGGGCCGCATGGGCCACGGTCCTCTGGGGCGCATGCGTCTCCGCATTCCTCTACGAAATCCTCCCGCTCCCCAGCCTCTCCCATCTCTTCACACCCCTCCTCGGCGAACGCGTCTACCGCTACATGATCACCAACAAATTCGCCATCACCAACCTCGTCGCCATCCCCGTCACCTCCCTCTTCTTCCTCACGGCCGCCTTCTTCTACCGCCCCTCCCGCCATCGCGCCTCTGAACGCCAGGTCCGCCGTTTCTTCCGCCGCATGAATACCCCCGTGGATTTCGAAAGGGAAATCGGCCACGACAACACCCGCGTTCAGGCCCTGATCCTCGGTCGCGTCATGTGCCTCTACGGCGCCCTCGTTGCACTCATCCTCCTCGTCCCCAACTCCCTCGACGCCCGCATCGGAGTCGCCGCCTGTTCCGCCATGATGCTCGCCCTCGGCGCCACACTCCTCCTCTACGCCCGCCGTCTCAACCACGCCCTCCCCCTCCCCGCTCGCCCGCAAGCTACCCCCGAAGAATTGAAGTCGTCTGTTCCCACTGGAGGCTGAACCTTGAAAACCACCCACCATCCCCATCCTTCATACACCCGGCTCATCGCCCTCGCCGCCCTCCTCCTCACCCTCACCGCATCACACATCACATCTCGCGCGCTATCAACGCCCGAAACTCCCGCCACCGCCGCCACGCAACCCAACGAATTCCTCCCAGGACAACTCTGGCCCGACGACCGCGGCAGACACATCCAGGCCCACGGCGGCGGCATCCTCAAATTCGATCAAACCTTCTATTGGTTCGGCGAACAACGCGACCGCGGCCTCAACCCCGACAAACACTATGTCAGCTGCTACTCCTCCACCGACCTCCTCCACTGGACCTTCCGCGGCAACCCCCTCCAGCTCGACAACGTCGAACACTTCAACGGCTACTGGGTCCTCGAACGTCCCAAGGTCTTCTACAACGCCAAAACCAAAAAGTTCGTCATGTACATGCACATCGACGGCCCCGTCGGTAACGACCGCGGATACGCCTTCGCTCGCGTCGGCGTCGCCATCGCCGACAAGGTCGACGGCCCTTACCATTACCTCCGCTCCTTCCGACCACTCGGTCACCAATCCCGCGACATCGGCCAGTTTGTCGACGACGACGGCTCCGCCTACCTCATCTTCGAAGACCGCCCCTTCGGCTTCCGCATCGCCAAACTCTCCGACGACTTCCTCAACGTCGAAAAACAAATGTCACTCATCCCCCAGCACATGGAAGGCGGCGCCATCGTCCATTACAACGGCCTCTACTACGTCCTCGGCTCCGCCCTCACAGGCTGGAACCCCAACCCCAACAAATTCGCCACCGCCAAATCCCTCGAAGGCCCCTGGTCCGATTTCAAAGACATCGCCCCGCCAAAAGCCAATACCTACGGCTCCCAATCCACCATGCTCCTCAAAATCACCGGCACAAAATCCACCACCGTCATCTTCATGGGCGACATCTGGCACCCCAGCCACCAATGGGACTCCCGCTACCTCTGGATGCCCCTCGAAATCGGCAACGGCCAACTCCACCTCCCCGAACCACGCCCCTGGTCCCTCAACCTCAAAACCGGCCAAGCCACCATCAAATAGCGGCATGGGCATCCTGCCCATGACGGCCCGCAGGCCGTTCAACAACTGTGTCCAATCAGTCAATCGCTCCCAAACCGCACATGGCATCGCAGCGGCTTGCCCTTTCGCGGCATCCCCTCTACCCGCAATGTGCCCCCACACCTGCTACCCCTCTCAAAAAAAAGAAAGCCGACGGTTTCAAATCCGTCGGCTTTCATCACAAACACTCTTTCATGCCCTTCGTGGTTAACTCATCGCCGGAATCAATACTTCCGCGACTTCAACAACTCCGGCGTCACCTGCGACTGCTCAAACACCCCCTCCTCCGAGTAAATCACCTTCGGCACAGTCTCCCCCTTCGCCACCTTCGCCGCCGCATCAAACAGCGCCGGCCCCAGCAGCGGATTGCACTCCACCGTGCAGTTCAAATCCCCATCCAGCATCGCCTGAAACGCATCATGCACGCCATCGATCGACACAACAATAATGTCCTTCCCCGGCTTCTTCCCCGCATCCTTGATTGCCTGGATCGCCCCCAAGGCCATGTCGTCATTGTGCGCAAAAACCGCCGTGATCTGCCCCGCATCCGGACGCTTCAAAAACGTCTCCATCACTTCCTTCCCCTTCGCCCGCGTGAATTCCCCCGTCTGGCTCATGATGACCTTCATGTCCGGATACTTGCTGATCGCCTCCTCAAACCCCGACTTCCGATCCGTCGCCGGTGCCGACCCCACCGTCCCCTGGATCTCCGCGATCATCGCCTTCCCACCCGTCTTCTTCGCCAGCCACTCTCCCGCCTTCACCCCTTCCTCCTTAAAATTCGACCCAATAAAGCACGCATACAGATTGTCCGGCGACGACACCCGCCGATCCGAAATAATCACCGGTATCCCCGCATCCTTCGCATCCTTCAGAATCGGATTCCACCCATCCGTTACCAGCGGCGAAAACATGATGACATCCACCTGCTGCGCAATAAACGACGAAATGGCCTTCTTCTGATTATCCGCCACCCCCTGCGCATCCACAAAATGCAGATCGATCCCGCGCTCCTTCGCAGTCTCCTGAATCGACAGCGTATTCGCCGTTCGCCAACCCGATTCCGCGCCCGTCTGGGCAAATCCCACCACCAGCGTCTTATCCGCCGCCGTCACGCTCCGCGTCCCAATGCTGCACAAAAGCGCAGCCGACAGCATCGCCAGGGAAACAACAACACTCCGCTTCATAAGAATTCTCCAAATGAGGTCATACCCAAAAAACTCGTTCTTACCCGTCTCTGTGTCCTCTGTGACTCTGTGGTTCAAATCCGTTCGATCATGAGAAATGTGCTATTCCGCTCACGCCGCTGATCCATGCGCAATCTCCGCCATAATCCCCGCCTCCGATATCTCCTCCCCAATCAGCTCCCCAACCTTCCGCCGATCCCGCAATACCACCACCCGCTGGCTGCTCCGCGCCACTTCCTCCAGCTCCGACGATATCAATATCATCGACATCCCCTTCTCCCGCAATTCTTCAATATATTTCGCTATCTCAAACTTCGCCCCCACATCAATCCCCCGCGTCGGCTCATCCAGAATCAACAACTTCGGATTCGCCGCCAGCCACCGCGCCAATATCGCCTTTTGCTGATTCCCACCAGACAAAAATTTGATCGGCGTCTCCGCATCCGCCGTCTTGATGTTCAGCGCCTTGATCAACCGCTCGGTAATCTCCGACTGCTGCGCCGACGATATCCGCCGCCACCACCCCCGACGCGTCTGCAGCACCAGCATGATGTTCTCCCGCACCGAAAGGTCCGGCACAATCCCCGACACCTTCCGATCCTCCGGGCAAAAACCGAACCCCTTCTCAATCGCCTGCCGCGGATTCCCAATCGACGCCCGCCGCCCCTCCACCGTCACCGTCCCCGAATCCGCACCATCCACCCCGAATAGCAATCTCACCATCTCCGTCCGACCAGACCCCAGCAACCCCGCCAATCCCACAACCTCCCCGGCGTTCACAACCAGATCCGTCGGCTGCAGGCACCCGCGCTTCCCCAACCCGCGCACCTGCAAAAACGCATCCCCGCTCGGCCCCCGCCCAGCCGCCGCCCCCTTATGCCCTGCATTCACCTCCCGCACTTGCTCCACATCCTTCCCCATCATCCGCCCGATCAATTCCAGCCGCGGCAACGCCGCCGTCTCGTAACTCCCCACCAGCTTCCCATTCCGCAAAACCGTGATCCGGTCCGTAACCGCATACACCTGATCCATGAAATGCGTGACAAACACAATCCCCAGCCCCTCCGCCGCCAGCTTTCTCATGATCGCAAAAAGCTGCTTCACCTCATGCTCATCCAGACTCGACGTCGGCTCATCCAGAATCAACACCTTCGCCTGGATATCCACCGCCCGCGCAATCGCAATCATCTGCTGAATCGCGATCGAACACGTCCGCAGCGGCTGCGACACATCCAGCGACAACCCCAGCCGCTCCACCGCCGCCCGCGCCCGAGACCGCATCGCCATCCAGTCAATGAATCCCAGAACCCGCGGCTCCCTCCCCAAAAATAAATTCTCCGCAATCGACAATTCCGGAATCAGATTCACTTCCTGGTAAACCGTCGAAATCCCCTTCCTCTGCGCATCCATCGGCGACGATGCCTTAAACGCCTCCCCATTCAAATGCACCGTCCCCGCATCCCGCGGATACACCCCCGTCATCACCTTGATCAGCGTCGATTTCCCCGCCCCGTTCTCCCCCATCAACGCATGAATCTCCCCCGCCTTCAACGAGAAATCCACCCCATCCAGCGCCAGCACCCCCGTAAACCGCTTCGTCAACCCCTCTACCTTCAACAATTGCGATGCTTGCGTTCCCATTTAATACCTTCCTGCCGCGTTTGGAATTCCGCTTTCAGGCGGCCCCGCCAACGCGTAGCGAGGCGCCAATCTAAAAACGAACTGACAATTCACCTGATCTGACCGGACGCGCAGGTTAGCCGACGGTTTTATCCGCCGCGTCTGAGCTTCGGCTCGAATTGTTGTCAACGCGCCTAGAGCTGATCAATCGCGCGCGTAGCCATCATACCCGCCCCCCAAGAATAAATAAATATTATTAACAAATTGCCTTCCCTCTTCCTTTTGATTATCTTGACCTTCTTCGGCCGAGGGAAACGAGACTCATTTCACTCTCAAAAATCGCTTTCGTGCCGCCACTTTCGTGTCTTTGTTCTCTTTCGTGGCCATTTATTTCGTCATGAGCCCCGTCATGTCCACCCAGCAAATCACCCCCACCCCCGAAAAAGCCCCGCCCCAGGCCCCCAGCCTCGCCGCTCCAAAACACCGCCGGCAGCTCCCCATCTACTCCTGGGCCATCCTCGCGCTCCTCCTCGTCCTCGCCTACGACGCCCTCTTCTCCCCCGCCATGTTCTCCATCCGCTTCGAACACGGCCGCCTCTACGGCTCTCTCATCGACGTCCTCCACCGCGGCACCCCCGTCATGCTCCTCTCCCTCGGAATGACCGCCGTCATCGCCACCGGAGGCATCGACCTCTCCGTCGGCTCCATCATGGCCATATCCGCCGGCCTCAGTGCTCTCCTTCTCACCGCCAACGACGTCGCCACCGGCGCCCCCATCACTCCCCACTCCGCCGCCCTCGCCATCCTCGCTGGCCTCGCGGCAGGTCTCCTCGCTGGTATGTGGAACGGCTTTCTCGTCTCCTTTCTCGGTATCCAGCCCATCATCGCCACCCTCATCCTCATGATCGCCGGCCGCGGCATCGCTCAGCTCATCACCGATTCCAAAATCCCCAACTTCCACAACGCCACCTTCGAATTCCTCTCCAACGGCAGCTTCCTCGCTCTCCCCTTCACCATCTCCCTCGCCATCCTCATGACCGCCCTCGCCGTACTCCTCACCCGCGCCACCGCCCTCGGGCTCTT
Organism: Phycisphaerae bacterium; assembly: GCA_035524355.1. GTDB lineage: Bacteria > Planctomycetota > Phycisphaerae > WQYP01 > WQYP01 > DATKPA01. The sequence continues at coordinate 49,043 of DATKPA010000073.1, read as the reverse complement.
CATCGAATCCATCGGCAACAACGCCGCCGCCTCCGAAATCGTCGGCATCAACACCAAACTCGTCCGCTTCATGGCCTACGCCTTCACAGGCCTCTGCGCCGGCCTCGCCGGACTCCTCGCCGCCTCCGACATCCGCGCCGGTGACGTCTTCAAGACCGGCGTCAACATCGAACTCGACACCATCGTCGCCGTCGCCATCGGCGGAACCTCCCTCGTCGGCGGACGTTTCTCCATCGCGGGCTCCATCATCGGCGCCATCACCATGCAGCTCCTCAAAACCACCATCATCAGCTCCTCCATCCCCCCTGAATGCAACCTCGTCATCGAAGCCGCAGTCGTCATCATCATCTGCCTCCTCCAATCCCCGCGCACCCGCACCACCCTAAAACGCATTTTCTCAAAAACCCAATAACCGTTTCGTGTCTTTCGTGGCCATTCATACGTCTTTGAAGTCAAAACCATGCAAAAACGCGTCCTAGCCATCGCCCAGAACCCCGTCTTCTCCACCGCCGTCGTCTGCATCATCCTCTACCTCGTCGCCGGCTTCACCAGCGCCCACTTCTTCTCCACCCGCGTCGCCGTCAACCTCCTCCAGGACAACGCCTACCTCGGCATCGTCGCCGTCGGCGTCACCTTCGTCATCCTCACCGGCGGCATCGACCTCTCCGTCGGCGCCATCATCGGCTGGACCACCATCGCCCTCGCCTCCATGATCACCACCCACCACGTCCACCCCTACCTCGCCATGGCCATCATCCTCGCCGTCACCACCATCAACGGCGCCATCCTCGGCTCTCTGATCCACTTCTTCGCCATCCCCCCATTCCTTATGACCCTCGCCGGACTCTTCCTCTACCGCGGCTGGGCTCTCCTCATCAGCACCTCCACCATCTCCATCGATCACCCCGCCTTCAACCCCCTCTCCGACACCCTCCTCAAACTCCATACCGGCAGCGGCAACGTCCCCCTCCGCCTCGGCATCTTCGTCCTCCTCGCCGCCTTCGCCATCGCCGCCATCCTCACCCGCTTCACCGCCTACGGCCGGTCCCTCTTCGCCATCGGCGGTTCCGAAAACTCCGCCCTCCTCATGGGCCTCCCCGTCGCCCGCAACAAAACCCTCGTCTACGCCATTTCCGGCTGCTTTGCCGGTATCGCCGGTATCGTCGCCACCACCCGCTCCGCCGCCGGCGACGCTCTCTCCGCCAACGGCCTCGAACTGGATGCCATCGCCGTCGCAGTGGTCGGCGGAACTCTCCTTACTGGCGGCGTCGGCGGAATCCTCGGCACCCTCATCGGCCTACTCATCTTCGGCATCATCCAGACCGTCGTAAACTTCCACTCCCTCGACGCCGCCTGGACCCGCATCGCCATCGGAACTCTCCTCCTCTCCTTCATCCTCCTCCAAAAACTCCTCCGCCTCTCCCGCACCTCCCGCCAGAGCCCGTAGCGTAAGTGCCGGCCCACCCCGCTCTCTCCACCAAATCCCCATCCCCTCACCCCCGCAATCGCCCAAAGAAACATAGACCAACCACTCCCACGCCCTTTGCCGCCACCGAAATCGTCAAAACAAAAAATGATGCGTCGCAATTATTGCTTGCACATGAACTTAAAAATATAGATATTAAAATTATTCGTAATGATCCGCAGATTTTCATTGCATTGTGCCATTTCACATGTCTATAGTCGCCATTCCCGTCATCAACTCCTGCGAAAAGTCCGAACGGCATGTGCCTCGTAACGATGTCGCCCTACCTTCTGAAAAGAGCACGCTATGGCTGCGGTCGACTTGGTCGGACTCTCTCCTCTGCTCCAACGCACCGCCGGTGACCCCGCCGTCTCCATTGCACTCATCGACGGCCCCGTCCTCACCGCCGATCCCCAACTCAACGCCGCCACACTCCGCCCACTCTCGTCCAATACACCTATCGCCTGTACGCGAAACGACAGCCCCGCCTGTTCCCACGGCACATTCGTCGCCGGCCTCCTTAATGCCCGCCGCTCCGCTCGCATCCCCGGCATCTGCCCCGACTGCACCCTCCTCATCCGCCCCGTCTTCGCCGAACCCCTCGGCAATGACCCCGCCGCCATCGCCACAACTCCCCGCGAACTCGCCTCCGCCATCAACGACTGCATTCACGCCGGCGCACGCTGCATCAACCTCAGCCTCGCCCTCGCCACCCCCGCCTCCACCACCGAACGGGATCTCGAAACCGCCCTCGACCACGCCGCACGCCGCGGCGTCCTCGTCGTCGCCGCCGGAGGAAACCAGGGAACCCTCGGCAGCACCTCCATCACGCGTTCCCCCGCCGTCATCCCCGTCGTTGCCTGCACCTCCGCCGGAATCCCCATGAACGATTCCAACCTCGCTTTCTCCATCGCTCGCCACGGAGTCTGCGCGCCCGGAGAATCCATCGCCGGCATCGGCACCAACGGCCAATCCGCCACCTTCTCCGGCTCCAGCGTCGCCGCCCCCTTCGTCACTGGCACCATCGCGCTCCTCTGGTCGCTGTTCCCCAACGCCACCGCCCCTGTGCTAAAAACCGCCCTCACCAGGGCCTACAAACCACGCTCCCGCTCCATCGTCCCTCCGCTCCTCAACGCCTGGGAAGCCTTCCAGTATCTGCAAGCCGCTCTCCTTCGGAGATCCGCATGAAACCAAAGCGCCAACCATCCCCCTGCGAATCCGCCCCCGCTTCGCCGCGTCACCGCGTCCGACTCCCCGGGTTCCTCCTCAAGGAAGACGTCGGCCTGGGCACGGTCTTCAAACAAGTCACATCCTCCATCGGCATCCCTTCCTGCGACAACTGCGCAAAACGCGCCGCCAGGCTTAATGACTGGCTCGTCTTTTCCCCTGACCGCTGAACCCCTGCTCCCTTATTTCGGAGGTACATCATGGAAGCAATGGAAGTCAAAGATCCACCCGTCGCCGATACCCTCGCCGCTCCTTCGACTCCACGCAACGTCACCATGGCCCAAAAGCCCGACGATGCCTCCTGCCCCACCTGCTCTTCTTCCTCCGGACCGCCCGTCTTCGTCTACGCGTTCGGCCGAATTGAAGCCCGCATCCCCCGCCTCTCCGTCGAAAAGGAAATTGCACAGGTCGCCGGCCGTTCCGATACCGCCGGCAAAACCGACCGCCAGATGCTTCACGCCGTCCTCTCGCGCCCTGAAAATCGCTACCTCGCCCGCCAGATATGCTGGGTCCTCACGATCCAGGGCCTCGAAACCTATCTCCTCCACCCGCGCGATCCCCTCGATCTCGATCGCCTCCTCGAAGCACTCCGCCCCAATCCCAACCCCGCCGATATTGATGTCGTCATTGGCGTCAAAGGCCCCATCGCCCCACCCACGCTCTGCAACGGCCTCACCATTCCCATCGTCGTCTTCGACCAGCTCTACTCCTTCGAACGCGACGCTCTCATCAAGGCCATCCCTCAACCCGAGAAGGGCAAAGGGGATGCCTTCCGCGCCGCCGCCGAAGAAGTCTTCGACCGAATCCTGCAACTCACCGACAACGCGGGCGCCACCGAAGAACACCGCGCCCTCAACTACCTCGCCGTCCGCTATTCGGCCATCTACGCCAAGGCCGCCAGCGAATTCACCCGCGACGCCTCCCTCACGTCCGTCGAAACGCGTCCCGTCCTCATCAATCCCACCCGCAAAATGGTCGACGTCATCTTCTCCTTCACCAACCGGAACACCGACTTCACCGAAAAATCCGCCGTGCGCGTCGACGTCACCGACGAATTCCCCTTCCTCGTCAACAAGCTTTCCCCCTGGTACGACCGCTGACCCGATGTGACCACAGAACCGTCCTGAATCAGGAAGTCCAGAAAACCCAATCCACCAGCCAAAGGAGATCTTCTCATGACCACCATGCTCCCCGGCTTCACGGCTGAAACCACACTCCGGCCCGCCACGCACCGTGGCAATACGTCCAAATCCTTCCCACGCCCTGCTCAAAACTCGGTCATCCCCCAGATGAGAATCGGCCCCGGCGGCATCTCTACGGGCGGCCTCGGCTTCCATTGGCCCTCCTGGTGCGAAATCGAATGCGCCGCCGCCGCCGCCATTTGCATCGCCGGTACTGAAGGCATAGCCACCGTCGCCTGCGTCCTCGCCGAGATCAAATGCCTCGAAGGCTGTAACAAAAACAGCATCTTCCTGGGCTGAGCCCGCGTTGCGGAACGCCACCAGCCCCTCCTCTGCTCAGAGCGCGACATCCCGACCGCCGCCGCACTTCATGCGCCTTCTCCTTAACGAAAGGAGCTCTCCATGGCCCTCCCGCAATTCACCGCAGAAGCCGCACTTCGCACCTCTTCCACCCGCTACCGCTCCGCCTCCTCCCACCGTGCCGCCACCGGCATCATCCCCCAGGCCCGCGCCAATATCAGCACAGGCCCAGGCGGCTTGGGCTTCCCCTTCCAAATCTGCTGGCCCTTCTATTGGTGCGACTGCAGCGCCTCCGGCCAATGCTTTTGCCGGGTCTGGTGGTACTGCATCTACTTTTAATCTGGGGACCTTCCCCCATATTGAGCCGCGCCCCTCGGACCCGCGCGTCCATCTTCATATCAAGGGCGGCACCTGCGCCGAAATCGGAATCTCCAATACCGTCGGCTTCGATTTGCTCCACGCCTCAACCGCAGCTTTCTTGATCGCCTCCAGATCCTCCATGCGCGCCGAATCGCAACCGTACCCCTTCGCGATCGACACGATGTCCAGCCCCGGAATGTCGAGACCCGGAACCCCCGGCGTCTTCTCCAGTGCTGCAAACGATTTCAGAATGCAGTACTCGTCGTTCCGCAAAACAACCACCAGCAGCGGCAGTTGCAACCGCACCGCCGTCCAGAGCGATTGTACCGAGTATTGAAACGACCCGTCCCCCATCACGACGATCACCGGCCGATTCCGACCCGAGTCCCGCTCCGCCAGTGCTATCCCTACCGACGCCGGAAGATTCCACCCCAGTATTCCGCTCGCAAACGTCCAAAAGGTGTCCGGCTCCGTGATCGGCCATTCCGCGTGCAGATCCGCAAGATTCGAGGGACTCTCTTCGATGAGCACGGTATTGGGACGCCGCACCTCCTGCAGCGCGCGGAACACTTCCGCCGCCGTCAGCCGCCGGTCTCCCGACTCCCTGGCATCGCCACGCCCATGCGGTGCCATCCGGTGCGCCACGCGATGACGCACGTCGGTGTTCCCGCACTTGCGATCCCCGAGCAATTCCTTCAGCGCGGCCAGAGAGAGGACCGCATCTCCCAGCAGGCTCTCCCCGACCGGCGCTCGCGCAGTCTCTGCTGGGTCATCGGAAATATGCAGCAACCGCAGCCCCGCCGGCAGATAAGCTCCGGGCACGTACGGGTAATAGCGAAAAACCGGCGCCCCTACGATCAACGCCAGGTCGTGCCCCTCCAGTTTCTCGCTCAGCGGCCCCATCGCGAAGGGCAATCCGCCTGAATACAGAGGATGGTCTTCTGGAAACGGCGCACGTTCCGACGCGGGCGCTGCCCAGACCGGCGCGCCCAGCGCCTCCGCAAACGCCATCGCTTCATTCCACCCGTTCCCTCGCGCTATCGCCGCGCCGTAAATCAGCACCGGCGACCTTGCACCCATCAGCGCTCTCGCAAACTCCGCCAGACGCAGCGGGTCCGGCCCAATTCGCTGACTCACGGTCCGCACTACCGCCCGACCTTCGCACGGCTTCTCCCAATCTCCCAGCGGAAGGGAGACAAACACCGGACCCGCCGGCGGTTGCAGCGCCGTCGCCACCGCCCTCATGAACGCCGCGGGTATGTCCTCCGCTCGCACTGGCTCATACCCCCATTTCACCCACGGTCGCGGCAGCATGGCCGCTTCCACGTTCGTCAGCCACGGCTCCATCAACAGCATCTCGCGCGTTTGCTGCCCCGCCGTCACGATCAGCGGCGTCTTGTTCTGATACGCCGTCGCAATACTTCCCATCCCATTGGCGCTGGCCGTCGTGTGCAGGTTCACCAGCGCCGGCCGTCGCGTGGCTTGCGCAAAGCCGTCCGCCATTGCTACCACCGACGCTTCCTGCAGCGCCAGGACATACCGGAAGTCCGACGGGAAGTTCTTGAGAAAGGTCTCCTCCGTCGACCCGACGTTCCCGAAAACGGTCGTCAGCCCAAGCTCTCGAAGCAGCTCATAAGTCGCATCGCGTACGGTCTTCATGTTCTTCCTCCAGCTTGTCCCGAGAGGAAGGATGACGACGGCCTCGTTGCCGCCGCCGTCCTTAAAGTCGTGGCAGATGAGTTCGTTCCATCCGCAGCTTCGCAGGCCCACGGAAACGCGAACCGACTCTGAGAGAGGGGCGCTTCAGGCATCCTCAGACAAGATCCGTGTACCGCGGCTTATAAACATGACCGCGGATGAACGCCTCGCAGTCTGCCGGGCGCGGAACACGCGCCAAGCCCTTGTCGAAAACGTTCTGCGCCACCCGTGCCGCGATCTTGATCTCGATCTCCAGGATGTTCGACTGCGGCGGGAACAGCAGGCCCTGCTCCAACTCCGCGGACGTCACCTGGTCCGCAAGCGCCTTGGCCGCTTCGATGAACATTTCGTCCGTCACGCGCTTTGTCTGCGTCGCGTAGATCGCCATGCCCACCGCCGGAAAAATGTAGAAGTTGTTCGCCTGCCCCGGCAGCAGCGTTTTCCCGTTGAGAGAGACCGGGGGGAACTGCACGCCCGCGGCGTAAAGTGCCCGGCCGTTCGACCAGCGGTAGGCCTCCTCCGCCGAGCATTCCGCGTGCTCAGTCGGGTTCGAGAGCGCGAAAATGATCGGCCGCTCGTTCAGCCGCGACATGGCCTCTACCACTTCGCGGGTAAACGTCTTGCCCACCGTGCTGACGCCGATGATTGCCGTCGGCTTGATCGATTCGATCGCCGCAACGAAGTCGCGGGTCGGTGCGTGCGGATGTGGGTACGGCCGCTGGAAGTCGAACAGGTCCTTTCGGCTCGGCTCCAGGAGGCCGTTGATGTCGAACATCGAGATTTGCCCCTCCGCCTCCTTGCGCGACAGACCTTCCTCCACCGCTGCCGAGGCGATCAGCCCGGCCAGACCGATGGCTGCCGAGCCCGCGCCAAGGAACAGGATACGCTGGTCCCGGACCTTGCCTCCCTTGACCTTCAGGGCGGCGAGCAGCCCCGCCAGCGTGACGGAGCCCGTCCCCTGGATGTCGTCGTTGTAGCAGCACACCTTGTCGCGGTAGCGTTCCAGCAGGTGAACAGCATCGGAGCCTGTCCAGTCCTCGAAGTGGATGCAGCAAAGCGGGAAAACCTCCTGCACCGCCTCGACGAATTCGTCCACGAATTCGTACAGCTCTTCCGTGCTCGGACGCCGCTTGCGCAGACCCAGATAAAGCGGATCGTGAAGGTACGTTTCGTTGTTGGTCCCGGCGTCGAGCATCAGAGGCAACAAGACCTGTGGCGGGACCCCCGCCGTCGCCGTGTAGAGTTGCAGTTTTCCCTCCGGAATCGGCGTGCCGTTCATGCCCAGGTCCCCCAGCCCCAGGATCCGCCCGCCGTCGGTCACACAGATGACACGCACATCTTTCACCGGCCAGTTCCGCAATACTTCCTTGACTTGCCCTTTATGCGTGATCGACAGATACAGACTGTGCGGACGCCGGTAGATCTGGCTGAACTTCAGGCATGCTTCCGCTATCGTCGGGTCATAAACGATCGGCAGAAAGCGCACGGGGTCCGACATCAGCGTCCGGTAGAACAGCACTTCGTTGGTGTCGTGCAGGCTGGTCAGGTAGATGTAGCGCTCGAGGTCGGTGTTCTTGTTACCGAGCTGTTGCAGTACCCGACGCAGTTGAAGGTCTTCCGACTCCGTCACCTCCGGAATAAGCCCCACCAGGCCAAGCGCCTTCCGCTCTGCCGCCGTGAAGGCTGTGGTTTTGTTGAGCGCCGGGTCACGAAGCAGGTCCATGCCTCGCTTGCCGTTGAGTTGGGGGGAAGGCTCGACGGTCTTTTCTGCAGGGGTTGCCGGCTTCGAGTGAGTGCTGGCGGCAGTTGCCATGAGGTTTCCTTTCAAGAATGGGTTTGGCCACTTTGCGGTATTCTGGCTTAGCTGACGGCGACGTACGGTTTAACCATCTTCCGAGGATTTACAATCCGGTCGAATTCGTCCGCGCTAACCACGCCGAGCTTCAACGCGGCTTCCTTTAGCGTCAGGTCGTTATCCAGGGCGTAATGGGCAAGCTTGGAGGCTTTGTCGTATCCGATCACCGGGCTGAGCGCCGTCACCAGCATCAACGATCGTTCAACGAACGTGCTGATCTGCTTGATGTTCGGCTCTGTGCCTTCGACCAGAAAGACGCGGAAGTTCGTACAGCCGTCCGTCATCAGCCGCACCGACTTGGCGACGTTGAAGATCAGCAGGGGCTTATACACGTTCATCTCCAGATAGCCGCTCGCCCCGCCCACCGCCGCCGCGATATCGTTCCCCATCACCTGCGCCGCGATCATCGCCAGCGCCTCGCATTGTGTCGGATTGACCTTCCCCGGCATGATCGAGGAGCCGGGCTCGTTGGCGGGAATGTTCAATTCCGCCAACCCCGCACGCGGGCCGCACGAGAGTAGTCGGATATCGTTGGCGATCTTGAACAGCGACACGGCGAGCGTCTTGAGCGTCCCGCTCAATTGCACCAGGTCGTCATGCGCCCCTTGCACCGTGAACTTGTTCGGCGCCGTGACAAATGGCAGCCCCGTAAGCTCGGAAATTTGTGCCGCGACTTCCATGTCAAATCCCGGCTGGCAGTTGATTCCCGTTCCGACTGCTGTCCCCCCCAGTGCCAGCCGGTACACGCCCCGAAGCGCCAGGTCGAGTCGTTCGAGATTGTCATCGAGCATGCCGACGTAGCCCGAGAATTCCTGTCCAAGAGTCAGTGGCGTCGCATCCTGAAGATGCGTGCGCCCGATTTTGACGATGTCGTCCCAGCTCCGCGCCTTCACTTCCAGCGCGTCGCGCAGCGCTTTCACCGCTGGCATTAATCGCTGCTTCACGCCGAGCGCCGCCGCCACATTCATCGTCGTCGGAAACGTGTCGTTCGATGACTGCGACATGTTCACGTGGTCGTTGGGATGAACTGGAGCGTGGCTGCCAAGCGGTTTTCCCGCGAGCTGCGAAGAGCGGTTCGAGATCACCTCGTTCACGTTCATATTGAACTGTGTGCCGCTGCCGGTCATCCAGACGTGCAGCGGAAATTGCCCCTCGTGCTTGCCCTCGATGATCTCATCGCACACCCGCACGATCAGGTCCCGCTGCGCCACAGCAAGCCGGCCCGCCTTGTTGTTCACCAGCGCGGCGGCCTTCTTGACGATCGCATACGCAGGAATCATCTCCCGCGGCATGAGATCGTCCCCGATGCTGAAGTGCTCCAACGAGCGCTGCGTCTGCGCCCCCCATAGCTTTTCGATTGGGACGTTGACTGGGCCGAGGCTGTCCTGCTCGATCCTCATCTGTCCTTCCGTGTGATTCTCCGCCGTCATACGTATCTCCTTTCCGCGATTACCGTCGGTAGCTCTCTCCGCCGTCTTCTCATGCGGGTCAGCGCCCCGGGTCGATTTCAAGCACAACTCCCCGCATCGAGCGCAAAGGTCGTGCCTCGGTGAAGGTGCAGCAGCGCTGCAGAAGGGTGTCCCGCAGAAGCGAAGCAGCTTTTCGTCGTGACCTGATCAGAGCGATGCCGACGGAGAATCAGCCAGCCGGAAAAAAAATAACTTCAATAACCCTGGGGCGTGATGTGGATCGACTCGCCCCTGATGGGGTTCGATTTGCCCGTAGTGGGGATGTGGTGGGATTCAGTCGCTCAACGCGAGCGCAAATCCCCCCCCAGCACGATCGCCTCCAACCCCGCCTTGATCAACCCCCGCACCCGGTTTCGCGGCGACGTCCGCACGTGTACCGTCCCGAACCGCCCTGAAAGCGTCGCATTCTCAATCTCCTTAATGAGATACGTCGCTACCGCCGTCGGCAAATCGCTGATCGACCCCGTCAGCGTCACATTCTGCAACCCCAGCACGTTCAGGGCGCTCCCGATCGCATCCGCCGCCGCCGTAAGTGCAGTCTTCAGCCAATGTTCCAGCCCATTATCCTGAATGTGTTTGACCACCTTTTCCCACTGATACTGCCCCCGCCCGGTCGAAATACTCTGGAACAACCCCCGCCGCGACACCAGCGTCTCCACGCAACCCACCGCGCCACAACCACAGATGCGATCATTACCTAGCACGCGCGTATGCCCCAGCTCGCAATTAAATGGCATCACCGTCTTGAGCAACTGCCCCCCAATCACCGCCGCCCCCCCCAACCCATGACTGAAGTCCACCAGCAGAAAGTCCTTAACCTCTGGCCGCGAAACCATTTCCCCCAACGCCAGCGCCTGGATTTCCTGGATCAGAAACGCCGGCGCCGAATGCAGCGGCCGCAACAGCGCCTTGAAATCCTGCTTCTCCGACCAGTGCAAATTCGGCGAAAAAATCACCCGCTGCGCATTCTGATCCACGATTCCCGGCGTGCTGATCAAAATGCCCCAAAGCTTTGCATTCAAAAGCTTTCCGGCGGTCTTCTGCAGCTTCTCAGCCCATTCATCGGCGCTCTGCGGCGTGTCAAACTGCACATCCCACGTGTCCTGCTGGCGGAATCCAAGAGTCGTCAATCCGGCCCGTGTATGCGTCACGCCCAACTGCACCGCGAGAAACCGCGGCCGCGTCGCATCCAACCGGAACAATTGTCCGGGGCGTCCCACCGATTTGGTTTCCGGCGCCGCATCTACGGTCTCCAGCACATGTTCTGCGGTTAGCTCATCCACAATTTTCCCCGCCGTCACGGGGCTGGTGCCGATCGCTTTCGCGAGTTCAGCACGCGACACCGCCGGCACATCCAGCAAGTATTGAATGACGGACCGCCGGTTGAGTCGTCGGAGCGTAGAGGGGGTGGCAGCGGTAGTCATGTGCATGCAGACGTTGCCTTTCGAACGCGTAGAGCGCCGGGGAACTGTCCTATCCACGAGGGACTTGGGAAAGAGGCATTAAGTGGTCGTTATCAACTCGACTTGGGTGCTTGTCAAGATACCAACTATCGACCGTTCCGTGATTCCATCATAGCGTAGGAACCTCACTTATGTGAGCGAGAACTGGGAGATGGAGTCTTGACAGCAGTGGTTGCTCATTTATAAACTTTATTTAATAATAGTTCGCACTAGGGTCTCAAGAGGGTAACCATGAAAAACTTGTCGGCGGCGGAAATCTGGTTTCTTACCGGAAGCCAGCATTTATACGGGATCGAAGCGCTTCGCAAAGTGGCGGCGGACTCGGAACGGATTGTCGCGGAGTTGAATGCCGCGGGTACTCTCCCGCTGAACGTGGTGTTCAAGCCGATCCTGACGACGCCGGAAGAAGTCCGCAAGGTTTTTCTGGAAGCCAACAGTTCCGAGAAGTGTGCGGGTCTGGTGTTGTGGATGCACACGTTTTCGCCGTCGAAGATGTGGATTCGCGGGCTCTCGACGCTGGCAAAGCCGTTCATGCATCTGCACACGCAGACGCACCGCGATATACCGTGGGCGCAGATCGACATGGACTTCATGAACCTGCACCAGTCGGCGCACGGCGATCGCGAGGCCGGGCATATCCATACCCGCATGCGACTGGAGCGCAAGGTGGTGGTGGGGCACTGGTCGGATCCGGAAGTGCAGGCGCGGATGGCGGCGTGGATGCGCGCAAGCCGTGCGTGGCACGATATGCAGAACGCGAAGTTCGTGCGATTCGGCGACAACATGCGGTACGTGGCGGTGACCGAGGGGGATAAGGTCGCGGCGGAAATGAAACTCGGAATTTCCGTCAATGGGCATGGCATCGGCGATCTGGCGCGCGCGACCTCGGAAGTTTCGGACGCGGCAGTGAATCGCCTGTGCGAGGAATATGAATCGCAGTATTCGGTGGTGCCGGCGCTGCGGAAGAGCGGGGATCGGCACGCCTCGTTGCGTGAAGGCGCGCGCATTGAACTGGGATTGCGGACGTTTCTGGAGGCGGGCGGGTTCAAGGGGTTCACCACGACATTTGAAGACCTGCACGGGTTGAAACAATTGCCGGGGCTTGCGGTTCAGCGGCTCATGGCGGATGGATATGGATTCGGCGCGGAAGGGGACTGGAAGACCAGTGCGCTCGTGCGGGCGATGAAAGTGATGGGCGACGGGCTGAAGGGCGGGACGTCGTTCATGGAGGACTACACGTATCATCTCGATCCGGCGGGGCCGCTGGTGCTCGGGGCGCACATGCTGGAAGTGTGCGAGACGATTGCGGCGACGAAGCCGTCGCTGGAAGTGCATCCTTTGGGGATCGGCGGGAAGGAAGATCCTGTGCGGCTGGTGTTTGATGGGGCGGCGGGCCCGGCGATCAATGCGTCGCTAATTGACCTGGGGAATCGTTTCCGGCTGATCGTGCATGAAGTGGAAGCGATCAAGCCGCCGGCGGAATTGCCGAAATTGCCGGTCGCGCGGGCAGTCTGGAAGAACAAGCCGGACTTCAAGACGGGATGCGCCGCATGGATCTATGCAGGCGGCGCGCACCACACGGGCTACAGCCAGGCGGTGACGACCGAGCAGATGGAGGATTTTGCCGCGATGGTCGGTTTGGAACTGGCGGTGATCGACGGTGAGACGAAGCTGCGGGAATTCAAGCAGCAGTTGCGGAATAACGAGATCTATTATCATCTGGCGCCGGGTCTGTCGCGCATGTGAGATTCCCGGGTGCGAGGGGCGGGGCTAAGCGGAAGGATTTTCATGGGTCGGTACACGATCGGACTGGATTACGGCACGAATTCGATGCGCGCGCTGCTGGTGAATGTGGCGACGGGCGCGGTGCTGTCGACGGCAATTTACGAGTATCCGCATGGAACGGCCGGCGTGGTGCTGGATGCAAAGGATTCCAATCTGGCGCGGCAGCATCCGGAAGATTATCTGGACGGGGCGGAAACGGCCATCCGGAAGATTCTGAAGGAAGGCGCGAACCTCGGGGCGAAACCGGAAAGCATCATTGGGATCGGCATTGACACGACCGGAAGCACGCCGATGCCGGTGGATGAGAATTGCGTGCCGCTGGCGTGCCTGGAGCGTTTCAAGGGAAATCCGGCGGCGCTGGCGTGGCTGTGGAAGGATCACACGTCGCACGTGGAGGCGGAGGAGATCACTTCGCTGGCCACGGAGATGCGGCCGCAATACCTTGCCAAATGCGGCGGCCGGTATTCGTCGGAATGGTTCTGGGCGAAGATTCTGCACTGTGCGAAGGTCGCGCCGGAAGTGTTCGATGGGGCGGCAACGTGGGTGGAAATTGCGGACTGGATTCCCGCGGCGCTCTGCGGGGTCAACAAGATCAGCGAGTTGCGGCGCGGCATCTGTGCGGCGGGGCACAAGGCGTTTTACAACACGAAGTGGGGGGGATATCCGGACTCCGCGTTCATCGAGGCGGTGGATCGGCGGCTGAACAAGGTGCTGCAGACGCTGCCTGCGAAGGTGTTCAACGTGTCGCAGCCGGCGGGTGCGCTTTCGCCGGAATGGGCGAAGAAGCTGGGATTGCCCGCGGGGATTCCGGTGGCGATCGGGGCGTTTGATGTGCATCTCGGCGCGATCGGCTCGGGCATTGAGCCGGGCGTGCTGGTGAAGATCATGGGAACGTCGACATGCGATTTGATGATCGCGCCGCTGGGGGAGGAATTGGCGGACATTCCGGGTCTATGCGGGATTGTGCCGGAGTCGGTGTTGCCGGACTTTTACGGGATGGAGGCGGGACAGTCGGCGGTGGGAGACATTTTCAACTGGTTCGTGCAGCGGATAAAGCCTGGCGGGGCGGAAGTGACGCATGCATCGCTGACGGCGGAGGCGGCGAAGCTGAAGCCGGGCGAGAGCGGGCTGCTGGCGCTGGATTGGCACAACGGGAATCGGACGGTGCTGGTGGACCAGCGGCTGACCGGGGCGATATGGGGGCTGACGCTGCACACGAGCCCCGCGGAAATCTACCGGGCGCTGATTGAATCCACGGCATTCGGGGCGCGGGTGATTGCTGAGCGGTTCGAGGAATACCACGTGCCGGTGCGGAAGGTGATCTGCGGCGGTGGGATTGCGGTGAAGAATTCGACGGCGATGCAGATTTACGCGAATATTTTCGGCCGGCCGGTGCAGATTGCCAGCAGCGAGCAAACCTGTGCGCTGGGTTCGGCGATCGCGGCGGCGGTGGTGGCGGGAAGTGCCGCGGGCGGTTACGAGGATTTCGGCCGGGCCATCAGCGCAATGGTGCCGGCGTCGGTGCAGACCTTCACGCCGGAGCCTGAAGCGACGGCGGTGTATGAGCGGCTTTACGTGGTCTATCGTCGGCTGCACGATGCGTTCGGCGTGCAGGGAACCCAGCAATCGCTGGCGGACGTGATGAAGGAACTGCTGGCGATCCGCGATCAGGCGAGGGGACAGTGATGGCGCACGAATCGCTCAAGAAAAGAATCTGGGAGGCGAACCTGGCGATCGTCAAGGCGAACCTGGTTTGTCTGACGTGGGGGAATGCCAGCGGCGTGGATCGCAAGGCCGGCGTGATGGGGATCAAGCCCAGCGGCGTGCCGTATGCGGAGTTGAAACCGGAAGACATTGTGATGCTGTCGCTGGAGACGGGCGCGGTGGTGGAGGGGAAGGGCAAGCCGTCGTCGGATACGCCGACGCATCTGGAGTTGTATCGCGCGTTTCCGGGGATCGGCGGGGTTGTGCACACGCATTCATTTTCGGCGACGTGCTTCGCGCAGGCTCGGATGGATTTGCCGTGCCTGGGGACGACGCATGCGGATCATTTCCGCGGGACGATTCCGGTGACGCGGGTGATGAACAATGACGAGATTCGGAGCGAATACGAGCTGAACACCGGCAAGGTGATCGTGGAGTGCTTCAACACGCGCGGGATCGATGCGAATGAAGTTCCGGGCGTGCTGGTGGCGAACCATGGGCCTTTCGCGTGGGGATCGACCGTCGAGAAGGCGGTGGAGAACGCGATTGTGCTGGAGGCGGTGGCGAACATGCAGATCCACACGTACCAGCTCAACCGGGATGCGGAAGCGATTTCCGCGACGCTGCTCGACAAGCATTTTCTGAGGAAACACGGGCCCGGGGCGTATTACGGGCAGAAATAGAAGACACGGATCGAGGCGGCCTGTTTTCGATCCGAAAGACACCCACCTCATTCAAGCCGGTCTTTCGCCACCACGGGAGACCGGCTTCTCTTTTTTTTGCGCGAGGGCGGGGTAGGGGGGGGGAAACGAAAGGTGCGCGGCTCGTGAGGAGCCGCGCACCATTTGATTGAGCATAGTTCGAAAAACCGTGCTGCGTCACTTCGTCGAGATGGTCAGTTGAGCGTCGCCGAGGTTCTTGCTGTGCACCGTGATGACCGCGTCGCCCGGGGTCTCCCTGGAACGAACGATGGCCAGGGCCAGCCCGTGGAATGCGGCGTGGGTGGTGCCTTTGAACGATTCGTGATTGATGGGATCGCCGTTGTCGAGGCCATCGAGGGTTGCGGCACCGCTGACTTCGAATTGCAGCGAATCGTCGGCATTGGGGCAGAGATTGCCGGCGCTATCGGTGATCTTGACGGTGATGAAGGAGAGATCGCTGCCATCCGCCTTGATCGTCGGACGGTCGGCAACCAGTTGCAGTTTCGCCGGATCGCCTGCAGTGGTCACCTCGTCGGTCGCGATGACGCTACCGCCCCTGGAAGCGACGGCCTTCAAAGTTCCGGGCTCGTACGGGACTTTCCACTCGTAGTGGAGCTGCACAAGATCCTTGGTTTCACGCACGCCGATGGATTTGTCATTGAGGAAGAGTTCGACTTTGTCGCCGTTGGTGAAGGCCCACACGGGGATTTGCTTGCCTTCGAAGCCCTTCCAGTTCCAGTGCGGGAGGAGGTGGACCATGGGCTTGTCGGTCCATTGCGACTGGTAAATGTAGAATCGGTCCTTCTTGAAGCCGGCGAGGTCGATGATGCCGAAGTAGCTGGAGCGTGCGGGCCATTCGTAGGGGGTGGGCTCGCCGATGTAGTCGAAGCCAGTCCAGACGAATTCGCCGGCGATCCAGGGGGAGTGCTTGATGTCGAGGAGGCTGGTTTCAGCGGTGGATCCCCAGCCGGGCCGATCGAGGTCGTAGCTGGTGCACTGGGTGTGCGTGCGGTGTTTTATTTCGACGTCGCCCTGCGAATTGAGGACGAGGCCGTATTCGCCGCGGGTGCTGAGTGCGGAAGCGGATTCGGAGGAGATGCGCGGCATGTTGGGTTCGAGCGTGTATTCGCGGGCGTTGTAGTTGATGCCGAAGACATCGAGCGCTTTGACGTAGCCGTTGTGGACGGCATCGACGGGGCGGTTGCAGGCCGAGACGATGAAGCGGGTAGGGTCTTCATGGCGGACGAAATTGGCAAGGCGGGTGGCCATTTCCTGGGCGTTGTGGATGGACTGCTCAGGAATCTCGTTGCCGATGGACCACATGATGATAGAGGGGTGATTGCGATCGCGGCGGACCATGGAGACGATGTCTCGTTCGGACCATTCATCGAAGAAGCGTCCATAGCCGAAGTCGGTTTTGCTGTCCTTCCATTCGTCGAACGCTTCATCCATGACGACGAAGCCCATGCGGTCACAGAGGTCGAGGAGTTCGGGCGCGGGAGGATTGTGGGAGGTGCGGATGGCGTTGCAACCCATTTCCTTGAGCAATTCGAGCTGGCGTTCAGCGGCGCGGGTGTTGAAGGCGGAGCCGAGTGCGCCCAAGTCGTGGTGGTTGCAGACGCCATGGATCTGGACGCGTTTGCCGTTGAGGTGGAAACCGTCATCCTTTGTGAATTCGATGGTGCGGAGGCCGAAATGGTTTTCGACGGTGTCGACGACCGCATCGCCCGAATGGATTTCGGAGACGGCGCGGTAAAGCTGCGGCGTTTCGAGCGACCAGAGCATCGGCGAGTCGATCTTGCCGGAAGCGGTCAAATCGGCATTTGCACCCGGGGCGAGTTGCTGCGGGGAACTTTCGAGCGTGCCGACGTTCTTGCCGTTGGGATCAAAGAGGGTGGTGGTCACTCGCACGGTCGCGGGCGCGTCGGAGTCGTTGGAGACGGAGGTGTTGACGGTGGTATCGAAGGAGCCACCGTTGGCTTTGGACTGGATGAAGGTGCCCCAGGTGGCGGCGTGGACGGGATTGCGGACGTTCAGATAGACGTGGCGAAAGATGCCGGCGCCTGAGTACCAGCGGGAGGCGGGCTGCTGGATTTTGCAGTGGACGGCAAGGATATTTTCGCCGTCCTTGAGTGCGGGGGTGAGATCATATTCGAACGACGTGTAGCCGTAGGGATGATTGCCGAGCAGTTTGCCGTTGAGGTAGACGTCGGAGTTCATGTAGACGCCGTCGAACTGGATGGCGACGCGGTTTCCCTTGGCAGAAGGGGGGAGAGTGAAGGTTTTTCGGTACCAGCCGTCCCAGGCGTTGAGATAGCCGCCGCCGTCGGTGGCGGCGGAATTGGGGTCAAAGGGGCCTTCGGGTTTGGGGCCGGTGGTTTGGGTCGTGGGAATTGGATGGGGCGAACCTTCGATGGCGTAGTCGTGGGGGACGTTGAGTTCTTGCCAGGCGGCATCCGGGAACTTCGGATCTTCAGCGCCGGGCAGTTCGCCCCACGAGAATCGCCAGGATTTGTCGAAGTTGATCTTCTCTCGGGCGGTGGGGGGGGATTCGGCGAACACGGCGGTGGCTCCCATAACGACCATGGTGAGAATAGCGGCGACAGGAAGGATTCGCATTGTTTCGGCTCCGGAACAAAGAAATACCGTGAAAGACATTGCTGCAGGAGTTACTTGCGGATCAGGTTGTCTGCGACATAGATTTTGTAATCCTTGATTCGGCCGGTGATATTGGATGCACCCTGGCGCGGCACATAGCGGAAGCCGGCGATGGTCTGCGATTTGCCCAGATCAAGGATGAGCTGATGGGGATAGCGCGAGGGACTGTCGCCGCTCCACTGGGTGTGCCAGAAGTTGGCGGTCTGGCCGTCGATGGCGTTTTCTGCGGAGCCATCCTCGCTCGCGCGTTCTTCGCTGTCTACGTAGGCGATGGTCCAACCCTCATGTGAAAGGGGCTTGCCGGAGGCGTCGAGCAGGTCGAGTTCGGCGATGGCTGCGTAGGGTTTGCCATCCTGGGAGTCCAACGCGTCGATGCAGAAATAGCGTCCGGTCGCCGGGGCGGGGAACTGCACCTCCTGCATCGCGGAACCGGGCGCAAATTGCCCGGTGAGAGCCGGCGTTGCCGCAGCGATGTTCAGATGCACCTTAGGGCGCGCCTGCCGGGAGAAATCCTTTTCGGGGTGGAGTTCGTTGAGCACCGGATGATCGAGTCCGGCGAGCGTTGGGGATTCCGGCCCGATGAAGTCCAGAACGATGACGTCGTTCTCGCCGGATTTGAGCCACGGGCCGGGGAGGTACATCGTCTGCGTGGGGCCGATGTTCCAGTAGCGTCCGAGGCAGTGGCCGTTGACCCAGACGACGCCTTTGCCCCAGGTGTGCATGTCGAGGAAGGTGTCAGCAGGGGAGGGGATGTTGACGGTGAGGCGGTAAAAAGCGGGGCCGGTGGGGGGGGGATCGGTGAATTTGAGCGTGGGGGAGGGGCCGTTATCGAGGGGGATCGTGTAAATCTGCCAGGGGGAGGCGAGGTCCGCCTTCGTTCCGTCGGCATTTGCGATGAGTACGGGTCCGAAAAGGCCTTTGCGGTCGTGTACCTCTGCGCCGAAGTTCACGCGCCCGGCGGTTTCCACGAGGATGTCGAGCGTTTCGTCGGCGGTACGTTCGGGCAATCGGACGTTGAAGATGTGGCTGCGGCGATCCATCACGCCGAGCTTTTTGCCGTTGAGGAAGACGTGTCCCCAATCGTGCACGTCGGCGGCTTCGAGGGTGGCGGCGGGGCCGGCGGGGACGGTGGTGCGATAGAGGATCGTGCCGTAGCCGAGATCGTAGTGCTCCATGTTGTGCGGCGCGGAATCGGCGATGGGGGCGGGGAGGTTGTCGAAAACAGCGGCGCATTGGGCGGCAATGACGGGGGCGAAGGAGATGGTGGGATTTGCAGCCGGCGGATCGGGGAGCTTTTCGCCGGGGAGGAGATACTTCGACATCAGCTCGCGCGTGCGGGTGAACTTGTCCGTCGTCCAGCCTGCTTCAGTAATGGGGGCGTCGTAGTCGTAGCTGGAGGTATCGGGTTTGAAGGGGCGATCGGCGCCGGACCAGAGCCCGAAGCTGGTGCCGCCGTGGGCCATGTAGATGCTGAACGACTCATCGTTTTTCAGCATGTATTCAAGGTCGCTCAGGTAGCGCTCCGTGTTGCCGGTATGGTGCGGCGTTCCCCAGGTGTCGAACCAGCCGGGATAGAACTCGCCGCACATGAGGGGGCCCTTGGGCAGCACCTTGCGGAGTTCGCGGAAAGCGCCAGCGGGGTCGGAGCCGAAATTGACGACGGGAAAAAGATCGGCGCGATAGCCATCTCGCAGGTGCTGCGCCGGATCGCAATCGAAAAGGGGCACATCAAATCCCGCGTCGATCAGGCTCTGGCGAAGCACGCCCATATACTGGGCATCTTTGCCGTAGAAACCATACTCGTTTTCCACCTGCACCATGAGGATCGGTCCGCCGTGGGTGACCTGCAGTGGTGCGAGGACTCGCCCGACTTCCTTCAGGTATTGTTGGGCGGCGGCGATGTAGCGTGGGTCTCGCGTCCGGAGCTTGATGTCGTCGTCCTTGAGCAGCCACCAGGGAAAGCCGCCCATTTCCCATTCGGCGCAGGCATAGGGGCCGGGGCGGAGAATGACCCACAACCCTTCCTGCTGGGCAATCCGGCAGAATTCCGCGATATCTGCCTGCCCGGTCCAGACGAACTGGCCTGGAAGCGGTTCCTGCATGTTCCAGAAGAGATACGCGCAGACGGTGTTAAGGCCCATCGCCTTTACCATCTGCAGCCGGTGCCGCCAGTATTCGCGTGGCACGCGCGCCGCGTGGACCTCGCCGCAGCGGATCTGAAATCGCTGCCCATCGAGCAGAAAATCGGTGTCACCGATGGCGAACGTGTGATGCGCTGCGGCGTCGGCAGCCGGAGCTGCGGCTTGCGCCGGCAGAGGGGTTCCGGTCCCCATCACTGCAGCCAAAATACTGAGAGTGACATACCGAGCCCT
Organism: Phycisphaerae bacterium; assembly: GCA_035524355.1. GTDB lineage: Bacteria > Planctomycetota > Phycisphaerae > WQYP01 > WQYP01 > DATKPA01. The sequence goes on along the minus strand of DATKPA010000073.1, from coordinate 28,805 downwards.
GAGCGAATTCATGGCCATAAAACTGCTCTTTACGTACAAAATCCAGGTCAGTGCGTTTTCAACTTGATCACGCTCACGGAGTTTGGCGGGAATTCGTAGACGAACGAGGGTCCTGCATCCGTGATTCCCACTGTTTGCGGCACGATCTTCTCAGGTTCGGCGATCGTATTCACCTCGCCCGGCTGTCCTGTGAGAAGCTCGACAGTCGCGTTCTTCTCGACATCCTGCACGCCGAGAATGTTCACCTTCATCGGCTGAGCGATAGCTCGCGTGTTAACAAATTTGACGATGACCTCGCCCGTGGCGTCGACCCTGCTCGCCGCGGCGTAAAGGGCGTTAACGGGCTTGCCGGGTTCAATGACGGCCTCGGTCTCCAGCTTTCCGTCGAGCGAGCACCGCACTTTCGGCCCATCGACGTCGATACGGATGTCATACCACCGTCCGGTCTCCACGGTGGCATTACTCCCGCCGAAATCATTCGAAGAGCCGTCGTAGTGCGAGCTCAGCGCGCTGCGGGTGTTGCCCCAGCCGCCTACGTTCCACCACACGATATTGTCCTCATCGCCGACGTAAAAGAGGATGAGGAACCCCTCTCTTCCGCTGATTTTTCGCGCCTTCAGGGTATAGGTATAGCTGGTCCACGAGGGATCGCCCGCAAAGGTGGCGCGGCAGTCGGTTTTATTGCTCGACTGGCGGAGCGCGCCGTCAACAAGGTTCCAGCTGCCGTTCCCGTGTTTCCAGTCGGCATCACCCTTGTCGAAGTTCGACTGGTAGAGAACCGTGTCCCCCTTCGTCACCTTGATGTCCTTGTATTCGGAACTCGTATTCCACGTACCGACGCCGACTCCGCCGTGAAGAGGCGTCGGCGGAGTAGCAGCGACGGAAGTGTCCATGTCGTATTGCAGCGCCGTGTCCCCCAGGTTCCTGCTGAACAAGGCCTGGGCGTAATAGGAGGGCGAGCCGAAGCTACTGTCGGCGTTATACCCAATGAGATTCGTCGGCCATTGCCACGCGCCAGGATTGACGTTGACGAACAGCGGGGCATAGCAGTTCATCATGACAGTGTCCGCAGACTTCTGCAGCCCGGTGAGCCACGCGGCATCAGCGATGGCGGCCCGCATCGATGGCGTGGGCTTCCCATCCTGCGTTGCCCATTCGCCGAAGAAAATCTTCGGCAAATTCGGGTCCCGATCTTCATACCGGGTGACCCCCTGCAGCATCGCCCGCGGCGACGGATAGTCGTGGTCATCCTGGAGGTCCGGCTTCCGCGACGTCACTGTGGTTGTGGCGATGCACTGCAGGTTGGGATATTTCGCCTTGATCGCATCGAAAATCTGCGCGAACCGGCCGTCATAACTGCCCGACTTGTCGAACCAGTCTTCATTGCCGATTTCGATGTAGTGGATGACGAAAGGAGCGGGGTGACCGTCTTCCGCGCGGCGCTTGCCCCACCGGGTGGTCACGTCGCCGGTGCAGTATTCGATTTCTTCCAGCGCCTCCTGCACGAATGGCTCAAGATCCGGCCCCGGATTGACGTGCGCGCCTCTGAGCGAGTAACCGGCATACACCGCCAGCAGCGGCTCCATGTGCAGGTCTTCACACCATTCCAGAAATTCCAGAAGCCCCAGGCCATCCGATGCGTAATAATTCCAGCAGCACGGATGCCCCGGCCGCTGTTCCAACGGCCCGATCGTTTCCTTCCACTTGAACCGTTCCTCGATCGTATTTCCTTCCAGGAAGTTGCCGCCCGGGAAGCGCAGGAACTTCGGATGCAACGCCGCCAGTTTCTCCATGATGTCAATCCGGTTGCCGTTCGCACGATTCTTGTAGGTTGGCGGGAACAGCGACACCAGGCTGAACCAGACCGATCCTTTGCTGCCGGCCGCGATCACAAAACGATTCGTCGCCGACTTCTCGACCTGTCCCGTGGTGAGGTCGAGCTCATACTTCTTCCAGTTGGCGCCGACGCCTGAAACCGTGCCCGAAGCGAACGTCGTCGCGCCGTCGTTGCTTTCGATGCTCACGGTGAGCGGGCCAGTGAACCCATCGCTCGCCCGCGCATAGAACGTCGCGTGATACTTCGTGTTCGGCCAAACCGGAATTCCCCAATATCCCTCATTCGCGACGCCCACGCGCTGGTTGGGCCCGACATTCGTCACGTCAAGACGAAGGCTCGTGGTCAATGCGACCGTATTCACGGGGGCCTTCCGATCAAGAGCAATGCTGCCAACGGCGCCATCGCTTTTGACAACCGACCAGTGCACCGGCTGTTCCCGATTGTCCTTGAAGATGCGGTTGTGAATCAGCTCGGCGTAAAGGCCGCCATCGTAGGAGTGATTGATTTCTTCGGTCATGAGCCCGTAGAAGAGCGGGCCGATCTTTGGGCCGGGCTTGTCGACGTGAATGTTCAGCGTGCCGGTATCGGCTGCAACCGCCACATTCACAAGGACCAGAACCGAAGCGAGGAGCGCTGTGAAAAAGCGCCCGGGTCGAAACAAGAACATGTGCAACCTCCGATCCGCCAAGCCAGCAAGCCTCCCCCGGCGATGTTGCGATGTTCGGGGCGAGCTTGTTGACAATTACTTAACGAAATTTAAAAATCCCGGTTTGACTGTCAAGCATATTCTCCGAAAAACGTCCGTCGGGTCTGCTTCTTGCTGAACTTTGTTAGAATATTTTTCCCGCGTCAAATGACTGGCTCCGCGCTAAATGAACGGCTTTTGGAAAACGGGTAAATACGATGGCACTTCGGTTCCTGAGACATGCTGCTCTTTCCGTGCTCTTTGTTCTTGCGGGCGGACCGTCGGCCGTGCCTGCGTACGCTGCGACGCCCTCTTCCCTGCCCGCGGACGACTACCGACTGGTGTGGTCAGATGAATTTAACACCGAAGGGCCCCTCAATCCAGAAAATTGGAATTATGAACGGGGATTCGTGCGGAACGAAGAACTGCAGTGGTATCAGCCGGAGAACGCGACCTGTCATAACGGGTTTCTCGTGATCGAGGCCCGCCGCGAACACAAGCTGAATCCACACTACGTCGCCGGTTCCGCTTCCTGGCGGACGTCGCGTGAATTCATCGAGTACACCTCCGCCAGCGTCACGACTGCCCGCAAGCACTCCTTCCAGTACGGCCGGTTCGAAATTCGCGCCCGCATCAACACACGGCAAGGTTCCTGGCCCGCGTTCTGGACCCTCGGCAATCGCGGACCTTGGCCCGCCAATGGCGAGATTGACATCATGGAGTATTACGACAACACGCTGCTGGCCAACATCGCCTGGCTCGGCGCCGGCGGTTCCGGCGACGGCAGATCGTTCTGGAACTCCGTCCGAACGCCGCTGGCAAAACTCGGCCCCGATTGGTCGAACCAGTTCCATACCTGGCGTATGGATTGGAGTGAATCCGCCGTCAAACTGTATTGCGACGACAAACTCCTCAATTCGCAGGACCTCGCCAAAACCATCAACGATCCCGAACTCCTCCGCCGCGCTGGCCCTGGTTCCCCTGAAGGAACTGCCGCCCCCTCCAATCCGTTTCGGCAGCCCGAGTACATCCTCCTGAACCAGGCGATCGGCGGTCATCGCGGCGGCGATCCCACGCACACGCCATTCCCGATCCGCTATGAAATCGACTACGTCCGCGTCTATCAGACACCCGCGCAGATCGCCGCACAGCTCTCCGCCACTCAACCCTCCCCAGCCGCCCCCACCACGCCATGACCCGAATACTTCGTATCGCCTCCCACGCGAAACTGTTGCAACTCCATCGCCGGTGCGGTAAACCCGGATGCGAAATGTCTCATCCTCCGGGAGAATCACGATGAAACTCCGTATCAAAGGCGACACGCTTCGCCTCCGACTCAACCGCACCGAGCTCGACCAGCTCGCCGCCACCGGCGCCGTCGAAGATTGCATCCAATTCGCGCCCACCCAGCAATTGATCTACCGCATCCGCGCCGCCGCCCCCGGCACCGCCCTCTCCGCCACTTTCAACCACGACGCCATCACCCTCTCCGTCCCCTCAACCGACATCAAAACTTGGCAAGCCACCGATCAGGTCGGCCTTTACGCCAGCCAGGACCTCGGCAACAGCCGGCATCTCGAGATCACTCTCGAAAAAGATTTCGATTGCCTCCACCGCGATCCGCAGCTTCGCGACAAAGCCGCCTTCCCCAATCCCGCCGCAACGCTGAAATGATTTTTTGACAAGTTTAATTGCCGATCCGACAACCCCGGTGCCTTGCATCACGCTCCGGAGCGCACGAGAATCCACCCCTCTGTTTTCAACTGTTGGAGTGACCATGCCCTCAGTCTACGAATCCGCAAAATCCCAGTACGCCTCCCTCGGCATCGACACCGACGCCGCCCTCGCCACCCTCGCCGCCATCCCCATCTCCCTCCACTGCTGGCAGGGCGATGATGTCACGGGATTCGAAAATCTGGACGGCGGCGCGCTCGGCGGTGGCCTGGCCGCGACGGGCAACTATCCGGGCAAGGCCCGCAACCCCGACGAGCTCCGCGCCGATCTCGACAAATCGCTTTCGCTCATTCCGGGGAAGAACCGGGTGAACCTCCACGCGCTCTACGCCGAGACCGCCGGCAAAAAGGTGGACCGCGACCAGCTCACCCCCGAGCACTTCTCCCGCTGGATCGACTGGTCCAAAAACAGAAAGATCGCGCTCGACTTCAATCCGTCCTTCTTTTCCCACCCACTCGCCGCCGCCGGGTTCACGCTCAGCTCCGCCGACCAATCCACCCGCCAGTTCTGGATCAACCACGCCATCGCCTGCCGGACAATCGCCGAAGCCATGGGCAAAGCGCAAGGGACGACCTGCATCACCAACCACTGGATTCCCGACGGCTACAAGGACATCCCCGCCGACCGTGAAGCCCCACGCGCCCGGCTCATCCAATCCCTCGACGACATCTTCTCCCACCCCATCGACCCCGCCCTCAATAAGGACGCACTGGAAGGAAAACTCTTCGGCATCGGCGTCGAGTCGTATACTGTCGGATCCCACGAGTTCTATCTCAGCTACGCCCTCACGCGGAAAAAGCTTCTCACGCTTGATGCCGGGCATTATCACCCCACCGAATCGATCGCCGACAAGATTTCCGCCTTGATGCTGTTCTTGCCGGAGATTCTTCTTCATGTTTCCCGCCCCGTCCGCTGGGATTCGGATCACGTGGTGATACTTGACGACGAGCTTCGCTCGATCGGCCGCGAAATCGTGGCGCAGAAGGGCTTTGCTTCCCGCATTCACATCGGTCTCGATTACTTTGATGCCTCGATCAACCGCATCGCCGCGTGGGTCATCGGCACGCGCAACATGCAGAAGGCGCTGCTGCTTGGCCTGCTCGATCCGGTGGAGAAGCTGCGTGCCGCCGAAGGGGAAGGGGATTACACGACACGACTGGCGCTGCAGGAGGAGGCGAAGTCGCTACCGTTTGGAGCGGTCTGGGGGCAGTTCTGTGAGCAGATGAATGTGCCGCGGGGAGGGGCGTGGTTGGCCGAGGTGAAGGGCTATGAGCGGTCGGTTCTGGCGAATCGTCGCTGAGTGGGAGGCTCCCCGGCCCAAACGCCGGGGCCAGCGGCGGTGATGTTTCAGTAAAGAAGGAAGGGGTCGTGAAGCAATGAGAGCCCTTCCTCCGCCGCATCTTCAGTTCGCTTGCGTCGCCGGCGGCTCGCTTTTCTTCCCGCCCTTTTTGCCGCCGCCCGCCTTCTTTCCAAACCGCACCTTGACGATCTCCAGCTTTCCGTCGGCCGTCTTGTTGTAGGTTCCGCGCGCCGGTTGGCCATAACGCTTGTGGACATCCATTAATACCAGACATTTTCCGCTTTTGAGACTCCATTCCCGTGCCCATGGCTCCCGGAGTTGCATCGCTCGTCCCCAACGAAGCTGAGGGAGATTCCCCCCCAAGTTAGGACGCCGCCCTACACCACAAGCGCACCCTTCCCCTAACGACCGCTCCCGCGAATCGGCGTACCATCGAGGCCGTGGTATTTACTCCTTCCGAGTGTGGTGATGTTCATTACGCACCATCTTCCCGTCAACGCCTCTTCCGCGCGGTACCGATATCGACTGGCCGGACAGCTTCAGGGCGTAGGCTTCCGTCCCTTTATCCACCGTATTGCCAACCAGTTCCATCTGACAGGCTGGATCCTCAACGACACCCGCGGGGTCACGTTCGAAATCCAGGGCTCCACGCACGCCATCGACCGCTTCAACGACGCCCTCACGACCACGCTCCCGCGACTTGCGCGCATCGATGACCTCGAGCGCGATCGCCTCTCCCGCATCCCCGACGAAACTGGTTTCGTAATCCGCTCGAGCGCCCAGCCGACGAGTGACGCCGACGCCGCCGTCACCGTCGACACCGCCATCTGCTCCGACTGCCGCGATGAACTCCTTCGCGATACCGATCGTCGCCACCTCCACCCGTTCATCAACTGCACCAACTGCGGCCCACGATTCAGCATCATCCGCGACATCCCCTACGACCGCCCCAATACCTCGATGCACGGCTTCTCGCTCTGCCCGCGCTGCACGCACGAATACGAGGATGAAACCGACCGCCGCTTCCATGCCCAACCGATCTGCTGCCCGAACTGCGGCCCCACGCTTCGCCTTGTCGATTCCCGCGGAAGGGCCATGCGCGGCGACCCCATCCAGATCGCCGCCCGCCTCCTCACCGCCGGCAAAGTGGTCGCGATTAAAGGCCTGGGTGGTTATCACCTTGCGGTGCGAGCCGACAGCGTCGAAGCCGTCGCCCGCCTCCGCTCCCGCAAGCAGCGCGACGCCAAGCCGTTCGCGCTGATGGTGCCCGACATTCCCGCCGCGCGCGAACTCGCTCACCTCTCCTCCCGCGCCCTCGACGCCCTCGCCTCACCCGCCGCCCCCATCCTCCTCGCCCCGCGCACCAGCTTCGCCAAATCGCTCATCGCCCCCGCGGTCGCCCCCGGCACGCATCTGCTCGGCCTTATGCTCCCCAACACCCCCATCCAACTTCTGCTCTTTCACTACCTTGGCAACCAGTCCGCCGACGCACCGCTCGCCCTCGTCATGACCAGCGGCAACCTCTCTTCGGAGCCCATTGCCATCGATAACACCGACGCCCTCCACCGTCTCGGGTCCATTTCCGATGCCATCCTCCTGCACGATCGCCCTATCGAGCGTCCCGTCGATGACAGCGTTCTGCTCGATCGCGGCCCCTTCGCCGACCCGCTCCCCATCCGCCGCTCGCGCGGTTACGTCCCTTCACTCTGGAACATCCCCTCGGAAAAATCAGCCGGCCATCCCACCGGCATCTGTCTTGGCGGCGAACTCAAAAACACCATCGCCCTCGTCCGCAGCAATGATGTCATCGTGAGCCAGCACCTCGGCGACCTCACCCATCCGCTCGCCTATGAGCATTTCCAGAAAGCCATCGCCGACCTCACGCGACTCTTCAGCGTCCGCATCCAATTCGTCGCGCACGACCTGCACCCGAACTACATCGGCACTCGCTTCGCCGGGGACCTCGCCCAGCGCCACCATGCGAGGCTCATCCCGATTCAGCACCACGTCGCCCATGCCCATGCGGTCCTCGCCGAGCACGATCTCCGCTCTCCCGCCCTCGCCCTCATCTGCGATGGCGCCGGCCACGGAACCGACAACACCACCTGGGGCGGCGAACTCCTCTACGTTGACGGCCCCGCCTGGAATCGCCTCGCCAGCCTCCGCCCCTTCCGGCTTCCCGGCGGAGATGCCGCCGCCACCGACACACGGCGCAGCGCTCTTGCCCTGCTCTACCAGGCCTTCGGCGATGCCTTCGACCAGCTTCCCATCGCCCGCCGGCTCTTTCCGGAAAGCGACGAACTCCGCACACTCGCCCGCATGGTCCGCACTGGCTTCAATTCCCCCTGGACCACCAGCACCGGCCGCCTCTTCGACGGCGTCGCCGCGATCCTCGACCTCTGTTCGAAGAATCAGCACGAAGCGCAAGCCGCCATGGCTCTCGAGCACGCCGCCCACGATTTCCTCAAAGACGATCAATACGCCTTCGCCGACGATTTCTCTTCCTTCTACCACATCGACAAATCCACCAGCGGGCTGTTCCACCTCGACCTCTCCCCCTTCATTCGCCACTTGGTCGAATTCTCCCCCAACGCCCAGGCCGCCCCCGACCTCGCCGCCAGATTCCATCTCACCCTCGCCGAAGGGTTCACCGCTCTCACGAATGCTCTCAATCGCCCCGATCTTCCCCTTGCCATCGGCGGCGGCACGTTCTGCAACCAGGTCCTCACGAGCAATCTCCTCAAACACGCCGCCCTTCACCAGCGCCAACTTCTGCTCCCCAAAAACTATCCACCGACCGACGCCGGCCTCTCCTTTGGCCAGGCCGCCTTCGTCCTGAACTCCATCCACGCATGAGATGAAATGATTGCCATCGCCCCACAATCTCTCCCCACGTCACGCTCGCACGAGACGATTGCGCAAACCCTCGACCGCCTCCGCAGCGCAGCCGCCGCCATCGATCGCCGCATCTCCCTCATGGAAGTCTGCGGCACCCACACCATGAGCGCCTTCCGCAGCGGCCTCCATTCCCTCCTTCCAGACAATATTACCCTCCTCTCCGGACCCGGATGCCCCGTCTGCGTCACCGCCCAATCCGACATCGACCTGCTCCTCCAATTCACGCGCATCCCCAACGTCACCCTCTGCACCTACGGCGACATGCTGCGCGTCCCCAGCAGAAACGGCAGCCTCGAACGCGCCCGCGCCAACGGCGCCGACATCCGCGTCATCTATTCCACCCTCGATGCCATCGCCATCGCCCAGCAAAACCCGGAAAAGCAAATCGTTCTCGGCGCCGTCGGCTTTGAGACCACCGCCCCCGCCACCGCCGCCGCCGTACTGCAGGCCGAAGCGTTGAATCTTCCGAACTTCTCCGTCTTCGCCAGTCACAAGCGCGTCGTCCCCGCGATGATGGCGCTCCTCGAATCGGGAGATGTCCACGTCGACGGCTTCCTCCTCCCCGGCCACGTCTCCGCCATCATCGGCGTCGAAACCTATCGGCCAATCATCGAAGAATTCCACCTCCCCTGCGTGGTCGCCGGCTTCGAAGAAGCCCACATGGCCGCCGCCATCGCCACCCTCGCCGAGTTGATCCGCGACAACCGCATCGATCTCCTCAACGATTACCCCGAAGCCGTCAATTCCGCCGGAAATCCCGCCGCACTCCAACTTCTCGACCAGGTCTTCCAACCCGCCGACGTCCGTTGGCGCGCCCTCGGCGTCATTCCCAACTCCGGCCTCGCCCTCCGCCCACAGTACGCTACCTTCGACGCCCAGCGACGCTTCAACCTCCAAGCCCCTCTCGACGCCGAACCCCCCGGCTGCATCTGCGGCAGAGTCATCACCGGCGCCGCCACCCCGCACCAATGCAAACTTTTCGCCACCGCCTGCACCCCCGTCAATCCCATCGGCCCCTGCATGGTCAGCTCCGAGGGCACCTGCCAGGCCTGGTTCAAATACGCCCGCTTCCCCGCTCGATTCAGCGGCAGCCTCGTCCCTTCGCGAGGAGTCCAATCATGACCCAAGCCAATTCCATCGCCGCGCCGGCCTACAGCGCTCTGAAACGCGACCGCGTCCTTCTCGCCCACGGCGGCGGCGGTCAGCTCACCGACGAGCTTCTTGCCGATCACGTCTTCCCGCACATCAGCAACCGCATCCTCGACGACCTCCTCGACGCCAGCGACCTCGGCCGCCAATCCGGACGCCTCGCCTTCACCATCGACTCCTTCGTCGTTCAACCCTGGCAGTTCCCCGGCGGTGATGTCGGCCGGCTCGCCATCGCGGGCACCGTCAATGACCTCGCGGTAACCGGGGCCAAGCCGCTCGCCATTGCTTTGGGCGTCATCCTCGCCGAAGGCTTCCCGCTCGCGAATCTCGACACGGTCATGAACTCCGTCGCCGCCACCGCGAAAGAGGCGAATGTCCGTATTGCCACCGGTGACACCAAAGTTGTCGGCCACGGCCACGCCGACGGCATCTACCTGATCACAGCCGGCGTCGGCACCATCCCCACCAAACGCCGCCTCAATCCCAATCGCGTCCGCCCCGGCGACAAGCTCATCCTCAATGGCCCCATCGGCGAACACGGGCTCGCTGTCATGCTCGCCCGCGAAATGCCCGACGTCCGCTCCGTCGTCACCTCCGACGTCGCTCCTCTCAACTCCCTCACGGAGGCCCTCCTCGCCGCCGGCGGCAACAACGTCACGTTCATGCGCGATCCCACCCGGGGCGGCCTCTCCGGCCTCTGCGCCGATCTCGCCCAGCGCGCCAACCTCCGCGTCGTGCTCGAAGAATCTCAAATCCTCGTCCATCCCGCCGCTCGCCACGCCGCCGACATGCTCGGCCTCGACCCGCTCGACATCGCCAATGAAGGCAAAGTCTTCGTCGCCGTCAAACCCAGGGCTGCGGAGAAAGTCCTCCGCGCGATGAAATCGCATCCACTCGGCAAAGACGCCGCCATCGTCGGCCACGTCGAAGCTGCCAGCGAAGGATTCTGCGAACTCCACACCCAGATCGGCGGCCGACGCATCGTGCAAAAACCCTACGGCGAACAACTGCCGCGTATCTGTTGACCAAAGGAGCACCCATGAAAATCATCCGATTCCCCTTAACCCTTGCTGCGGGGTGCCTCGCGATCCTTGCAACAACGGCCTTCGCCCATCCCGGCCACGGAGCCGATGGGTTCTCCGCCGGCCTCGCACACCCGCTCTCCGGCGTCGATCATCTGCTCACAATGCTCGCGATCGGTATCTGGGCCGCTCAACTCGGCAAGCGCGCTACCTGGCTTATCCCCGCAACGTTCCTCTCGTTCATGCTCATCGGCGCCGCGCTCGCCTTCACCGGCCTCCAACTCTCCGCCACCGCAATCGATCAGGCCATCGCCACTTCCCTTCTCCTCGTCGGCCTCCTCGTCACCTTCACCTTCCGTATGCCCACCAGTGCCGGCGCCAGCCTCGCGGCTCTCTTCGCGACGTTTCACGGATACGCCCACGGCGCGGAACTTCGCGCGGGACTCTCCGCCACGAGCTACCTGGCAGGCTTCGCGCTGACGACCGCATCGCTCCTCCTCGCGGGCATCGCCCTCGCCATTCTCTTCACGCGTCTGAACAAACCCCTTGTGATCCGCTTCGCCGGTCTCGCGTGCATGACCATCGCTCTCCTTCTTCTCGGAGGTGTCCTTTGACCGTCGCAACTCTCCCCAAAGCTCCCACTGAGGACAAGCGCTGGCGAATTGTCGAAGCCGCCATGCGCCGCCAGGGATTCGACAGTCACGCCCTCATCGAATCGCTTCACTCCGTCCAGCAGGCCTTCGGCTTCATCGACACACACGCCATGGCCTACGTCGCCAAGGCTCTCCGTGTGCCGCTCGCCAAAGTCTACGGCGTCGTCACCTTCTACCACTTCTTCACCCTCAAACCGCAGGGCAAACACAATTGCATCGTCTGTCTTGGCACCGCCTGCTACATCAAAGGCTCCGGCGATCTTCTTCGCGCCGTCGAAGAGAAGTACCACATCAAGGAAGGTGAAACCACCGCCGACGGCGAACTCTCGCTGCTCGTCGCTCGCTGCATTGGCGCCTGCGGCCTTGCCCCCGCCACCGTCGTCGACGGCGAAGTGTTCGGAAAACCCACTCACGAAATGTTGATGAAGAGAATTCAATCCAAGCTCGAAGGGACGGAAGCCAAATGACGCCGGAAGAGCTACAATCAATCGCCCTCAAAAAACATGAGGAAAATGGCAAGTTCAAACACTGCCTGCACGTCTGTGTCGGTTCCGGATGCTGCAGCTCCCAGGCCGATCAGGTCCTGAAAAACCTCACCGATGGCGTAAAGAAAGGCGGCGTCGACAAGGACGTCCGCGTCATCGGCGTGGGCTGCATGGGCCTCTGCGCCAACGGGCCCATGGTCTCCGTCGACGACAATCAGCCTCTCTACCAGCACATCAAACCCACCGACGCCCCCACCATCCTTAACGCGCTCGACAAAGCGCCGCCCGATGAAATGGTCTGCGACACTGATCAGCCGTTCTTCAAACGCCAGATGCAAGTCGTCCGGGAAAACTCCGGTCGCGTCGATCCCGAGGACATCTCCGACTGCATCGCCCACGGCGCCTACGCGTCCCTCGCAAAGGCCCTCACGACGATGAGCCCCGGTGATGTGATCCAGGAAGTGACCAAATCCGGGCTCCGCGGACGCGGCGGCGCTGGTTATCCCACGGGGCTCAAATGGAGCACCGTCGCCAAAGCTTCCGGCCCCGATGGAAGAGGACAGAAGTACGTCGTCTGCAACGGCGATGAGGGAGACCCAGGCGCATTTATGGACCGCAGCGTCATGGAGGGCGATCCCCATCGCGTGCTGGAAGGTATGTGCATTGCCGGATACGCCGTCGGCGCGAGCAAGGGCATCGTCTATGTCCGCGCCGAATATCCGCTGGCCGTGAAACGCCTGAACAAGGCGATCAACCAGGCCGTCCGAAACGAGATCCTGGGCCGCAATATCCTCGGCACGAATTTCAACTTCGATTTGGAAATACGTCTTGGCGCCGGCGCCTTCGTCTGCGGCGAGGAAACCGCACTCATCGCTTCCATCGAAGGAAACCGCGGCACGCCCCGCCCACGCCCCCCTTATCCCGCCAACTCCGGCCTCTTCGACTGCCCCACCCTCATCAACAATGTCGAAACGTTCGCCAATATCCCGCCGATCATCGCACGTGGATCCTCCTGGTTCGCCAACATCGGCACCGAGAAGAGCAAAGGCACCAAAATATTCGCCCTCACCGGAAAGGTGAAAAACACAGGTCTCATCGAAGTGCCTATGGGCATCACGCTCCGCGAAATCATTTATGACATCGGCGGCGGGATCCCCGACGGGAAAGCCTTCAAGGCCGTTCAGACCGGCGGTCCCTCCGGCGGCTGCCTCACCGAAAAGGAACTCGACATCCCCGTCGATTACGAGTCCCTCGCCAAAGCCGGCTCCATTATGGGTTCCGGCGGCATGATCGTCATGGATGAAACCTCCAACATGGTCGACGTCGCCCGGTTCTTCATGGAATTCTGCATGTCCGAATCCTGCGGCAAATGCATCCCCTGCCGCGTCGGCACCTGCCAGATGCATGCCCTCCTCGACAAGATTTACAACCGCAAGGCCACCCCCGGCGACCTCGCACTCCTCCGCGAACTCTGCGACATGGTCAAGGCCACCAGCCTCTGCGGCCTCGGCCAGACTGCTCCAAACCCCGTCCTTTCCACCCTCAAACATTTTGAAAACGAATACCTCGAGCGAATCCAGACCAGCGGCGCCACGAATGCCCACGGTCCCTCCGCTCATAACGGTCATGAGGTGAATGCATGATTGCCCCCAACACGTCAGCCTCAGTTCAATCGCTCACGCTTCAGATCGACGGCAAGGATGTCAGTTGCCGCTCCGGCCAGACGATCCTCGACGTCGCACGCGAAAACGCCATCGACATTCCCACCCTCTGTTTCCTCGATGGCTTGAGCCTCTGGGGAGGTTGCCGTCTTTGCATGGTCGAACTCGCCGGATCGCCGCGACTCTTCGCCGCCTGCGCCACCCAATGCGCTGAAGGTATGCAGGTCGTAACCGATTCGCCGCGACTGCTCGCTTATCGCAAGACGATAGTGGAAATGCTCCTCTGCGAACGAAACCACGTCTGCGCCGTCTGCGTCTCCAACGGCCACTGCGAACTCCAATCCCTTGCCCAGAAGCTCGGCGTCACCCACGTTCATCTCCCGTATCGTTATCCCAAGTTGGAAGTCGATAGTTCCCACGACCGCTTCCGCCTCGACCACAACCGCTGCATCCTCTGCACCCGCTGCGTCCGCGTCTGCGACGAGATCGAAGGCGCCCACACCAAGGACGTCAAAGGCCGCGGCATCAAATCCTTCATCATCCATGACCTCGACCAGCCCTGGGGCGAAGCCGAATCCTGCACCACCTGCGGCAAATGCGTGCATGTCTGCCCCACCGGCGCTCTTACCGATAAAGGCACCGCCGTCGCCGAGATGGCCAAACGCCGCCAGTTCCTGCCTTACCTCACTCAAATGCGGGAGACCCACTCATGACCACAACCGCGTCCAACACAAAACCGCGCGTCGCCACCGTCTGGCTCGACGGCTGTTCCGGCTGCCACATGTCCCTTCTCGACCTCGATGAACGCCTCCTTGTCCTCGAGGAAAAAGTCGACATCGTCTGCTCCCCCGTCGTCGACCCCAAGGAGTTCCCCGAAAACGTTGACCTCACCCTCGTCGAAGGTGCCGTCAGCAGCCACCACGATCTCGAAAAAGCCAAACTCATCCGTCAGCGATCCAAATTCGTCGTCTCCTTCGGCGACTGCGCCACCACCGGCAACGTCCCCGCCATGCGCAACGCCTATGAAGTCGAGGCACTCTTCCGCCGCGCCTACGTCGAAAACGGCACCTGGCCCCCAACCCCCGAAGAACGCCTCGCCAACCTCCCCGTCCTCAACGTCCCCGCTCACGAACGCATCGCCCGTCCCCTCCACGAAATCATCAAGGTCGATCTCTTCATCCCCGGATGCCCGCCTCCTGCCGACGCCATCTGGTTCGTCCTCACCGAGTTCCTCGCAGGTCGCATCCCCGATCCCTCGGCCCTCACCCGCTTCGGCAAGTAAGGAGCCCTGAAACGCCGGCGATGGCATCGCCGGAATGTGTGTTCGTTTACGAGGTAACCCTCAATACCAGCAAGACCCGTCTTCTCGCATCGCCCAAGGAGTTCCCATGTCCCGTACCATCACCATCGACGGCGTCACCCGCATCGAAGGACACGCCAAGATCACCATCGATCTCGACGACAAAGGCGCCGTCCGCGACGCCCACTTCCATGTCACCCAGTTTCGCGGCTTCGAAAAGTTCGTCGAGGGCCGCCCCCTCACCGAAATGCCCTCCGTCATGGCCCGCATCTGCGGCATCTGCCCCGTCAGCCACCTCATGGCCTCCGCGAAGGCCTGCGATGAGCTCCTCGCCGTCGAGATTCCCCCCACCGCCGCCAAGCTCCGCCGCGTCATGAACCTCGCACAGATCGTCCAATCCCACGCACTCTCCTTCTTCCACCTCTCCTCCCCCGACCTCCTCCTCGGCTTCGATTCCGATCCCACCAAACGCAACATCTTCGGCCTCATGAAGACCCACCCGGAATTCGCCAAAGACGGCATCATGCTCCGCAAGTTTGGCCAGGAAATCATCGCCCTCCTCGGCGGCAAAAAGATTCACCCCGCGTGGGTCGTTCCCGGCGGCGTCGCCGAACCCCTCACCGCCGAACGCCGCGAAAAAATCCTCGAAGCCATCCCCACCGCCCTCGAAATCGCCAAACGCGCCGCCAGCTGGCTCGCCTCCGTCACCGACAAATTCCCCGACGAAACCGCCTCCTTCGCCAACTTCCCCACCATGTTCGCCGGCCTCGTCACCCCCGACGGCAACCTCGAACACTACGACGGCGCCATGCGCTTCACCGACGACTCCGGACGACCCGTCGCCGAATTCTCCGACCCCCGCAAATACCCCAACTACATCGGCGAAGCCGTCGAAAACTTCTCCTTCCTCAAATCCCCGTATTACAAACCCAAAGGCTACCCCGACGGCATCTACCGTGTCGGCCCCCTCGCCCGCATCATCATGGCCGAAAAGTGCGGCACTCCCCTCGCCGACGCCGAACTCGCACGCTTCCGCGCACGCCTCGGCCGCGCCCCCGCCAGCAGCTTCCACTACCATTGGGCCCGCCTCATCGAGATCCTCTTCGGCATCGAATCTCTCCAGAATCTCATGAACGACCCCGACATCCTCAACCCCCGCGTCCGCGCCCGCGCTCGCCCCAACCGCAGCGAAGGCGTCGGCATCACCGAAGCCCCGCGCGGCACACTCATCCACCACTACAAAATCGACGACGACGGCCAGATGGCCTGGGCCAACCTCATTATCGCCACCGGCCACAACAACCTCGCCATGAACCGCGGCGTCAAACAGGTCGCTGAACGCTTCGTCAATGGCGAAAAACTCTCGGAAGGAATGCTCAACCGCGTCGAAGCCGTCATCCGCTGCTTCGACCCCTGCCTCAGTTGCTCCACCCACGCTCTCGGACAGATGCCCATCCACATTCAACTCCGCGGCCCCAATGGAGAAGTTCTCGATGAACTTCAGCGAGACTGACATCTTCCCGCAAACCCCGTTGCAGGTGCTCGTCATCGGCTACGGAAACCCGATGCGCACCGATGACGGCGCTGGTCCCGCTGTCGCCTCATTGCTCGCACACTCCCTCCGATCGTCCCCCAATTGCCGCTGCGACACCGCGCACCAGCTCGTCCCCGAACACGCCGAGGAACTCCTCTACGCCCCGCGCGTTCTTTTCATCGATGCCTCCGTCGACGTCCCCCCCGGACAGATCCGCATCTCACGCCTCCTCCCCTCCGAGCCTTCCCCGCACAACCTCACACACCACCTCGCCCCGCAAACTCTTCTCTGGATGACCAGCATGCTCTTCGGCCGCGTCCCCCAGGCCTGGTCCGTCGCCATCGGCGCGGCCGACCTCTCCGTTGGGAACCAACTCTCCGCCGCTGTCGCAAAAACATGCGACCGTCTCTCCAGCCACCTCGCCTTCCACCTGCAGCGCTGGTCCACCCACTCCGCTCACGTTCATTGAAAGGAGCCACCATGTGTCTCGCCGTCCCCGCCAAAATCATCGAACTGGAAAATACCCGCGCCCTTGCCGATCTCCACGGCAACCGCGTCTCGATCTCCACCTGCCTCACCCCTGACGCCAAGGTCGGCAGTTGGGTCCTCGTGCACGCCGGCTTCGCCATTCAAATCCTCGACGAATCCGCGGCGCGTCAGACCTTCACCGTCCTCGCAGATCTCGCCGCCGCTTCCGGAAACAACCGGGAAACCCAGGAGTAATTACCATGCATGAACTTTCGATCGCCGAAGCACTCGTCGAACAGATCCGCCGCTACGCCCCATCGGGCGCCATACTTGCAAAGGCCCGCGTCGAAATCGGACCCCGCCGTGCTGTGGATGATGACGCCCTCCGCTTCGCCTGGCAGGCCCTCGTCGCCAACACCGACTTCGAAGGCGCCAAGCTCGAAATCATCCTCCACCCCTGGGATCTCTTCTGCAACAAGTGCAAACGCCACTGGACTTCCATGGACCCCCTCGAGCGCTGCTCCGCCTGCGGTTCGGAGGAAACGCAGGCCGGCGGCTCCAACGATCTTCGCCTCCTCTCCATCGAAGTCGCCCCCGATTTCCTGCCTCTTCCGCAGCGCCTCTAACCGGAGTACCCCCATGAACGTTCAAGTCGTCGAATCCGTCCTCAAGCTCAACGACGATGTCGCCAACTCCAACCGCCAGCTCCTTCAGCAGCACGGCATCTTCACCATCGACCTCATCGGCGGACCCGGCTGCGGCAAAACCCTCCTCATCGAACGCACACTTGCCGCTCTACGAAAGTCCATGCGCATCGCCGTGGTCGTCGGAGACCTCACCACCGCCCGCGATGCCGAACGCATCGCCGCCTTCTGCACCAACGTCGTTCAGATCAACACCGGCAAAGGCTGCCACCTCGAAGCTCATCAGGTCCGACACGCACTCGACAAACTCGACCTGACTGAAATCGATCTCCTCATCATCGAAAACGTCGGCAACCTCGTCTGCCCCGTCGGCTTCGACCTCGGACAAAACGCCAAGGTCGGCATGTTCGCCACAACCGAAGGCCCCGACAAACCCGCCAAATACCCCCAGCTTGTCTCCGCTGCCGACCTCCTCCTTCTCAACAAGATGGACCTCCTCCACTATGTCCCCTTCGACCTCGCGCAATGGCACCGCGACGTCGCCCGACTCAACTCTCACGTCACTGTCGTCGAATGCTCCGCCTACGCCAACGATCTCGCACCATGGCTCTCCTGGCTGCGCAAGCAAGTTGGCACCCGGAAGAATGGCGCCGTGAAGCGTCATGAATTGGCGAGTTGATGCGGCGCAGCTTCCGGCGGATGATGCACATATCCTGCCCAGTCAGCCACCAATTGCTCCGCCGCTTCCTTCGTGTGATTCGGAAACGACACGCGGAAGTTCTCGCCCGAATAGCTGAACAGCGCGTGCACCCGGGTCAGCGCGAGAAACTCCACGAAACTCCAGAGCGATTCCTTCGGAACAACTACGTTGGGAACGCCGTTGTTGAGTGACACTGAAACAGCATCCTGTTGCATATGACACCTCCCGGGACTGGGACCATGACTTGACCGTCATACTGGAGATGAACGAAGCTGCCGATGAATGGCCGTTTCTAGCTGATCAATCGCATGTCGAACGGCTGTCCGTAGATTTGCCCGCACATCATCACACGCGATCCGAGCGCCCTTTACGGTCGCACGGATCCGGCACCTTTTGTCGCAACCGCCGCGCCGCCCGTTCCGATCCGCCAGTTCAACCTGCACCGTTTCAACCGCGGATGTGAACCGGCGAAGCTTCGCCGCCACCTGCGAGCGAATCGATGCCTGAAACGTCCGACTTATCATCACCTTGCGGCGTGCAATGTGAATCTGCATCGCCTGCTCCTCCCAACAGCCCGAATAACTGGTTCTCTCTTTCTAGGCGCGCTAGCGCCACTGATCAAGCACGAATTACCACAAACTAATCCGTGCTTAAGCCAAATAGTCGTCCCGGCACGGATGATCGCGCCGCGCGGCGCTCGCCGAAAATGGGTGTGTCAAGATTCAGTATCGGGTCGGTCCTTCAGAAATATTTCACAATTTCAGCGAAGCCATCGCTGAATTCTGCGCCCGCATCCCCGTCATCTCATACCCTTTGAGATGAAAACCTGCGGTCGTCCGCGCCGGCAAACCAGAAGTGCGACCGGACCACATCCCAGCGTCAGAATGCTTCCCGGTTTCCTCGAGCTCGCTGCCAACCCGACTTGCCATCAACCTACCCCCGCCCGCTCCAACTTCAGACTGAAATCGCCGGATTTCTAAATTGTATTTACGAAGCGTGTGTCACCACCAGATTCCCCCAACAATCAACGTCAATGTTGAAGATCCTTGAACGTTTCTTAGGGCGTTCCGCGACGTGGATCGACCAACACGCGACAGGGATCGACCCTCCCATTTGTCACAAAAGCGCTCCCTCACCCCACCACCTCATCGCCCGTTTCATCATGAAAACAAATGTCCGAACCAACAGGCGAATCGGACGGAATCAGGGGGATGCTAGGTGAAAACCTTACTTCCATAGCGTGTTTCGGGCTGATATCTCTTTTCGGCTGAAAGGACGATAGTGGCTGGAGAAGGACTGCCATCGCTTAACCAGCGCATGGTCAAGGAGTCAGCCATGGCCAGAAAAGCCTTCCTGGATGCAGTGAAAACCTATTGCGACGCGCTCGCTTCACACGCGGATACCACGTGTCTCTGCACTTCCCGCCAACAGTTGCTGGCGCAGATCGCCATCGAAGAGGAGATCAAAGTGGCTCCCTGGCGACGCATACTGGTGGCGTTGGACCACTACGATCATCCCGCGCTGAAAGTCGCGATTTCCCTGGCACAGGACATGGACGCTGCGCTGGCGTTCGTGAACGTCGTCGATCCCTCCGGAACACTCTTGTTCCCGGAAGTCTACCTGATGGGCGAAGATCCGCTCTTCCCGGTACGCAAGCAGGCCACAGAGTTTCTCGAACGTTCGCGAGATCTTGTCCCGCTGAATATTCCCGTCGATCTGCTCGTCCGCGAGGGGAAAGTGGCGACCGAAATCCCGGCGGCGGCTCGCGAATGGCACGCGGATCTGATCATCCTCGGTACGCATCGACGCGGGCCGCTGGGAAGACTCATTTTCGGCAGCACCTCAGCGTGTGTGATCCCCAAAACAAAATGCCCGGTGTTGCTTGTGACGGATGATCCGCATTCGCAGGCTGATACGCCGGCGGCTGGCCAAAGCTCGGAAGTGAGCCATAACTGAAAGACACAAACGCTGCCGCAACACGAACACTGATTCATCGAGACCCAAACTATAGGAAGTCGTTTATGACGATCATGCAGAGTGCCCGTGAAACGCCCCTCGAAGGCCAGATTGACCAGCAGTCTCCCCTTGGACATCTGTTCCGGCCGCGGAGCGTCGCGGTCATCGGCGCGACGGAGAATGCCGGAAGCGTGGGCCGGACGGTCCTTGCCAATCTGATCCAGAGTCCATTCGGTGGAACCGTCTATCCGGTCAATCCGAAGCGCGCGAGCGTCCTGGGGGTGAAGGCGTACAAGACCATCAAAGACGTCCCGGACAAAGTGGATCTCGCCGTGATTGTGACCCCGGCGCCGACGGTTCCGGCGATCATCGGGGACTGCGCGGCCCTGGGAATTCCTGCGGCCATCATCATCTCGGCGGGGTTCAAGGAACTGGGACCGGAAGGGGAAGCGCTGGAACAGCAGGTGAAGGACAAGATTCAGGGGACCGGGATGCGGATTCTTGGCCCCAACTGTCTGGGCCTCATGAATCCGATTCTGGGCTTGAACGCAACCTTTGCTGCGACGTGCGCACGCCCCGGAAAGGTGGCGTTTTTGAGCCAAAGCGGCGCTCTGTGCACGGCAGTGCTGGATTGGAGTCTCCGCGAACTCGTCGGGTTCTCGGCATTCGTTTCCGCGGGTTCGATGCTCGATGTGGGGTGGGGCGACCTGATCGACTATTTCGGGAATGATCCACACACACAGAGCATTCTGATCTACATGGAATCGGTCGGCGATGCGCGGGCGTTTATGTCCGCAGCGCGGGAAGTCGCCCTGAAGAAGCCGATTATCGTAATCAAACCGGGCCGCACGGCTCAGGCATCTAAGGCTGCGGCGTCGCACACCGGAGCGCTGACCGGCAGCGACGAAGTCCTCGATGCCGCCTTCCGGCGTGCCGGCGTCCTGCGCGTGAACAACATCGCCGATTTGTTCTACACGGCGGAAGTCATCGCACGCCAGCCGCATCCCAAGGGACCACGCCTGACCATTCTGACCAATGCCGGCGGGCCCGGGGTGTTGGCGACCGATGCGATCATCGGCGCAGGCGGAGAACTTGCGGCGGTTTCGCCGGAGACCGTGAAGGCGCTGAACGCATTCCTCCCGGCCGCATGGAGCCACAGCAATCCGATCGACATTCTCGGCGATGCAAGTCCCGAGCGCTATGCAAAGACGCTGGAGCTTGCGGCGAAAGATCCAAACAGTGATGGCCTCCTCGTCATTCTGACCCCACAGGCGATGTCCGATGCCACAGGAACGGCCGAGGCGCTGAAGCCTTACGCTGACCTGGGTGGCAAGCCGGTTCTTGCGAGCTGGATGGGCGGCGGTTCCGTGGCGCCAGGCGAAGCGATTTTGAATCAGGCTGGAATTCCGACGTTCCCCTATCCCGATACCGCGGCCCGGGCATTCCAGTACATGTGGCAGTACACGCTGAACCTCCGCAGCATTTACGAGACCCCGGCGATGCTCACCCATGAAAAGACCGATGATCGCCTGGCCGATTCGATCATCTCCACCGCGCTCTCGGAAGACCGGTGTCTCCTGGATGAAGCGGAATCGAAGAAGCTGCTGGCCGCCTATGGCATTCCCACTGTCCGGACGGATGTGGCGACGACCGCGGAAGCTGCGGTGCGCTGTGCCGACGCTTGCGGCTATCCCGTCGTGCTCAAGCTCTATTCCCGGACGATCACGCACAAAACCGACGTGGGTGGCGTCAAGTTGAATCTGAAAAACGCGCAGGAAGTACGCACCGCTTTCCATCAGATTCACAGCGACATCATCTCCGGCCCCGGCGAGCAGCATTTCCAGGGCGTTACCGTGCAGCCCATGATCAAGCTCCCGGACGCCTATGAAGTCATCCTCGGTAGCAGCGTCGACCCACAGTTCGGTCCCGTGCTGCTGTTCGGCACCGGCGGGCAACTCGTGGAAGTGTTCAAGGACCGGGCGCTCGGATTGCCCCCGCTGAATGCGACCCTGGCGCGGCGCATGATGGAGCGGACGCAGATATTCAAGGCGCTCTCCGGCGTTCGTGGGCGCAAGCCTGTCGATATCGCGGCGCTGGAAGGCGTCCTGGTGGCGTTCAGCCAACTCGTTCTGGATCAGCCGCGGATCAAGGAAATTGACATCAACCCGCTGCTGGTGTCGCCGAAAGGCTTGATGGCGCTCGATGCGCGGGTCCTGCTGCATCCCTTGAGCGTCCTGGAAAAGGATT
Source organism: Phycisphaerae bacterium (assembly GCA_035524355.1). Classification (GTDB taxonomy): domain Bacteria; phylum Planctomycetota; class Phycisphaerae; order WQYP01; family WQYP01; genus DATKPA01. The sequence continues at coordinate 6,532 of DATKPA010000073.1, read as the reverse complement.
TGCCGCGCCCCGCGATCCGGCCTTATCCCGCGGAATATGCGACCTCGTGGACGTCTAAGGACGGAGTGACCGTTGCCATTCGGCCGATCACGCCGGAAGACGAACCGCTGCTGGCGGAGTTCCACGGGAAGCTCTCAGCGGAGACCGTTCGCGCACGTTACTTCAGCCAACTCAGCCTGTCGCATCGGATTTCCCACGAGCGGTTGAGCCGGGTCTGCTTCAATGATTACGACCGCGAGGTGGCACTCGTGGCGGAATACCGCGACCATGAGAGCGGCCGGGCCCACATCCTCGCCGTCGCCCGCCTCGTTCGGACGCCGGGAAGCAAGGAAGCGGAATTCGCGATCGTTGTGGCTGACATCTGGCAGAACCGCGGCTTGGGGACGGAGATGGCCGAACGACTTCTCGTCGTTGCCGAGAAGGAAGGATTGACCTCCTTGGTCGGGTCGGTGGCGTCCGACAATACCCGGATGCAACGCATGATGGAGAAACTCGGGTTCGTCATCGATACCACCGCCGGCGATCCGTACGTGGCGCGCAAGCAGATGCGAAAGGGGTGAGCAGGAGCAGGAAGTTCGAACGAGTCAAAAAAAAGGAATCGGCACGATAAGCCGATTCCTTCTTATATGAACAGTCAGATTGTGCATTCGTGAGCGGGCTGCCGCTGGCATCAGCTCGCTTGGGCGAATGAGCGATCGTGCGACTCGGCGCACTCGGTCCGGTCCTGCGCGGCATCCCAGTCGTCCAGCAGCTTCTGTGCTGTAACTGCGTCGAGGTGTGGGAATGTCACAGTAAAGTGCGTGGTGGCGAAGTTGTACGAAGCAAGAACGCGCTGCCAGGAAAGATACTCAACCAGACCCCACATCACATCAAGGGGGACTTCGGCGTATGGGACGCCGGACGGCCTGCTTTTCAGAATATGAAGTTTACGACGCATGGGAACCTCCTTTGGCTCCGCCACACAGTTACACATTCGGGCAAGCTTACCGAGCACTGCCCGCGAATCAGCACCATGAGAAGGAGCGGGGCAAACTTCCAGGGGCACTACATCAATTTTCTTCCAACCGGGAGGAAAACAGGGCCTCGCTCCTTCGCGCGGCCTTCGGCCTCGGATGTGTGTCGTGTAGCAATTGCCGCGCCGTCGCGCTGTCGGTCGACGTGTCTTTAAGACATATACATTTGATAATATTTATTGTCGCTCGTTTCCATCAGCCGACGACAGCGAAACCATATACAAATTTGACTTAGGGATCATCTCCCTCAAGTCATAGAGCAACGAAAAAAGAGAGCGCGGCTCGATGGCGGACGTTTGATGGGCTCGAAACGGTCTGCCACCGCAGCGGGGAGCCGCGCCCTGTTCGCGGCCATGTCGATGTATCGCCCTTGAGTTGCTTTCCATTGCCAGCCGAATGCGGTCCCCGGTGTTGCGTCGACATGGTCGCATGCGTCGCCAGCGGCAACGCATTATCTTCTCCCCAACGCGCCATCCATGATGACCATGCGGGAATAGCAAAACCATCGGGAAACATCCCTGATGTGGCATAAGCATGCACCCTACGTGGGAACACTTGGAAGTTTTGACGCATCGAGTCGCAGCGGCCTTCGATTGAGGCTTGGGAAGGGAAACCGGCGAAGGGCCCGGAGAATTCAATGCTGCACCAATCTCCGCGGATGAGACCACCTCTGGCAGTGGGGTGATGGGCTGCCCGGTGGGGGATAGGGAGCTCCCTTAAGAGACAAGCGCAGCGTTCCCCTAACGACCCGGGCGATGGCGTACCGTACCATCAACTTGTCCAGGTTGCCGTCAAAATTGCAGCATAAGGAAGACAGAACATGTCCACGCGTGATATCGTCGTCATGGATGGAAACGAAGCCGCCGCGCATGTGGCGCATCGGTTGTCTGAGGTCGCAGCCATCTACCCGATAACGCCTTCGTCGACGATGGGTGAGTTGGCGGACGAGTGGTCCTCGAAAAAGCAGACAAACATCTGGGGGGCGGTGCCGAAAATTGTGGAAATGCAATCGGAAGCCGGCGCGATCGGCACGGTCCACGGCGCGCTGCAGGCCGGTTCCCTGGCGACGACATTCACGGCGTCGCAGGGTTTGCTGCTCATGATTCCCAACATGTTCAAAATCGCCGGTGAATTGACGTCGTTTGTGATGCACGTCGCCGCCCGGGCTGTTGCCACGCACGCCCTCTCGATCTTCGGCGATCACTCCGACGTCATGGCCTGCCGCCAGACCGGCTTCGCGATGCTCGCGTCGACGAGCGTGCAGGAAGCACACGACCAGGCCGCGATTGCAACCGCCTGCAGCCTCCAATCCCGCGTTCCCTTCGTCCATTTTTTCGACGGCTTCCGCACCAGCCACGAGCTGAATCGCGTCGAACTCCTGACCGACGATGACCTCCGTACGCTCATCAAGCAGGAATGGGTCGATGCGCATCGCGCCAGGGCACTCACGCCCGACAAGCCGATCATCCGCGGCACAGCGCAAAACCCGGACACCTTCTTCCAGGCTCGCGAAGGATGCAATCCCTTCTACGATCGCCTCCCGCGGATCGTGAAGGAAGAGATGGAACGCTTCGGCAAACTGACCGGCCGGACCTATCTGCCCTATGAATACGTCGGCGATCCGGAAGCAAAAAATGTCGTTGTGATCATGGGGTCGGGTGCCGAAACCGTATCCGAGACGGTCGCCTATTTGAACGCCCGCGGCGCAAAACTCGGCGCCCTCATCGTGCGGTTGTATCGCCCCTTCGCCGCGGACATGTTCGTGACCGCTCTTCCGCACACCACCAGGCGGATCGCTGTGCTCGATCGCACCAAGGAGCCAGGCGCCACCGGCGAGCCGCTCTACCAGGATGTCATCACCGCCTTGTACCAGGCCCATCAGGCAGGCGCTCTTCCCACCGGCGAAATTCCCCAAATCGTCGGCGGACGCTATGGCCTCTCGAGCAAGGAGTTCACGCCCGCAATGGTCAAGGCGATCTACGACGAACTCGAAAAGCCCATGCCCAAATCCCGCTTCACCGTCGGCATCATTGATGACGTGACCAAACTCTCGCTCGACTACGATGACAAGTTCGACATCGAACCCGAAAGCACCGTGCGGGCACTCTTCTTCGGACTCGGCGCTGATGGCACCGTCGGCGCAAACAAAAACTCCATCAAGATCATCGGCGATGAAACCGATCTCTTCGCCCAGGGCTATTTCGTCTACGACTCCAAGAAATCCGGCGGCATGACCACCAGCCACCTCCGCTTCGGCAAGCAACGCATCAAGGCGCCTTATCTCATCCGCCAGGCGAACTTCATCGCCGTGCATCAGTTCCAGTTCCTCGAGAAGCTCGATGTCCTGAATGATGCCGCGCCCAATGCCGTCTTCCTGCTCAACGCCCCGTATCCCAGGGAACAGGTCTGGTCGAAACTGCCCCGGGAAATCCAGCAGATCATCATTGACCAGCATCTGAAGTTTTACGCGATCGATGCGAACGCCGTGGCGAAAGCCACGGGTATGGGCACACGCATCAACACGATCATGCAGACCTGCTTCTTCGCCATCTCCGGCGTCCTCCCGCGCGAACAGGCCATTGATGCGATCAAGAAGGCAATCAAGAAAACCTACGGCAAACGCGGCGAAGAAGTCATTCGCCGCAACTTTGAGGCCGTCGATAAAACGCTGGAAAACCTGCACGAAATCACCGTTCCCTCAAAAGCCGATTCCACCATCCGCCAGGGCACGTTCGATCAGCCCGGCATGACCGAGTTCGTCAATCGCGTCACCAGCGTCATGATGGCCGGCAAAGGCGACCTGCTCCCCGTCTCCGCATTCCCCGTCGACGGCGCTTGGCCCACCGGCACCTGCAAATTCGAAAAGCGCAATATCGCCACAGAAATTCCCACCTGGAATCCGTCGATCTGCATCCAGTGCAACAAGTGTGCGTTCGTCTGCCCCCACGCAGCCATTCGCGCAAAAGTCTACGACGTCGCCGCGCTGAACGGCGCCCCGGAGTCCTTTCTCTCCATGCCCTACAAAGCCCCCGATCTCAAGGGCCTCTCCTACACCCTGCAGGTTGCCCCCGAAGATTGCACCGGCTGCAACCTCTGCGTGCAGGTCTGCCCCGCCAAGGACAAGTCCAGCGCCAAAACCAAGGCCATCAACATGGTCCCGCGCCTCGGCGTCCGCGACACCGAGCGGCACAACTACGAGTTCTTCCTCAACATCCCCGAAATCGACCGTACCCGCCTCGCCCGCACCGATGTGAAAACCTCGCAGTTCATGCTCCCGCTCTTCGAATACTCCGGCGCCTGCGCCGGCTGCGGCGAAACTCCCTACGTCAAGCTCATGACGCAGCTCTTCGGCGATCGCATGGTCGTCGCCAACGCCACCGGCTGCTCCTCCATCTACGGCGGTAACCTGCCGACGACGCCCTACACCACGAATCGTGATGGCCGCGGACCCGCTTGGGCCAACTCCCTCTTCGAAGACAACGCCGAGTTCGGCCTCGGCATCCTGCTCGGACTCAAAGAACACCGCGAACACGCCGTGCGCCTGGTCAAGCAATTCTCCTCCCACATGGGCGACGGCCTCCTGAAAGGCCTGCTGGATCCCAATCAGTACGGCGAAAAAGCCATCGCCGAACAACGCGAGCGCGTCGCCGAACTGCGTCGCATCATCAGCCCCATCGACGATCCCAAGGCCCGCCTCCTCGACAGCCTCGCCGATTACCTCGTCCGCAAAACCGTCTGGATCGTCGGCGGCGATGGCTGGGCCTACGACATCGGCTACGGCGGTCTCGATCACCTCCTCTCACTCCCCTACGACGTCCGCATCCTCGTCCTCGATACCGAGGTCTACTCCAACACCGGCGGGCAGGCCTCCAAGTCCACCCCCCTCGGCGCCGCTGCCAAATTCGCCTCCTCCGGCAAGATCACCCAAAAGAAAGACCTCGGCCTGATGGCGATGTCCTATCGCAATGCCTACGTCGCCTCCATCGCACTGGGCGCCAACGACAACCACACCGTCAAGGCCTTCATGGAAGCCGAATCCTATCCCGGCCCCGCCATCATCATCGCCTACTCCCACTGCATCGCCCACGGCTACGACCTCAAGTGCGGACTCGATCAGCAGAAGCTCGCGGTCAACTGCGGCGTCTGGCCGCTCTATCGCTACGACCCGCGCCTCGTCGACCAGGGCAAGCCGCCCCTCCAGATCGATTCCAGCACCGTCCGGGCTCCCGTCGCCGATTACATGCGCAACGAAACCCGCTTCGCCATGGTCGAGAAAATCGATCCGGTGCGCTTCAAGGAACTCTCCGAGGCCTCCGTGCGAAACACCGCCCAGCGCCTCGCGCTGTACAAGGAGCTCTCCCATATCTCGTATCCCACCGAAGTGATGAACGGCCGGCCCGTGCCGGTCGAGATTGAACCTGTTCAGAACCCCCAACCTCGCGCGCAGGAAGGAGCTGGCAAATGAATCCCCTTCATTCCAGGTACCTCGGATTTGATCTCGAAAACCCCATTATTCCCGGGGCCTCCCCCATGTGTCGCGATCTGTCCATCGTCAAACGCCTCGAAGATGCCGGCGCCCCCATGCTCGTCATGCACTCCATCTTCCAGGAACAGATCATCCGCGAGCAGATGGCGCTGAATTACGGCCTCGAGATCGGCAACAACTCCTATCCCGAATCCATCACCTACCTCCCACGGCCGGAGGAATTCCGCCTCGGACCAGATGAATACCTCGAACAGCTCCAGAAGATTAAAACCGCGGTCCGCATCCCGGTCATCGCCTCCATCAACGGCCGCACCCTCGGAGGATGGGTCGGATACGCCCAGCAACTCGAACAGGCGGGCGCCGATGGCCTCGAACTGAACATCTACGACCCCATTCTCGATGCCGATACCGACGCCTCGTTCGTCGAAGATCACGCGCTCCAGGTCATCCGCAGCGTGAAACGGGCAGTCACCGTTCCCGTGGCCGTCAAGCTCTCCCCCTTCTACACCAGCCTTGTGAACTTCGCCCATCGCGTCGATCAAACCGGCGTCGACGCCGTCGTCCTCTTCAACCGCTTCTACCAGCCCGATATCGACATCGAAATGCTGAGCGTACGTTCCGATCTCGCCTTGTCTACGCCGGGCGAATTGCTGATGCGCCTGCGATATGTGGCGGCGCTCCACGGAAAGATCACGGCCGATCTCTGCATTACCGGCGGCGTCCATACGGCGGAAGGGGTGCTCAAATCTGTCATGGCGGGAGCGTCGGCCGTGCAGATGGTCTCGGCGCTTCTCACCCACGGACCCGAATTCCTCCGCCGTATCCGCGGCGACGTCGCCCGATGGCTGGAACTCCATCAGTACGAGTCCCTCGATCAGGCCCGCGGCTCGATGAGCCTCCTCCACACGCCCAACCCCAGCGCCTTCGAACGCGGCAACTACATGAAGATCCTCCAGTCCTGGTCCGCCGAGTGAGGGCGGAACCGCGATTGATCGATTTTCTCGGCCACGAGCCTCGCGGTCCCTACGCCGCG
>DATKPA010000072.1:0-7114 GCA_035524355.1 Phycisphaerae bacterium | reverse complement strand
ATCCTTGCCAGTATTCATGGGCGGTCTCCTTGGCTTAAACGGCCAAACGCGAAAGCGCTACGACGCTTTCTTTCGGGCGAGCTTACCTTGACCCGACCTGGAGACCGCCTCTTTTTTTTGCTCATGCCATCTTTAGGCGGCCGGCAACGTCAGCTTCTGCCCCACCTGCAACGACTTAGCATCCTTAATCCCATTCGCCGCCATGATTTTCTTCACTGTCTCGCTGGTGTTGCCCCCGAACTTCTTCGCGATCTTCTCCAGCGTGTCATTCGCTTGTACGACATACGTCTTCGTCGCAGTTTTCTTGGTCGAAGTCGTCGTCGAGGAACCCCCGACCGCCGACACCGCACCACCCGACGTTCCCGGCTGACGGATCACCGTCTTCGCTTTCGCGGGAGCCGCCGCCACCGCCATCGGGGTCGGAACAGCCGCATTCGCCGCCGGCGCAACCGCCGGAATGAACAGCTTCTTCCCGGCAATCAGCATACTCTTGCTGTCCTTCAGCATCGCCGGGTTCGCCGCCACGATCCGCTCGATATCGCTGTTCTTCGAGGAGTGATAAAACTTCTTCGCGATCTTCGCGAGGTTGTCCCCCGCCGCAATCACATATTCCTGGCCAGCCGGTTTCGCCGGAGCCGCCGACTTGTGCGCCTCACTTGCCGCCGGTCCATCCATGACCACCGTCCCGGTTGCGGGAGCCGCTCCCACCGGAGTGCCCGCCGTTTGCCCCGGCACATACACCGTCTGAACCGCCGTCGCCGGCATCTGCATCGTCGGTACCGAGGCCGGCAGCGCCGTCCCGTCCATCTGAATCGTCCCCGCGGGCACCGGAGTCACCGGCTGATTCAACGCGGGCGCCGCCGAAACCGGCGCATCCATCCGCGGAGCCCCGCTCGCATCCATCGCCGCATACGCCATCGGCGCCGCTGGAGCAGCCGAAACAATCGCCCCCGCACCCGGCGCCTGCGTCGCCCCATCCGCTCGAACCAGGGAAGGCACGCCCACCGGCTGCATGATCTCCTGCCGATACGCCGCCCCCATCGGCAGCGTCGCCATGCGGCCGGTCGCCGCCATCCCGCCCGCTCCCGGACCATGCGTGCCGGGACCAAGATACTCCGACAGCAGCACCCCAATGAGCACAATCACTCCCAGCCCCGTCAACATCCCAATCTTGGCTTCCCGCGTCATCGCATCACTCCGTTGATCTGGTAATTGGTAATTAGTAATTGGTAATTCGCTGGCGCGAGTTCGACCGTCCAAATTACCAATTACTAGCTACCAATTACTAATTACCAGTTCCGAACCTCACCGCTCTCACTTTCGCACTCCGCGACCGCGGGTTGCGATTCGTTTCCTCTTCGCCGGCCTCGACCGGCTTCTTCGTCAGTATCTCACACGCGCCCTGCTCTTCCCACTGCCGCGTCGCCTGCTTCACCAGCCGATCCTCACCCGAGTGAAAGCTGATGAACACCGCGCGACCGTTTTTCGACATCATGCCGGGAACCGCCGCGAGCAAATCCTGCAGGCTCTCCAATTCCGAGTTAACCGCCATCCGCAGCGCCTGGAAGGTTCTCGTCGCCGGATCGATCTGGCCCCACTTCTGAGGCACGACCGATCGCACGAGCCGTGCGAGTTGACCCGTCGTGAGTATCGGCTCTGTGGTGCGCGTCTGAACAATTTTCCGCGCGATCCTCCACGCAAATCTCTCCTGCGCGTAGTCGTGCAAAACCTCAGCAATACGTTTGTCGTCCCATTCCTTCAGCAGATCAGATGCTCGCTTCTTGATGCGTGGATCAAGCCGCATGTCCAGCGGCGCTTCCGCATTGAAGCTCAACCCGTGCGATGTCTCCAGCAGTTGATTCGTCGACACCCCGAAATCGGCGAGGAGCCCGTCAACACCCTTGATTCCCAGCGTTTCCAGAACGTCCGCCGCCTCCGCAAAGTTCGCGTGAAACGTCCGCACCTGCACATCCTGCAGCCCCGCCCCTTCGATGCGCTTCCGCGCATACTTCAAATTTTCCGGATCGACATCCAGCGCAATCAGCGTCCCGCCCGGCGACAACTTCTCGGCAATCTTCAACGCATGGCCCCCGCGCCCCGCCGTGCAATCCATCACCACCTGCCCCGGCTTCACATCGAGAAACGACAGCACCTCCCCCACCATCACCGGCTCATGACCATGCTCCGGCATTCCCAGCATACTCGCTCCGAATAGGCACGTTTGGAGTTCCGCCTTCAGGCGGCCCGCGCTGGAGTTCCGCCTTTAGGCGGCATCCCGCCGACGCGCAACACCGCCAAAAGGCGGAACTCCCAACAGCATTCTGCCGCGGCCCGCCGCATCCGGCAAAAAATAAAAACGGAGACACGACTGGCTCAGCGTGTCCCCGCTCGACCTTCCCTGGCCATTACACGCCCATCCATGGGCGATTCGTACTAACTCAGTTTTTCCTGTGCGGGCTGGTCAGGCCGCGACGCCGATCCCGTGAGTGCTCCGCACTGCGATGCATCCTGCCCGCTCGCACGGAGACTCCGGGGCCACTACGCCCGGCCGAACACGGTCCATGCGTTCGGCCAGACATGATGTGCGCCTGGGCTCTGTTCCGTCTCCGGACGCGCTCCATGCGGTCCGACGACAGCCAACCCGATGTTTCTGCAGACATCCCGCTGCTTCCGCCTTCGTCTTCCCAGACCAAATCAGGAAGCAGCGGAATGTCGCCTCTTCGTCTGTCGCATCATGCGACTTGTAAGACCGCTTCATGCGGTCATTGATATTCGGTGTCGCTTCGTGCGACTGGTCATGCCGCATCATGCGGCGAAATGAGTCGGCGATTTCTAACCCGCATTCCCGACGCTCGGGCTCATCCCGGGAGCAATCGGAGCGGGCGCCGTGAACATTGCTTTCTTGGCCGCCTGAAGCCGCGTGCGACTCGCCCGCAGCTCCCGCATGTGGGCGAGCAGGTCGGCCCGATTCCAGAGTTCCATGCGGTCGTTGGCGCCGACCAGGGTGACTTCGCGATCCAAAACAGCTTCGGTGAACGGGTCGCGGTCCTTGGCGTTAACCATGAAGCGTTCAGGGATTATGACACGGCCCTGCTTGTCCGGTTCGAGGCGGCTGGCGGTGGCGAACACCATCCGGCGCACCTCGGCTTCTTCATCACTCATCGCCAGGCCCGCGGTGGCCTGGGCGGCCAGTTTTTCAAAGAGCTTTTCGGGGATCAGCACCAGGTAGCGGGCTTCGGGGACGAGGTAGAACGCTTCGCCATCTACTTGTGGATCCATGCGGTTACGAACTTGGCTCGGAATAGCCAAACGGTTTTTGTCATCGATGACGTGATCGTAGCGATCCGTGATGACCATGCCGCGGTTCCATTCCTGTCCCTGCGAGGCCGTGCCGGACAATTCGGCGTAAGTGCTTGGGCCTTGCGGGGTTCGCTGTTGGATCAGCCACGATCCTGTGGCCGCGATCCGGAACAGCGAGATCGTTCCGTTAGGGCAGTTATGGGATATGTCCCCATCCCTCACTGCTATGGCTACATTCTGCCCCACTTTGCCCCACACTTCAATTAAAATATTTTAAAGATTATTGGATGGAGCGCAGCGGGAAGGTGTCGCAACGCCGATAAAACACTAGGGATTGGCGATTGAGGCGGGAAGAGACCTATAAATGGTGGTTACGAGGACTCGGAGGAAGCGAGCAAATTCTTCAAAAAATTTGCGTGGAGCTCTGCCATTCGGGCGGTGGAATGGGTGGCTCGGAGGTGGGAAAGGGTGGCGGATGGGGCTTGTGTGGGGCCAGGTGGGGGGAGGTGGTATTTGGCGATAAGTTTTTGCAGGACAATGGCTAATGATTCTGGTGTGGCGGGGGTGGGGAGGAGGGTGGCTTCGGGGTAGGGTGCGAGGAGGGGGCGGGTGACGGGGGTGTCGAGGGCGAGGACGGGGGTGCCGGCGGCGAGGGACTCGAGGAGGGTGAGGCCGAAGCCTTCGACTTCGGATGGTAAACAGTGGATTGTGAAGGACTTGTACCAGCGTTCTGGGGTGGTGGTGGGGCCGGGGAAGTGGACGAATGGGGCGATGTGGAGCGAAGTGGCGAGGGATTGGAGTTCGGATTGTTGAGGGCCGTAGCCGACGAGGGCGAGGTGGGGGAGCGGCGGAATGGGGGCATTTGCATGCGATTGCATCCCTCCGTCGCCGTCGATCCTCCCTGTTTCCCCCCCTACCCGCCGACGTTCCGCTGCGTTCCCCCCCCCACTTTCGGGGTCTTTTTGGGAGTGGAGGAGGGCGAATGCGCGGAGGAGGAGGGGGAGATTTTTGACGGGGTCGAAGCGGCCGACGTAACCGATCACCCCCCCGCCATCTTTTGGCCAGGGGAGTTGGTCGGGGGGTATGGGCGTGGCGTTGGCGAAGCGGTCGATGTCGATGCCGTTGGGGATGACGGCGGTGTGTTGGGGGGGGGGGAGCGGGCCGTGGTGGGCGAGTTTGTCGAGGATGGGTTGGGCGGGGACGATGAGGGCGTCGGCACCCCCCCCCAGTTTGGAGAGTTTGCCCTGGAGGGTCCAGTGCCATTTTGGATTTGGCTGGAGGGTGTGGATGGAGTGGATGAGTTTAGGCGTGTGCATGTGTTTGCGCTTTAGGCGGCGCGTGGCGAGGGTGGCGAGGAGGTTGGCGTGGATGAGCATGCTGTACAGGATGTCGGGGGGATTGTCGGCGAGGAGTTTGGTGAGTTGGCGGAGGGCGCGCGGGAGGTGGAGGGGGGTGGTCATGTTGAGGGAGGTGATGGGGATTTGGGCGCGCTCGAGTTGCTGGGGGATGGTGGGATTTTCGATTTTCGATTTTCGATTTTCGATTGGTTCTGGGGGGAGGGGTTTGAGGGAGATGACCGACACTTTGAAGTCTTGAGTCTTGAGGGGTGAGTCTTGAGTGAGGGTGAGGGCGAGGTCGCGGAGGAGGAGAGGGGTGCCGCCGAGGTGGAGGTCGGTGATGAGGAGGGTGAGGTGGAGGGGTGTGGGCATGAGGGGATTATGCGCGAGGGAGGGGCGGGGAGGAAAATGTGGCGTCAGGAGATGGCATCGATGATGGCGAGATAGGCGGCGGCGCGGTTGCGTGCGGAGGCGAAGGAACGAATGCAGGTGAGGAGGTCTTCGAGTTTTCCGGCGGCGATGTGGGCCTGGATGACAGGCTGAAGCACGAGCGGGAGGGCGCGATCGGCGTGAATTGCAGCGAGTCGGGCGATGGTGCGGAGGGTGGGGAGATCATCGGCGGGGAGTTGCTCGGGAATTTGTGACAGGAGCATAAACCATCCGCCGTCCTCGAGGGGAAGATTGGGGGCTTCTGCTTCGGCGGTTTCGAGGTTTCCTGTGGAAAGATCGAACAGAAAGAGTTCGAGCTTTTCGGTTTCGCTGGAATGGGCACCTTGAGAGGCGGCGACGCGGTCGAGGTAGGGCTGGCGGAGTTTTTTGTATTCGTCGAACTTGCCGGCGTGATAGAGGGCGGCGGCTTGCTGAAATGGCGAGGCGGGGCGTGAAGAGGGAGACTGGGGGAACATGTCCCGATTGTGCTGGTCGCGCCCGTTGAGGGCGGCATCAATTTGGCGGCGGGAGTTCTGCATAATCCTGGCACCTGTCGGGCCGAGGGGGTCGAGGAGTGTTTCTTCATCTTTCAGGGCGGCCGAGGCTGCGGCGGCGTCTTTCTTTCGTGCGGCCAGGAGGGCGCGCGTGAAGGGGACCTGAAATTTTTCGAGCGGATCTTTGGAATCAGCGAGTTCATCGGCGACGCGATCGAGCCACCAGTCGGGCGACTGGAGATCTTTGTGCTGGTGGCCGGGGATGGGGGGAAGCGGGTCTGGGCGGATGGCGGGACGGGGGAGAGGAGCGGACACGGCCGGCGGAGGTTGGAGATCGGCCACGCCGGGAATGGGGCGGACTTCAATAGAGGCGTTCTTCATGCCATCGGCGACGGCGAGGGTGGCACCGTCGGCGGAAAACTCGACGCGCGGGCGCATGGGGCCGCGGAGGACCGAAGAATCGGTCCAGCCGCGGATGTTGCCGGTGGCGGGGTCGAGGATTCCGATGCGGCCAGAGTCGATGACGAGGATCGCGTCGCCGCTGGGAAGGAAATGGAAGGCGGCGGTGGGATCGAGATGCTCCTTGCATTCGACGCGCGAGATTTCCTTCCAATCACCGGCGTGCCAGGTGATGGCGGTTCCGAACTCGAGGACGAGGTGGAGGTTTCCGTGAGGATCGAAAATGCAATCTGCGCCGTATTGGCCGCGGGCGGGGAAGGGTGACTCGGCGCCGGTGTTCAGGTTGACGATCTTGCCGTCGTGGAGGGCCCAGTTGCCATCGGGCGAATAGTTGGCGATCGAGCGATAGAAAGCGGGGAGGGTACCGAGCTTCGACCATTGGTCGGCGCGGATTTTTTCGCGCTCGGCGCCCGTGGAGGCATCGAGGATGACCAAGCCCTGGCGCCTGTCGTCGCAGATCAGGGATTTGCCGTCGGCGGAGAAGGCGACGGGACTGAGGGTGGCATATTCCTTCTGGAAAGAAGGGACGGCCGTGGCGGCGGAGATGACGGATAAGCGCGTGTGGAACATATCGGCGCCGGACGTGGAGACGGCGATGCGGGTGCTGTCGGGGGCGTAGAGGAATTCTCCATCATAGGGGAGAGTCCAGACGAGTTTGCCAGTGGTGAGGTCGATGGCTTGAGAGGTGTTGTTGTAAAGAAGGATGATTTGCTTCGCATCGTGCGAAAGGGTGAAGAAGGCCATGGCTTCGGCGGTGCGGGGAAGGGGCACGGTGATTCGAGTGGTTGGGCCGGTGCGGGTGATGGTGGGTTCTGCGGCGGAGAGGTGCGTTGCGAGGAGGGATGCGGCGGCAAAGAAAGTTGCGGCGGCGCGCGCCGAAGCGGTGCGGGTGATTTTGTGCATGTTCCTTCTCCCAAGTCAGAGTTGTGAGTCAGAAAAGTTTACCGTGATGGAGCGGAGCGGGAAACAGGGCAACAGGTGCAGTAAGATTTATACGTTGGCGGTTGTTTGGTTTATGGATGCAGATGAGCGGGAAAGATCGGCAGCGCGAGGAAGAGGATGACGATTGATTGGGAGACGTTGTGGCGGGAGGTG
>DATKPA010000071.1:0-12251 GCA_035524355.1 Phycisphaerae bacterium | reverse complement strand
CCCGAATCTGGCTATGGGGGTAAGGGGGCCCTTTGCGCCGATTTGGCCGATTCGAGGCCGAATTGCTCCTTTCAGACCACTTCACGCCGCCCTTCGGGCGATTCTCGCTTTGATCCAAGACGTTGTGAATAATCTGGGTTAAGCTCTTTCATGAAATCCGACAGCGCGATGGTTGTCGGCAATGAACTCAGGATGTGCACGTGATCCTCCGGCCCATTGATCAACAGCGCGGTCCCTTTCATGTTCCGGATGATGCCGCCCATGTACGGGAATAGTTTCTCCCGCAACTCCGCCGAGAGAAGCGGTTGCCGCTCCTTGGTCGAGAAAATCAAATGGGTCAATACGCACGTGAACGTGTGAGCCATGAGCGTTCCTTCCCGCGCCCCTGCCGGGGCTTTCTATTCTGTTGCTCCATCTTCATCACCCATGACTTCGTCATGGGCTACATTCCCGGCGCCGCTGCCGCGGCTTTTTTCGGCTGCGCCGCGTTCAATGCGCGAAGTGGCGCTGGCCGGTGGTGACCAGCGCGATGTTGTGGCGGTTGGCGAGGTCGATGGTGTCCTGGTCTTTCTTGGAGCCGCCGGGGTGGACGATGGCGGCGATTCCGGCGTTGATGAGGAGTTCGGGGGCATCCGGGAAGGGGAAGAAGGCGTCGGAGCCGGCGACGGCGCCGTGGAGTTTTTCGGCGTGGCCGTTTTTGTTGGCGAGTTCGATGGCGATTTTGGCGGACATGGGGCGGGACATCTGCCCGGCGCCGGCGGCGAGGAGCTGGCCGTTCCTGGCGAGGGCGACCGCGTTGGATTTGACGTGCTTCGTGGCAAGCCAGACGAAGGCGAGGTCGGCCCATTGTTGTTCGGTAGGTTTGCGGATGCTGGTGACGGTGCAGGCGTTGCGGTCGAAGCCGGCGAGGTCGCGCTGCTGAACGAGAACGCCGCCGGTGACGCTGCGGTAGTGGAGCTGCTTATGATCCTGCTGGGCATCGAGCGGCCCCGTCGCAAGAATGCGGCAGTCCTTCCAGCGATCGCGAAGCATTTCGAGGGCGGCGGGTGAGTAGCCCGGGGCAATGATCACCTCCAGGAAGCGTTTGCCCGAGACGATTTCTTCCGCGGTCCGTTCATCGACTTCGCGGTTGAGCGCGACGATCCCTCCGAAGGCGGCAACGGGATCGCCGGCGTAGGCTTTGTCGAAGGCCTCGGCGAGGGACGCGCCGATGGCGCAGCCGCAGGGGTTCGTGTGCTTGATCACAGCGGCGGCGGGTTCGGTGAATTCGCGGACGAGTTCGATGGCGGCGTCGGCGTCGAGGATGTTGATGTAGGAGAGGTTTTTGCCGTGGAGTTGATTGGCGGTGGCGACGCCGGTTTCGCGGCTGCCGAAGAAGGTGTAGAAGGCAGCGAGCTGGTGGGGGTTTTCGCCGTAACGGAGGTCGTCGATTTTGCGGAGGCGCGGGGTGAGGTCGGGAAGGAAGCCGGCCCTTTCGGCGGGAAATTCCTTGGGTTCGAGTTTCGAGATTTCGCGGCCGTAGCCTGAAAAATAAGCGTTGGCGAGGTACGGGTAGATGGCGGCGTCGTACTGCGCGGTGCGGGTGTAAGCCCACATGGCGAGATCGAGGCGGACATTGTAAGGGGTTTGGCCTTCGTTGCTTCGGAGGTGTTTGAGGATGAGGTCGTACTGGAAAGGATGGGTGACGACGACGATGGAGCGGTGGTTCTTGGCGGCGGAGCGGATCATGGCGGGGCCGCCGATGTCGATGTTTTCGATCGCTTCTTCGAAGGTGCAGTTGGGTTTGGCGATGGTGTCTTCGAAGGGGTAGAGATTGACGCAGACGAGGTCGATGGGCTGGATGTTGTGCTGCTTCATGGCGGCGAGGTGTTGGGGGTTGTCGCGGAGGGCGAGGAAGCCGCCGTGGACGAGGGGGTGGAGGGTTTTGACGCGGCCGTCCATCATTTCGGGGAAGCCGGTGATGTCGGAGATGTCTTTCACGGAGAGACCGGCGTCGCGGAGGGTTTTGGCGGTGCCGCCGGTGGAGATAAGTTCGACGTTGAATTCGGTCTGGAGGGCGCGGGCGAACTCAACAATACCGGTTTTATCGGAGACGGAGAGGAGGGCGCGGCGGACAGGGACGAGGTTGGGGGTGGAGGATTGGGTGGGGGTGTGCATTTCGCGGGGTCCTTTGTGGGAGGATGCGGTTACGACCGGGAGAAGTCCGGCAGGATAATGCGCGGGGGTGGCGGGGTCTAGCGGGTGGGATTGGTGGGAACGAGAAATAAGGAGTTGCGTGCTTTTTTGCGGGCGGGAAAAGTTTTTGCGGAGGGAAATGGCGTTTTTGGGGGATTCGGGGCGGGGATGTGGGGAGAAACTGGGGTCGTTCCGCTGGGATATGGCGTCGATCCGCTGCGAAATGGGGGTATGTTGCGTGATTTGGGGTGGGCCTGGGAGCGACGGGGTTTTTGCGGGATTGTGACGCAATAGGAGTGGTGGTGTGAGCTTCCCGAGAGTACCGGACGGAATTGTACAAAACGCGAACGTCAAGGGGCGGTGTTTTGCAGCGCGTGCGCGGGGGGAGAGTTGGGGATTCGAGGGGTTGGCGCACCGGCGCTTACGCTACGGGTTCTGTGGGGGTGTGGTGGGTGGGGTGTAGGCGGATTTAACGCGGGTGTATTCGTCGGGGGTGAGGGGGAGGACGGAGCCGTGGCGGAAGTGGAAGGGGAAATGGATGGTGTTGTCGGGGTGGAAGTCTCCGGCAGGGAGGTTGGTGGTGAGGAAGGGTTTGTAGCCCTGGCCTTTGGAGTAGAAGTCGAGGAGGAGGCACCAGGTAGCGGGGGTGGTGGGGGTGGCGGGTTTGAGTTGGAAGCAGGCGGGGCCTTCGTAGCCGCGGAGTTTGGCGAGTGAGAAGGAACTGACGTTGGCCCAGGGGCCGTCGAGGTGGTGGGCGGATTCCATGGAGATGGCTTTGAACTTTTCGTCCTTGATGAAGCGGTAATAGTTCCCCGCCCCCCCCCCGCCGTTTCCGTCGCGGACGATGTCGGCGTCGATGAGGGTGGTGGGTTTTTCGACGAAGATGAAGGGAGGGGAGAAGGTTTTGAAGTCGGTGGTGCGGGCGGCCCAGATGCGTTGTTTGGAGTAATTGTCGCGGCCGGTGGTGGAAGCCCAGTAGACAACGTAGTCATTTTTGGCGTCATCGTAGATGGCTTCAGGGGCCCAAGTGTCGCCGGCGTCGTCGGGGGCGACCTTGACGAGGTCGGGTTTGCTCCAGTGGACGAGGTCGTCGGATTTCCAGATGACGATGGACTTGCTGCCGGCGTGGGTGGCGCGGTTCCAGTCGCCATTGAGGTTGATGGAGAGGTCGGTGGCGACGATGACAAAGTGATTGTCCTGGGTGCGGAGGAGGTAGGGATCGCGGACGCCTTTTTCGCCGACGTCGGAGACGAGGACGGGGTTTGAGTTGTTGAGGGCGGACCAGTGGAGGCCGTCCTGGGAGAGGCCGAAGTAGATTTGTTCGGTGAGCGGGGATTGCTCGCCCTTGAAGGTGATGAAGAGGAAGCCGGCGGGAGAATCGATTTTCGATTTTTGAGTTTCGATTTTCGATTGGGGGGCTGGGGTGTCCGCAGCGCGAGCGGTTGTGGCGAGGAGGAGGGGGAGAGCGATGAGGGTGAGGAGGTGTTTCATTTTTGCACGTCCGTTTTTGAAGAGTGATCAGGAGGGGTGCACGATAAATCGGACGGCGGGGGGATGCAATTGGGTGAGAGGATGGGTTTGAAAATGGAAATTTCAGAGGGCGTGGATGCGCGGGTGCAACATTGGGATATGTGCGGGTCGCGACGACGCAAGCGTTGTCGGAGGCACAAGAGTTCATTCGGCGTTTGTTGATCGGCGAGAGCACATTCCGGCGATACCATCGCCGGCTTTTTTTATTCGATGAAGAGGGGTTCGTCGAGGGGGATGGGGGTTGGGGTGTGGGCGGTGACGAAGTTGAGGGTGAGGAGTGTGCTGGCGAGGAGTAGTGCGCCGCAGGTGGTGGAGCCGAGGGAGAGGGCGGAGGGGTAGGGGCGGTTGTGTGCGAGGAGGAGGCCGGTGAGGGCGACGCCGAGGACGCCGCCGATCTGGCGGGAGGTGTTGAGGATTCCGGCGGCGATACCGGATTGTGCGGGGTCGACGGAGGAGAGAGCGGCGGAGGTGATGGCGGGGACGATGAGGCCCATGCCGAAGCCGATGGGGAAGAGGAAGGCGAGCATGAGGGGGAAGTTCTGGTGGGTGAAGGCGAGGGAGAGGAGTGCGAGGCCGGTGAGGAGTTGTCCGGTGAGCATGGGTCCGCGGGAGCCGCGGTGTGCGGTCCATCGGCCAGAGATGGGGTTTGCGGAGATGGTGGAGGCGGTGAGTGGGAGGAAGCAGAGGCCGGTGTGGAGGGGGGAGAAGGAGAGGTTTCGTTCGAGGAAGAGTCCGAGGAAGAAGACGAGGCCGTAGTAGGCGAAGTTGCCGAGGAAGCCGATGGTGGTGACGGTGATGAAGGGGGGGTGTTTCCAGAGAGGTTTGGGGATGAGGGGGTTTTTGTGCCGGAGTTCGATCAGGATGAAGGCGGCGGCGCTGAGGAGGGCGAGGGGGATGCTGATTTGGGCGAGGGGGGAGTCGGGATGGTTGGGGAATTCGATGAAGGCGTAGGAGAGGGAGGCGAGGGCGAGGATGCCGAGGGCGTTGGCGGGGAGGTTGAGGGGTTGGGGATTGTCGTTGGTGGTGTCGGGTGTGGAGGTCCAGGCGAAGAAGATGGCGAGGAGACCGACGGGGAGGTTGATCCAGAAGATGGATCGCCAGCCGAGGAGTTGGATGAGGATACCGCCGAGGACTGGACCGGCGGCGAGTGCGGAGGAGCCGGTGGCGGCCCAGAGTCCGAGTGCTTTGGAGCGTTGAGCGGGGTTGGGGATGGCGTGTCGGAGAGCGGCGAGGGAGGCGGGGAGGAGGAGTGCGGCGCCGATACCCTGGAGGATTCTGGCGGCGATGAGGAAGGAGAGTGTGGGGGCGGCGCCGCAGAGGACGGAGGAGAGGGTGAAGAGTGCGAGACCGGCGGTGAAGGTGTGGCGTGCGCCGAAGCGGTCGGTGATGGCGCCTCCGGCGAGGAGGAGACCGGCGAAGATGAGGGCGTAGGAATCGACGATCCACTGGGAGTTGGCGACGTCGGCGTTGAGGGAGGATTGCATGGGACCGAGGGCGACGTTGACGACGGTGGTGTCGAGGATGACCATGAAGAAGGCGGTGGCGGCGGCGGCGAGGGTGAGGCGGGGGTTGGGATGGGACATGGGGGTACGGCTCCGGGTTATTGGGGGATGGGATTATAGGGGTGAAGCGGGCGGGGGGTAATTGGGAATTGGTAATTGGGAAGTGCGCGGGGCACGGGGTCGATGAGAGATCGAGCCCGCGCGGGTGGGTGATGTCTGGATGTTCGTGGATGCCGGCTTGCGCCCCCCCTACGGTGGCAAGAAGCACGAGACGAGAGGAGAAAAAGCGGCGATGTGCATTTCTTCTCTCGTCTTGTTTTTGCGAGGGGCCGCGGCGTTTTCGGGGCCGCCGCGGCTTGGGAGAACCATCCCAGGCAATGATGAGGTGCCGGGGTGAGGGGGGATGATTCGGATGAGGGGGATTTTTTTTGGCGATTATTTTGGGGTGCGGTTTGGGGTCGCCTGCGCGAAGGGACGGCGCGCTGGGGGAGCGGTGGACGAGCCGGCGCTTACGCTACGGGTTCCATCCTTGCAGGTCGGCGGCGGAATCTCGTCGCGGGGCTAGGCGGGGGAGGTTTGGCCGAGGGTGCGGAGTTGGCGGGCGTGGGAGACGATGCCGTCCCAGAAGGTGGGGTGGACGTTATAGGGGACGTTGTAGCGTTTGCAGGCGCGGGCGACGATTCTGGCGATGCGGGGGTAGTGGAGGTGGGAGACGTTGGCGAGGATGTGGTGTTCGGCCTGGTAGTTGAGGCCGCCGAGGTACCAGGTGAGGAGCTTGGATTTCTGTGCGAAGTCGACGGTGGTGCGCATCTGGTGGATGGCCCAGGCTTCCTCCATGTCGCCGGTGGTGGGAGAGGGGAGGGGGTAGGCGGCATTTTCGACGACGTGGGCGAGTTGGAAGACGACGGAGAGGACGAGGCCGCCGATGCCCATGGAGATGACGTACCAGAAGAGGACGACGAGGGGATTGTGGAAGAGCATGGGGAGGACGAAGGCGAAGAAGGTGAAGGCGAGTTTGCCGGCGATGAAAGCGATGAGGTCCTTGCCCTTGGGGCGGTCGATGGGGTGAGGGCCGATTTTAGCGACGGCGACGTCGCGGAAGTCGTCGATGATGTGCCACTTGAGGATGACGCAGGTGTAGAGGAACCACATGTAGATGTGCTGGTAGCGGTGGAACCAGTAGTGGGGCTGGGTGGGGGCGAAGCGGGCGAGGAAACCGAGGTCGATGTCGTCGTCGTGGCCGTCGATGTTGGTGTAGGTGTGGTGGAGCTTGTTGTGTTTGACATCCCAGAGGTAGGAGGAGCCGCCCATGAGGTCGAGGGAGAGTGCCATGAGCCAGTTGACGTGTTTGTTTTTGGAGATGGCGCGGTGGCCGGCATCGTGCTGGATGTTGAAGCCGACACCTGCGGCGGCGAGTCCGAGGTTGAGGGCGGCGATGATGGCGACGGGCCAGGAATGGGCGAAGAAAACGAGGAGGACGTAGGAGGTGATGAGCCAGGCCATGATGGTGGCGGATTTGAGCATGAAGCGGGCGCCGCCGTGGCGTTGGCGGCCGATCATTCGCAGGTGGCGTTCGACACGGGAGCGGACGTACTGCTGAAAGGGGTCGCGGGTACGGAATCTGACGGTTTGCGGCGTGAGGGCCGAAGTATTTTTAGGCATTAGAACATCATAGATTGTTGAGCAGCGGGTGTCATGTGACTTAGCTCATTGATTTTTCGACTTTGGGATTTCTCTAACGATAGCGTGGATGAATGTGGTGGGAGTGTGGATGAGCATTGGTAGAAATGCGGAGGTTATGGGGCGGCGAGGCCGTTTTGGGGATCGGGGGAGTCGGGGAGGGAGATTTTCAGGGGGGTGTCGCTGGGAGAGAGGGCGCCGAGTTGGGGGAGGAATTGCCAGTTTTTGGGGAGGTCGGTTCCATTGCCGCGCCAGCGGACGAGGACCTTCTCGGTGTTTTTGTCCTTATTCCAGCCGCCGAAGAGGTTTTCGAAGTACCAGAGTTCGGCGCGGTAGATGATTTCGCCCCCCTTGCCGCCCTTCTCGGAGTGGAAGTCGCGGGTGCGGGTGAGTTCGACGAGGAGGGTGGCGTGCTGGTGGTCGGCGGCCATGTGGAGGACGCGGGATTTGTCGTAGAAGGAGGGCATGTCCTTAACGAAGTTTTCGAGCCAGGAGCGGTCGGCGTCGGTGAGCGGGGAGGCGGGGTTGATGGGGCGGTGGTAGTCCATGTTGACGCCTTCCCAGCGGGTGGTTTGGCCGTGGGTGTCGGTGGTCCAGGCGATGAGGTCGTAGGAGTGGGAGGGGAGGAGGTTGGGGATGGAGAATTTGCCGGTAGCGGGGTCAAGATTGGCTTCGTAGAGGAAGGGGTCTTTGGGGTTTTCGGCGGAGGTTTTGAGGGGGTCGGCGGATTGGCGGTCGACGGCGACGAGGCGGGTGAGGTGCTGGGGGGAGTGGAGGGTACCGGTGAGTTGGGAGGAAGAGGATTCAGCGCGGGTGGCGGAAGAGAAGGCGAGCAGCAGCGGGAAGAGCAGGAGGGGTTTTATCATGAGGGGAATCATAACGTGTTTGCCGGCGGGGTTCCGCGTAGTCATCCCCTGCTTCGCGCCGCCTGAAGGCGAAACTCCAAACGGGCAGAACTCGGAGCGTGTGACTTTGCCTGTCGATTCTGTTACGATGCGGGGCTTCCCTGAGTAGGCGGTATGGCCTTTTCGCGATGTATTTAGAAAGAGTAAAGAGACGATTTTATGCCGAATCAGAAACGCCGCGATGAGCTTCGGAATATTGCGATTATTGCCCACGTTGACCATGGGAAGACGACCCTGGTTGACGCGATGCTGAGGCAGTCGGGGATGTTCCGGCAGCAGACGCTCAGCAGCGAGCTGATCCTGGACAACAACGCGCTCGAGCGCGAGCGCGGGATCACGATCCTCGCCAAGAACGTCGCCATGACGTACCCGGACGCGAAGGGTGTCACGCGGAAGATCAATATTATTGATACGCCTGGGCACGCGGATTTCGGCGGGGAAGTGGAGCGTGTGCTGAAGATGGCGGATGGGGTGCTGCTGCTGGTGGATGCGTTTGAAGGTCCGATGCCGCAGACGCGGTTCGTGCTGAAGAAGGCGTTTCATTATCACCTGAAGCCGATCGTGGTGATCAACAAGATCGACAAGCCGGATGCGCGATCGAACGAAGTGCTCAATGAGATTTTCGATCTGTTTGTGGAGTTGGAAGCCAACGACGACCAGCTCGACTTCCCGGTGATTTACGCATCGGGCCGGGCGGGTTTTGCGCGGCTGGATCCGAACGACGGCAACATGGACATGCGGCCGTTGATGGAGACGATCGTCAACAAGATCAAGGGTCCGGTGGCGGACCTGGAAAAGCCGCTGCAGTTGCAGATCACAAACATCGATTACAGCGAGTACGTGGGGCGTATCGGCATCGGCCGCGTGTTTAACGGGACGATCCATAAGGACCAGCAGGTGGCGCTGCTCAAGCGGAACGGGAAGACCGAGAAGCACAAGATCGTCGATCTGTATCTGTTCGAAGGGTTGGGGCGTGCGAAGACGGAGCACTCGGAGGCGGGGGATATTTGTGCGGTGGTGGGGATTGATGATGTGGACATTGGGGACACGATTGCGGACCTGGAGAAGCCGGAGGCGTTGCCGCTGATTGATGTGGACGAGCCGACGCTGAACATGATTTTCAGCGTGAACGACTCGCCGTTCGCGGGTCAGGAGGGGAAGTTTGTGACGAGCCGGAATGTGCGCGAGCGGTTGTACAAGGAGTTGCAGAGCAACGTGGCGTTGCGTGTGGAAGATACGCAACTGGCAGATTCGCTGCGGGTGAGCGGTCGCGGGTTGCTGCACCTGGGGGTGTTGATTGAGAACATGCGTCGTGAGGGGTATGAGCTGCAGGTGTCGAAGCCGAAGGTGATTTTCAAGGAATTGAACGGGCACAAGTGCGAGCCGATCGAGAATCTGGTGATCGATGTGCCGAAACAGTTTGAAGGGGCGGTGATGCAGGCGATCGGGAATCGTCGCGGGGAGCTGATCAAGATGGACACGAAGGGGAACTTCACGCACATGGAGTTTTCGATTCCAGCGCGTGGGTTGATCGGCCTGCGGACCCGGCTGCTCAACGGCACGCAGGGTGAGGCGATCATGCACCACACGTTCAAGGATTACGAGCTGTTGCGCGGCGGGTTGCCGGGGCGGCAGAACGGTGTCCTGATCTCGATGGAGAACGGGACGGCGAATGCGTATGCGTTGGACAAGCTGAATGACCGCGGGATGATGTTCGTGAAGCCGGGGGATGAAGTCTACGAAGGCATGATCGTGGGCGAGAACAACAAGGACACGGACATGGTGGTGAATGTCTGCCGCGAGAAGAAGCTGAGCAACATGCGGACGACGGGGAGCGATGAGAACATCATTTTGAAGCCGCCCCGCGACATGTCGCTGGAAATTGCGTTGGAGTACATCGAGGACGATGAGCTGGTGGAGATCACGCCGAAGACGATTCGTCTGCGGAAGCGGCATTTGAAAGAGAATGAGCGGAAGCGGTACGAACGTGCGGCGGAAGCAGCGGACGCGTAAGGTTATGGCGCGAGCGTAGCTGCCGGACGCCGCCTGAAGGCGGAACTCCGAACCGGAAGGCGGAACTCCGAACGTGAACCGAATCGACGTGCACTGCCATTTTCTGCCCGACCAGGATGACGGGTGCGAGGATCTGGGGGAGAGCCTGGAGTGCCTGCGGACGATGGCGGCGCATGGGTACAACCGGGTGTTTTGCACGCCGCATTGCGGGTCGTCGGATTTTACGGAGTTGACGTGCGAAGGGGTGGCGGAGCGCGTGCGGGAATTGCAGGGGCACGTGACGGAGGCGGGGATTCCGATTGAGTTGCGTGCGGGCGGGGAATTGCGGCTGAGTCCGCATCTGGCGGAGGATTTGCCGCGGATGGGGGTGCCGACGTATGGGCACGGGGGGAAGTATGTGCTTGCGGATTTATGGGAAGCGGATTGGCCGGTGTGGGCGACGCGGGGGGTGGAGTGGCTGCAGAAGCGCGGGCTGACGGTGATCATAGCGCATCCGGAGCGGATGCCAGTGATGCGGGGGAATCCGGGTTTTATTGCGGAGCTGGCGAAATTGGGGGTGTTGTTTCAGGGGAATCTGGGGCCGATTGCGGGGGCGGATTCGGCGGGGATCGTGGCGCTGGCGCAGCGGTTTTTGCAGGATGGTCGGTATTTCATGGTGGGGACGGATGGGCATCGGGCGAATCATATGGAGGCGCGGCTGGCGGGGTTGAAGCGCGTGGAGGAGCTGGTGGGGAAGGAGAAGCTGGAGGAGTTGACGGTGAGGAATCCGGGGCGGCTGTGGGCGGTTGCCCCCCCACCGACGACGACGTAAACACGAAGTCACGAAGAGCACGAAGGACCACGAAGACGGGATTGAGTGGGACCATTTTTTGGGTGCTTTGGGGAATTCCCGGGAATTGATCGACCTCTCTTGGCGAACGGTTCCCTTACCACAGAGTCACAGAGGGCACAGAGGACGCACAGAGACGACGGAAGAAGTCGGCGGATGCGAGCGTTCTCCAAAGCTCACCACTCCCCGCATATACCGGACGCGCCCATTCTGTTGCGCACATTCTGGCGGTGGCATCACCGGCTTTTCTATCTATCTTCAAGGGGTTGGATTTCGATTTTTCGGAATTCCATTTGGGCGCCTTCGGCCTGGAGGCCGATGGTGCCGGTGAGGGGTTCGGAGTTGGTGGCGACGTTTTGGAGGACGCCGTTGACGGTGACCCAGACGTTGCCGTGATCGACGAATATCTGGACAGTGTTCCATTGGCCGAGGGGTTTTTCGGAGGAGGGGGCGATTTTTTTGGTGACGATGTCGGTGCCGCGGGTTTTGGTTCGGGCGGGGTCGGGGGTCATTTTGATGCCGTACTGGTCGATGAAGTCGCCGACGTCGCCGAAGGTGCCCTGGATCTGGAGGTTTTTGGGCCAGACTTTGTCGGGGCCGGTGATGCCGATGAGGATGCCGCCGCCGCCCTTGGTGACGTGGCGTTGTTCGACGGTGAGGAGGTAGTTGGTGTACGGGGAGTTTTCGCGGAGGTAGCTGGTGTTGAAGCCGGAGGTTTCTTTGCCGGCGGAGTGGAGGATGCCGTCTTTGACGGTCCAGGCGGATTCCCTGGGGAAGGGGTCGGCGCCGGGTTTGGGTTTGTTGGGGATGTAGGTCCAGTCGGAGAGGTCTTTGCCGTTGAAGAGCTGGATGGGGGCGCCGGGTTTGGCGGAGAGTTGGGGGGCGGTGGACCAGGGGGAAGTGGCGGTGTCGGCGGCGCAGGTGGTCGTGGCGAGGAGGCCAATGATGGCGAGGTGACGAATGGGCAGACGCATGGGAGCTCCGGGGTATTGAGTGATTGAATCATCGGGGCATTGAGAGATTGCGGCAATAGTTCGAGCGATTTGATTGATGCGAGGGCAAAATCCGGCGATGCCATCGCCGGCTTTAGGGTTCGATGGGGGTGAGTTGGATTTTGCGGAACTCCATTTCGCCGCCTTCGGCCTGGAGGCCGATTTTTCCGTTGAGGGATCCGGTGTAGGTGGCGGTGTTCTGGACTTCGCCGTTGAGTTTGACGGTGAGGTTGCCGTGGTCGACGGTAATCTCGACGGTTTCCCACTCCCCTACCGGCTTTTCCGGATTGGCGCCGGCGCGGCGGACGCGTTTGGGTTCGGTGCGCGCGGGGTCGGTTTTGAGGTTGGGGAAGTCGGCGATGTTGCGGAGGTCGCCTTCTTCGCCGTTCTGGCCCTGGCATTCGAGGCCGTGGGGCCAGACTTTGTCGGGGCCGGTGATGGCGAAGAGGACGCCGCCGTTGCCTTTTTTATTGACGTGGCGTTGTTCGACGAGGAGGACGTAGTTGTCGTATTCGGTGTTGGTGCGGAGGTAGCCGATGGGTTTGCCGGCGTCGTGGAGGATGCCGTCTTCGAGGGTCCAGACGTCTTCGAGTTTGACGGGGGCGGGTTGGGTGGCGTTGGGTTT
>DATKPA010000070.1:0-107689 GCA_035524355.1 Phycisphaerae bacterium | reverse complement strand
TGCGTAGGTGGCGGGTCGGCGGGGTCGAGGGGGTGCGGGGGTTCGTCGAATTCGAACCAGGGCCAGGGGAGGGGGGCGAGGTTTTGCGGGGTGTTGGGCATGGCGGAATGATGATATGCGGGGATGGGGCGTGCAACTGCTTTCATCCGTGATCAGCCAAGTATGTCACGCTCGGAATGCGTATAATGTTTTTTTGTAGAGGTCGGTATTTGCCTTTCGGGACCTGGAGCATGACGCGAACGCTTTCCATCGAGTATACGGACGACATTCTCGCCAGTGTCGGGCTTTCGGAGGCGGAGTTTTCTGCGGCGGCCAAGTTCATCGTGGCCGCGCAGTTGCACGCGGAGGGAAAGCTTTCCGCAGGTCAGGCAGCGGCGTTCTGCGGGATGGGGAAGGTCGAGTTTCTGAATGAGCTTCCGCGCCGGGGATTTCACGCGAGCAATCTGCGGGTAGAGGATGCGGACACGGAGCTGGGGTTTGGGCGTGGCGGAAAGATGCCACTTTCCCGGGGCTGAATAGATTTCCGTTCACGCGATTACCGTGGCGGTGGTACAGCGATTTTATCGCCCAAGGATTCGACCGCACAAATCAGAACCTTGGTCCCCATTACGTTAATCACCGCAAGTCCAAGCAATCGGCTTTTGGTTGTATTGTCTGCCTTGAGCTTACTGATTGCGTCAATGTCGCGCGCGAAGGTTTGCTGATCAGCCGGCGAGAGGTTCTGCATCAATCCCAAGCAATATGCCGGAAGTACGGCCGCCGCCTTTTCAAAAGACACACGTTCCATGATCTTAACGATCGTGTCGCGCGACATTGCGCGCTTCCGATCGACTGCGTAGTCAGTCGTTCTGAGCAGGCTTTGAACAACGGCACTGAATCCGATGCCAACATCCTGATTGCCAATCCTGACAGTGAAAAGAGAGCTGCGCAGCAATGCCATTGAAGAAAACGCGGAGACCAAGAGCTGAACGATTCTGACCTTGTCGCTATCAGCTTCACCGGTTACACCAAAGGTCCAGCCAAATATTTTCGCGATGAACAAAGCAGCGCAAGAAACCGATGCATTTATGAGAATGTACAGGGCACTCGGGAGCGTTTGGAGGGCTTCCCCTGGTTCATCTTTATAGCGGGTTATCAATTCAGAAAGGCCAAAAAGCGCACCAAAGACGAGCGCGAGGCCGTAGTCAATCTCGCTGTTCAAGTGCTTCCTCGCCAAACTCCCATCATCTGGGCCGCGCGAATTCCGGACGGAGAGAGGCTGAACTTTTCTTCTCCCTTCGGGCCGTCCTGTAGTACCAAACCGAATCGCTCCACCTTCTCTATCGTTTCCAGCAATTGCCCGAGTGGAATACACCCGCTGTCGCACATAATTTGCGATATGTCCTTTGGAGCACCATCGGACAAGGCTACAAGGACTCGCGACTCCGCATCTTCAGTGTGAAACTCTTGCACACCAATCCCACGTGATTGGAGTTCCTGCAAAAAAGGCCCGGATCCGCTTCCGCTTCCGGAGCTTGAAGAGGAACTGCTCGAGCTCGGGTATTCACCAAAATGCATTGGCATTTTCATCTCTCTTTCAACTGTCAAGATTATACCACTTTTGCGTTGCTCGGTGAAGCCAAATCTCGCCCGTTTGCGTTGCAATCGTAGAGGACAGGTGCTGGAATGAGTGGCGCCAGGCCTTGGAGTGCAAAGGAGTGCGGTGATGATGCGTGAGCGTGTGGTGGAATCGGTGAAGGGGAAGCGGGTGCTGGTGATGGGGCTGGGGCGGTTTGGCGGTGGGGTTGGCGTGTCGAAGTGGCTCGTGGAACAGGGGGCGATCGTCACGGTGAATGATGCGGCGTCGGCGGAGGAGTTGAAGGAGTCGATTGCGCTGCTCGACGGGCTTCCCGTGACGTTCAAGCTGGGCGGGCATGTGCTGGAGGATTTTCTGGCGGCGGATCTTTTGGTGTTGAATCCGGCGGTGGATAAGCAGGCCAATGAGGTGGTGCGGGAGGCGCTCAAGCGCGGGATTCCGTACACGACGGAGATGAATTTGTTTGTCGAGCGGTGTCGCGGGTTCACGATTGGCGTGACGGGGTCGGTGGGAAAGTCGACCACGACGACGTTGATTTATGAGGCGCTGAGGCATTGCCGATTGCCGATTGCCTATTGCCTATTGGAGGAGGGGGCCGGCAATCGGCAATCGGCAATTGGCAATGGGAAATCACCTCGAGTCTTTCTCGGGGGGAATATCGGCAAGTCACTGCTTTCGGAGTTGCCACAGATCGGCGCGCAGGACATCGTGGTGCTGGAGTTGTCGAGTTTTATGCTCGAGGAGACGCCGCGGGTGAGCGGGGGGGGGTGGTCTCCCAACATCGCGGTGGTGACGAATGTGTTTCCGAATCATCTGGATCGGCATCACACGATGGCGGAGTATTCGGCGGCGAAGCAGAACATTCTGAAATTTCAGCAGCCCGGCGACGTGGCGGTGTTGAACAACGATCACGAGTTGGTGAGCCGGTGGACGCATTTCGCGCGGCCGGGGGTGAAGGTGGTGAAGTATACGACGCGCGGGCCGCATGGGAAGATGGAGTTGGTGATTCCGGGGGAGCACAATCAGTCGAACGCGGCGGCGGCGGTGGCGGTGGTGGATGCATTACCGATGCAGATTGATCGTGCGGCGGCGATGGAGGCGATTCAAAATTTTCCGGGGCTGGCGCATCGCCTGGCGCTGGTGCACAGCAGGGAGATTGGCGGCGGCGAGAAGAAGAGAACGCTGCGGTTTTACAATGATTCGAAGGCGACGAGTCCGGATGCGTCGATCACCGCGCTCCTGGCGTTTGAAGCGGGGACCGCGGTGTTCATTGTGGGCGGTTATGACAAGCACATCGATCTGTCGGCGTTCGAGTCGCTGCTCGCGGAGCGCGCGGGCGGCGTGATCGGGATCGGGCAGACGGGGCAGGCGATGGTGGATCGGGTGCGCGCGGCAGGAGGTCCGTTGCCGGCGGAGCGGGTGGTGTATGCGGAGACGCTGGAGAAGGCGGTGCCGCTGGGAGTGGCGTGGGCGGAGGCGTCGGAGAAAATCGCCGCGGTGGTGTTGTCGCCGGCGTCAGCGAGCTGGGGGCAGTTTGCCAATTATGAGAAACGCGGGGAGCGGTTCATCGAGATCAGCCGCGCGCAGCAGTCGCGATAGAAAAAAGTCGCGGGCAAATACGCCAGCGATGGACGGGGGAAACATCGCCCATAGGGGGGTGCAGGGGGATTGCAAAATCCAAGATAAATAACGCCCTTCGTAGGGCAAGAGTTGCAAAATGCAACGCCCCCGATCCAGCGATTGACTTGCGGGATGCAAATTGCAAGCGAACGCCGAATTCCGGAAAAACAGCCACTTTCGATAGAGAATTCAGAACTTGCGGTCGATTTCTTAGATAGTCCCATGGCCGGGTTTCGTGTTCGCCCGGCGGTCTGGAGACTGGTGTTTGTTTTAGGGTGTTTTATGCCGTATTCAGGACAGCAGTGGGCTCATACGCAAGTGGAAGCGCTGATGGACATCGCGACGACTTTGGCGGATTACACACAATCCCTGGAACAGTGCGCGAAGGTGCCGACGTACCTGAGCCGGGTGCTGGATCTGGAGCCGCTGACTTTGGCGGTGGTGCGGCATGAGAGGGAGAAGTCAGCGGAGATCATGTTCGTTGCGTCGTCGGGGCAGGTGGCGACGGGCGAGGCGGGGGCAAACTTTCACAAGAACATCCTGGAGATTTACGAGCAGACGCGGCCGCTGACGACTCTGGATGGTCCGACGCTGCGTCCGGCGTTTGGGCTGACGGATGGCGGTTTTTCGGAGCTGTCGGTGCAACACCTGGCGCTGTTTCCGCGGGCGCTGGTGGCGGTGCGGACGATCGATGAATCGCACCGCATGTTTTTGATCGTGCATCAACGGGCAGATGAAGCGCCGTTGTCGGCGCGCGTGGCGGATTCGCTGCTGATGGCCGTGCGGCAACTGTCGAAGCTGCTGCGCTGCGTGGTCGCGTCGGTGAGCCAGCCGGAGACGCTGGGCGGCCCGTTCGACCGGCTGACGGAACGGGAGTGGGTGGTGCTGCGGGGTTTGAATTCGGATCATGGCGAGAAGCAGTTGGCGGATCAGTTGAACCTGTCGCCGCACACGCTGCACTCGCACATCAAGTCGATCTACCGGAAGGTCGGCGTGCAGGGCCGTCTGCCGCTGTTGCTGAGGCTCAACGAAGCGATCCGGGATTTGCGGACGACGACGATCAACATGCGAAGCACAACGCAGAACAAGCCGGAGCTGATGGAGCCGGCGGCCGCAGCGGGATAAGCGCCGGGGGGGGGGGGGGGCGAAGCGGCGATTCAGGCCGGAACAGCGGCCGGAATCCGTGGTGAACGAGTGTTAGCTGGTGCTTCCGGTATGAGCGTGCAGTCCAACGAGCCGTTGTTTTCGGGGGAGACAGGGTCGCATTTGTCGATCGAGGGGGGAGCGACGGACGCGGGGGGAGGAACCGGGCGGACGGCGGAGGGGGATTTCTCGGCGAAAGCGCTGGAAACGGTGGGGTGCCTGGTGATGGTGCTGGATGTGCGCGGGCGCATCATCCAGTTCAACGGTGCATGCGAACAATTGATGGAGATTCCGGCGGCAAGCGCAACCGGTCGGATGCTTTGGGAATTGCCGAGCATTCCGGTGGAGGAAGCGCCCCTGCTGGCGGCGATCTTCGCGCGCGGTGAGATCCGATGCGCGGCGTTGCCGACGATCCCGGAATTTGACCTCCTGACCAGCACCGGAATCCGCCGGCACGTGGCCTGGAACAGCACGTGCGTCTGCAACGACTCCAAACTGGCAACACACATCATCCTCGCCGGCGTCGATGTGACCGAAGCGCGGCAGGCGAAGGCTGCGGCGGAAAGAGCACGCATGGCGGCCGAAGCGGCGAACCGCGCAAAAACCGAATTCCTCGCAAACATGTCGCATGAAATCCGCACGCCCATGACCGCCATCCTCGGACACATCGATCTCCTCGAAGACGGACGCTCCTCCGAAGGAGAAGAGGAACTGACGCCTCACGAGCGGCGGCAATCGCTGCGGACGATCCGGCGAAATACGGAACACCTGCTGCAACTGGTCAACGATGTCCTCGATCTTTCGAAGATCGAGGCGGGCAAACTGACCATCGAGCGGGTGGCGTGCTGCCCGCTGCAGATCATCAGCGAAGTGGCGGCCGTGATGCGGGTGCGGGCGCTTGAGAAGCGTATTGCCTTCCAGGTGCAGTACATCGGGCCGGTGCCGCAGACGATTACAAGCGATCCGACGCGCCTCCGGCAGATCCTGATCAACCTGCTCGGGAATGCCTTCAAGTTCACGCATTCGGGATCGGTGCGGCTGCTGGTGCGGCTGCTGAATCACAATTCGCTCGACAAGCCGCAACTGCAGTTTCAGGTCGTCGATACGGGCATCGGGATGACGCAGGAGCAGATCACGGCGTTGTTCCGGCCGTTCACGCAGGGAGACAGCACGACCTCGCGGCGCTACGGCGGGACCGGCCTGGGGCTGTCGATTACAAAGAAGCTCACCGAGGCGATGGGCGGGAGCATCGCGGTGGATTCGATTTCCGGCGCGGGAACGACTTTCACGGCGTCGATCGATCCGGGTTCGCTGAAGGGGGTGGAGTTGATCCTGGATGCGGGCGGGGGGGATGCGGCGTTTGCATCGCGGGCGCGGCTCGCGGGTCATGCGGGTTCCGAGCAACTCCTGGCGGGCCGCCGGATTCTGCTGGCGGAGGATGGCCCGGACAATCAGTACCTGATTTCGCTGCTGCTGAGGCGTGCGGGGGCCAAGGTCACGACGGCGGATAATGGGCGGTACGCGATGGGCCTGACGCTGGATGCGACGCGCGAGGGGCAGCCGTTTGATCTGATCCTCATGGACATGCAGATGCCGGAGATGGACGGGTATGCCGCCACCCGTCGTCTGCGGGAGCGGGGCTACACCGGCAGGATCATGGCCTTGACCGCGCACACGATGCCCGGCGATCGGGAGCGGTGCCTGGCGGAAGGATGCGACGAGTATCTGCCCAAGCCCTTCGAGCCGGAGACGTTGATTGATGCCGTGGTGGCCACGATGGGTCGGGGAAAGGGCGGGGAGGCGGAATCAGAGCGGCAGATCGAGCCGGCGCCGACCGAGCCGCGCGCCGGGATGCGGGAGCTGGAATACACCGGCATGGAGGAAAACGCGGAGGCGTCGCTGCAGCAACTGGCGCTGATGCTGGAGAAGGCCCTGGCGGCAGAGGATCTGGCGATGATCGGGCGGAGTGCTTCGGAGTTGAAGCGGGAGGCGACGGCGATGGCGCATCTGGTGATCGCGGAATCGGCCGCACTGGTGGAGCGCGGCGTGCGTGCGGGGCTCGGAATTCCGCACATGCGCGAAGCGATCAAGGATCTCATTCGCCTTTGCACATTACCCACAGGACAGGGCGAGAACGGGTTTGGCTCGAACAAGCGGCATATGGAATAGCCGGTCCGAGAAAGACAGGCAATGGCGTGCCAGCCTCATCTGGAGAGTAAATGACCCGTGTCGCAAGTCCCACCGGGACGAACCTCGACCGCAGAAAAGTTTTTTTAAGATTCTGACAAGAAAAAGTGGATTCACGCTTTGTTAACGCCGTATTATTAAATGTCAGTCGTTCGAGTTCCCCACAACTCACGGCTGATGAAGTTCCTTCCTTCTCCCCCACGAATGCCGGTGATCGATTCCCACGCGATCACCGGCTTCATTTTTGCGCAGGCCGCTCGGCAACGCAAAAACGAAGTGGGGATGCCCAAGTTCAGGATTCCGAATCGGCCGTCGCTAAAGCGT
The DNA here is from genome assembly GCA_035524355.1 of Phycisphaerae bacterium. GTDB lineage: Bacteria > Planctomycetota > Phycisphaerae > WQYP01 > WQYP01 > DATKPA01. The sequence goes on along the minus strand of DATKPA010000070.1, from coordinate 100,839 downwards.
TGCGCCGGATCTTCCATTCGAGGAGCGTTTTGGCGATCAGCGTGATCAGGCCGAGCATCGCAAGCACGGTGGAGAGGGCAAACGCGCCGGGGATGTTGAATCCGTTGTAGAGATTTTCGATTTCGCGGGGGATGGTGTTGGTGTCGGGAGAGTTGACGGTGACGACGTTGACGGCCCCGAATTCTCCCATCGCTCGGGCGTTGCAGAGAATCACGCCGTAGAGCAGCCCCCACTTGATGTTCGGCAGCGTGATGCGGAAGAATGTCTGCCAGCCGCTGGCGCCCAGCGAAATGGCTGCCTGCTCTTCCTGGCTGCCCTGTTCCTGCATCAGCGGAATCAGTTCGCGGGCAACGAAGGGGAAGGTGACAAACGTGGTGGCGAGGACCATGCCCGGGAGGGCGAAGAGAATCGTGATGTTGTGCGCGTCGAGCCACGGGCCAAGCAGACCAGAGTGGCCGAAGATCAGCACGAAGATCATCCCCGAGATGACCGGGGAGACGGCGAAGGGCACGTCGATCAGCGTGGTGAGCAGCGCCTTGCCCTTGAACTGAAACTTGGCGATGCACCACGCCGCGGCGACGCCGAAGAGCGTGTTGAGCGGGACGGCAATGGCGGCGACGAGCAGCGTCATCTTCATGGCGTGCAGGGAATCGGGGCTCTTGAGGGCATCGACGTATTGCTGCCACCCCCTGCGGAAGGCCTCGTAAAAAACCGAGACCAGCGGGAGGAGGAGGAAGAGGCCGATGAAGCCGAGCGTGGTGAGGATGCAGACGGTCTGGGTCCACGCCGCGGCGGCGGAGCGGCCGTGGATGCGGCGGATCATGATCGAGGATGGCGTGGCGACGGCGGCGGTCATTTAATCGGCATCCTGTATTCCGAGCGTCTTGCGGACTTTGGCGAGAACCCGGTTTGCTGGTACGCCGGGTTCTCCCCGATCCGCGGCGGCAAGTCTCTCGCGGAGAACGGTCGCGCTTGCCAAAATGTCTGCGGCTTCTGAGAGCTTGTGCGTCCCTGGGCGACCAACATGGGCTTTCGAACGTGACTGAGGCTGCTTTGGGTTCATGAAGACCTCACGACAAGAAAACTCTATTTGATGTTGGTAATCACACCGCCCGTGATCGCCGCGTCGACCACCACTGCAGCCCGTTAATGGTGCCGAGCATGATGAACGAGACGACCAGCATGACCACGCCGACGGTGGTGGCGCGGGCATAGTTCCCGTTCTCCAGTTCGCTCTGGATGAGATCGGCGGTGATCTGCGTTTCACCACGGATGCGGCCGGAAATGAAAATCACCGAGCCGTACTCGCCCACCGCGCGGGCAAAGGCCAGCGAAAAGCCGGTCATGAGCGCGGGCACCAGCGCCGGCAGCACCACGCGGAAAAAAGCCTGGGCGCGGGAAGCGCCGAGACTGGCGGCGGCCTCCTCGACTTCCGGATCGAGGTCCTGCATCGCCGGCTCCAGCGTCCGGACCACGAACGGAACTCCGATGAAAATCATCGCGACCAGGACCCCGAGCCGGGCGTAAGCGACCTTGATGCCCAGCGGTTCCAGCCAGCTCCCCATCCACCCGGTGTTGGCGTAGAGCGTCGCGAGAGTGATGCCGCTGACGGCCGTCGGCAGTGCGAAAGGCAGATCGACCACGGCGTCGATGAACTTGTGCCCGGGGAACGGATAACGCACCAGCGTCCAGGCGATGATGAATCCGAAAAACGCGTTGATGACCGCGGCGATCAGCGCCGCGCCAAACGTGAGCTTCAGCGAGGAGAGCAGATCCGGATTCGTCACCAGCTCGCGGATATCCGCCCACGAAAGTGTGGCCGATTTGAAAAAGAGCCCGGCCAGAGGGATCAGCACGATCAGCGACAGGTAGAGCATCGTGTAGCCCATCGACAGGCCGAAGCCGGGGAGGACCGATCGCTTTTTGAAGGGCTTGAACACGAGCGCTCTTTTCGACTGCGGATTTCGCGTCACGCGTGCGATTTATTTCCTGCTAATTTGATCGAAAATGCCGCCGTCCGCAAAGTGCTTGGCCTGGGCGCTGGGCCAGCCGCCGAAGACATCATCAATCGTGAAGAGTTCGATCCTGGCGAGCGGCACCGGCGCCGCGGAAACCGCATCCGGATCGCGCGGGCGATAAAAGTTGTGGGCGATGATCTTTTGCGCCTCGGGCGTGTAGAGGAATTGCAGAAACGCTTCCGCAGCCTTCGTCACGCCATGCTTCTCGGCGTTCTTCTCCACCACGGCCACCGGCGGCTCGGCCACAATCGAAACCTTCGGCGCCACGATTTCAAACTTGTCGCCGCCGAACTCCTTGATCGCCAGATACGCTTCATTCTCCCACCCCACCAGCACATCCCCCTGCCCCCGCTGCGCGAAAGTGACCGTCGCCGCGCGCGAACCCGAGTCCAGCACCGGCACATGGCGGTAAAGCTCGGCAACAAATTCCCGAGCCTTGCCTTCATCGTTGTTGCTCGCCTTGAGCGCCTGGCCCCATGCGGCAAGATAGGCCCAGCGGGCGCCGCCCGAACTCTTCGGATCGGCCGCGATGACTTTCACGTCCGGCTTGATCAGGTCGTTCCAGTCGTGAATCCCCTTGGGATTCCCCTTGCGAACGAGGAACACAATGGTGCTGGTGTAAGGCGTGCTGTTGTTGGGGAGTTTCTTCTGCCAGTCATCGGGAAGAAGGTGGCCCTTCTGCGCGATCGCGTCGATGTCGGCGGCCAGCGCCAGCGTGACCACGTCCGCGGGGGCGCCATCGATCACCGACCGCGCCTGCTTGCCCGATCCGCCGTGAGAGTTCTTGATCGTCACCGTGTCGCCGGTCTGCTGCTGATATCGCGCGGCAAAGGCTTTGTCGATCTCTTTGTAGAGTTCCCGGGTGGGATCGTACGAGACGTTGTAAAGGGTGATGTCGGCAGCCTTGAGCGATGGGGTAAAGAGAAGGCTGCCGGCGATGAGTACGGGCGCGAATGCGGACAACAGTTTCGAAAGCATTTGGAAGGATCCTTGCAGGAAAACAATTCACACGATCGACGACGGGGCGGGACACCTCATCAACAACAACAGATCATGTGATTCTCCTGCACCCTGGTTTGCAACCACGAGCCACCCATCGTATCGCCAGCGGCAGTGCTGTCAACCAAAAAGGCCTACATTTCCTATCGTTTTAATAGGCGTTAACTGTAAGAAGCTTGAATGAAATATGTTATAAATATTTCCACTTAGCGAATTCCTGTAGTTTTGGGGGCGGAGGGGAGGGATCCCTCACGGAGTTTTGACGTATTTGGCGACTTCTGCCGCCACGCGGTCCGCAGCGAGTGTTCCGTCCGCGGACGGAGCCAAAGGCGCAACGAGCTCCGCCAGTTCCTGCGACATCGCCGCCCGACGCTCCGGATGCGACAGCAGCTCGATGCACTCCCGCGCCACCGGCAGCGGCGAACCGTGAAACGGAATGTACTCCGGCACAATCTCCCGCCCCGCCAGAATGTTCACCAGCGCAATGTACGGCGTGTTGATGATGTACCGCGCGAAAAGATTCCACTTCCACCACGCCACCGCGAACATCACCACCATCGGCTTGTGGTGCCGGGCAATCTGCAGCGTCGCCGTGCCGCTCTTCGTCAGCGCCAGGTCCGCCCAGCGGATGATCGCATCCGCATGCCCCACGCGAATGTCCACCGGCGTGTTCGCCGAACGCAGGTGGTGCCGGATCTGCCACGCACGCTCCTCCGACGGCGCCACCGCCACAAACGCCACCCTCGGAAACTTGCCCCGTATCTCCCCCATGATCCGCAGCATCGGCGGCATGTGCTTGTCAATCTCCGCACGCCGGCTCCCCGGAAAAATCGCCACCTTGAGATCGCCGTTCTTCCCCGGCAGCGGCGGATCGAGCCGCGCGGGATCCGTCTCCGGCGTCTCCGCGGGCACGTCGAACATCGGGTGCCCCACGTACACCCCATTCACCCCGCGCTCCCGGAAATATCTCTCCTCGAACGGCAGAATGCAGCAGAGCGTATCCACCACCGCCGCTATCTTCTTCACCCGCCACGGCCGCGACGCCCACACCTGCGGCGCCACGTAATAGCACACCGGAATCTTCTCCTCCCGCGCCACCGCCGCTATCCGCAGATTGATCGCCGACGAATCGATCGGCACCACCACGTCCGGCTTCAACGTACGCAATTCCGCGCGAATTTCCTTCAGCCGCTTCCACCAATACCGGCTCTCCGTAAAGAGCGCGCCGATCAGCATCGCCGAGCGCGACACCGGATTCGCGATCAGCCGGCACCCCGCCGCAGCCATTCTTTCGCCGCCGACGCCTACGAACTGGGCCCCCGGAAAACGCTTGCGTAGCGCATGAATCAGCGAGGCGCCCAGCGCATCTCCCGAATGTTCCGCAGCCGTGAGAAAAAACGTCGGCAAGGGCCGCACGCTCCTGTTGATGCCAAATCAGAATGCAGAAGATAACGGTCTTGCGGCGGCAAGGGAATTGCTCGGAGTCGTTTGGAGTTCCGCCTTCAGGCGGCGTTCGACGGTCCGGCCGAATGCCGGCTGCCGCCTGAAGGCGAAACTCCGAACTGAACTCCGCACTTAATACGCAATCGACGGCGCCCACGCCCCCGTCGGCGATTCGTACGGCCCGATCGACATCAGATTAAACAGCTTCTCCGAACGCCACCCGCGCTTGAGCGCACCCGTGAAAAGTTCCGTATGCCGCGCCGGAATAAGAATCGCCTGCAGCAACGGCGGCGCGCTACGGGCGGCCTGTTCGGCGGTGACGAGCAGGTCCTCCGCGCTCTCCGCAACGGCATACCCGAAGAATCCCGGAATCACGTACGCCGCGAGTTTCCCGTGCACGAACCGCCCGTGCGGAACGACGCCCGCAGCCTGCCCGTGCTGGATCATCGCGGCCAGCTCGTTCTTGCGCGACACCTTGTAAACGTGCCGGCAGAGCGCATCGCACGTGGCCAGGTCGTCCATCATCAGCGGCCGAACGGATTCATCCACCGCCGCCGCCGGTTTCACCGTCATCTTGAGAATCGGCTCCTGCAACGCGTACCCCAGCGACGTGTACAGGCTCAGCGACGTCATGTTGATCGCCTCCTGCAGCAGCCGCACCATCGGCCCGTGATTCTTCAGCGCGTAGTCGTCGATGTGCTGCATCAGCAGCTTCCCGACGCCACGCGATTGACACCCCGGATCGACGCAGATCGGACCCACGCCCGCAACGGGATCCGAGAGCTGCACGAAATTGTGGCCGACGATTTTTCCATTCTCCTTCGCCGCCACCCCGTAAATATCCGGCCGCGTCACAAACATGTTCATCCCCATGTCCGCCACCTCCGGCGTGGGTATGTCCAGCGGCACCGAATGCAGGTCCTGCAGATTCTTGAACGCATGGAACAAAATGCGCGAGAGCTGCGGCGCATGCTCCGGCATCGCGCGAACGAGTTCGATGGCCATGGCAAACTCCTCGGGCAAACGATTAGACGCTCCGGCGTGATGAGACGCCTATTTTACCATCCCCGGCGCTCGTGGGGCACGCCGCCGCACGCTCGTAATCTCTGCAAATCCGTGTTATTTGTGGACCATTCATGAACCCCGTCCACATCAATCTCGACGACGCCTGGGATGCCGCCCAACTCCAGCAGATCGGCATCCCCACCATCGACGCCCGCCCGCTCGGCCCCCACCTCCGCTACATCGCGCCCGAAAAAATCATTCGACAATCCCTGCAGACCCTCTCCGAACGACTGACCCCCGACGATCGCCTCCTCCTCTACGGCTCCGGCGATTTCCACTACCTCGCCGCCTGGTGGCTCCGCCGCGCCATCGACCTCACGCATGCCCGCCACGTCACCCTCCTCTCCTTCGACAACCACCCCGACTGGGACATCCGCCCACCACGCTGGTCCTGCGGCGGCTGGATCAACCGCGCCCTGGAATTCCCAGAAGTCGCCCACGCCTCCGTCTGGGGCTGCGGCAACTTCGAACTCGCCTTCCCCTCCCGCCTCTTCCGAAACAAAAAAGCCCTCGCCACCGGCAAACTCGCCGTCCACGCCTGGGCCGAACGCCAATCCCCAAAAGTCGCAACCCTGTTCAACTGCATGACCCGCAACAACTGGCGCGAACGCTTCACCAACTTCGCCGCAGGCCTCGCCGGCAAAAACATCTACATCACCCTCGACCTCGACGCCCTCACTCCCGACACCGCCATCACCAACTGGGAAAACGGCCTCTTCACACCAGAAGATCTCCTCTGGTCGATGCAGCAGCTACGCAACGCAACCCTGATCGGTCTCGACATCTGTGGCGCCTGCTCGCCCCAGCTCTACGCCCGCCCACTCCAGCTCGCCGCCGCCCGCTTCGACCACCCGAAGCAACCAGCGCCCTCGCTTCCCGACGCCCAACGCGTGAATCTCCACACCCTCCACCAACTCTGGCCCGCTCTCACGAGGACATGACCCGCGGCAAACCTCTTCGTGGTCTTCGCCTCTTCGTGCCTTCGTGTTTCGTCGTCCTCCCCCGCAAAAATAAACCGGGCCGACACTCCTGCCAGAAGCGTCGGCCCGGCGATTCGTCCCACGCCACGGGACGCTCATTCCTTACAAGACCACCCGCAGGCAAATCCGTTTGCACACTGCTTTCATCCTTGAAGTGGGGAGTCCGACTATACCTCTCGCCTGCAGGAACGCAATGTTTTTCTGCGTTCTCATGACGTTTTGTCTACGGCCGCCGGCCACTTTCGGCCCGCACCACTACCCCTCACCCCGTGATGGTCACATCCACCGGCTTCCACCCTTCCACCCGAACAACGTACACGTATTCCGGTTCGTCGCTTATCTGATACTCGAGAGCCAGCGCCGCCTCCCCGCTCCCCGGGGCTCGCCAGATCTCCACCCCCACCAGCACCGCATGGTCCCACAGCCGGTCGGCACAAATCCGGGGGGAAACGCTGCAAATCATCGGGCCGATGGCTTGCCACAGTGCGTCATAACGCTGCCGGAGCTGCACGTACACGTCCCGTCCCCATTCACCCGCGCAATGATCCAGCAGGAGGTCTCCCTCGATCGTCACCACCACGGGCTCCATGTCGTCCCGAATCAGAACAGGCTGCACCGTTTGCCACAGACCCCCGCCGATTTCCTCGAGGACGCCGAGGACGGGATCGTTGCACACCACCGGCCGATGCAGCACGGCGCCGGCGAGTTTGTCACGCAGAGTATTCAGAAACCCCATGGACCACCTCGCGTTCCCCCCCCACGCAAAATCATAACGCGCAGCCAATCGGGCCGGACCATAATTCCGCCGAAAATGACGCCCCAGTTCGGTAGGGAATTGAATCATCAGGTCATTGAGTCCTTTTCCCAATGATTCAATGACCCGATGACTCAATGACTCAATGGCCCAATGGCCCAATCCCCCCCATTCCTTCTTACGAATTGATCGGCCTCTTCAACGCCGCAAGCGCCGCCTCTTTCACCGCTTCCGGCAAAGTCGGATGGGCGTGGCACGTCCGGGCGAGGTCTTCCGCGCTCCCCGCGAATTCCATGACCGCCGCCCCTTCGGAAATCATCGACGACGCCTGCGCCCCCAGAATGTGGATCCCCAGGATCCGGTCCGTCTGGGCGTGCGCGAGAACCTTCGCGAACCCGTCGGTTTCATCCATCGCCAACGCCCGCCCGTTCACGCGAAAGTTGAACTTCCCGCTGGCGTACGGAATCCCTTCCGTCTTGAGCTGCTCCTCCGTCTTGCCCACCCACGCAAGTTCCGGTGCCGTGTACACCACGGCCGGAATGATGTTGTAGTTCACATGGCCCGCTTTGCCCGCGATCAGCTCCGCACACGCAATCCCCTCATCTTCCGCCTTGTGCGCCAGCATCGGACCCGCGATGACGTCTCCAATCGCATACACGCCGGCAACGCTCGTGCGGTAATGGGCGTCCACTTCAATGCGCTTGCGGTTATCCAGATTGACCCCCACCGTCTCCAGGCCGAGGCCATCCGTATACGTGCGACGACCCACGGCAACCAGCACCACCTCCGCCGGCTCCGCCATCTGCTTGCCTTCCCATTCAAAGGTCACACTCAGCTTGCCGTTTTCTTCCTTCGTGCCGGTAACTTTGGCCTGCGTGTAGATCGCAACGCCCTGCTTTTTAAGCACTTTCTCCAGGTTCCGGCCCATTTCCTCATCGCTGCCGGCGACGAGCGTCGGAAGCATTTCCAGCACCGTCACCTTCGAGCCAAGACGCGACCACACCGACCCCAGTTCAAGCCCGATCGCCCCGCCCCCGATCACCACCATGTTGCCCGGAACCGCTTCAAGCGCGATCGCCTGGTCCGAGGAGATGATCCGTTTCCCGTCGAACTTCATGAACGGAAGTTCCGCGGGCGCCGAGCCGGTCGCGATCACGATGTGCTTGGCCGTCAGCTCGCGCTTGCCATCCGGCCCATCCACAGCAACCTTGCCGACGCCGGCGAACCTGGCCGTGCCGACGACCTTTTCAATCTTGTTCTTCTTCATCAGGGCGGAAACGCCGGAGGTGAGGATGTCGACGACCTTGTCCTTGCGGGCCATCATCGTCTTGAGATCAACGCGGGGGTTGTCAACGGTAATTCCCATTTCTGCGAAATGATTTTTGGCGACGTAGAGTTTCTCGGAAGCGTCGAGAAGCGCCTTGGAGGGAATGCACCCGATCCGCAGGCACGTCCCCCCAAATCGCGATTCCTTATCGATACACGCGACCTTCAGGCCCAACTGTGCCGCCCGGATGGCACAGACGTATCCGCCGGGGCCAGCACCAATTACGATCATATCGAAAGCAGATTCTGCCACCGCGTGCTCCTTGGATGCGCCAGGACCTGGAAATATTCCCTTCCCGAAGAAGTTACTCATCTTACTCCGGCTTTGGTTCTCTGTCCCGCCCCCAGTTCCCGTTCGAAGTCCCCAGGTTGGAGTTCCGCCATCTTCAGGCGGCGTCGCAGCCCCCCCTGAACGCGGAACTCCAACCCGGGGAAGTTTCCCCCCACGGCGCGCAACTAACGCTTCTGTAACGATCCACAATTGCCGGTTATGCTTCTGCCAACACCCCCAACCTAAACCCCGCGGAGGAACCTCGAATGCCCCCTTTGATGTCCAAGATGTCGGCTCTGCTGCTCACCGCCGCCCTCTTGCCCGCCTGCTCCGACACCTTCAGCAGCAAATGGCAGGACAACCGCCCCGTCGTCAACACCGACGCCGCCAAAACCATCGAAGGAAAGTGGACCGGGAAGTGGTACTCCAACGGCTACAGCTATTTTAACGGCATCTGCCGCGCCGTCGTCACCCCCGAATCCACCACCCTCAATCTCCCAACCGATCCCCCCGGCAAACGCTACAAGGTCGAAATGCAGCAGTTGGTGACCAACGTCTTCCCCCACAATTTCACCTTGATCCTCTTCCTCACCCCGGGACAGGACGGAAAGGCCCGCCTCCAGGGCGAAAAAGACTTCGGCCCCTTCTCCGACGGCCTCTACAAATTCGAGGGCGATTCCGAAGGCCGCTCGATGTACCTCTCCTTCGTCTCAATCAACGACTACGGCACCATCGTCCTCCGCCGCTTTCCATCCGGGGATGAATAAGGCACCGTGCGGGGGGGCGGGGGAACAAATAAATCGCTCCCGAATCGCTGTACGGGTCTGACGCCACCTCGTTTGGAATTCCCCCATTACGCCAACGAATTCTCATCCGCAAAATGTTTACTGATCTTTACCTTGCGAATGTCCCTTTTAGCGACGCCGCATCGCGGCGGGGTGCGGAGTCCCGCCTTTACGCGGCCGTCGAATGCCGACGCGGAGCGAGCCTTCCCGCGCTCCCCATCCAAAAACAGCACCCTCCCCCACGCCAAATTCTCTCGCCAGCCACCACCACATTTCGCTACAATCCATGCCATCATGCGAACACTATTCGCGCCCCAAAAACGCGTTGATCTTGGCGCGGTCAATGTCCCGAAGCTGCCCCAAAGGGGCTCGCGAAAATAGCCAGGGGTGACCGAAGGGAACCCCTGGAATAGAACCCGACAAATCCGTGAAGCCCTGAAGGGGCGATCGAACCATCCACGTCGGCACGCACATTGAAAACGTAAGGATCAAAGGAAGGCCTCACCCCCGCCGAAGTAAAACGCACCCTCGACCCCATGCGATCATTCCGCATGCAACTCGAAGAAGAAGTCGAAGGCTACAAAAAACTGAAGCGCGGCGAATTCGAAGAACTCCTCAACTTCCAGGGAATGGGCCGAATGCTCATCGCCCTCCGCATCCACCGCGGACTCTCCCAACGGCAACTCGCGGAAAAGCTCGGCGTGCACGAATCCCAGGTATCACGCGACGAGCGCAACGAGTACAACGGCATGACGCTCGAACGGTTGACGAAGATATTGGACGCATTTGGCGTGTCGTTGAGAACGACAGTGGAGTTTGAGCGTGCGGGCGCAGCGTAACAAATGACCCAAATGCCTTGACCGAAGAATTGAACAGTACCATGAGTCGGGCGGCGTTTGAGGAGGAGCGGGGCGGCGAGCGCGATCAGGGCGAGGCTTGCCGGTTCGGGGGCTGGGGCGGCGGTTGAGGAGAGGGCGCCGATGCCCATGTTGCCGAAATTGCTGAGGACGTCGGAGAGGTCGGTGAGGTCGATGGTGGGGGCGTAGTCGAAGTTGCCGTGGGTCCAGGAGAGGGAGGACTGGCCGAAGTTGTTGAGGATCGTGATAAGGTCGGAGAGGTCGACCTTGTTGTCGAGGTTGGCGTCGCCGAGGAGGGCGACTTTGAGGAGGTTGTCGGTGGCGGTGGGACTGTTGGAGGGTGGTATGTTCTCTACGATTATTGGTCTCGGAAAGAGTATCGTAGGCGCAGTATATATACTGCGCCTACGACTGTTGCTTGGTGTATCGGATAAGCGAATCTCTAGATCCTGGTTGAGCGGATGGCGTGCAGTATATATACTGCACGCCATCCAGTGATATGAGGACCGTCCAGTGCCGAAAATCAGCCGAATTAAACAGGCAAAACCCGCCATTCTGGCTCATTTTGATGGATCATCCCAAAAAGTATTCCGGTACAGCGACTTACAAAGGGAACTTGCGGGCAAAAGGACGACATGGAAACTGCCCTTAACCTTGGGGTTCGGGAAATTCGTTCAATTCCTGTTGGAAGAAGGACGCTTGCGTATGCTGGAATTCTCATTCCCGTATCGTCCGGAGGCCCGTTACGTCTGGGGCGACGTTTCACTCCTGCAAGTTGCGGTAACATTGAGGCCCCAATGTTACCTCTCGCACTATACCGCAATGCGCATACATGGCCTGACAGAGCAGATTCCTAAAACGATGTACGTGAACGCCGAACAAACGCCTAAGCCGCGGTCCGCTGGTCGACTTGAGCAGAACCGAATAGATTTGGCTTTTCGATCTCCCATGCGAAAAACGAGTCTAGTTGCGCAGGTGGATGACGTTCGAGTGTGTTTACTAAATGGAATGCACACTGGTGAACTTGGGGTAATACGCCAAGATACCGTGGATGATTATCAACTTTCCGCCCAAGGCCTTCGCGTAACTGGCTTGGAACGCACGTTGATCGATATTGCTGTACGCCCTGCGTATGCGGGAGGAGTATTTGAAGTTTTGAAAGCGTACCGGAACGCTCGCGGAGCGGTAACGATAAGCCAACTAGTGAAGATGATTCGGGAGTTGAATTATGTCTACCCCTACCATCAAGCGATAGGATTTTATCTCGAGCGTGCTGGCTATTCGTCCAAAGAGTGTTCTCTCCTAGCTCAATTTCCACAAGAGTTCGATTTTTATCTTACACATCAGATGCGCGAGAAAGGGTACTCAGATCGATGGCGGCTCTTTTTTCCAAAGGGGTTTTAAGTCGTCACAGATGCCAACGACGAAATTGAAATACACATCAAAGTCGTACAATTTATGCGCTGGGCGGACGGTTGACTTGACGGATTCAAAATCTGGCTCGTGGAATTCCTTGGAATCCGGGATCTTTCCGAGCAACTCCAATGGAACCCTCTTTGCGTAAAAAATGTCTTGCAAGAGCGATGCAAATTGCGGCGATTTAGGATTGATGGCAAATTTTCGAACGACCGCGTAAATATCGACAAAGTCCCTTGCACGGGCAGTTGGTGGTCGGTTTCTTTTTATCACTGGCGAATACTCGGGCATTTGCTGACAAATAGCTCGGAATTTTTCAATTACCAGCATTGCGGGTGAATAGACGAAAATCTTATGACCGTCGAAACTGTGGTGCTCCTTCGGAGCGCAGTATTCAAATCGGCTGATGTCAATCTGAAACCTCCCAAGTTCACCCAATACCAGAGCACTTCGTCGCAATGCGGCGGCATCGCCGACAAGTTGCTTGTATTTCTCGCTTTGAATCAAGCGAAATTCGACTCGATAACCGCCCCAAAACCCGGCGATGTCGGAAGTGATCGCTTCGGGACGCTCTTGGAGTGTCACTTCAAAGGGTTCGAAGCCCTCAGGCCGCAATAATTCCTGCAGATTTCCCTCTATGACGCCCCGAAAAAACGTCATTTCCTCCGGCGAAAAATCTTTCTCCATTGAGAAATCAAGATCGAGGGAAGCTCGGGTACTGACGCCGAATACCAGGTCAATTGCATTTCCGCCCTTGAGCACCAGACGTTCCATGAGTTGGCCGTCTGAGACCATTGCGATGATCGCGAGCCTCTTCACCTTGTCCAAGAGGTTTTCACTCGCCCCTATTATCTGTTTCTTTTTCGCCATAGGTCGCTGTTTTACCCTACGATTAAGCGCATGTCATTTTAATCGTCCAAACACAGATTCCTTCGTTGCTTTCGCGGGCGAATTCCTGCTACAATTCCCCCTTCCGCTATAGGTTACCGCAAGTCCCTCCGTGGGCCTTCGCCTGTCGCGGCGCCCGCCATGCGTTTGGCGCGGGCGACATCGGCCGACGACAGATGTTCTGCCGCCGGCGGAAAAGACCAGCGCATGTGACGAAAGGTTTCTCTTAATGGTTAATTTCGCTCTCCTCCGCGAACTCGGCATGGACGAAGCTCAGTCCACCGGCGCAATCGAACTCGAATTCAAAGATCAGTACGACCCCGAAGCCATCGGCGCCCTCCTCGATTCCACCGGCTCCTCCTTCGCCAACGGCACCATCCTCAAAGGCAAAATCGTCAACATCCACGGCGACGATGTCGTCGTCGAAATCGGCCTCAAGTCCGAAGGCGTCCTCTCCCTCCAACGCGAATGGGATCCCGAAGAACAGCAGGATGTCGAAGTCGGTGACGAAATCACCGTCCTCCTCGAACAAGTCGAATCCGACAACGGCCTCGTCGTCATCTCCAAGCGCAAGGCCGACCGCATCACCGGCTGGAACAACATCATCACCTCCAAGAAGGAAGGCGACCCCGTCTCCGGCAAGGTCACCCGCAAGATCAAGGGCGGCCTCCTCGTCGACATCGGCGTCCCCGTCTTCCTCCCCGCCTCCCAGGTCGACATCCGTCGCCCGGCGGACATCGGCGAATACATCGGCCGCACCATCGACGCCGAGATCCTGAAAATTGACCTCGAACGCCGCAACATCGTCATCAGCCGCCGCAAGCTCCTCGAGAAGCAGCGCGGCGAAGCCAAGATGAAGCTCTTCAACGAAATCACCATCGGCCAGACCCGCAAGGGCACCGTCAAGAACATCGCCGACTTCGGCGCGTTCGTCGACCTCGGCGGCGTCGATGGCCTCCTCCACATCACCGACATGTCCTGGGGCCGCATCAACCACCCCAGCGACATGGTCAAACTCGATCAGGAGATCGAGGTCATGGTGCTCAACGTGGACAAGGAAAAGGAAAAGATCGCCCTCGGCCTCAAGCAGAAGCAGGCTTCGCCGTGGGAACATGCCGAAGAGAAATACCCCGTCGGCACCCGCGTCAAGGGCACCGTCACGAACATCATGTCCTATGGTGCGTTCGTGAAGCTCGAGGAAGGCGTCGAAGGTCTCGTCCACATCTCCGAGATGAGCTGGACCAAGCGCATCAACCACCCCAGCGAAATGGTCTCCGTCGGCGAGGAGATCGAAGTCGTCGTCCTCGACGTCAACAAGACCAAGCAGGAAATCTCCCTCGGCATGAAGCAGACCGAAGCCAACCCCTGGACACTCCTCGCCGAGAAGTATCCCCCGGGCACCGTCATCACCGGCAAGGTCCGCAACCTCACCAACTACGGCGCCTTTATCGAAATCGAAGAAGGCATCGACGGCCTCCTGCACGTCTCCGATCTCTCCTGGACCAAGAAGGTCGCTCACCCCAGCGAACTCCTCAAGAAGGGCGACGAAATCCAGTGCGTCGTGCTCTCGGTCGACCAGGAAAAGAACCGCGTCGCCCTCGGCCTCAAGCAGATGACCGAAGACCCCTGGCTCCACGCCATCCCGACCAACTACCAGCCGGGCATGATCGTCCGCGGCAAGGTCACCAAGATCACCAACTTCGGCGTCTTCGTCGAACTCGAACCCGGCCTCGAAGGTCTCCTGCACGTCTCCGAACTCTCCGACGAGAAGGTCGAAAACCCGACCGACGTGGTCAAGATCGGCGACGATGTGGAAGTCAAAATCCTCCGCGTCGACATCGACGACCGCAAGATCGGCCTCTCCCTCAAACGCGCCCAGTGGGGCGCCGGAGCCGACACCGGCGGCGACCAGCCCGAAGATCCCAGCAAGCCCGCCAAAAAGTACAAGGGCGGTCTCGAAGGATAACCCGAAAACGTGGCATGGGCGTCCCGCCCATGTTCCTCTGCAAATCAAACCGGGCCGCGATCGCAAGATCGCGGCCCTTTTTGTTTTTGCATATGGCCAATCACCAGGAAGTCATTTCACCCACGCTTTGCAGCCCCACCTTCAAAGGGGAGCCAGCGAATGCCTCGCTGCCGGGCAATCCCACCATCATTCGTATTGTGACATAAAGCGTGTCACCCCATTTCGTTACGCGCCGGTCACATCCACACACACCCCACCTCTAAGTGAACCACAAGAGGATACACCCAAAAAGGAGGGGCATCCCCAACGATTCGCCTCTGCGTTTCGACCGATGCATGACTTCGCCAGATGGACACACTGGCATTCGGAAATCTCGAAACGTCTGGTCTGCACCCGTGCGCCGCGAGTGGGTTTGCCTCCAGCCTCCGTGCCTGACCTAAAACAGCCCGCTTTCAAGGTGGAACTTGTACTTCCGCCGCAGTTGCTCTTTGTCTTTTTTTGGAGGTTGCTCTTGTCTCTTACCATTGGTAAACGCATTACCCTCGGTTTCAGCGCCGTGCTGACCATCACGATTGCACTGGGCGTCTTTGCCTGTGTCGAAATCTCCCAGATTCATCGCGAAATGGACGTTATCACCGGAGACGCGATGCCCGGCATACTCGCCTGCGGCGCGCTCGCTTCAGACATCCAGGACTCCCAGTCCCTCCTCGGCGAGCACATCCTCGCGCCGACCAAGGAGGTCGTCGCCACCGTCGAGGCCAAGCTCAGCGCCTCCCTCAAAGAGACGGACGACGACATGGTCGCCTATGAGAAGGAAATCAACCAGGACGAGGATCGCAAAAACTTTGAACACCTCAAGGAACTCCGCGCCACTCTCGCCCAGGCGCGCGACAAGGTCCTCCCGCTTAGCCGCGAGCAGAAAGACAAGGAGGCCACGGAACTCTATTTCCAGGAGGTCGTCCCCGCGAATGAGGCCACCGAGTCGCTCCTCCACAACATGATCGATTGGAACAACAAGTACGGCGACGCGCACGCCGCCCTCGGTGTCGCCGCCGCACAACGCGCCCTCACGGGCACCATCATCGGGCTGATCTCCGCCCTCGTGATAAGCGCGGCCCTCTCCTTCTTTATCGTTCGCAGCCTTGTCCGCATCCTCTCCCAAATTGCCGGTACTCTCGGCGCGGGATCCGAGCAGCTCGCCTCGGCCGCGTCCCAGGTTTCAGCATCCAGCCAGGCCATCGCCCAGGGCGCCAGCGAGCAGGCCGCCAGCCTCGAGGAAACAACCTCCGCCCTCGAAGAAATCTCCTCCATGGCCAGACGCAACGCCGAAACCGCACAGCAGGCCAACACCCTCAGCGGTGAATCGCAGAAATCCGCCGAACAAGGCAACCACGCGATGACCCGCATGTCCACCGCCATCAACGAAATCGAAAAGAGCGCCGGCGAGACCGCCAAGATTCTCAAGGTCATCGACGAGATCGCGTTCCAGACAAACCTGCTCGCGCTCAACGCCGCCGTTGAAGCGGCGCGTGCCGGTGAGGCGGGCAAAGGATTTGCCGTCGTCGCCGAAGAAGTGCGCAATCTCGCGATGCGCTCCGCCGAAGCGGCGAAGAACACCGCTCACCTCATCGAGCAGTCGGTCAACAACGCCAAGTCCGGCGTAACGATCTCCACCGACGTCGCCTCGGTGCTGCAGGCGATCACCACCTCCTCCAGCAAGTCCGGTTCTCTCGTCGGTGAAATCGCCGGCGCATCCACCGAGCAAACCCAGGGCATTTCGCAGGTCAACACCGCCGTCTCGCAGATGGACAAGGTCGTGCAGGCCAATGCGGCTGCGGCCGAGGAATCCGCGGCCGCCGCCGAGGAACTCGCCAGCCAGGCCGGCGAAGTGAAACGCGTCGTCAGCGACCTCGCCCAACTGGTCACCGGACAGCGCAGCGACACGCAAACGCACGTTGCCGCGGCAAAGCCCATGTCCGCAACACCCGCCCCCGCGAAAAAGAAAGAGAAGGCATCCGCCAGGGCCATCCCCATGCCCGAAGACGGCGCCGCTGCCAAGACCTCCTTCGCCGAATTCAGCAGCAGATAAGGAGCGTTTTCAACGCCCGGCTCCTTTCGTGTCTTTAGTGTTTTTCGTGGCCATTCATCGGGCCATTTGCAACAGAACCGTCCGCCGCCCCGCCTGGAGCTGCGGACGGTTCCTCGTTTCTACAATCGCGATTCATTTGCGGTGACGACCGGGCATTTGTCGCCTATAGTGGCGGAGCCGGCGCTCGCCGGAGGCAAGTCTGTTCCGATCTGTTCCGTTTGCCTGATGACATCTGAACTCTGACCAAGGAACTTCCCATGCGGCTACCGGTGCGTTGTCTCTCCATTGCGGCGTGTATCGCGGGCCTCTCCGGCGCGGTGAAAGCGGAGCAGATCGATAATCCCGCCTACCAGTCCTGGGCCAAGTTCAAACCGGGGACCACCGTCACCTACAAGCAGACCACCGAGATGAACATGCCCGCGATGGCGGGGATGAGCCGCCCCGAATCCGTCATGACCGAAAAACTCATCGATGTAAAACCCGACGCCGCCATCGTCGAAATCACCATGGAAACCACCATCATGGGCCAGAAGCACACCATGCCCGCGCGACAAACCGAAGTCCCTGCCAAGATCGATAAGGACAAGGAAGGCGTTCCTCCCAACATGAAGGGCGAAATCAAGGACATGAAGGAAGGAAAGGACAAGGTGGACGTCAACGGCAAAAGCGTGGATGCAACCACGCGCGAATTCACCGTCGTGACCACCGAACCCCGTGCGATGACCGCCAACATCAAAATCTGGTCCACCCCCGATGTCCCCGGCGGCATGGTCAAGACCATCAGCGACGTGCAGGAACCGATGAAGGCCACCTCCACCATGACCCTTGTCGATTTCCAGCCCGCCAAATAATCAATTCTCTTTGTCTTCCACCTGCAGCAGCCGCTTCAGACACGGAAGCAGCTATTCCACCAGCACGTGCAGCGGGCGTGTCGAGGCACTCGGCACGCCCGCTTTCTTTCTGCGGCAACGGCATTCTCGCGCCGTATCCTCGCGCCGCGGCATGCGGGTCCAGGGGAACGACGATAACATACCCCGGTAACAGACTCCCGGTAACATACCCTTTGTTCCCTCGTGGATTTGAAGGCAGCGCTGCGATGGGCAGACGAGAAATGCATGTGACAGGAGCGGGGACGATTCGGCGCCTCCTCTTTTTTGCGCTGGCCGCAGCAACCACTGCGTTTGCCGGACAACCGGGGAGAGATGCCGTGAACGCCGGCACCGCGGGCGCGGCATTGCCGAATGTGGCGGGCGAGGGCGGGGGGCAGCACGGAATGAATCTGGTGATTCTCGGATCCATGGCCCCCGGGAATGCGGCGAGCAGACGCTACGTGGCGGAGGCCGTGCGGGAGGTGAATCTGCTGGGACCCACGGCGGTGTTTACACTGGGAAATCTCGTGGCGGGGGAGACGCGCAGTGAGCAGCGGTACGCAGAAGAGGTGGAAGAGATGCGGGGGTCGCTCGGGACGTTGAAGATGCCGTGGTATCCGTGCGTCGGGGAGACGGACGTGGTGCCGGGGACGCGGGATGTGGGGGGGGCGGGAGACCGGCGGTTTGAGGGGCTCTATCAAAAGAAGATGGGACCGCTCTATTACAGCGTGGACGTGGGATCAGTTCACGTCATCGTGCTCGACAGCGAGGAGAATCTCGATCCGTTTGGAGTGCATGCGATCAGTGAGCAGCAGCGCGCGTGGCTGAAAGCGGATTTGAACCGTACGTTTGAACGGGCGAGCGGGATGGCGGATGAGGACGCGGGCGATTCGGGGAAGACGAAATATGTGGTCTTGCTGCTGCATCGGCCCTTGTGGCGGGAGAAGGCCGGGGAAGGCGGAATTGGGGGGGGAGCGGGCGGAGGCCACTGGAATGCAGTGCATCGGATGCTGGTGCAGTTCAACGAGCGGCCAATCGTGAGCGTCGAGGGCAACGGTGCGGTGCAAATGGGCGGCACCGGGCCGCGGGTGGTCGGGGTCTATGCCGCAGCGCCGGACGAGAGCGGCTATGCACTCGAGCCCACGCGCGACGGGATTCGCTACACGATGCTGGGACCTGTGGCGGCGCGCATGATGCAGGACGCCTCCATCATGCCCCGGCACTTCACGCTACTGCGCTTCGGCGGCGATGGCGGGGATGGAATGCATGCGGCGATGGTGCGCCTCATCACGCCGGACAACGCGCCCGCAATTGATGGCGATCAGATGTTCACCGCCGGGGAACGCGACGTGCTCGATCAGATCGCGGCGATTCCCAACGAAGTGATGGGTGTGCAGGGCGTCGTGGATGATTCTGATGTCGGCGGGGCGATGAGGGGGACTTTGGTCATGCATGTGGGGAATCCGCTGGACGTGCCGCTGGATGTGGAGCTCCGCCTCGCCAGCACGCGGAACCTGGCGACGACGACGGAACGGGATAATGCGAATCCGTTTGTCGAGAATTTTGATGCGCCCTGGCAGATGGATATTCCGCACCAGATTCGGCATCTGGCGCCCGGAGCGCGGGAGAGCTGGCCGATGTCACTGACGTGGGGCGCTGGGGCTTTTGCGGTGAAGGCGCCGCCGCAAGTGGAATTTGTCGTGCATTGGCGTGATCCGCGCGGGGCCGGTGCACGCGAGGCGGCGGGGGGGGAGGAAGGCGGGCGTGTCTGCACGGTGGTGTTGAAGCGCCGGGTGCCGGTGGTGCCCCACGCCGAGGTGCCAGTGGTGGCAACGGTGTCGATGGACAGTGATGAAGGATGGGCGAGCGCGGCACAGGGCGAGGCGTACGCATGGGACCCGCGGCACGAAGCGCTGCAGCAGACGGAACCGGAGTGGGAGATGACGGCCGACGGCGAGAACGTCTATGTGCGCGTGCGGGTGGTGGATGGGACGAAGAGCTACTCGCCGGCGATGGATCTGGATTGGCGCTACGGGGGTATCGCCAGCGACGCGGTGAGCGTGGCGTGGAGCCGGAGCGACGCGGCGGAGGCGCAGCGGATCTGGGTCGTCCCTTTCGGGCCCAAGGGAGTGGAACTGTGGCGGAACGAAGGGTTCGGGGTGAAGCAGACTACGCTGCGGCGGCTGGATGCGGCGGCGGAAGCACGGGTAAAGACGGCGGTGGCGGAGGAACCCGGGGGGGGCGGGTATCGGGTGACGGTGGCGCTGCCGCGGGGAATGTTGTTTGGGAACGGAGGAGAGGCGTCGGGGGAAATCCGAATGAACGTCGCGACGTGGAATAATGATGAAGGGGCGCGGACGTGGGTGCGAAGCTGGGCGAAGGACGAGCTGGGGCCGGCGGCGTGGGGGCAGGTGACGCTGCGGGCGAGCGCGACGACGCAGGGGAAGTGACGTTCAAGTACCGATTCTTCGAAGGAATTTGCGGATGCCGGAATTGCCTCACGCCCGTTCGCGCGCCACGTACAGCAGGGCACAAAGAGCACCCGTCAGCGAATACAGCAGCCACGGCGCGGTGATGAAGAACGGATAGAGCGACATCGCCCCGCCCACGGCCATCGGGAGGAATTTGGTCGTGGACTTGCCGTAAAGGAAGATGCCGGCGCCCAGAGAGCTCACGAGCAGGCCGGCGAGGAGGCTGGAGGCGGAGAAGTCCATGGATTCCTTATCGGCTTTACGGGGGTGGGAATCAAGCGCAGTTCAGGTCCGCTAATTGCGAAAACACAAAACTCAAAACGCAAAACACGAAACGGGCGAGGGGAGAATCGCGGGTTTGATTGGAAGTTGGCGCTCTGACGTATGGGGGGCGATGCATAGGAGCGGCGATGAAACAGATTGCCGAGGGCGTTTATCGTTTTCGATTCCTCTGGCCGTATGCGTTTAATGCGTATTACATCGAGGCGGAGGGCGGGGGTATCGTCGTGGATGCTGCGACCCGCTGGTCGTGGCCGCTGATGCGCTGGCAACTGCGCGGCCGGAGCGTCGCGGCGGTGGTGCTGACCCATGCCCATCCCGATCATCAGGGTTGCGCCGCCCGGATTTGCGAACAATGGAACGCCAAGCTGCTCGTACACGAGCAGGATGCCGACGGAGCCGAGGGGAAGGCCCCCTTGGTCCGGCAAAATCCCGCGTGGGAATTCGTCGGAAACGTGATCTGGGCCGGAAGGCGGTCCCCGGTGACGCAACGCCTGAAGGAAGGGGATGAAATCGCCGGCTTCCGCGTGGTGCATCTGCCTGGGCATACCGCCGGGCATATCGGCCTGTTTCGCGAGCGCGACCGCTTGTTCTTCGTCGGGGACGTTGTCAACACGAATGATTACGTCACGGGCCTGCTGCCCGTGCTGCGCGAATCACCGCAGACATTCTCGGCCGACCCCGCGATGAACCGGCAATCCATCCGCAAAATGCAGGGCTATCACCCCAGCGCCATCCTGCCGGGGCATGGACCGGTGCTCCGGAACATGCAACGGCTGGAGCGGTTTGTGGACCGGCTTATTCCGGAATGCGTGCCTCCACGCGATACGCCACCATCTTGTTCCCCGCCATCGTGACCAGCGTCTTGTTGTCGCGCCACGTGATGCTGCTCCCCGCCAGAAACGTCTCGAAGAATCGGGACTGGTAGTCGGCGTTGATCCCCACGTACAGCCGCATCATGCCGGGATTCAACTGCGCCTGGAACGCAACGTTCTTCGAATCGGGCGAAAAAGTGACCGGGCAGACGCACATTCCTGAAAAATCCGCCGTCCCGATCTGCCCATCCACGGCCGCATGCCAGCGCATCTTCCGACGAATGCCGTAACCGAGATGCTCTGAGTCCGGCGAAAAGGCCAGCGTGCCCGCACCGATCGATTCGTAGACGCCGACCGCCTTCCCATCCCGCATAAGCACCGCCTGATTCCCTCGTGCAACGGCAAACGCGAAATGCCGGCGGTCAGGCGAAACCACAAACGAAACATCGACAACACCGTCGAAAACATCGCCAACCACTTTGTGGTCGATGTAAAGATTCCACTCCTTCCCGCGCCGGCCAATATAGACGAGCCGCTCCGGCTGCCCCTCGCTGGTTGCCGCGAGCCAGGTGATCGTCGCCGCGGCCACCTCGTCGAACGCCGTAGCGTCCTCATTGCCGTCCACCACCACGTGCCACTTGCCCCTTTCCCTGGCGACGTAGACGAGCTGCTTCGAATCGCCCGAGAAAACAAGGCTGTTCTGCAAAATGCCATCGTACTGCGGCGACACGAAGGGAACGCGCTCCGTCGTGAACACCTGCCAGCGCTTCTCCGGAAACGCGCCGTAGTACGCGATGCATGAGGAATCCGGCGCCCACGTATAGAGCGGGAAAATGTGATCGAGCGGTCGCACGCCCTGCGGCGCCGGCGCGGGCTCCGGCGGTGGCGGCAACAGAACGCCGTCTTCATAAATCTGCATCGAATTCCGACCCCCCTTCCCCATCACCAGCACGTGTTGCGAATCCGGTGAAAACGTCATCAGGCCGCAGTAGGGCAGATTGATGCCCCCCGCGATCGGCCACTCGACGCCGTCGTGCGAAACGAACCAGTGCCAGTTCTTCTGCACCACCGTGGCCACGTGCTGCGAGTCCGGCGAAAACACGATCGGACTGCCCCGGCCCTGCAGCCCGGGAATATTCTGCGCGTCGGTGACGATCGGGCGATCGTCCTCCATCACCTGCCAACTGTTCCGCGCCTTCATCGCATAACCGACGTGCTGCGAATCCGGCGAAAACAGCACCGTCGTGAATTCCGCGCTGGCGATCGTCGGCTTCCCATCGATGAATATCCGCAGCGCCGCGAGACCGGGGTTCTCCTTCGCATCGTAATTCTCGGTGTCGGCCGGGCTCATAAAACCGGCATGCGTCGGAAAAGCCAGCCGCGAGTTGTCTGGTGAAATGTGCAGTTCCAGGCCCCCGGCCAGGTGCCCGAGTTCCGTGGTCGTGGTCGTCAGATCCTGCGGAACAGTCGGGAGAATCGGTGTCGCGGCGAACGCTCCGGCGCTTGCCGCCAGAATCACGAGGCACCATGCGGAGATCTTGCGCACCAGCATTGGCAGTTTCCACCTCTTTGCCACGGGATGAGTGTAAACGCGCATGGGGGGCGCATGGAAATCCGCCGGCGACGGAATCAACCGTCCCACGCGGCTACACCCGGCGGGCGAGCATGAACGTGCGGTCATCCTGCGACATGCCGAACTGAAGAGAGTCGAGAAGCGCCGTGAGTCTGCCCGAGACGTCGAGGCAGCTACAGTTTGGCGATTCCGTGATCAGCCTCGTGACTTGGGTGGCCAGCTCTTCTTCCCCCAGAAGATTGCCCCCCTCCAGCGGCAGCTCCGTAAGGCCGTCAGTGAAAATAACGAAGAACGTGCCGGCCTCGAGGGTGGTCGTTTCCGATTGCAGCACCGCGTTGGGATCGATTCCCAGCGGCATGTTCGCGGCCGATTGCGTGAGTTCCACCGTGCCCGACGGCGTGACGAAGATCCCCGCTGGATGCCCCGCGTTGATCACTTCCAGCTTCCCCGTCGCCGGATCCAGCATCGCCGCCAGCGCCGTCACGAACGTGCCGTCCGCCAGCGTCTCGGCGAGATACACGTTCAGATTCTGCATGATTTCCAGCAGCGGCGTGCCGGCGCGCATCGCCGTGTGCGTCATCATGTGCAGACTCGACGCGACCAGTGCCGCGGGCAACCCCTTGCCGCAGACGTCCGCGATCACCAGCAGCACCTGCCCATTTTTCCCCGCCACGACATCGACGTAATCCCCGCCCACCCATTTGCACGGCGTGAATCCAATCGCAATGTCCAGGCCGGGAATCCGGATGCTCCGCGGCACAAGTCGCTCCTGGATCACGTGCGCCTGCGCCAGCTCCCGCTCGATCGCCGCGTGCACCTCCCCGAGCTTCTTGCCCACCCACGTCGTTTCCGCCTGCTGAAACTGCTTCACCGCCAGCGCCGCCAGCGCCAGCCACTCCGACGTGGCGCACTCCGGCGGAAAGACAACGTACAAAAGATCCATGTAAGTCTTCTCGCTCCGCACCGGCACCGCGACGGCGGAAATCGCCATCACGTCCGACGAGATCGAAAGCTCCGCGAAATCCGGCGTCGGCGGGGGCGTCGGATTCGGACCGCTCCCTCCGCCGCGCGATCCTGCCGTGTTCCCCGCCAGAACAGGCTCGTTGCGCGCCACCACCGTCCGCAGAACCGTGCGCGACACGTAGGGCTGCCAGTCCTTGTACTTCTCCGTCGCTTCCACCGCGCAGAGCGGCTTCGGCGGCTCCGTCAGATTCTCCTTCGAGGCACGCAGGACCAGCGCCGAGCGGCCGCGGAACTCCGCGCTCACCATCAGCCTGCACAGGGCCGAGAGGCGGGCGCCGGCATCGTCGATGGCCACAAGCTGCTGCCCGAACTCCGAGAGCGTCGATAGGTGCGCCGCCGAAAGCCGCGGTATCTCGAAATCCTTCAGCGACGTAATCCGGCCCACCTGGCCGTCCACGACCGACACGCTCGCCTCAACCCCCGCGGCCTGCGGCGGCGGCGCGTCCGCCTTCGTCTCATCTGCGGCGGACAGCGTCAGCAGGAACTCCCCCAACTGAATCAGATCCCCCGGCTTCACCACCGACTCCGTGATGCGCACCCCATTCACATGCGTGCCGTTCCGCGAATTCAGGTCGCGAATCCACCACCGCCCGAACGGATCCCGAAGAATCTCCGCGTGCCGCCGCGATATCGTGTTCGACTCCAACGCCAACCCCGCATCACGCGTCCGACCAATCAATACATTCTGCCCCTCCACCTTCAGACGCGACGTCACGCCGGCGGCATTTCGAATATCAATTGAGAGCGCAATGGCGGACATGTTCGTGCGGCCCTTCTTACCCGAATCCCACTCGATCTTCGCGCCCCGACAAGTTTAGCCGTCGATCGAAGATCGACGCGTTTCCACGCTCCCGGCGCGAGTTTCATGCGGAATCCGTATTACCCTCGTGCAGAAAGGATTCACTCTAACCCTCGCATGGTGAAGTGTAAAAGGCAAAGTGAGTAAAAGCGTTCGAGGCTGTATCGGGTAAGTGTTTACCGCCCCAGGTTCACGCTTCTTCTTGCCATGCCCACTCTTCCCGATCACACCGCACGTCCCCTCCAACTCGCTTCTTTCGTGTCCTTCGTATTACTATCCGGAATCTTCTTCTTTTTCTGACAAGATTCATTAGAACCAAGTTCCCAACATCCGTGTTCATCCGTGTTTATCCGCGGTTCCACTTCGTCGCCGTGTCGTCTTTTTCTTCGTGGTCCTTCGTGTCTTCGTGCCTTCGTGTTTTGGTTGCGGCTTTGCCGCGCCAAGTTTTTCCTGGCTGATTTACGTCGATTTTTTTGGGGGGAGGCAGTGCGGTAAACAGTTACTGTATCCGCCTCCTGCGCCTTCATTCGGCCCCCCCGCTCCTTCTGCATCCGGCATCAGCGGAGCAGGCGGAAGTAGTACACGTTGTCCTGTCTGTTCCCGGGACTCGCAGGCGGAATGTTCACCTGCAGCGGCGCGCTTTGGGAGCCGCCCGCACGAACCAGGATCTCGTGCGCTCCCGGCGTCAGCGAGGCCGGAAGAACATACACGGTTCGCGGCAGCGTCTCCCAGTACCGCAGGTCCGCCTGCGAACTCGCCGCGATTGCCGCGCCAACCGCCATGATGCCCAGGCCCGCCAGCGCCGTGCCGGCGTCATGCCGGCTGGCGCCGTAGCCCGCAACGCCCGCCCCCGCCGCCATCGCGCCCGTCCCGATCACCGCCTTGGTCTTGCGAATTGTATCGATGTCCTGCCAGCGCTGTTCCTGCGCCATCGCCAGCGTATCGACCATGTGATACGTCTCGCCCTCATGCGTCACCACGTTGCCGTCCACGATCAGTTCCGCCGGACCAATCGGTCCCGCTTCCGCCGGTGTCGGACCAAACGCCGATTCTTCGTTGTACCACCCCTTGGGCGCCCGTCGCGGACCCATCCCGGCATCCACGAAGATAATCGCGTTGGTCTTCGGATCCTGCACATCGCGGATCACGCCCACAAGCCGTGGATCGTTCTTCTCCGCCAGCGCGAAATTCGCCTGCGCCAGATCGTCCCGCCCCAGCCGCGAATAGCAGAGGCCCAGCCCGAAATACCCCATCGCGAAGCTGCTCTCTGCCTCCTCGTAATGCTTCGGATCATCCACGTTCGCATACGCGCGCAGCTTGAACAGGCTGTTCTGAAACGCCGCCCGCGCGTTTTCATAGTCGTGCTTGATCAGAAACACCACCCCCAGGTAAT
This sequence comes from Phycisphaerae bacterium, assembly GCA_035524355.1. Taxonomy (GTDB): domain Bacteria; phylum Planctomycetota; class Phycisphaerae; order WQYP01; family WQYP01; genus DATKPA01. The sequence goes on along the minus strand of DATKPA010000070.1, from coordinate 74,760 downwards.
AGTGCGCCATCGCCCGCTCGAACGGCTCCCCCGTCCACACCTTCACCCCTTCCCAGAAAACCGCCGCACCCGTGGTCCGCCCCGAATCGTTCACGTGCGTCGCGTTCATCACGTTGTACGCCGCCATGAACGAATTCTCCGCCCCCGGCAGATCTCCCGCCGCAATCGCAGCGCTGCCGTACCGGCAATTGTTCAGCACGTAATTCTCGTCCTTCTTGTCGATCACCGGACGCAGTTGAGCCTCCGCCCCGGCAAAATCGCCAACCTGGTAAAGATTCACGGAATTGCGCGCTTCCTTTGGCGTTTCCTGGCAACCCGCCGCGGCGAGAACGGTGGCCAAAATCAGGGCGGGGACGACACGACGCTTCATTCGATTCTCCAAAATTTGCTTCCTGGGCGACTCAGTTGACTGGCTCAACTCGACGATTCAACCGCTCAGCGGACCGTCCATTCTAGTCCAGCAATCCCGCCTTGATCGCCTTCTGCGTTTCATACTGCCCAGTCCACAGTTCCGCTCCCGTCTGCAGATTCGTCAGCTTGTACTGGCATAAATAAATGTCGCTCCGCCCCTTCGACGTCGCCCGCGTGTCCGCAAGGAACGTCGCCCACAACGCATACTCCGGCAGAATCCGGTCCTCCGACGGCCCCACGTCCGGTATCTCCTCCGCTCGCAGCTTCTCGTAATCCGACCGGTTCACCACCCACACGAACTTGTCCCGCAGCGACGGCTTCGTCGCCAGAAGCCCCTGCAGCCGGTGCACGAACAGCTCCCTCCGGTTGTCCCGGATGATCTCGTTCGTCTGGTTCTCCACCGGCTTGATCACAATCTTCATCGGCCCCTTCTGCATCTCCTGCAGAATGTACGGATCCCCCATGATCGAAGCCGCCATCTTATCCGTCATCGCCTGCATGTCGTCGGCATTGAGAAACGTCGTCTTCGCATCCTTGCTCACCGCCTCCGATGAGCAACCGGCGAGGAAAACGCAAAACGCAAAACACAAAACACAAAACACGCGAATCGCCATTCGCTTCTCCATTGAATCATTCCTCACGGGATTGTCCTCACTCGTCGTACGCACAAACTCCGCACGCAAACACACCAGCCGCCTTCGAAGAAGGTTTTGTGTTTTGCGTTTTGAGTTTTGCGTTTTAGTTCAGCGTGCTGACCTCGTACTGCCCGGTCCAGACCTGCGCGCCGGTCGTCAGGCTGGTCATCTTGAACTGGCAGAGATAGTAGCTCGTCTTGCCGTTGTTCATGCTGTAGAACGTGCCGTAAAGAGCGAACTGCGGCTTGATGCGCGGATCCTGCGGCGGCGGCGCATCAGTCCGCGAGGAATCCTCGAACGTGTCCTTGTTCGGTCCGCCGCCAAGCTCTTCGCTCTGCAGCTTCTCCAGCGTCGCCCGATTCTCCACAAACAGAATGCGGTCCCGCGACTGCGCCGAATTCAGCAACCCCACGAGACGGGCCACGTAAATGTCCAGATTCCGCCCCTGCATGTCCTCGGTTTTGTTATCAATGCTCTTCATCACCACCGTCACGCGATACGGGCTCCGCGCGATTTCATCAATGCTCAGAAGATCCGGCGCCATCTTGTTCGTCATCTCGCGCAGGTCCCGCGCCTGCAGCCCCTTCTCATCACTCTGCACCTTGTCCATGTCCGGCCGCATTTCATCCCGGCTCTTTTCGCAACCGCTCAGCCCCGCCGCCACTGCCCCTGCAATGCCCACAACCGCAGCTATTTTCGCAATACGCATCTAATTCCTCCGTGGAAAAACTCTTCCCGACTCAAATTAAACGGGAACCAGCCAATACAGTGTTCACTAGATTAAGCCCCGCCCCGTCCGTTAGTCAAAAATCCAAGTCCTAATATACCTTCCGCACCCATCGCAAAAACAAAAGAGGCGACCGCATTGGGTCGCCTTAGATGGAGTGGACGGGAATCGAACCCGCATACACGGTTTTCCGCAGAGCAGTCCGCGAAGAGTGCTGAGCGGAAACCGCAGTTCTGCCGTTAAACTACCACCCCGACAGAAAACACATTATACCGTTTTTGCGGAAAAAAGCAACCCGCCTTATGTCTCTTCTCCCGCTTCTCCTTATCGGCGGCCACGGCCTTTGCCACTTTCTCCTTCGGCACGCTAAAGACGTGTTTGGCGAGGGATTCGAACTTTTGAAATGGTGTATTTTCTGCCATTGGGATTAGTCCTTGTCTGGTAGGCTCGCAAGCTCTAGCGGCAAATCTGGGACGGTGGGCCGGATGATCTTCACACCCAACATCCCATCAAATCTGTGCAGCTTCTTGTCATAGGTGTGGAGTTCCTTCAGGCCGCGACGAACGGCGCTGGCGAGATGGATGGCATCCATGGCTTTCAATGATAAACCGGTCGGATTCTCTTTCGCCTTTGGATGCGAGATGATCTTGCGAATGAAATCGCGGGCATCTCGAGCAATGAACCGACTCACTTCGATCATTTTCACCGGAACATAAAGCGCATCAATCTTTTTTTCGGCGGCGGGATCGAGCGCCTTTTTATCTTGCTCATACTTCGCGTAGGCCACTTCCGTTATTGTGGCTTCAGAGGTGTAGATATCGCACAAGTCGCGTTCGCATCGATCTAGAATCAATTCCAGCATCGGAACGCGGTTCGGCCACCGTGATTTTCCTTCAATCAGTGACAGAAAACAGCATGAGTCCCAGTAGTAAGCCGCTCTATCAGCCACTCCGCGCTCTCCGAATTGCTTCTTCTGGATTGATGGCGTTGGCTCCTCCAGGAGCAATTCCTATCGCGTCGCGCCAGCCTCCATGACTAGGCGCCGCTTCCACCACTGTTATGTCTCGGACGGTGACAACACGTCCCGTCTTAGAATCCCGATAAAGTTCCCCTTCAACGATCGCTGTTTTTCCCCACATCTCACGCATGATGTCCTCAGACCCTTCGCGTAGGTAGCAGGTTATCTTGTGATCATCGTCAACGTCGTAAAGCAGGAAGTGATGTGTATAGCGGGTAGAGATTGTTTGGACTTTTCCAGTTACAGCGCCGAAGCTGGTGAATCCCTTAGTGATCTTGTACGCGCCAACTCGTTCTTGGGGAGAGATGACGATTTCTTTCCCGCCGCTGACGGCGGTACGAATCGCGGTTACACGTCCATTCAAAATCGACGCAATTTTTCGCGTGCTGGCTTGAACGTCATACGAATGCCGCGATGGCAATCCGTTTTTGAACGCGTCCCATTCGTCTTCGTATCCGGAAACGACATCTTCAATATCGTCCGTCGATGTTCCCTCTTCCGGTCTTCCCAAAATGGTGCATATGGCGCTTCCAGCCTTCAGGTCGGATACGACCCAGTCAATGCGGGCATTGGGCTTCAGTTCGCTGCGGAGTGCCGCCAGTTGATCGACCCAACCAGAGACGGCTTCGGCGAAGCTCTCCAAGGGTATCTCATCCCCGTCAAGGCGAATTGTCACCGCGTTTTTGGTCATGATCGAACCTCAATGGACGACGCTTGCCACGTCCCCATCGACGCCTGCTGAACTGGGTACAACGCCAGTCTCGCCGATGAGTTGGGCATAGGTCAAGCGTTTACCGCTGAAAGATTTGAGAACGCGAACGAAGCGGTCGGCGTCCGTGTCCTTCCGGTTGTTGAACCGGAATGTCTGCTCATCCAAATACGCCTCAAGGTCGAAGGGCTCACAAGCGACGTACGTGCCCAAGAGAGTACGTTTCATGAGGGACCAGAAGTTTTCCAGTCCGTTCGTGTGGTTCCGCCCCTCGGCGTAGCGGACGGCGTGGTTCACGGCCATATGGATGAATCCTTCCTCGCCGAGCGATGTGTAGCTACGGAGAGCATCGGTCATTACGAAGGATTTCTTCTCCACATTGGCGTGGATGATTTCAGTGAGGTGGGGACGGCGGACCTTTTCCACCATCTGAACGCGCACCCGGCTAGGCTTCCCCTCGCTTCCGCGCTCCAGCATTCCCATAACAATCGCCTTCCTAACCACACGGCGCGGGTTCGTGGGTTTTCCCGGCGTCAGGGCCTATGCCTCGGCTTTGAGTTTGGCAAGTTTTCCCGCTTGTAATTAGCGGGCCTGCCTCCGATGTACGCTTCGTCCGCTTCGACCGTCCCCGCCAGCTTGCGAAAGGAACCGATCTTCATGGCGAGGCGAATCCGGTGGAGAAGAAACCAAGCGGTCTTTTGGGTGACGCCCAAGCCACGATGGATTTCGTAGCTGCCGATGCCGTTCTTGGCATTGGCAATCATCCACACGGCGGTAAGCCAAACGTCCAGTCCGAGCGGACTGTCTTCCATGATCGTGCCAGCCTTGATGGAGAACTGCTTACGGCACGCCTTGCACTTAAAAATCCGACGAGTCTTGAGGAGCGAATGTTCCGCCCCGCCGCAGTGCTGACAGACGATCCCATCCGGCCAAACCATCTTGACCATGAAGGCAAGAGACACCTCAGGGTCAGCGAAATACCGAATGGCTTCGACAAGCGTTTCGGGATGTTTTTCAATGGTATTCATGACTAAACCTTATTATATATATTGGGTGTGTCAACTACTTAGTGGCGGCAGCAAAAGATTCGCGTGAGCGAGCCAAGCCGGTTTTACGGTTTTATGATGGGTGCGGCAGGTATATTAGTACCAAAATCCACCTCACCGCAACGCCCTAACCGCCAATTGAAGTCCACTTGAACCCCAACTCAACCATTGTCTTCTATGAGATCTACATGATCCGCGTCCAGCAGTGCGTCCACGCGTCGAACCCCTGGCACATCGCCACGAGCCCGCTGCTGCTCGCCAGAAACGACCCGATCACCGCCGGCAGCAGCCCCCGCAAAATCCCCCGGCTCCGCTGCACGCGAATGACCGACGCAAGCGTCAGAACAAAAACCGGCACGCTTTCGAGAATCAGCCCCAGAATGAACCCAAACTTCTCCGCCGGCGTGGCATCCAGAGACCCGATGCAATAGAGCCCCGCGATGATAATGCCGAGATTCGCCACCCCCAGCGCAAGCGACCACAACGCCAATGCGCTCCGCCGCGGATTCAGCGCTGCCTGGGATTGATAGGAGAGGATCGCCATCCATTCTCACTTGATCTGTGCCACGAGTTGCCCGATCTCGCCGTTCGTGAGGTGCTCACCATCTTAACGCGTCGTTGGGTCCGAACATCCACAATTGCGCCGCCCCCCCCCGGGGGGGGGGGGGGGAACGTTAGAGCGGCACCCCATGCTTCTTCCGCCAGACCTCTTCCGCCTCCGGCAGCCGGATGTAAATCGGCAAAAGCGTCGCCGGGTTGGCAAAGGCGCCTTGTTGGGCAAGACGGTAACCCAGCCGGTGGACGGTGGCGGCTCGCGGCGGCCAGTGGGACGGATCGAGCATCTGAACGCTTTCCGCCGGGATGCAAGCGAGCGCAGTCCGGTGATATTCAACCCCTTCCCCAAGAACGCCCATAGTCGCACCATTCGCAATTCGCAATGTCTCGCGAACATACTCCGCCGGTTCCACCAGCGCCGGCTCCGCGACTCGCACCAGCTCGCCCCCTGCGCCGGTGCGCCGATACCGCGCGGCAAACACCTGTCCGCGTTTCGCGTCCAGGATCGGCACGATGTACGCAAACGCGCCCGGCGCATTCTCCGCAATAACATTTAACGTTGGCACACCCAATAGTTTACATCCAACCGCCTGATGCATCGCCCGGGCAATCGCGATTGCGATCCGCAGCCCCGTGAACGAGCCGGGCCCCAGCGACAGGTAGACATGCTCGATCTGGTCCGGCCGCCACCCCACCTTCGCCGTCAAGGCACTGATCGCCGGCATCAACTCGGTCGCATGTCGATTGCCCACCGGGAGCTCGATAGTCTGGAGAAGATGGGGACCATAGGAAACCGCCACCGATCCATGCCGGCTCGAGGTCTCGATGGCAAGGCCCTTTGGCCCATCATTATCGAACAATGATGACATTTAACTCCGTTCTCATAAGCATTTTTCTTTTGGCTTTCCGTCCATAAATCCCTACCATGCGAGAAAGAAAACGACTGACGCTGCGTCTTTCATTGAGGTTAGCTGAAACTCCGGCTCGCGGGTAGGGCCATGCAACCGTGCGTCTGCTGCGGCGTTATATCAAGGGACAGACGCGTGCCAACAACGTGAGACTCATTGAGCGGGTATGCCCGTTCAAGAGGGAGAGAGAGAGACCCCCTGTCTGGCCGGGCCAGCAGGGGGAACCTTATTTTTGCTGCACCCCCCCTCTACCCACCCCCTACGCCCCCACCACCTGCCCACTACGGCCCGTCGCGCACCCATCGCTCCCCATCGCGCGCGCTTCCTTTTGCAATGATGGTGGCGGTCGATAGAGTGGGGCCATTCACCGTACTGGCGGAGTGCAGCGTGGCTGTGCAATTCTTGATCGGGCGCGCGGGGACCGGGAAGAGCACGCGATGCGCGAGGGAGATGCGTGCGGAGGGGATGCGCGATCCGCTCGGCGGGGCGCTCTTCTGGATCACGCCGGAACAGGGAACGTTTACGGCGGAGCGCATGCTGCTGGCCGGCGAAGGGGGTGGGCGTTCTGAAGGGGGGGGCGGGGCGGGTACTTTTCGGGCGCAGGTGCTGAGTTTTCGGCGGCTTGCGTCGCTGATCGGGCGGGAGGTGGGGTTTCTGGAGGGGGAGCGGATCAAGCCGATGGAGGAGGTGGTGCGGGTAGTGCTGCTGGAGGAGGTGGTGCGGGCGCAGAAGGAAAAGCTGCGGATTTTTGCGGGGGTTGCGGAGCGGCCGGGGTTTGTGCAGAAGCTGGATGCGACGTTGCGGGAGCTTCGGCAGCACGGGCACACGGGGGAGTCGCTGCGGGAGATTGCGGGGCGGAAGGATGTGGAGGCGGTGACGGGGCGGAAGCTGCATGATCTTGCGGTTCTGCTGGATGCGTGGGGGGCGGTGATCGATGCGCGGGATGCGTGGGATTTCGAGAAGATCATGCATCATGCGGCGTTGCGGATGGGGGAATCGGCGTTGATTACGGGAGGGGCTGGGGAGGGGGGAGAACGGGCGCGGGTGTGGGTGGATGGGTTTTCGGCGATGTCGGCGCTGGAACTGCGGATGGTGGTGGCGCTCGCGGAGCATTCGGGCGGGGTGACGATTACGCTTCTGGCCGATCCGGATGCGGGGCCGATCCGGGATATTCGGTGTTGGCCGAAGCAGATGGGTGTTTTTGCGCGGACGGAGCGGCTGTACTGCCGGCTGATGGATCTTTTCCGGAAGCATCGGGTGGCGGTTGGTCGGACGGAGGCGTTGCGCACGTCCTACCGATTTCATGGTGAAGCGCTGGTGCGGGTGGAGCGAGATCTGTTTGAGCGGCCCGAGTTAAACACAAAGGACACGAAGAGCACGAAGGACCACAAAGGGGGCCGGGGGAAAGCGGGAGAGGGGACTGCAACGAATCTGCAGGGAGATTTGTTTTCTTCGAAAACGCGGGGTGTGGAGATTTGGGAGTGCAGCGATCCGGAGACGGAAGTGCGCGTCGCGGCGCAGACGATCCGGCAGATGGTTATTGGTGCGGCGGAAGAGGAGCGGCTGCGGTATCGCGAGATTGGGGTGATTGTGCCGGACCTGGAGGGTTATCAGGATGCGATTCGTCGGATTTTTGGGGAGCATGAGATACCGCATTTCATCGACCAGCGCCGGGGGATTGCGCATCACCCGGTCGTGGAGCTTTTGCGGAGTGCGGTGGCGATTGCGACTTCGCGCTGGGACCGGGATGAGGTGCTGCTGTATCTGAAGACGGGTCTGACGGGGATCGGCGCCGCCGATGTGGCGGTGGTGGAAAACTACATCATTGAGCATGGCATTTCGCATGTGCCGTGGTCGGTGGCGTGGAAATGGTTTGCGCCGAATCAGAAGGAGGAGGAAGAGGGGGAAGTCGTGATGGCGGAGCATGAGCGTGAGCTGCTGGTGCGCGTGAATGGGATCCGGCAGCGGGTGTGGGAAAGCCTGCGGGCGTGGATGGACATTTGTAATGCGTGCGACACCGGCGATGCGCGCACCTGCATTGATGGGTTGCGTGAGCTGCTGAAGCAACTTCGCGTGGACGAGCAGATCACGGAGTGGGTGGCGGCAGCACGGAAGATTGAAGGGGGGGATGCGGAGCTGGCGCAGGTGCATGAACAGGTGTGGCGGCAGGTGCAGGAGATGCTGGGGGTGCTGGCGACGGCGATGGAGGCGGGATCTCGCGTGTTCACGCTGGAGGATTTTTCGCGCATCCTTGGGACGGCGCTGGAGACGCTCACGCTGGGGCTGATTCCGCCGACGGTGGACCAGGTTCTGATCAGTTCGGTGACGCGGTCGCGCGTTCCGGGCCTGCGAGCCGTGATGATTCTCGGGGCGATTGAGGGGCAGTTTCCGAAGGTTGTGGAGGAGGATCCGATTCTCTCGGACGGGCAGCGGGAATTCTTCAACGGGCAGACAGCGGATCCGATTGGTCCGGGCTCTGACGGCCAACTGCTGGAGATGCAGTTTTTCGATTACAGCGCGCTGACGCGGGCGAGCGAACGGTTGATCGTGAGCTATCCGCTGGCGGATCGTCGCGGCCGGGCTGTGGGGAGAAGCCGATATGTGATGCGCCTGCGTGAGCTGCTGGAGGAGTGCGGGCTTGTGGAGCGGAAATTTGATGCGGCGAGCCGGACGAGTCTTGAACGCATCGGCACTGTCGACGATTTGCTGGCGGGGATCGCGGCGTGGGCGCGCGCGAGCATTCGCCAGGGGGGGGACGGCGGGAACGAGAGGATGCGCGAGCTCTATGACTGGCTGGTTCACACGAGCGCATCGGGAATTGCTGCGGCCCTGGAGCGTGTGTGGAAGGGCGTGCGGGAGCGGCCGGCGCCTGGTCTGAAGGAAGAGCTGGCGGCGCGGTTTTATCCTCCGACGCGTGATTTGCGGATGAGCGTCAGCCAGTTGGAGAAATTTGCGGCGTGTCCGCTGCAGTACTTCATGCATTACACGCTGGGGCTGCGGCCGCGTGCGGCGCTGGAGATGGACGTCCTCAACCTTGGGCTGCTGTACCATCGAATTCTGGAGCGGGTGTACCTTCACATATTGGATGGGGAGCTTCCGTGGCCGGAGTGCGATCCCCAGACGCTGCGGCGGACGCTGGATCAGGAGGTGCAGGCGGCGACGGAGGAACTGCATGCGGAGCTTGCGGAGCAGACGCCGGCGTATGAAAAGATGCGGGCGCGGACGCGGCGTGTTTTGGGGATCGTGCTGGAAGGTCAGCGGCGGCGGGCGTGTGCGGGGGAGATGCGGCCGGTGGGAGTGGAGGTTGGATTTGGGGCGATGGCGGAGGGCGTTGTGCGGAGGGGGAAGGAGGGGCAGGTGGTGAGTTTGCCGGTGCTGCGGATTCCGACTCCTGTGGGCCGGGGCGTGGAGTTGATGGGGAAGATTGATCGGGTGGATGCATCTGAAGGCGGGCGGGTGGCGGTGATCGACTACAAGAGTTCGAGCTCGCGGGAGCTGAAGCTGGACTGGGTTTACTGGGGGTTGCAGTTGCAGTTGCCGGTGTATGCGATCGTGATGGAGGAGCTCGGCAGACTTGGGGGGAAAGGCACCGAGGCGATTGCCGCGATGTATGTCCCGCTTGGCGTGAAGCGGGAGAAGGTGGATCGGGCGGCGGAGGCGGATGATGCGGGGAGTGACGCGTTCTATCAGAAATACACGCCGCGCGGGCTGGTCGATGCGGACGGCGCGCATTTGCTCGATGATGCGGTGGCTCCGCATGAGGACGAGGGGGAGAAGAGCAAGTGGTATAGGATTGGGTTCAACAAGAAGCCGCCATTGGTTCCGAAGACCGGCGACATGGTGGAGCACGACGATTTCCGCACGGTGCTGGAGTTCGTGCGCTGGAAGATCGGGCGGATGGTGGATGATCTGACGCAGGGGAAGATTGCGCCGGCGCCGTATCGCTCGCAGAAGGAATCGCCGTGCGATAACTGCGATTTTTTCAGTTTGTGTCCGTTCGATAAGGTGAGCGGGACTTATCGGGAGGTGCCGAAGATGGGCCGCGTGGACGCCATCGATCGCATGCGGGCCGACATGCAGGGGGCGCCATGACTCGCGAGGTTTCGAAGACGACACGGGATTGGACGGGGCCGCAGCGGGAGGCGATTGAGCATGTTGCGGGCGATCTGGTCGTTTCGGCGGCGGCGGGTTCGGGGAAGACCGCGGTACTGGCGGAGCGGTGCGCCCGGTTGGTGTGTGACGGCGTGAAGGGCGGGTGCGGGGTTGATGAACTGCTGGTGCTGACGTTTACGGAAGCGGCGGCGAATGAGATGCGGTCGCGCATCGCGGGATCGATTCGAGAGAGGTTGAACCGGGAGGGGTTGGGCGCGGGTCCGCAGATCACGGCGGAGCGGCGAGCGTGGCTGCAGCGTCAGGCGGCGATGGTGGAACGGGCGAGCATTTCGACGCTCCACTCATTTTGCGCGCGGGTACTTCGGCAGCATTTTCACGAGGCGCAGATTGATCCGGGTTTTGAGCTCGTGGATGAGGATGAGGCGCGCCTGATGCGGGAGGAGGCGATCGAGGAGGTGCTTGGGCGCTGGCACAAGCTGCCTGCGGACGATTCCAGGGGTGCGGCATTTGCGGAGTTTTTCGAGGCCTATGCGCAGGGGCGGGATTCCGGGTGCCGCGACATGATCCTGCGGGTGTACACGATGCTGGCGACGACGGCGGCACCGGCGGAGTACCTGGATCAGTGCCGCGGGAATCACGTGGGGGAGGGTTGCGCGAGAATGTTTGATCGGTTTGTGCGGGAGGTGGTTGCGGGGGAGTTGCGGCTTCTTGGGATCGCGGCGCGGCGGGCTGCGGCGGATGCGGGGCGAAATGCGGGTCCCGATGCGCCTATTGCGGTTGGGTTGAAAGATGTCGCCCAACGCATAGAGGCGGCGCACCGCCGGCTGCAGGAAGAAGGGGCCGGCGCGCTCGCTTCCATTCGGGGTGACCTCACGGACCCGTGGCCAAAACGGCTCAGCACAATGAAGGATGTCGCGGGGTTCGACGAACTGAAGGAGCGCACCTGGGAACGGATGAAGCGGGATCTGAAGAAATTGTGTGCGCGCGTCCTGGTCCACACCCCCGAAGAAATGCAACCCGCGATGGCAACGCTCACCACTCCGCTCGGCGTGCTGCTCGAACTCGTCGCGGATTTTGAAAAGAGCTACACGGCGGCGAAGCGTGGCCTGAACCGGCTTGATTTTTCCGATCTTGAACGGCTGACGCTGAATCTTCTCACCGCGCCCGGCAGCGGCGCCGCGGGTGAACTTCGCGCGCGGTATTGCCATCTGCTGGTGGATGAATTTCAGGACATCAATCCGCTGCAGGAAGCGCTGCTGAGCGCGGTGCGATCGGCGGAGCGATTTGAGGGGGCCGGGAACCTGTTTGTTGTCGGGGACATCAAGCAATCGATTTACGGATTCCGGCTTGCGGATCCCGAGCTGTTTGGTGCGCGAATTGATCGCGCGAGGTTGTCGGCCGGCGCGCGGCGTCATGTCTCGCTTCCGCACAATTTCCGCTCGCAAGGGAAGCTGCTGCTCGCGATGAACGGCCTCTTCGAGAAGATCCTCACGCCGGAGGTTGCCGGCGTGCGTTACAGGGATGGTCACGCGCTTGAGCCTTCGCCTGGTGCTTCCAGCGCCCCTGGTGTCGACGGTGCTCTGAAGCCGTTCGACGGCGCGCCCGTGGAGCTGCACCTGATCGCCACGAAGAGGGAGGAGGAGGAGGACGAGGAGGCGTCATCTGGGAACGATGTCGTGCCGCAGGATGACAACTTGTCGGCGGTCGAGCGCGAGGCCCGGTTTGTCGCCGATCGGATTCATGCGTTGATGCAGGAATCGCGGGGAATTGTTGCTCGGGACGGGAGCGCGCGTCCACTTGCGTACCGCGACATCGCCATTCTGCTTCGATCGATGAAGGACAAGGCGATGATTTTTGCACGGGCGCTTTCGCAGCGCGGGATTCCCGTGCACGCGGATCTTTCCACGGGGTATTTCGACGCGGCTGAAATTCGGGACACGCTTGCCCTGCTGCACGTGCTGGACAATCCGCTGCAGGACATTCCGATGGCGACGGTGCTACTGGGTCCGTATGGCGGGTTTTCGCACGATGATCTGGCGACGATCCGGCTGACGTTCGACAAGAAGCGGGTGCCGTTTGCCGCGGCTGTTCACCGGTACGTGATGCCGCGCGGGCAGCAGGCGGACCTTGTGCGCGATCCGCCGCCGCAGGATGCATCACTTGCCGGGCGGCTTGCCGACTTTCTGAAGAAGCTCGATGCGTGGCGCGAGCTTTTGCGGACGCGTCCGCTGCACGAGGGCCTTGCGCGGATTTACAGCGATTCGAAAATCATGCCGTTTCTTGCGGGGCTGGACGCCGGGGAGCAGCGCATCGCCAACCTCAGCGCGCTGCATCAGCGCGCCCTCAAATTCGCTGGATTCAGCAAGCAGGGGCTTCACCGGTTCCTGCGCTTCATCGAGAAGCTGCGCGAGCAGGAAGGTGATTTCGGGGAGGCGCCGGTTCTTTCCGAGGCGTCGGATGTCGTGCGGATCATGTCGGTGCATAAATCGAAGGGTCTGGAGTTTCCGGTGGTTATCGCGGCGGGGCTGGGTGGTCTTCTGAACCTGCGTTCCAATGGACCGGTGTTTGTGCATCGCAAGCTGGGCATTGGGATGCATGTTGCCGACATTGAGCGGAATATCTTTTATCCATCCGCTGTGTCTGCGTGCATCACGCATGACAATGAGCGGACTGTTCGTGCGGAGGAGCTGCGGCTTCTTTATGTTGCGCTGACGCGGGCGCGGGATCATCTCATTTTGACGGGGCACATCGGCAAGGCGGGGTGGCTCGATTCCAAGCGGGCGGAGTGGAGAGGCGAGACGGGGCCGCTGGCGGAGGATGCGCTGGTTCGCGGCCGGAGTTTTCTGGATTGGATCGTGCCCGCGCTGGCGAGTTCCGACATGCGGATCCAGTGGCCCGATGACGCGGCGCTTTGCGATCCGCAGGTGACAATCACGCTGCAGAGAAATACCAGCACCTCCGTGAGGGAGACATCGGCGGAGAATGAGAGCAACGAGTTCATCGAGCACCTACTCGCCGGCGAAGCGCTTTTGCCGAAGCGAGTGCTGAGCGAGCAGGCGGAGTCGCTGATCGCGCACATCACGGGGGCGTATCCGCATGCCGACATGGCCGCTCAGCCTGCGGTGTTCACGGTCAGCGAGCTGAAGAAACTGGGGGCGGAAGAAGCGGAGGCGCCCGGGCGTCCGCTGCTTCCGGCGGTTGCCCTTGCTGCGGAGGAGTCTCGTCTTCGGGGCATTGCCACGCACCGCGTGCTTGAGTTGCTGGACTTCACGGCTGTCATTGATGAGAAGTCTCTTGCCGGGCAGGTTGCGCGAATGGTCGAGGAAAAGCGCCTTGCCGCGGAGGATGCAGAGCGTGCGGATCTTGGTGGGATTGTCTGGCTTCTCGGCACGCCGGCAGGGAAGCGGGTCGGTGAAGCGGCGAGTGACAAATCGGCAAGGATACGGCGTGAAATTCCGTTCACGTGGAGCGGGCCGCTGGAGATCGCCGCCGGCTCGACGAACTCCGCGGACTGGCCCACGATCCGCGGCACGATCGATCTTCTGCTTGTTCACCCCGCGAGCAAATCCGCTGAAATCCTGGACTACAAGACGGATTCGCCTCGGACGTGGCAGAAGAACCTTCCCGACTACGAGCGGCAGATGGGCTACTACCTGCGCGCGGCTTCCGACATTCTTGGATTCCCGGTCACGCGTGCGACGCTTCTCTTCCTCACGGCGAGAGAGGCCGTTGAGATCACGTGACGTATTCGTCTCCCGCTCACCCGTTCTTGAGGATGATGCGTTCGATCACGTTGGTTGCGTCTTCGCAGCCGTCGATGGCGGCCTCGATGAACTGGAAGAATTCCTTCCACTTGATGAGGTGGAGGGGGTCGGTGCCGATTTCGAAGAGTTTGGACAGGGCGGCGAGGTGATTGTCGTCGCCGACGTTTTCCAGGCGGTGCACTTCGATGATCTTGGATTGGAGGTCGGTGAGCTTGCGGGTTTTGCGGAGGAGTTTGACTGCTTCGGCGAGGGCCTCCGTTGCCTGCACGAGGATTTCTGTCTGCTTTACGAACGCCGGCTCGATGGTTTTGACGTGATAGCTGCTTAAGCGTTTGGCGAGTGCGTTGATGTTGTCGGTAATGGAATCGAGTTCGCCGACGAGTGCGTGGATGTCTTCGCGGTCGAAGGGGGTGATGAAAGTTCGATCGAGGCGTTCGAGGGCCTGGTGGGTCAACTGGTCGGCATTATGTTCTTCCTGGCGGATGCGCTGCACCTGTTCCAGGGAATCGGGGAATCCCGCGGCCAGTGTTTTCAAAAGATTCGCGCAGGAGACGGCGTGGGTGGCGAGGCCCTCGAAGAGGTCGTAGAACACGGTGTCTTTTGGCAGCAGATTGAACATGAGAGCCGGGCTCCTTAGGGTTTTGTCGCGTTGGGAGTTGTCACATCACGACGCCGATGGTGAGGAGGATGTTGGCGTAGATCCGCTGCTCGCCGGTGGCGATGGTCAGGGTCACATCCTTTGTGCCGGCGGCCTCATAGAAGGAGAATCGTTCGAGTTTTGTCAGATCGAGGGACGCATTTCGTGCTTTCAGGATTTTGCGGAATTCGTCGAAGAGGGGCGGATCATTTTTCATGGCGTAGGGCCCGGTTTTCATCGGCTCCATGACTTCCGCGAGCTCGATGGGGACGGTGTTCGCGAGGCCGATGAGCACATCGGTGACGTTCATCTGGCCGGGTGCGAAATTCAGGAAGACCAGGTCGGCGTTGGGGCCGCGCTTGGTGTGGAAGGGGTAGTTTCCGTCGGCGATCAGGATTTTGGAGGAATGCCCGGCCCGCCCGAGCGCGGCGAGGATTTGCGGGTGAAGAATCGGCGTCTTCAGCATGTCCGTTCCTTCCGATAAGAACCTTGTCCCCAGATTACACAGATTTTGACAGCTTTTGGAAAGCGCCGTGCGACTTGTGGCTGCAAAAGGAAAAGGGCCCGCTCTTCTCGAACGGACCCTTGAACTGCACCGTAATCTGTGGACGCCCCCCCCCCCCCACCCACCCCCGCCCCGCTCCGTCGCCGTCAGAACCCCGCTCCATACGACAGCGCGGAAGCGCTTCCCGCCGCCTGCACCACGGGCTGCACCGGGAAGAGCAGGTTCTGGACCGAGACGCCGATCGCGGCCAGGGGATTGTAGGGGACATAGACGATGTCATCCTGTTCGAGCAGGACATTGGCGGTGCTGTCGCCCTGCTGGATGATTTCCTTGAGGTTTACCACCGTTACGTGCCGCTGGTCGGGATCGGCGGAGGGCTTGATGACATAGATGCGTTCCGGCCAGCCGAGTTGGGTGGGCTGTGCTTCGGCGAGGGCGCCTACCAGCGTATCGCGGCCGGTGTAGCGTTTGGGACCGGAATGGTCGGTCTGGCCGAAGACGTAGTACCACTGGCTCCTGTAATCCACATCAACGCCGACCTTCACATCCTTGTAGTAGGTCCGCAGCTTTTCCGCGAGGAGCTTCTCGATTTCGGGCGGCGACATTCCAGCGACGTAGACGCGGTTGAGGAGATCGAGGTTGAGCGTGCCGTCGGGCGCGATCTGCTGCTTCACGTTGTTCACTTCGGGGGCGAGTGCGGCGTGAATGGTGATCACGTCCGGCGGGGCCACGGCATAGCGGTCGGTGCTGACGGTGCGCTGGTAGCTTTTCTGGAAATACTTCAACTGAGCCCGCTCCTGCTGCGTAGGCCCGGCACAACCCCCCGCAAGCGCGACGAGTGCAATCAGGATGACCGGAAGAACCATTCGAGCAAACTGCCGCATGCTGCCCTCGCAATTATGGGAACCCCACATCATGCACCGCTCGTGCGAACGGTGGCCAATTCGAAGTACGGGCGACCGCATCCGGAGGATGTTTCCCGGACCCGCGCGGCCCCCGATTCGGGCCAATTTTTATCGGATGGCTCAGGTCATCGGCCGGCTCGCCGATAAAGAGAGTGTCGATGCAGGACGCGGGGGTGTGGACCAGCACCTCCGCCCTGCATTTGCGCTCTTTCGTTGCGACGTTTCGTGCATCGCCAGCATGAGGAAGGGCCTTTGGTGCGCGAGCGAGGCGGGCCGGCGCTGACGCCACGGGTTCTGTAGCGTTCTCCAAGTTAACCGGCGTGCAGGTCTGGCCGATAAAGTGCAATAGCGGGAGCGACTACGTTCTCCGATCCAAGGGCAGGATTACAGGCATGGACATCGCAACGATCATCGGCTTCCTCCTCGCCTTTGGGGGCATCGTCTTCGCCATGTATCACGGGACGGAGGGCGAGTTCGGCGTTTTCTATTCCACCGAAGGTTTTGTGCTGGTGATGGGGGGCGCCATCGGCCTGGCGATCATGTCGATGCCGTGGCACGCGGCGAAGGGGATGCCGGCGTACATCAAGAAATGCCTGTTCCACAAGGACGTTCACGCCGCACACCTGATTCAGCAGATCGTCCAGTTCGCCGAAATCGCCCGCCGCGACGGGGTCCTCGCTCTGGAAAATTCGGTCAAAACCTCGGACGACCCGTTCCTCAAGAAGGGCCTTCAGCTCGCGATTGACGGGGCCGACCCGGCCGTCATCGAGCAGGTTCTGTCCATTGAGCTCTCCTCCGTCGAAGAGCGCCACCACCACGGTCGAAAGATGTTCGAGCTCATGGGCAAGTACGGCCCGGCCCTCGGCCTCACGGCGACGCTGGTCGGACAGGTGTGTATGTTCAAAAACATGGCCGCACCGGCCGCGGGTGAAAAGGGGGGCGGCGACAACCAGGCGGCGACCATCGCGCACTCGCTGCAGATCGCGCTGCTCGGAACGCTCTACGGCACGATCTGGGCGAACGTCATTTGCGGGCCGCTGTGCGACAAACTCGCCATCCGCTCGAAGGAAGAGCTCTTCAACAAGCAGATCATCATCCAGGGAATTCTCTCCATTCAGGCCGGCGACAATCCCCGCATCGTCGAATCGAAGCTGCTGAGCTTCCTCTCCGCGGGCGAACGGGCCCACATTCAACCTTCCGGCGGAGCCGCCGAAAAGAAATAAACATGAAAGACAGCAGCAAGAATCAAGAATCAAGAAGCAAGAATCAAGAAGGAGCACGTCCCGCGCTCTTCCTGCTTCTTGCTTCTTGCTTCCTGTTTCTTGTTTCTTGATTCCGGCAACGTCCCATGGCGATGAAAAAAAAAGCTGCCGCACCGGAGCCTGCAGGCGAATCTGCGCCGATGTGGATCGTATCGTTCGCGGACCTGGTCACGCTGATGATGTCGTTCTTCGTGGTGCTCTACGCCATGAAACAGGGGGGCGAGAAGCAGCAGATGGACACGATGGCCGCCATCAAGGCCACGTTTGATCCCGCCTACGAACCGCCCGCGGATGCCAATCCCGAGTTTCTCCAGGCCTACAAGCGTTACAAGGGCATTCCCGGGCCGCCGGTGGACACACTCCCCGGCGCCAGCCAGAGAATCAGCAAAGGGGCGGACGGCGCGAACGCGGAGGTCCAGACGATCCGGATGGGCAAGGACAACGTCACGGGCGGGAAGATCACGTTCGACGTGGGCGAGACCAAAATCTCCCCAGAGGCCGCCGACACCATCACGCAGATCGCGGACCGCGTCCGGGGCCTGAACCTGATCCTGATGGTGAAAGGCCACGTCTCCGCCGACGAACTCCCGCTTCGCCCCGACGACCCGCAGGGGCTCTCGCTCTCCTACCGCCGCGCCACGGCGGTCATCCAGGAGCTGATCAAGGACGGCATCGACCAGCGGACGATGCGCCCCGTGGCGTGCGGCGCCTATGAACCGCTGCGGACTGGCGTTTACGATGCCGCGGGGCTGCGCGAGAACCGGCGGGTGGAAGTGTTCACGACGGAAGCGACCGCGAGCGAATTCGCGCCCACCCCCACCGTCGCCCCCGCCGACCCCCTCCCCCCGCCCTCCCCCAACTCCACCTCGCCTGCCACGCCGACGACGCAACAACAAGCACAGTAACATCCTTCCTGTTTCGGAGGGGGCAAGGGGCAAACATTGTCGGAAAAAAAACTTGCTTTGCCCCAAACGGGTGGTAGTCTCACCCGACTGGCCGCAGCGCCGGAATTTGGCGTGCCGGCAATGTGGGAATCTAAAGATAGGAATGATTGCTATGGCTACCGTTCATCCGCGGAAAATCACCGCCCAGGCATTACTACTTGCTTCCGTGGCCCTTGTGGTCTGCACTCCTTCCGTCCACGCCCAACTGACCTTCCTCAGCACCTTCGGCAGCTCCGGCGCCGCCGCGGGACAGTTCAATGGTCCCGAGGGCATCACCCTCGGTTCCAATGGGAATCTCTACGTCGCCGACACGGAAAACAATCGCGTTCAGGTATTCAACGCCAACGGCGCCTATCTCAGCAGCTTCAGTGACAACACCCCCCGTCCGTTTGGCGTCGCCATTGGGCCCAACGGCAACATTTATGTCCCCAACGCCAACGACACCGTCGCCATCTTCAATTCCAGCGGCGTTTATCAATCGTATTTCGGCCAGTACGGCACTGGCAACGGCCAGTTCATCGCCCCCTACGCCATCGCCGTGGACAGCGGCGGAACCGTCTACGTTCCCGATGCCGACAACAACCGCGTTGAAATGTTCAACTCCACCGGTACGTTCCTCAATCATTTCGTCACCGGCCTCAGCCAGCCGCAGGGTATCGCCATCTCTACCGGGGGCACCGTTTACGTCTCCAATACCGCCAACGAGCAGGTCAATATCTACAACAAATCCGGTTCCCTCCTGAACTCCTTCGGCAGTCAGGGCAGCGGTAACGGCCAGTTCGCATACCCCATGGGCATCGCTCTCGGATCCAGCGGCCTCATCTACGTCGCCGACTGGTACAACGGTCGCATTGAAGTCTTCAATTCCTCCGGTGCCTTCCAGAGTGCCGCCAGTGGTGGCGCCAATGCCTCCCTCTCCAGACCCACCGGTATTGCCCTCTCCTCCTCCGGCATTCTTTACGTCGCCGACAGCAACAACGGCCGCATCATGCGCTTCTTCGACCCCGATTCCTGGGCCAGCGGCACGGATGCCTTCACCGACCCTTCTCTCGGACCGACCAGCGTGGCGGTCGGTTCCGGTCAAATGCTCGGCTCCTCCCTGATCCTCGATAACACCCGCGGCCTCCAGGTCGGGGGCGCGCTTTCCGTCAATCACGGCGGATCTTTCACGCTCAGCGGTGGCTCCATCCTAAGCAAGGATTTCGTCGTCGATGGCACATCCGGCGGCGCCAACTTCACCATGACCTCCGGAAAATTCACCGACTCCACCGTCGAAGTCACGAACGGCGGCATCGCGGATTTCGCCGGCACCACGCTCAACGTCAACCTCGGCGGCGCCCTCTCCGTCACCGGCGCCGGCTCCCAATTCAAGATCGACCAGGGCGCCATCGTTTCCACCCCCTCGCTCACCAACACCGGAGCGGTCGTCATCGGCTCCAATGCCGACTTCATCGTCTACGGCAATACCACCAACAATGGCAGCATCATCGTCAACAACGGCCTTCTCGACATTCGCGGCAGTCTCACCAACGCCGCTGGCGCCGTCCTCCAGGGCAGCGGCACCATCAATGTCCACACCCTCCTCACCAACAACGGCACCATCCAGTTCTCCAACCAGACGACCCTCAATGGCTCTCTCCAGAACAATGCCAACGCCTCCATAGAAATCCCGGGACTTGTCCCCACCGTCTTCTCCTATACCGTCACGAACAACGGATCGATCAGCCTCGACCCCGGCGCCAGCGCCACCTTCCTCGCCGCGCTCTCCGGCAACGGCACCATCCTCAACAACGGAGCCATCTCCATCCAGGCCAATTCCTCCGTCGCCCGCGTCTCGGGATTCGGCGCGCTCACCCTCGGCTCCGGCTCTTCGTCCGCACGGCTCCAGCTCACAACCAGCGGCGGCACAACCACCCTCTCTTCTCTCCTCTTGAACAACGCCTCCTCCCTCGACCTGACCAATAACCCCCTCATCGTCGAAGCGGTCTCCAATCACGCCGGAGTCCTGAGCACGTTGCGCGCCAAGGTCCTTGCCGGACAATCAGCTTCCGCCGGGATCTTCAGCTCCGGCCTCGCCCCGAAAACCACGATCGCACTCTTGGACAACGCCGTCTCCGGATTCTCCACCTTCGGCGGCGTAGCCGTCGACGCCAACTCCATCCTCATCGCTCCCGAACTCCCCGGTGACGCCAACGCCGACGGTCAGGTCAACCTCACTGATCTCTCCAGGGTCCTCAATAACTTCGGAAAATCGTCCTCCGCCTGGACCGACGGCAACTTCGATAACGCATCCACAATCGATCTCACCGACCTCTCTGACGTTCTCAACAACTTCGGCGCGACGAATCCCGGCGCCGGCGCAACCCTCGCCGCGAACGGAACTGCAAGCGCTGCTGCTGCAGCGCCCGAGCCCGCCTCCCTCGCCTTGCTGCTTCCCACACTTCTCCTCCTCCGCCCTCGCTCACGCGGCGCCAACCCGCTACAATCCGCTTCATGAACAGATGCCTCCTCACCACGACGCTCTCGCTCGCCGCCGCCCTCTTCGCCGGCTGCACCACCAACATCCGACCGATCGAACCGATCCGCCGCGTTGCCATGTGGGTTCCCGACTCCCCTTCGACGCAGCCCACCACGTCCACGTCTCAACCCGCCACGGAACCGGCCCTCATCGACCTTTCCGACGGCGAAGCCGTTCCTCCGATTGCCCCGCTGCTCTCGAATACCGATCCCTATCCCGCCGCCACGGAGCCCACGACCAAGCCCGCCACAACGCAAACGGCATCCACGCAATCCGCCACCACCCAGCTTGCCGCCACGCAGACCGCCACATCGCAGCGCGCCACCACTGAGCCGACGACCCGCGTCGCGACGACCGAATCGGCCGCCACCCAAGCCGCCACAACACAATCCACCACGGCCGCCAAGGCGTTCGACAAGCGCCTCTCCGCCGCGGCTCACCCCGGCCAGCACCTCATCGTCCGCGTCATCGACCCCAATCAAACGTCGCGCTACATCTACCACGCCTCCTACGACAACATCTGGCAGCAGGCCATGAAGCTCCTCACCAACACGGGTTTTACGCTCGACCGCAAGGATTATCGCCTCGGCATCCTCACCACCAAGCCGCTGCCCAGCGCCCAGTTCGTCGAACCCTGGAAGCCCCAGCAGACCAACTTCACCAACGCCATGGAAAACACGATCAACATGCAGCAGCGGACCGTCCGGCTCTCCATTTCTCCGGTGCCACTGAAACCGGACTTCTACGAGATCGGCATCCAGGTGCTCGTCGAAAGGCAGAACAATCCGATCGAACAGATGGGCGGCCCGATCTTCGTGGAAGGTTCCGGATTTGGGCGGGCCCAGGTTTCCCTCCGCTCCGACTATACCCCCGCGGTTATCACCGGCATCGGGCCTTCGTGGTATGTCCTCGGCCACGACCCGGATCTGGAAAAAAAGCTCCTGACCGAGCTATTCAAGCACATTTGATGTGGATTATGCGCGTAGCGTTGATTCCAAAGCGAAAACCGACGGATTCGAATCCGTCCGCATCGTGCACTACAATCCTGCGTCTGAGATAAGTCACAGGATTCCTGCATGCCCACGCGCTTCTACAACACCCTCGCCCACGAACTGCAACCCTTCACGCCCCTGCTGCCCGGGCCCGACCCCGCCAGTCCCCTCCACGGCGCGACCGTCAAACTCTACACCTGCGGCCCAACCGTCTACGACTACGCACACATCGGCAACTTCCGTGCTTTTCTCTTTGCCGACCTGCTCCGCCGTTATCTCGAATTCCGCGGCGCCACAGTCCAGCACGTCATGAACATGACCGACGTCGGCCACATGACCGACGACTCCCTCGCCGACGCCACCGGCGAAGACAAAATGTCCAAGGCCGGCGAGAACCTGAAGAAAGAATCGAAGAAGCAGGGGAAAGCCCTCGTCGAAAATCCTGACGATCCCTACCAGGTGGCGCAGTTCTTTGTCGACGCCTTTCTCGCCGACGCGCGCGCACTCCAGCTCGAAGTCGTCCAGGACTACGACCTCGCCCCCGAAACCCCTCCACTCAGTCCTCAGTCCTCAGTCCTCAGAACTAAAGACCAAATCATGCCCCGCCCCACCCGCTTCATCCCCCCGTTCATCTCCATGATCGACACCCTCATCAAAAACAATCACGCCTACCTCGCCCCCGACGGCGTCGTCTATTACAACGTCGCCTCCTTCCCCTCCTACGGCCAACTCTCCGGCAACTCCGTCGAACAACTCTCCCACGGCGCCGGCGGTCGCACCGCCGAATCCGCCGCCAAAAAACACCCCGCCGACTTTTTCCTCTGGAAACCCGACAACGCCCACATCATGAAGTGGCCCTCCCCCTGGGGAACCGGTTACCCCGGCTGGCATATCGAGTGCAGCGCCATGGCCACCACGCTCCTCGGACCTTCCATCGACATCCACACCGGCGGGGAGGACAACATCTTCCCCCACCACGAGTGCGAGATCGCCCAGTCCGAAGCCGCCACCGGTAAAAAATTCGCCAACTTCTGGATGCACACCCGCCACCTCATGGTCGACGGGCAGAAGATGTCCAAGTCGAAGGGGAACTTCTTTACCATTCGCGACCTCGTCGCCAAAGGATACGACCCCCTCGCCATCCGCCTCGCCCTCATCAACACCCGCTACCGCGAGTCCATGAACTTCTCCCTCCAGGGCCTGCAGGACGCCGCCACCAACCTCGCCACCCTCCGCGATCTCGCCGAAAAACTCCATAGTGGGACCGACACCCCCGTCGGCCTGTCAGAAGCACCGCTGGAACCCGCCGAATCCAAACTCCTCGACGACATCGCCAAATCCATGGACGACGACCTGAACATCTCCGCCGCCCTCGCCGCCATCTTCACCTGGGCTGCCCCGCTCTCCAAACAGAAGAAAATCCCCGACCCCCAGGCCCGCAGCGCCCTCTCCGCCCTCAAAAAAATCGACCACCTCCTCGCCGTCATCTTCCCCCCGCTCCGCCCCCTCGATCCGGACACCACGCAAAAGATCGAAACCCTCATGCACGAACGCGCCGCCGCCCGTGCCGCCAAAGACTGGCCCAAATCCGACGAACTCCGCAAACAACTCGCCGCCCTCAACGTCGAAGTCAAAGACGCCCCCACCGGCTCCACCTGGCGCCCCCGCCTCGCACCCCCGTAAAACGAAGTGCCTCAATAAAAAAACCTCGCCATCACGCGAGGTTTTTTGTTCGATTCTTATCGTCGAATATCAGTTGCGGTTATACGGATTCGGACCATTGGTCCCGACTGCCACGTTCGGCTGAATCAGATAATTCTTCGCGTGGGTCAACGATCCTGTCGCCGGATAGGGCGGGGGCGGCGGCGTCGGATCGGCCAACAGGCTCAGTTTGTCGACCACGATGCTTCCGTCCACGAAAAGGATGTTGGCCTTGGTTGCGCCTGCGTGCGGTGCGCCGCCCATCGGCGTTGTGCCGTGATTCGTTGAATCCGGTGGGTTCTGCAGCGCGAGCAGCCGGTCAACGTTGTCGTAGTTGTAATCGTTCTTCCCGCGCTCCTGGTACGGGTGCAGCTCTGTAATCAGCATCAGGTCCGGCCGCAGCGAGGCAAGCTTCTGACAGGGAAACTTCGGCGCCCCATTCACCTGCGACCCAAATGGATCGCCCATGTTCTGGTTGTACGTGTAATCGCAAACCACCCCCAGTGTCGTTCCCGCCGCCACCGCGTTGGCATTCGGATCGATCTGTTGGGCGGGACAATGAATCAACTGCTGCACCTTCTGAAACTGCGCCACCTGCAGCGCCCCCGTGCTGCCGGCAATGCGATTCAGACCAATTTCCGGACCAAGCACATCCACGCCGCACCACATGAAGCTCTGCGAGCTTCCCGTCTGCGTGCGCGCCGGTAGGATCGTTCCGTCATATTCAGTCGCATAATTCATCACCGCGCCGTAGAGCGCTTTGATGTTTGAGCTGCACGCTGCCGTCTTCGCCCGATCCCGCGCCTTCCCCAGCGACGGCAACAGTATGGCTATCAGCACCGCAATGATCGCCACTACCACCAGCAACTCAATCAGCGTAAACGCACGTTTCCGCATCGGCATGGCTGGCCTCCAGAATAGATCGTCTCCGCCCAGGGAGAACTTCATTGACATGCAAAGCTCTATGTTCCGCGTCCAGGGAAATGATGGTCGCAGCGCGGAGATTCGACACTTTTACATTAGTTTTATGCGCGGTTCGGAACAATAGACAATGTTTGCACTTAGGGCGAAATTCGGTGCATTTTTTGAAAGCCCGACCTCTCCAGCCACTCTCGAAAACGCCGGAAATCCCTCGAAATCCACCGCGCCGTACCTCCCATTGAATCAACTTCCCCCATCCCTTATTTCGCGGTTCCCGCAATGGCTGACTCGCCAGCCCTCCCACCTGACGCCACAAAGACATCGCCGATATTTCCCTGCAACTTTTTCCCGCCCCAATCAACCTCATGCGTCTTCCGTTCAAGCCGAGGCTCCCCAACTACCAGGGCCCTCGCTCTCCAACCTTCCCCTTTTCGTGTCGTTCGTGGCTTCCGTGGCTCATTCACGTCGGTGTGGGGGGGGGGATAAACAGCTACAAATTCCCCTGCCTGGCGATACAAGTTAGGTTAAAATTAGGTTCACCAAAAAAACCGGGGAGGAACGCTCCATGTCGCCGGCCGCTGAACCCACGCCAACGCGCCTAACCACACGCAACGCGCACCACCATGCGCCCACCCCCACCCCAGATACGCAACCGGCTGCACCTCACCCCCAAAGTAACACGCAACCCGTTGCACCTCACTCCCGCAAAAACCCCATTCCCCGCTCAAAAACCCACAACGTGCACCCCGCTGCACCCAACTCAACCAAACCCTCTCGACCCCACCATTCTGAATTCACTGATTCACCCACTCTGAATTCCCCAACCCCCTCTCGAAAGAATCCCCCCCCTTGCGGGATTCGAATTTCGGTTTTGGTACAATCCCCCAATTCCCAATCGGCAGGATGCCGCAATTACGAATGGAGATCCCATGGCCAAAGAACCCGCCGCCCAGACGCAAAAATCCCCCTCCGCCGTCATGCCCCTCGAGTTTGAGAAGCCGATCCTTTCGCTGGAACGCCAGATCAACGACCTCGTTGCGCTGCAGGAAACGAAGGGTGCGGATTACGCGGCGGAGATCAATTCCCTTCGCCAGAATCTCACAGCCCTTCTGAGAAAGACGTACCAGAACCTCTCGGCCTGGGAGACGGTGCAGGTCGCACGCCACCCGGCGCGGCCGCAGACGCGCGACTATATTGAAATGATCGTGAAGGACTTTGACGAGCTGCACGGGGACCGCACGTTCGGCGATGACAAGACGATTGTCACGGGCATGGGGCGCATCGGCGGGCACAAGGTGATGGTCATCGGCCACCAGAAGGGCCGCACTACGGACGAACGCATCGCCTGCAACTTCGGCTGCGCCCATCCCGAAGGGTACCGCAAGGCGCTCGCCAAAATGGAGTTTGCCGAGAAGTTCGGGCTGCCCATCGTCACGTTTATCGACACGCCGGGCGCTTATCCCGGAATCGGCTCCGAAGAACGCGGCGTCGCGGAGGCGATCGCAATCAACCTGCGCGAGATGGCGCGGCTCAAGACGCCGATCGTCTGCATCGTCATCGGCGAGGGCGGCTCCGGCGGTGCCCTCGGCATCGGCGTCGGCGACCGCCTCGCCATGATGCAGTACGCCTGGTACTCCGTCATCTCCCCAGAAGGCTGCTCCGGCATCCTGTGGAAGGACGGCAAAAATGCTCCCGAGGCCGCGGAGGCATTGAAGCTCACGAGCAAGCATCTGAAGGAGCTTGGCATCATCGACGAGATCATTGAAGAGCCGCTGGGCGCCGCGCATCGCAACCCCCGCGCCGCCGCCGACACCCTCGAACGCTACATTGACAAAACCCTCCGCGAACTCAAACGCCTCCCCGTCGAAAAACTCACCGACAACCGCTACGACCGCATTAGAAAACTCGGCACCGATGCCGTCACCGTCTAACCCGTCGTCGTCCTCTGTGCCCTCTGTGTCCTCTGTGGTTAATTTCTTCTGTCCAATGGAGTAAACAAGTGGACCACCCCGCCCTCGCCAAGCGCGTCAAGGAAGTTGCCCTTCTGGAAGGGGATTTCACCCTTCGTTCCGGCAAGAAGTCGAAGTTCTATTTCGACAAGTATCTGTTCGAAACGCAGCCGGACATTCTTGAAGCCATGGGCAAGGAGATTGCCAGGCGGTTGCCCGAAGGCACCACCCGCATCGCCGGCCCCGAACTCGGCGCCGTCGCGCTTGCCGCCTCCGCCAGCCTCGCTTCGCGCCTGCCCTTCTTCATTGTCCGCAACGCCAAGAAGGACTACGGCACCAGCAAGACCATCGAAGGCAAGCTCGAAAAGGGCGACAAGGTCGTCCTCGTCGAGGACATCGTCACCACCGGCGGGCAGGTGATTGAAGCGATCAAGAACATCCGCGAGGCGGGGGCGACAGTCATTAAAGTGATTGTCGCGCTGGATCGGCTTGAGGGGGGCAAGGACAACATTCTGCAGGCCGCACCCGACGTCGCTTATGAACCGATTCTCACGAAGACCGACATGGGGATGTAAACGCAGGAGAGGGAAAGGGGGAAAGTTAATTGTCGTTCCCGGAACCGGCCGCTTTGGCCGAGCGCAGATCCACATCCGTTATGGATTTCGGTAGCTGCTGCGCGATGGCGCGCAGCACCAGCCGGCCGAGTCCCTCGGGCCCGAAGAGGCCGACATCCACGCGGAGTTCGGTCGTCGTTTCCGTTCGCCGCACAATGGTGATCGTGACCTTCTGTTTGCGATCATCGCACAGCCGGAGCTTGAGCTGGTCGGGATGCGGGGACTCGTCCTGAATGTGCAGCTTCAGCTTGTCCCCGGCCCGGCGCGCCGCCGCGATGACAACATACCAGTTGGCATTGATGAATGTGTCAGCCTTGCCGGCGTGAAAGAGCTGCTGCGTCGTTTCGATCGAGGAGCCCACAACGTCGCTCGCCACCCCCGCGGCCGTGCATCCGCCAATGAACGCGGCGGTTGTCGCCGCCAGGCTCAACAATAGAATTCGACACCCAGCACAATGCACTCGTCACCTCCGTTGACAGCGAGGAGCAAAACCCGAGTGCAACGGTTGTGCCGACGGCAATTCAGAATTGCGGGTGATTTTTTACTGTTGCCAGAGCGGATCGTCGCGCTGCACCAGCGTGATGGCCAGCAGCGTGACATCCGACAGCACCGGCCAGCGCAGCCGCCGCAATTGCAGCGAATGCGAGGCCCCCACTCCCGTATACGATCCGCGTCCCGGAATCGTGATGGTTCCCCTGGCGGACAGGCCGGTGTGAAACGGCGCACCGTCGAGCATCGCATCATGCGTCAGAATCATCTCGATGGGGTGCCCCTTCTCATCCGATCCGTGCATGGCGATTCGGCCCGGATAGCGCGACAGCCAGCGTCCGACCTGGTACTGATCGAGCGTCGACTCCGGCGCCTCGACGATCACGGATTTCCGGTCGCGCTCGAACAGCACGAGGCCGTTGGCATGGGGCGTCGCATGCTTGTAGATCGTCTGATGCCAGACCGCGGTCCAGGTCTCTCCCTGGAGGAATCCCCAGAGCTGCTTGGCGATTCCATCCGCGAGGTTTCCCTGCCCATAGACATGGTCGTGGTATCCCAGGGTGTTGATGGGCAGATCGTGCAAGCTGATATTCTCGCGTGTGTCGACGACCTGCACGTTGCCGGTAAGTTGCCCATGCGGCGCAGAAAGTATCCAGTGGTGCATGGCGCCGTTGGCATTGGGCGCCCGGAAGGGGCGGTGGTGCGGGGGCACCATGAAGCTGGGCGTATAGTCGAGCTGGGCGGAGAGCACCTGGTCGGGCCGGTGGCGTGGATGGCCGTGCGCAATGTCGTAGGGATATCCCTTGGCGATGATGCCGATGGATCCGTCGTGCCGGAACGTGATGCGGTTGGGCCCGATGCGAATATCAGCGATGCCCATGGTGGGCGCGAAGGTGGAATCACTCGGATAAATGTTCAGGAATTGGGCGATCTTTCTCCCGCCCTGATAAGCGGCGAGGTAGGCCGCCGGCGCGGGAACGCTGAAATCGATGTCGCCGCGTTTTTCGAGGGCGGATGAGCTTGAGCGGCGATTCGATCGCAGGTGCGGCGGCTGGAAGGGAAGTCCCTGAAAGGCCGCAAAGATGAGGCCATCGCCCGCGGCAGAGATCGCGTGGAAGTACCACCACTCATAAGCGCCGGGTGTTTTCAGAGGGTGCTGCGCTTCATTGGCCCAGCGCGTCGCGTCTTCGCCGGCGACCGGATGCGCGGCATTCATCATCACCGGTGCTGTATGCAACGCCGGAACGGGGCCAGCCGAAAATGGTTGCGTTTCGCGCGTCATTGTCCATGCGGTCCTAAAGAGACCACGAGATCACGAGATATGGCTGTGTTGAGTATAGCGGCAGATTTCCGGGATTGCCTACAATAATTGTCCTGAATGGTGAAAAGACCGATATTCTCTGACCCCTTGGCCGTCAAGGAGATGCATTACGCCCCTGTGGTTTTTTAGAATTGGGAAGCGGCTGTACCATGCTGGGCGAATCAAAGGGGCAGACTGCGGGATTCTGGTGGTTTTTCACGCGTATTCTGGAGAGCCGTCCGAAATGCACGGGAATTGCTCTCGTGAATTCCGGACGGATTTCCGGAAGTTTCGGCAGAGGAAGGCATGAGTACCACACGTTCGAAGTTCAGGGCAGCGCTGGTGGCTATCGGGTGGATCACTTCGCTCGCCGGCGCTGAGACTTACTATTACACGCCGGGGGCATACGTCCCGCAGACCTATGCCGCGCCGCCCGTGCCGACATACCCGGCCCCCGCTGCGCCCACACTGACCGCGGATCAACTGAATCAGCTTCTCGCCCCGATCGCCCTTTATCCCGACCCGCTTCTGACGATGGTACTGGCGGCGGCCACCTATCCGCAGGATATTGCCGCCGCGCAGCAGTGGCTGGCGTACTTCCCCAATCCGACGGAAGACGCGATCAACGCCGAGCCGTGGGATCCGTCCGTGAAGGCGCTCGTGCACTACCCGACGGTGCTCGCGATGATGGCCAGCCAACCGGATTGGACGGCCTCGCTGGGTGCAGCTTTCGCGAACCAGCCACAAGATGTGATGAACACGGTCCAGGAGCTTCGCGCCGAAGCTCAGACAGCCCAAACGCTGGTCTCCACCTCACAGCAGCAGGTCATCACCGACAACGGTGCGATCGAGATCATCCCGGCCCAGCCGAACATCATTTACGTGCCGCAGTACGATCCCGCCATCGTCTATTACCAGCGTCCATACTATTACTCGCAGCCGCTGATCACGTTTGGGCCGGCATTCGGAGTCGGCGCGTGGCTCAACCTCGATTGGGATTGGCATCGGCATCACGTGGACGAGGGGGTGCACTGGGATCGCGACTGGCGGCATCCGGACTACGATCACGTGCGCGAATGGCGGCACAATCCGGGGCGGCCCATCGTCGTGCCGCACGATTTTGGGCACGATTATCATCGCGAAGACCACCGTAATGGCCGCGGCCCCGGCTGGGACCACGGACCGGAGCGCCCGCCTGCGTTTGATGTGCACGGCGGGCGCGTCGACGAACGAAACCACGCACCCGAACGGCCGGTGTACGGAATACCAAACCGCCCCGAGCCCGCGCCACAACCCAGACCGGGTGAAGGGCCGCATCCCGTGGAGCCTCCGCATGCTCCAGTGCCGCCAGGCCGCGTCGACCTGCACGAACCAGCTCATGTGAATGAGCGTCCCGTGCAGGGAATTCCGCACTCACAGCCGGAGCCGGCATTCGCACCGCGAGCGTCGACGGTCGGCTCCGCGCATGTGGCGCCGCCCCCGTCAGCGCCCTCAGCCTTTCACTCTGAAGGCGGAGCGAACGTGCAATCCGGACGGGGAAATGGTTCGATGCATCGCTAATGACCCCGGAATCTACAACCCCCAATCCAATACAAAGTCGCAGTTGGAGGAGTTCGAAATGTCACCTCAACAATTCACCGCGCCGCTCGGCGGCATTCTGCTGGCGGGCGCTTTTCTTCTGACCGGGTGCGCCTCGCAGACGACCGCACGGAATGGCCCGGATGACAGTAACCCGGCGGCAACGACGGCGCAAGCGCCGCAGCCTTCGGGAGAAGCCGGCGTGCCCGGGCAGGGTCAGGAGCTCTTCGACAGTCCCGACGCCGCGGTCGTTGCCTTGCTGAGCGCGGTGCAGTCCAATGACCACCGTGATATCGACAAGATCTTTGGACCCGACGCCAAGGGCCTCGTCACGGGCGACCCGGTCACGGACGCCAACAACTACAAATCCTTCGCGCAGGAGACTCTCGAACGGGCGCAGCTCGAAGAGCGGAATCCCAACACTGCGATTCTCCACATCGGCAAAGAGGATTGGCCGTTCCCGATTCCGCTCTCCAGAACCTCTGGTGGCAAGTGGTTCTTCGACACCAACGCCGGCCGCAGTGAGGTGCTCGCGAGGCACATCGGGGCGGACGAGCTCGAAACGATTTCTATTTGCCGGGCGTACGTGCAGGCCCAGCGTGAATACGCCAGCCAGGATCACAACGGCGACGAGGTGCTGGAGTATGCGCAGCGTCTCCGCAGTTCGCCGGGCAAGCAGGACGGTTTGTATTGGCCGGCATCGGGCGATCAGCCGCAGAGTCCGTTCGGCCCGCTTGTCGCACAAGCGAGCGGGGAGGGGTATGCACCCATCTCCGGCTCACCGCGTCATCCCGAACCGTTCCATGGCTACTACTACCGTATCCTGAAAGCACAGGGTTCAGCGACACCGGGCGGTGCGTACAACTATGTCATCAACGGCCACATGATCGCGGGGTTTGCGCTGATCGCTTATCCCGCGGAGTACGGGAAGTCCGGCGTGATGACGTTCATCGTCAATCACCAGGGGAAGGTGTTTCAGAAGGACCTTGGCGCCGATACCGATGCGAAGGGGAAGGCGATTCAGGAGTACAATCCGGATCCAACCTGGAAGCAGGTCAAGGACTGATCGCTGCAGCACGAAACGAAGTGAACGCAAAGCCCCGGGTTTATATCCGGGGCTTTGTTTTTGGGTGCCGACGATGTTGGCAGAGGGTTTCGTGCGGTGATTTACCTTTCGGCCCTCCTGCGATTCGTGTATTCTCTGGCGTCTTTTCCCAGGCAGCATGCAGGACCACGGCCCATGAAGAAATTGCTCGTCGCCAACCGCAGCGAGATCGCCATACGCGTGATGCGCGCCGCCACGGAACTCGGTTTCCGCACGGTCGCCATTTACTCTCATGAAGACCGCTATTCGCTTCACCGCTTCAAGGCGGACGAGGCGTATCAGGTCGGCGGTCCGGACGCGCCGGTGAAGAATTACCTGAATATTCCCGCCATCATTCAGATCGCCAAAGACACGGGCGTAGAGTTCATTCATCCGGGATATGGGTTCCTTTCGGAGAACGCGGAGTTCGCCGAGGCGTGCGCGGATGCCGGCATCACGTTTGTTGGGCCGACGCCGGAGATGCTTCGGGGGTTTGGCGACAAGACGGCCGCGCGCAAGATCGCCGAGAAGGCCGGCGTGCCGATCGTTCCGGGCACGGAGGAGTCCATCTCCGAGTGGAAGGATGTGCATCGCGAGGCGAAACGCATCGGGTTCCCGCTGATCATCAAGGCGGCTCACGGCGGGGGCGGGCGCGGGATGCGCGTTGTCCGCGAGATGTCGGAACTGCAGGAAAAACTCACCGAGGCTTCCCGTGAAGCCGGCGCGGCCTTCGGCAAGGGGGAGGTCTTTCTCGAACGGTACATCCAGCGAGCCAAACATATTGAGGTGCAGCTCCTCGGCGATTCGCACGGCAACCTGCTTCATCTCTTTGAGCGCGACTGCACCGTGCAGCGGCGCCACCAGAAGGTCGTGGAGCTGGCTCCCGCGGTTTCGCTGCCGATGGAAGTGCGCCAGCAGATCTGCGAAGCCGCGCTGAAGATCGGCCGGCAGGTGCACTACCGCAATGCGGGCACTGTGGAATTTCTCGTCGACGGCGAGACGAACGAGTTTTTCTTCATTGAGGTCAATCCGCGCATCCAGGTGGAGCACACCGTCACGGAGATTATCACCGGCGTGGATCTGGTGAAGTCGCAGATCCGCGTCGCCCAGGGATACAATCTGCACGAATCTCCGATGAATTTGCCGCAGCAGGAGGACCTCGCGTTCCGCGGCGTGGCGCTGCAGTCCCGCATCACCTCGGAAGATGCCGCCAACAACTTCATCCCCGACTATGGCCGCATCACGAGCTACCGTTCCCCTGCGGGCTACGGCGTGCGTCTCGACGGCGGCACGGCTTATTCCGGCGCGGTGATCACCCCCCACTTCGACTCGCTGCTCGTCAAGCTGACCTGCTTCGGCAGCACGTTTGAGGAAGTGATCGCCCGGACGCAGCGCGCCCTCGCCGAGTTCCGCATCCGCGGCGTCAAGACCAACATTCCGTTCCTGCAGAACCTTGTTGCCCATCCCGATTTCCAGACCGGCAAGGCGACAACCACGTTCATCGACACCACACCCGCCCTCTTCAAATTCCCGCAGCGCCGCGATCGCGCCACCAAGCTGCTCACGTACATCGGCGACGTCATCGTCAACGGCCGGCCCGAGATCAAACGCAAGCCGGACGTCTCCCTCATGACCCCCCCGCCGGTCCTCCCCGCGGGCCGCATCGACCAGATTCCTCCGGGCACGCGCAACAAGCTCAAGGAGCTGGGCCCGAAGAAATTTGGCGAGTGGATCCTCAAGCAGAAGCCGCTGCTGATCACCGACACGACGATGCGCGACGCGCACCAGTCGCTGCTCGCCACGCGGGTGCGGACGATCGACATGCTGAACGCGGCGCCGTTCATCGCCCACCATTTGCCGGAGCTCTTTTCGCTGGAGATGTGGGGCGGCGCGACGTTCGACACGTCGCTGCGTTTTCTCAGCGAAGATCCGTGGGAACGGCTGGAGAAGCTCCGGAAAGATGTGCCGAACGTTCTGTTCCAGATGCTTTTCCGCGCCAGCAACGCGCTCGGCTACACGAATTATCCCGACAACGTGGTGAAGGAGTTCGCCAAGCTCGCCGCGGCGCAGGGGATCGATGTCTTCCGCATCTTCGATTCGCTGAACTGGACGGAGAACATGAAGGTGGCGATGGAAGCGGTACTGGAGACCGACGCGATCTGCGAAGCGGCCATCTGCTACACCGGCGACATCCTCGATCCGAAGCGCGACAAGTACTCGCTCAAATATTATGTGAAGCTCGCCAAGGAGCTCGAACGCATGGGCACGCACATCCTCGCCATCAAGGACATGGCGGGGTTGCTCAAGCCGCTCGCGGCGCGGAAGCTCGTGAAGGCGCTGCGGGAGGAGGTCGGCGTGCCGATCCACTTCCACACGCACGACACCGCCGGGATCCAGGGCGGCGCGTATCTGATGGCGGCGGAAGCGGGCGTGAACATCGTGGATTGTGCCGTCTCCTCGATGTCCGGCATGACCAGCCAGCCGAACATGAACGCCCTGGCGGCCGCGCTCAGGAATACGCCGCGTGACACCCATCTGAGCGACAAGGCGCTTTCCGACTACAGCGACTATTGGGAAGCGGTTCGCCGCTATTACGCACCCTTTGAAGAAGGGATGCTCGCCCCCACGGCGAGCGTCTATCAGCACGAAATGCCGGGCGGGCAGTACACGAACCTGCGAGTGCAGGCGAAATCGCTTGGTCTGGAATCGCGCTGGAACGATGTCGCCAACATGTATGCCGAGGTCAACCGGCTGTTCGGCGACATCGTCAAGGTCACCCCGTCCTCCAAGATCGTCGGCGACATGGCGCTCTTCATGGTCACCAACAATCTCAAGCCCGCCGACGTGATGGACCCGAACCGCCACCTCGCCTTCCCGAAATCGGTCGTGGAATTCTTCCGCGGCGACATTGGCCAGCCCACCGGCGGATTTCCGAAGGAGCTCCAGAAGGTCGTCCTCGGCAAGGAGAAGCCGATCAAGGGCCGGCCCGGCGCATCGCTGCCGAAGGTGAACCTCGAAAAAACCCGCGAGGAGCTCTCCGAAAAAATCCACCACGAAGCCAGCGAATGTGATCTCGCCAGCTACCTGATGTACCCGCAGGTTTTCCTGGAGTTCGATCGCTTCCGGAAGCATTACGGCGACGTGGCGATGATTCCCACCGCCGTGTTCTTCCACGGCCTGCAGCCGTACCAGGAAATCCCGATCGAAATTGAGCCGGGCAAAACCATCCTCGTGCGCTTTCTCACGATGGGCGACCCGGATGCCGACGGCATGGTCACGGTCTTCTTCGAGCTCAACGGCCAGCCGCGCGAGGTGAAAGTGCCCGACCGCAAGCGGGCCGTCACCAAGATCGAACGCCCCAAGGCTGATGCGATGAACCCCGGCCACGTCGGCGCCCCGATGCCCGGCAAGATCACCGCAGTCAATGTCTCGCTCGGCCAGTCCATCCAGAAGGGCACGAAGCTGCTCTCCATCGAAGCGATGAAGATGGAATCCGCCGTCTACTCTCCGCGCGAAGGCAAGGTCGCCAAGATCGACGTGCAGCCGGGCAATCTCGTCGCCGCGGGCGATCTGCTGGTGGAAATCGAATAACGAGCGCTGCTCTGTCCCGCCCCACGTGTAGAATGATTTCATGCGCGAGAATGATTTCCTGAACTGGATCCGCGAAAATTCGCCGCCTCATCCGGCGGTGAAGCTGGGGATCGGCGACGATATGGCCGCGGTCGACATCGGCGACTCCCTTGCCGTTCTCAAAACCGACCAGTGTCTCGACCAGGTTCACTTCGATCTGCGGCAGCACACCGCCACGCAGGCCGGTCGCAAGGCTGTGAACCGCTGCCTCTCCGATTGTGCCGGCATGGGCTGCCTCCCGGCGGCGCTCATGATCTCCGTCGCCTTGCCAAAGGATGGCCCGGGGAGCGGCGAAGGTTTCGCCAAAGAACTCTTCCTCGCCTGCCGCAATGCGGGCGCCGAATTCGACTGCCCGCTCGTCGGCGGCGACACTTCGATGTGGGACCAGCGTCTCGCCATCACCGTGAGCGCGCTCGGCCGCATTCCACAAAACCAACACCTCATAACACGCAGCGGTGCCAGACCCGGAGACACGCTCTTCGTTTCGGGCGCGCTCGGCGGTTCCCTCCTGCCGGGCGGGGGCGGCCGGCATCTTACCTTCACGCCGCGCATCGAGCTGGCACAGAGGATCATTCAAGCCGCCGGGCTCGCACTGCATGCCATGATGGACCTCTCTGATGGTCTCTCGCAGGATCTCCCGCGGCTCTGTGCCGCGTCCCATGTTGGTGCCCAGATACACACCGCACGGCTTCCGACTCATGACGACGCCTGGAAGTTGGCGCAAAAGGATTCTTTGCCCGCTGGCTTTCACGCCCTCGCCGACGGCGAAGACTATGAGCTTCTCTTCGCGCTCGATCCCAATTCTGCGCCCGAGATCGTCAACCTCTCCAACATACCGCTGACGGCCATCGGCACCGTGACCTCCGATCCAAGACTTCTGCTGGTCGATGACCATGGAAAGACCCACGTATGGCCGCGCGCCGGCTGGGAACATCACTCATAAAGGGTGTGCTGAGCCGAACTTGATCTTCCCCGGCTGAAGGTGCTCCTCCCCCCCCCCTTCCGACCCATGGGCAACCTGTCGCGCCCTTTGTGAATCCGTGGTGGATAACTTTTCAATAACGTTTGGCGCTAAACGCCTCAGAGGAGTTGATACCTCGCCACGGCTGTCGCCAGTAGTGAAATCTCAGCATTTATCAGGCGATAAACAGGCCCCCACGACACGCTTCTGACAGGTTTCCCACTCTTCGCTTTGGTAGACATGATGCATAACCCCCCATTTTGGTAGTTACTTACATAACGGAGGCTGTTTTTTCCACATTCCCACAGGCCTCTTTACGAAGACTATTCTCTTTTAAAACAATCTCTAAATACGCGGGAAGGGATTTGGTCGGAAAGAACGTATCGTCCAATGTGGATAACTTGTCGAGAAGTCACATCGGACGTAGGGGTTGAACCGATGTTTTCACACGGAAAATTGTTCCCTTCGAGGCCGTTTGCAACTGCCGAAGGAGCCCCTGACGGAGCTTCGCATCCAGCTCCGCCCGCATCGTCGCGGAATCCAGCGCGACGGTAAGCGTTCCCTTGGCAAACCCCACGAGCCGGGCGCGTTCCTTGAGATTCGCCGGCACAAGCGACAGCCACAGCTCCATCACCCCATCCAGCTTCTCCGCCGGCTTCTCCACCATCTTCTCAAACCATGGCAGCAGCACCTCCCCCAATCGCGCGGTATCGCGTGTTTCCTTGTTTCGTTTGTTCGTAAGCAATGTCTGCAGCGAATAGACCTTCAGCCGATCGCCGCGCACTTCGAGGTTATCGCTGTGCTCAGAGGCAATGGCAGGATCGGCCGGGGCCTTCGACCGCATGGCGGCAGGCTTTGGGCCGGAATTCTTTCGGCGGGCTGGCATGGAATCACTTCATACGGGCACGCGATGGCGCGCCGATATCAGGTGGGCGGAATCAGCTGAGATTCACAGGCATGACGACGTACAGGAACCCTGGGCCGCTCTTGAGCAACCCCGGCTTGTTCGGCGTCTTCATCTCGAATGTCACCGTCTCCTGGTCCGCCACTTTGAGCGCGTCGAGCAGGTACGTCGGGTTGAAGCCGATTTCGATGCTTTCGCCGGTGTAATCGATGGGCAGGTCGATTTTTGCTTCACCCATTTCCGGCGCCCGCGAGGAGATCGACAGGGTTCCGTTGGAAAACGCGAGCCGGACGCCTTTGGATTCCTCGTTCGTGAGGAGCGCCGCGCGCCGTACGGCGGAGAAGAACCGTTCGCGATTCAGAGTCACCTTCTTGTCGGAGTCCTTCGGAATCACATCCCCGTATGGCGGGAAAGTTCCTTCCACCAGCGAAGTCGACATCGTTGCGCTCACGCCGCCGGTCTCCGAGCTGATCTGCACGAACAGCTTGTTTTCCTTAAATTGCAGGGCGACGGTCTGTTCCGGATCCGTCAGCAGGCGTTCGATCAGGTTGATTGCCTTGATCGGGACGACGGCGGAGACATCCTTGCCGCTGCCATCGCTGATGGTGTCATCCTTGGTCATCGCCAGGCGGTGTCCATCGGTGGCCACGAGCGACAGCTTCTTCCCCTTCTTTTCAAAAAGCACGCCGTTGATGGCATAGCGTGTCATTTCGCGTGCCGCGGCAAAGCGGGTGCGATCAAGAAGTTGCCGCAGGCTTCCCGCAGTCAGGGAAAAGTCGGCGGTACCATCGAAGGACGACACCGGCGGAAACTCTTCGGCGTTGTAGCCGAAGACTTTATAGTGGGCATCCGAGCCCTTGATGACCGTGGTGTCCTGATTGGTATCGAGGGTGAGCGTATCGTCCGGGGAATTGTTGACGATTTCCGAGAGTTTGCTCGCGGGAATGAGTGCCACGCCCGGAGAGGCGATATCCACCTGCGTCAGCGTGTACTGCAGGGCCAGTTCCATATCCGTCGCGACTACGGTCAGCGTTTTGGCGGCACCACCCGTCCCCGTCCCGGCGACGATCTTAACGCAGGTCAGGACGGGCTTTGGCGTACGGGAAAGGACGACCGAAGAGGCGAGGCCGAGGGCTTCCACCAGCGCGGCGCGATTAATCAGGACTTTCATGAATACCCTCAAATTTCCAGCAAGGCAGTATGTAGCGATCGTATGAGCGATGATGTTAATGGAAGCGGGGTGAGTCGCCAAGCCAGCAGCCTCGATTGCCGCCTTTTTCATTTGCTTACGGCATTTCATCGCGATAGAGTAGTTTTCGACCCGTAAGGGTCTGCAAGCCTTGGCGATATCGCCAACCGCTGGAGCTGCTGAAGGACGGCGGCTCCAGCGCTTCGCGCCGTCTCCCTCGTGCCTTGCAATCCCCTTTTTGTTCGTTCTGCTGCCCTCCGCAGCATTCGCAAGGCTCTCGAGGTGTCCGGATGGATTCTGAACAGCTTGTCACGCAATGTGAGTCAATTCTCGGTTACCGCTTTCTCAATCATACTCTCCTGAAAGAGGCCCTCACTCATGCCTCTATTGCCGACGATCGCCGGCTTTCGAACGAACGCCTCGAGTTTCTCGGCGACTCCGTCCTCGGCCTCGTCGTCTGTCATCGCCTTTATGAACTTTTTCCCGACTACCTCGAAGGGGACCTGACGAAGCTCAAATCCGCGGTCGTCAGCCGTAACACCTGTGCGGCCGTCGCAAACGCCATTGGCCTTACGGATCTGATCTTTGTCGGCAAAGGCATGACCGGCCGGGCCGAACGCCCCAGTTCCCTCGCCGCCGGCGTCCTTGAAAGCATCATCGCGGCCATCTATATCGACGGGGGCTTCGAAAAGGCGGGCGAGTTCATTCTCCGCCACATGGACCCGTACATCACCCAGTACGCCGCCACCACCCATCAGCAGAATTTCAAAAGCCTTCTTCAGCAGCACGCCCAGAAGATCCTCAACTCGACGCCGATGTATGAGCTGCTCGACGAAAAAGGCCCGGATCATTCCAAGTGCTTCGAGGTGCGTGTGGTCATCGGCTCGCGCGCCTTCGGCAGCGCGTGGGGCGCCGCGAAAAAACAGGCTGAACAGCGGGCCGCCCAAATCGCCCTTGAGGAGCTCGGCGTCCTCGCGCGGGAAGAACCGCTCCCCTGCGAAGTCGATGCCGAATCCAACGCCAGCGCCAACGACGTTCCCGCCGATGCGGAAGCCCCACTCGTCATGGAACCCTTTCAATCACTCGATTCACCCGCAGAATCATCGTAACCGGCAAGGAGGCCATCATGGCGGCGGCAGGGGCGCCCATCGGCGTATTCGATTCCGGTCTCGGCGGTCTCACGGTCGCCAAGGCGCTGCGCGAGCTCCTCCCCAAAGAATCCATCGCCTACTTCGGCGACACCGCACGACTCCCCTACGGCACCAAAAGCGCCGCCATCGTCCACCGCTTTACCCGCCAGTGCCTCCGCTTCCTGATGGGCCTCCACCCCAAGTTGCTCGTCGTCGCCTGCAACACCGCTTCGGCTCTCGCGCTCGACAAACTCCAGGGTGATTTCGATGTGCCCGTCATCGGCGTGCTCGAACCCGGCGCCAGCGCTGCAGTCGACATCGCTGCAAAAGGTTCGAAGCGCATCGGCCTCATCGCCACCGAAGCCACCATTTCCAGCAACGCCTATCCGATGGCCATCCGCAGCCTCGATCCCACCGTGCAAGTCATCGGCCGGGCCTGTCCCCTTCTCGTACCGATGATCGAGGAAGGGCGCGAACCCACGGACCTTCTCGTCGGCCTCGTCCTGCGCGAATACCTTGCCCCCTTCCTCGAGCTCGATGTCTCCTCCCTCATCCTCGGTTGCACCCACTACCCGATCTTCGCCCCCGCCATTCAGGAAACCCTCGGCGAAGCCGTCACGCTCATTGATTCGGCGCGTCAAACCGCATTGGTGGTCCGCGAGCGCCTCGATACAATGCAGGCCCGTTCCACCAGCCCGCACGACGGAAGGCTCACCTGTTACGTCACCGATCAGGGCCAGCGCTTTGAACGCCTCGCTTCGCGGTTTCTCGGCGAGTCCGTCGGTCAGCCCGTGTGGGTCACCCCCGAAATGCTGGAGCTGGCGGAAGAAACCTGAATTCCCTGACAGGGGTCACGATGCATCAAAAACTCTGGGCGCTCTTCGCACTCCTCCTGGCAACGCTGTTCCTTCCCGCCTGCAGCGACGCTCCGTCGAACGCGCACGATTTCAACGAACTCATCCCCCGCATGATGGGCGCCATCAAGAACCGTACCCCCGAAGACGCCGCCTCGAATCTCTTCAACGTCACCAACCCCGACGAACGGCGCGATGCCATCGCCTGGCTCGAAACCAAGCCCTACGGCCACGAAGATCCGTACATGAAGGCCTACTTCATTCTCGTGACCGATCCCTCTCCCATGGTTCGCGCCCAGGCGATGCAGGCCCTCGGCTCCTCGCACCAGGCCGTCGCTGTGAAATATCTCGTCGGCGGCGCTGATGGCAAGGGCGGCCTGGCCGACAAGAGCGTCGAGGTCCGGCGCGATGCCGCCGATGGTCTTTGCTTCACCTTCACCCCCGAAGCCACTCCCGCGCTCGCAAACGCCGTTCGCTCGGATTCCGACGATCAGGTTCGCATCTACGCCGCGCGCGCCCTCCGCAGCGATCCCTCCCCCGCCGCCGTCCGCGCCCTTATTGACGCCCTCGACGACCGCGACGCCGGCGTCGTCTACTACGCCCACGACTCGCTCAAGCACTCCACGCACCAGGATTTCGGCACCG
Source organism: Phycisphaerae bacterium (assembly GCA_035524355.1). Classification (GTDB taxonomy): domain Bacteria; phylum Planctomycetota; class Phycisphaerae; order WQYP01; family WQYP01; genus DATKPA01. The sequence goes on along the minus strand of DATKPA010000070.1, from coordinate 34,162 downwards.
ACTCGAAAGCGTGGCTCCGGTGGTACCAGACCTGGAATCAGCCCGCCACGAAGCCCACCGGCCAGGGATAAACCCGCGGCATGGGCGTCCCGGCCATGTTCACCCTGTTGAGAGGAACTCTCCTCCATGCGCGCCCTCACGTTCGATGGAACCGCCGTCAAATTTCAGCGCAACCATGCGGACCCGGTCCCCGAGCCCGGCGAAGTGCTCGTGAGAATTCTCGCCGCCGGCGTCTGTCAGACCGACTTCGAAATCGCCAAGGGCTACATGAAATTCACCGGCATCCTTGGCCACGAGTTTGTCGGGACCGTCACGTCGGTCGCCAAGGGCGTTGACCCGGCCTGGATCGGCAAACGCGTCTGCGGTGAAATCAACTGCGTCTGCGGCAAATGCGACATGTGCGCCCGCGGCCTCTCCTCCCACTGCATTAACCGCACCGTCATTGGTATCCTCGGCCGCGATGGCGCCTTCGCCGATTTTCTCCGCATTCCCGCCCGCAACCTCCACGCCGTTCCGGATCATGTCTCCGACGAAGAAGCCGTCTTCGTCGAGCCCATTGCCGCCGCGTTCCAGATCCTCCGCCAACTTCCCATCGAAAAGCGCACCCGCGTCACGATTCTCGGTGACGGGCGACTCGGTCTCCTCGTCGCCCAGGTCATCGAACGCACTGGCTGCAAACTCACGCTCGTCGGCAAGCATGAATCGAAACTGGCGGTCGTCGAGAAACTTCGCGCCGGCAAAAACATCCGCACGCTCCTCGACCGCGAACTGGCCCCCCGCCGCGATCAGGACGTCGTCATCGACTGCACCGGCCGCGCGGAAGGCTTCGAACGCGCCCTCCAACTGGTCCGGCCCCGCGGCACGGTCGTCATGAAAACCACCGTCGCCGCCGGCAAACCGCTCAACCTCGCGCCCATCGTCATCGACGAAATCAATATCCTCGGATCCCGCTGCGGCCCCTTCCCTGAAGCAATCTCGGCACTCGCCGCCCGCGAAATCGATGTCCTCCCCCTCATCTCCCGCCGCCTCTCCCCCGAACAGGCCGAACCGTTCTTCGCTAATCCCGCCGACGGCCTCAAAACGATCCTGACGTTCAACCGATGACGATCCTCGTTTCTTCATTCGCCATTAAAGCGGCTCCTCTGCTGCGCCGATAGTATTATTGGACCCGCGTTATCGCTCGTTCGCGCCGAGGTTTGTTATGCCCAAAGCGATCGCCGTCGTTCTCTCCTCCGGTGGACTCCACAGCCTGGTCACTGCTGCGCTCGCCAGTCGCGAGTACCGCGTCGCCCTGCTGCACCTTCAGGACGGCCGCGCGCCCGCCAGACAGGCCGCCGCCGCTTTCGACAGGCAGGTCGCACATTTCAAGCCTTTCAAATCCTGGAGCGTCGAACTCCCCTACATCCGTCAAATGAGCTGGCCTCCCGAAACCGCCGGCCTCGTGCACTCCACCGGCTCCGACGCCTACTCCAACCTCGTTCCCCTGCGCGATCTCCAGTACCTCACCATCGCCGCCGGCTTCGCCCGACAGATCCACGCGTCCGTTATCCTCTCGGGCGCGCAGCTTGATCAAAAACAATCCGATGCTCTCGCCCGCCACATCGAAATGGTTCAGATCTTCAACCAGATGATTGAGTTGCTCTCCGTGGAATCCCCGCTCACGCTGAAGACGCCGCTCATGGGCCTCGAAGATCAGCAGGTCATCGAACTCGCGTATCAGATGGCCGCGCCGCTGACCGCGAGCTGGACCTGCCAGATGGATCTCGAATTCCCGTGCATGAGCTGCCCCGCCTGCGCCCGCCGTACCCGCGCCTTCCGCGCCGCCCAGCTCGCGGACCCCCTCACGCAGAAACCCTCCAAACAATCCGTCGTTGCCTGAAGAAAGCCGGCGATGGCGTCGCCGGAATGTGCTCGCGAGTCACGAGCCACCGGCCACGAGCCACGCCCCCCTCACGCCCGTTCCGCCATAAACGCATCCACCTCGGCCCGCGTCGGGATTGCCCCCATCGCCCCGCTCTTCATGCACGTGAGCGCCCCCGCAGCATTCGCAAACTTCACCGCTGCTGCCAGTGGCATCCCTTCCGCCAGCGCCACGGCGAGTGCCCCGGTGAAAGCATCACCCGCCGCCGTCGTATCGACCACCTGCACGCGATATCCGGTCACATGCTGCACGATCGTCTCCAGGCCGCGCTCATCTTTTTGCACGATCGCCGCCCCCTGCGAGCCCATCTTCATCACCACGATCCGCGTTCCCCGGACGAGGAAGCGTTCCGCCGCCCGCCGGGCCTCTTCGAGATTCCGCACCGGCATTCCGGTGAGAATCTGGGCCTCCGTCTGGTTCGGCGTCAGAATATCCACGTGATACAGCGACTCCGGCAGCCCCTCGCTCGGCGCCGGCGCCGGATCCAGGATCGTCAGTACGTTCGACCGTCGCGCCAGCGCAAACGCGCATGCCACGGTATCGTGCGGAATCTCGAGCTGCGCCGTCAGCACCACCGACGTTTCAATCGTTTTGCGTTCTGCGAGCAGATCCGTCGCCGAGAGCAGCCGATTCGCGCCGCTCGCCACGACGATCGCATTTTCCCCATGCCGATCGACCAGGATCATGGCCGTGCCCGAAGGCACCCCGCGCGTCTTGAGCACCGAAGTCACATCCACCTTCGCCTTGTTGAGCGTGAGCAGCATGTTGTCGCCGAAGAGATCCTCCCCGATCCGGCCGATGATCTTCGCCCCGGGCGAGCGCTTCGTCCACAACCGCCCCGCCGCCGCCGCCTGGTTCGCCCCCTTCCCACCCGGATTCTCCAGAAGATCCTGCCCCATCACGGTTTCGCCCGGCCGCGGCATGGTTTCCGTGCGGACCACCAGGTCCATGTTCAACGACCCCACGACCACGACGCCCGACTTGGGCCCCGCGGCGGATGCCTTCCCTGGCGCATCCGTCGGCAACGCTTCCAGCTTCTTCCCCCCCTCTCCTTTCACCATCCCGCCCGCCGCCACTTCCGGCGCACGCACGACGCGCTTCACCGCCGCCGCGCTCTTGCCCGCCCGTTTTGCCACAGGAGAACTCCCAAACATATAAATAGATATACAGATGTAACTAATTAAACTTATCTACAATGCGATCGAACTCATCCAGCGAGAAGTATTGAATCACGATCTTCCCCGTGTTCTTCTTCTTGCTCGGGAAGATCCGGAGCTTCGTTCCCAGCTTGCGTGACAGATCCTGTTCGAGTTCCACCACGTGCGGGCTCTTGGCCGTCAGCGTCCGCGTGTGCGCTGCTACCGTGGTTTCGGTCGGTTCCGCTCCGGCAGGGGGGGCGCTGATGAGTTCCTCGAGCTTGCGCACGCTGAGGCCATCCTTCGCCGCTAGATTCGCAAACGCGTCCTGCTTCGCTGGGTCCGTCACTCCCGCGAGCACCTTTGCATGCCCGGCGGAGAGAATGCCGCGCGCGATAAGATCTTGAACGCCTGTATTTAAGTCCAGCAACCGCAGGAAGTTAGTAATTGTTGTGCGATCCTCACCCAAGCGCTCTGCCGCCTGGGAATGCGTCAACGAGAACTTATCCACGTACGCACGGTACGCCTTCGCTCGCTCGATCGCGTTTAAATCTTCGCGCTGGATATTTTCGATCAGCGCCCACTCGGCCTGCCGCTCGTCGGTGGTGTCCTGGCGGACGATGGCGGGCACGACCGTCAAGCCGGCCAGTTTGGCCGCTTCGGTTCGGCGGTGGCCTGCGATCAATTGGTACCGCATCACCCCATCCAACGCCCCTGCCGGGCGAACGATGATCGGCTGCAGCACGCCAGATACCTTGATCGAGTTTGCCAGATCCTGTAATGCTGCAGGATCCATCGATGCCCGTGGCTGGTGCGGGTTTGGCTCAATGTGCTCCACCGGGATGAGTGCCAGCCGATCGCCGTCGGTATGGGCTTCCGGGGAACCGTTGTTCGATGGAGCGGGATGGGCCAGGTGGGGGGGGTGAGCAACCGTCACAGGTGCCGAGATCAGGGACTTCAATCCTCGGCCAAGGCGGGGGCGATCCTTCACGTTCATGCGAGACTCCTTTCTCATCGCGATGTTCTACGTGGAACGTTGTATAACACAGAGGCGCTTCACGTCAATCTCATCGACGGCAAAATTCAAAATGTTCCACGTGGAACCACGCGCTCTCCGCCTCTGCGCCCCGTCAGCACCGCTCTACCCAGTGAGCCACACCCGCGCCAGCTTGCCCATTCCCACCCATCCCGCGCCCTGGTACAGCTTCAGCGCCGGACCGTTCTGTTCATCCACCTGCAACGTCGGCACCTTTCCCGCCGCCCGAATCCGCCCCGCCAGGTCCCCCACGATCTTCCCGCCAAAACCCCGGTTTCGAAACTCCGGAAACGTAAACACCCCCCCTATCTCAATCAGCCGCGGCAACTCCAGATCGAACTTCGCCACCGCCACCACTTGCTTCTCCGCCTCATACACGAAAACCCGCCCCGTTTGCACCCAGGCGTCCAGGTCTGCATCAAAGAGAATACCCCGCTCCTCCTTGTACATCCGCCGCCAGCGGTTCAGCACCGGCACGTCCGATTCCTTGGCCACCCGAACGTTGGGATCCGCCACGACCTTCACGTCGGCAGGTAGTTGCATCACCACGTTGACCAACCCCCGTGCGAGCGCCTTGCGATTCACCACGGGCAGCAGCAGCGGTACCATCCAGCCGATACCCTCGGCGTGGCCGGTCAGGAAATCGATCGGCACCTTGCCGTTGCTTCCGGGACCGCCGGCCCCCCCCATCCGGGCGGCGAGTTCGGCGACGCCGGGCAATTCGGAGGAGGGCGCTGTGCCGCGGACGATTGCGGAGAGGTCGGTCAATGGCAGGGTTGGGGTGCCGTTTGCGCCGCCACTTCCTGTCGAGGCCCCGCCATTCCCTCCCGCGGTGGCTCCATTCCCTGCCGCGGTCCCGCCATCTCCGGCGGCATTTGGACCGGTAGCCGCAGCTGACGTTGTGCCAACATTATCGGACCTTGTGGCGGCACCTTTGTGGCTGATGTAGGCCGCGAACGCCGCCGCGGTCTGGGGATCGAGCGCCATGACGTCGGCCCGGTGCGCCTTGGGGACGTAGAGCATGGCACCGGAAAACCGGCCCGAATCCAATTGTGGTATGTTGATGTTTAGATTATCGGAATCAACCGGGGTGGCCACGACGAGGTGCAGGTCGCCGCGCTGCAGTGGGGGGGTCTGGGCCAGCCGCTCCCAAAAATGCGCGATCAGATCCATCACGCCTTGCGAGCGCGCGTGCAGAAACGAGACGGCCGGTTGCGGTTTGTCGACGGGAAGGCGGACGAGTTGCAGCGGTGGGCGCACGACCTCGGCCCCTCCGGTTCCCCCCGGGCCTCCTGCGCCTCCGACTGTGGATGAAGCGGGGTCACTCACCGATTGGTGGCTCCGATTTCGCGCCAGGCACTCCGGCCTCTCAACGCGGACGATTTTCATGGGCCGGCGCGCGGTCCCCGCCACGCCACAGGCGACATTGTATCAGCGGCTCCCCCCACGCCAACACCCCTTCCTGAGTCACCGCTCAATCGCATCCGCATTTTCGCCGGTCAGGAGCGCATCAAATTCCTCGGCTGGCATCGCGCGGCAGCGCGTCCCGAGCGCCGCGCGGGTCCGCCGATGTGCTCCGGCATTGAAGTCGCGAAAGAGGGCCCACATCAGCGAGAGGCACAGGCAAGCGGCAAAGATGGCAGTCGCCGCTTCGGCTACCGGAACAAAGGGTAGTCCGCCGAGGAATTGGTTCGTGCCAAGCCAGAACATGCCCACGATTACCGCCCCGAACCCGGAAGAAATCGCGATCATCCGCAGCGCCGTTCGCCTGACGCACCGAAGCATATTCGTCTGCAAATTCCCGCACTCCGGGCAAGGCACGACGTCGATGGCCTCGGCGAGGATCTTTTCGAGCTTTCCCCGTGCGGCAATTTCCGCCGCCTGCTTCTTTCCGCCGCGGCCCATGAACATGTAGGACTGGGCCGTCCCGGTGGCCGTGCGGCGCAGTTGATAGATGTAGCCGCAACCGCAGTGCTCGCAAGTGACGCGCCGCACGCGGCACGCGGATGCCTTGGCTGAGACGCTCTGCACGACGACATGGATCAGCAGGTGAACGGGGATCATGGATGCACCTCCCCGCGGATTGTACTGATTTTTCCCTTGTCGCAGTAAGTACCACGCAGTACGATGTACTGGTACTCTGTATTACATAGTACGGGTGGCTTCGTGGACGATTCCGACAAAGCGTGGATTTCGCAGCTCCGCAAGGGGCTCGTCGAACTGCTGGTACTTGCGGCCTTGCGGCGCGAAGAGCTCTACGGATACCAGCTCCTTCAGCGCCTCGCCGAAATGGACGGCCTCGCGCTGACGGAATCGACGCTCTACCCCGTCCTCGCCCGTCTTGCAGGCGATGAGCTTGTCGCCGTGCGGCAGGAACCCTCTCCGAGCGGTCCCCCGCGGCGCTACTACCGCCTCACGCGTTCAGGGCAAAGGCGATTGGACGAAATGCTGGCGCACTGGCGATCCGTGAACGGATCGATCGAAAAACTGGCGGGCGAGAAGAAAGGGGCGTTCTGAATGAGTGTCGAATTCTCCGGAGAAGCAAAGGCGCGTCTGGATGCGCACCTCGATAGCGTAGAGGAAGCCCTGGCGAAAGCAGGAAGTTCGCGCGAGCAGCGCCGCGCCGTGGTTGATGATCTCGAAGCACACATCCGGGAGATTCTGGCCGCGCGAAGTGCCGCGCCGACGCTCGACGACGTCAATGCCGTGCTGGAGACGCTGGATCCGCCGTCTGCGTACGGCGATGTCGCGCACGTGCCGGCACGCGTTCCCGCACCGATCGTCCCGCCGCCGGCCGCGAGCGTGGCGGAGAAGAAACCCAAAAGGAGTTCGTGGATGAAAACGTCTGCAATCGTGGCACTGGTCGTCTGCGGAACCCTGCTGGTGATGACGCCCGCCATCATCGATCACCTGCACGAGCGCGATGTCGTGGCACTCGTCACCGGCACCACCAAGGTCCCCGAGGGAATGACGTTCAACATTCCCGTGGCGATGCAGGACAACTATCGCATCGCCCTGTGGTTCACCGGAAGCGGTGCCATCCTGCTCGGCGCAATTGGTGCGTTCGTCGCCTTCGCGCGCGAGCGGCGAGTCTGAACGTCGCCGCGCAAAGCGATCACTGCTGGGGCCGATGCTTCCGCAGCAGCTCGCAAATGTGGGCCATGTCCGGGGGCATCGGCGCCTCCAGGTGCATGCGCGTGAACTTGCTTGGATGCACGAATTGCAGCCGATACGCATGCAGCGCCTGCCGCTCGATCAGCGGAGCCCCGGCGGGGGGGCTGTTTTGTGTTTTGTGTTTTGCGTTTTGCGTTTTCGGGACGATGTCTTCCGCGGTGATCTGCCGACCGCCATACATCGTGTCCCCGATGATCGGATGGCCGATGTGGGCGCAGTGGACGCGGAGCTGGTGGGTGCGTCCGGTCTTGGGGGCGAGTTCGAGGAGCGTGTAGCCTTTGAAACGTTCTTTGACGGTGTAAACGGTTTGCGCGGGTTTGCCGATGTCGCGCCGCACGGCGTATTTTTCGCGGATTTTGGGATGGACGGCGAGGGGTGCGTCGATGAGGTCGGAGTCGAGCTCGAACTCCCCGTGGACGATCGCCATGTAAGTTTTGCGGATGGTGCGGCGTTCGAATTGCCCGGCGATTCGCCAGTGGGCTTCGTCGGTTTTGGCGATGAGGATAAGGCCGGTGGTGTCGCGGTCGAGGCGGTGAATGATGCCCGGGCGCCAGGGATCGGAGCCGGTGGAGAGGGTCGAGTGCGTCTGCTGGGCGTGATAGAGCAGTGCGTTGATGAGCGTACCGGACCAGTGGCCGCGGGCGGGGTGGACGATGAGCCCCGACTGCTTGTTGATGGCGATAAAATCCTTGTCCTCGTGGATGATGTGGAGCGGAATGTTTTCGGGGAGTGATTCCGGCGGCGTGAGCTTTGGGACGGTGACGCGCAACACATCGCCGGCGCGCAAGGTGGTCGACGATTTTGCGGGTCGCTCGTTCACAACGACTGCTCCTGATTTGACGAGTTTCTGCAGCATCGCCCGGGAGAAGTCGGGCAGGCGGTCCTTGAGGTAGAGATCGACCCGTTTTTGGAGGTCGTGCTTGATTTCGTAGGTGACGGTTTGGCCCGTGGTTCGCCCCCCCCCGGGTTCGTGGTCCGTGGTTCGTGTGGAGGCGGGCAGGTCTTCTTCGGACTCCACCGCATCTTCGGGCGATGCGGCCTCGTCCGCATCCAGTTCCTCCGGTGCGGGGAGGTGATGATGTGATTCGGCTTCGTCTTTTTTGGGTCGCGGTTTCGGCATAGAACTGGATTGTAGCACTTTCCGGTCCGGTTATATGCCGCCAAGGAGGTCATTTGTAGAAAGGCGAGCGGCGCGGAGCAAAGATTCTCCGATAGTCCGCGATGACCGAAAGAATGCCGGCGAGCAGGAAAGCACTGGCGAGGATGGGCCAGAGCTTGTCGGGATAACCGGCGATTCGAGAGGCGTGCGTGTGCGGGATGTAGTCGATGGCCACGAGCTGGTCCGGCGGTATCGGCCAAAGGGGGGGAACGTTGTCGGATTCCTGACGGAAAGTGTCAGCGTCCGCGAAGTTGTAGTCGATTTCGAGAGAATGCATGCGGGGATGTGTGGAGGTAATGACGCCCGTGGTTGTGCGCGACCAGAGGAAGAACCGGCATTCATTCCATGCGAAATGGAGGGCGACGCAGAAGAGCAGGACCAAAATGACGGTGGACGCAGGCGTGGATCGACGGGGAAGCAGAAAGGGCATGCGCTCTGCACCTCGATGTCGATCGCGGACTCACGCAGCTTATCGGCACGGCCTGCGGGCCGTCATGGGCAGGATGCCCATGCTACATCACGCGACGTCGATGATGTTGACGATGGCGAGGGACTGGCTGGACTGCACGTGATAGCTGTTCGTGGCGATCAGGTTCAGCGTTGCAGACAGCGTCACGTTGCCGGCGCCGTTGCTCAGGGGGACGACGAAGAGGTTGAAGCTGCTCTGGCCGGTGGCGAAGGTGAAGGTGTTGGTCAGGATGTGGCCGGCCGAATCTTTCAGCACGTAATCGGTTCCCTGCACGGCGAGCGTGCTCGAACCGGTGCGGGTGGTGGTGGCGAAGGTGACGGCGAGGGGGCCGCCGGCGGTGTTGCTGCGGGTGACGGTGAATTCGCCGGGGGTGAGCGTGGCTTCGAGGGCGTTGCTGACGGTGGTGCGGACGCTGAGTGTCGGTGCGCCGTCGAGGATGGAGACGGAGGTGTTGGCGTTCGAGGCGACAAGATAGGTCGGGCTGGTGGTGCTTGCCGAGGCGAGCACGCGGACGATGACGTTCAAGGTCGGATTGATCGTGCCGTCGGAAATGGCGGTGAGGGTCAGCGCGGCGGAGGACTGTCCGGCGGGGATGGTGACGGTGGGGCTGGTGGAGGTGATGAGGGTGCCGTTGGGGGCCCGCAGCGTGAAATTGGTGCCGAGGGTGCCGGTGCCGCCGATGGAGAGGCGGACAGTGACGGCCTGGGTGGTGGGAGCGCCGCTGCGGGAGATCACGATGGAGGTGCTCGCCCCGGAGCTGCCGGCCTGGGCTTCGTTCACTGAAGAGCGCGAGGCGCTGGCCTTGACCAGCGGAAGGGGATTCACGGTTGCAATGACCTGGGTGGTGTTTGCGGCGAGCAACTGACCGTCGGAAGCGATGACGGTGAAGGCGATGGTTTTGCCGTTGGCGTTCGCGGGGGGAGTCCAGGTGATCGTGTCGCCGGGCACAAGGGTGGTTGCGCCGGGGACGACATTGCTGGTCGCGCCGCTGCTGGTGACCGTGAGGAGCGCGCCGGAACCGACGGAGGTGATGATAAAGGAAATCTGGCTACCTTCGCGGTCGATGGCCCCGGTGGCGGCGAGGAGGGTGTTGTAGCTGATCGAGTAGGCGTTGTGCTGAGAAGCCGGGGCGGTGAGAAGGGCCTGCGTGTTGGCGAGCGGCGCGTGATTGGTGTCGTTCACGAGCACGACGAGGTTGGAATTCTGCGACGGCTGCGCTCCGCCGGTGGTGTCGAGGGCGATGGTGTTGCGATCGCTGTTGATGCGGCCGACGAGTGTCTGTGTCACGCCGTTGCTGTAGGAAAGGGTCAAGATGACCGAACCGTCGCCGTTGAGCTGGAACTTACCGGAGACGTGGAGAAGCTGACCCGTGTTGGTGGTCAGGGAGCCATTGACGGCTCCCGCGGCGTTGAGGGTGATCGAGCCGCTGGTGCCGACGCCGGCCCAGCGCCAGGTGGTGCCGGCGATTTCATTGGAGGCGTAGGTTCCGGAGGACTTGACCATTACTGTCAGTTCGCCGCTGTTGGGCGAGTTGCCGAGGATGATATTTTTGCCGGAGCCCATGGTGACGGCGAGTTGGATGGAGGCGTTGGAGGTGACGATGGTGAGGGAGCCGACGCCGGTGCTGTCGATGGTGGCGCTGCCGCCGGTGACTTTCTGGACTTCGCCGTTGTTGAGGGTGATGGAGCCGCCGGTGATATGGCCGTTGGAGGCAAAGGAGAGGGATCCGCGGAAATCCTGAGCATTGATGGTCCAGAGGCCGGCGAAGGCGGAGTTCGAGAACGTGCCGGAGTGGCCGATCAGGAGATCGAGGCTGCTCGCGGTGGTGAGCAGGTTTGAAGTGCCGAGTTCATTGACGGCGAGCAGATCGCCGCGGGAATTGACGCCGCCGGCCCAGTTGGAGACGGAAGCGACGCCGGTGCCGTTGGGCTGGGTGGTCAGCTGGAGGGTGGCGGTTCCGGGGACGATGTCGTAGGTGCTTCCGGTGCCGGCGGAGACGACCTGGAGTACTCCGGCCTGGGTGTAGGAACCGGCGGAGATGCTGCCGGAGCCGTTGAGGGTGAGGCTGCCGGTCTTGTCGACCCCATAAAGGCCGAAGGCGCCCTGGACGTTGACGGCTTCGTTGCGAGCGGGGCGGTTGGGGTCGCTGATGAGGACGATGGTATTGGAGCCGGTGGAGGTATTAAGGAGGATGTCGCCCTGGTAGGCGGAGATGCCGCCGGTGAGGGTCTGGCGGACACCGTCGCTGTAGGCGAGGTCCATTTCGATGGTGCCATTGGAATTGACGCGGTAGGAGCCGGAGATGGTGACGAGTGCGCCGTTGCTGCGGGTGATGGAGCCGGAGACGAGATTGGGGTTGGAGGCGTCGGTACCGAGGGAAACATGTCCGATGCCGCCGGTGGTATTGAAGGACCAACCGCCGCGGACGGTATCGCGGACGAAGCCGGAGCCGTTTTTGACGCCGACGCCGAAGTCGGAAGTATCGACGCCGAGGCCGAAGTCCTGGGTCTGGGCGTTGATGGTGTCCTTGCTGTTGTTCATGACGAAGTCGAGGGTTTCGCCGGTGCTGAAGTCGAGGGTGCCGGAGCCGTCGGAGGCGATGGCGGCGGTGCCGTTGAGATTGATGGTGTTGCCGGCGTTGTAGGTGAGAGAGCCGGAGATGTGGCCGTTGGCGGCGATGCTGAAGCTGGCGCGGTACTGCTGGGTGCTAAACGTCCAGTTGCCGACGAGGTCGCTGGAGGAAAAGCTGGCGGTGTTGAGTACGGCAAGGCTGAGGGTGCTGACGCCGGAGAGGGAGGTGTTTGAGAGGGTCACGTCGTTGAAGGCGATGACGTCCGCGGCGGGAGTGGCTTCGCCCTTCCAGGTCAGCGAGAGATTGCTGGTCGTGCCGTTGGCGGTGTCGCTCTCGTTTTGCAGGGTGAGGTTGGCGGTGGAGACGAGGGTGCCGTTGGAGGCGGTCACCGTCTGGATATCGTTGAAGGTATTCCAACCGCTATTGGTGGGCAGGACGATGCCGGTGGCGTCGAGGGACAGGACCCCCGCCCGCCCGGCCGCGGCGAATTCCCAGTCACCGGCAAGCGAGGCGGCAAGCAGAACGCGGGATTCGAGTGGTTCGGCCAACCGGTACGTACGCGAGCGTCGCTGCGTTTCTTTCACTTCCACTACCGCCTTGCCTGCAACGTGCTCAAAAAACCTTCCCGCCATGGTCGTTTCCTCGAAGAGATGATACAGATACAGCAGCCGATGGCGGCCGCACGCGCGCACTGCCACATGGGCCCTGCCATCAATTTAGGAGCAGTTGTATACGAGGAATCTCCGCCCAGCAACAGAATTTATGATTCGAAGCCATTGTTGGATCGTGAGATGGTGCCGACGTCCCCGTCGGCAGCCGCTACCGCTCGGCCGACGAGGGCGTTGGCACCAACTCACTGGCCCGCGGTCGTATCCTTCACGCCGAGCGTTCCGAGTACCTGATCCGCCATCCGCGCCTCGCCCGCCGCCTGCAGTTTCGCCGCGTAGATCGCCCCCACCCGGAACCAGTTGCTCTGCTGCATGAAAGGCCCGGCCATGTCCTCGGGCTTCTGAATCTTCGCCCAGGACTGCTGGTAGAGCAGCACGACCTTCTTCTTATCGTTCAGCAGCTCCTCAGCTTTCGCAAGTGCCGGAATCACAAAAGGTCCCGCATTGCAGTAGCGATCGATGACCAGCAGGTAAATCTGGCCCGCCTTGTCCGTCTGACCCTGCTTCTCCCACATCGCGGCCTCGTTCATAAGGATCTCCGCCGAGAGGTCCGCCCGCGTTGTGAATTTCGTCGCCGCCGCCCGCCAGAGTTTGTCCTGTTCCACCGGGTCGCTCACGGTGCCGATCATCGGCGCCAGGACCGTGAGCGCGAAATCCGGATATTTCTCGCCGCACATTCGGAGCAGCACGTTGCTCCAGAGCGCCTTCTGCGCCAGCGTCAGCTTGTTGTTCTGCGCCAGCTCCGCGACGGTGAACCACGCCGGCCGGTACGCCTTGTTCTGATTCAGCGCGGCCTGCAGCAACGCCAGCACGGTCTCCGTGTTCGTCTTCCGCGGCGCCTTCAGCGCGTCGGCGGGGGGGGTGGCAAATGTTGCCGGAACCATCGGCTGACCGCCCTCTTCCCCTGCATTGGCCAGCCGCAAAGCCGCGTCCGTGAGCGCCACCGCGGCCTGGCGCTCCGCCAGCCCCTTCCCGATCAATTCGGCCAGCAGCGACACGTAACTGTCGGGGATTTCGCGCCGCGTCTGCGGGTCTTCGACATTCCCGCGCACGCCGCGGTACTCCTCGTACCGTCCGACATCAAAATTCCACGCCCCGGTCGCCGGCGCGCCGTAGGTCCCCGGATGCGCCTGCAGAAACCCCACCCACGCGTGCCCCACCTCGGCACTGCTCGCGGTTGTGTATGTCGTCGGCACGCCGATCGCTTTCCCCAGCTCCATCGCAAAAAACGCCTGGTCGGCGCACACGCCCCCATACCTCAAAATGTTCGGCAACGAATACCCTGCGGCATCCACCTTCTTCTCCGTTCCCTTCCGGAAACTGTCTTCATCGTACTGAATGTCGAAGAAATGCTTCCCGATGGCATTGTCGCCCGCATAATGTCCCAGCGCCCATTTCATTTCCTCGATCGGCGATGTCGTATCCACGACGAACACCAGCAGCTCCGCGGGGACGTTCCTGATTGGAAAGAGCATGCGTTTTTCGTTGGTCGTGTAGTACTCATAGATCGCCACCGGGTCCGGCGATTTGGTCACGTTCTCGTTGATGCGCCGCTGGAAAGGCCGATCGTGGACGAGGCAGATCGCCGCGGCGAGCTGGGCGTACTTGTCGAGTTCGTCGCCATGCTTTGCGCGGAGCTTGTCGAGCAGTGCAAACGCTGTCCCCGCCTGCTTGTCGTCATTGATCAGAAATGCCAGGGTTCGCGCCAGGGTGTCGTTCGCCCGCAGGTATTTCAGGAGATCGAGCCGCTTCGCCGGAGCTTCGTTTCCGTCGTATACATGACGGAGGTCATGCACCATTCGCATGGTATAGGATGAATCGCGAAACGCATCCAGCGCCTGCTCGTTCGCCGTCAGCGTCACCTCGTCGAACAACTGCACAAGGTCGCTCTCAGCCACATCGAACCGGCCATCCTGCTGCAGCGCGTCCAGGATCGCCGCGACGCGCGTCTTGGTCATGGCGTTCATCGTGTGCGGCACGTTTCCGCCCGCCCCGGCCGCCCCTCCCTCCGCCGCACCCGCGCCTATCGCTCCGGCAATCATCGCGCTCATCACGCCGAGCACCGCCACCCATTGGATGATTCGCATCGTCATACCCGCAGCATCTCCACTCGGACCGCCGGTTGCAATCATTTTTTTCGTTGGGGTGGGATCCGCATTCCGTCCCCAATCCCCCGGCTCGTCGTAATTCCATCCGAAACCCACCAGCGAACCTCTCGGGGGCCTGTGTTATAATCTGGCCGGAGGAATGAAGGACCATCTGCGAACAGAGGTGTTCCCATGCTGGTGACAGCCATAGAAGGCGTTGTAGAAAATGGAACCATCCGTCTCCGCGAGCCCGTCTCGCTGGCGGAGAACACGCGCGTTTATGTGATCGTCACCGGCACGTCCACAGCACCCGCCACACAGATTCATTCCCCCCGGCTCGCGAATCCGGACCAAGCCGCCGATTTCCGCAAGCAGATTGTGGAGCTTCCTCCCGATGCCCAGCTATGACGCTTCCCACTACCATCCGCCAGCGCCCGTCGCCCAGGTCACGCTGCGTGACATCACCAGTGGGACGCTGCTCCCCAACATTTTTCTTCTCGTCGACACCGGGGCAAACATTACCCTGATCCCCAAAAATGCTGCAGAACGACTCGGCCTGCAGCCTCTTGACGGGAAGGAATATCAACTGCTCGGCTTCGACGGCACCCAAAGCCTCGCGCAGGCAGTCGACCTGGACATGATCTTCCTGAACAAGGCGTACCGCGGACGCTACCTGCTCATCGACAGCGACCACGGAGTGCTCGGACGTGATGTCCTTTCAAACGTGGTTCTCCTCTTCAACGGACCACATCAGGAGTGGAACGAACAATCCTCGGCGTGAACCCTTCATCGGCCCGCGGGCTTCCGAATCGGACATTTCCGCTACTTTTCCAGTCGGCCTCCCCTTCCACGCACTCGGCCCTGATGAAGAACCGTTGCCCGTCGAGCCGCGCCCGCATCAATACGGCATCTGCGTGTCCTGGACCGGCTTTACCTTCCCGCTGTAGTACCGGTAAATGAACACGAAATACCCAATGGAAAGCAGCGCTGCGATCGGCCACCAGACGAGTGCAATCGACAGCCCGTGCCCTGCCGCCGCCGTCTGATACGCCGACATCGAATGCTCCGGGCCCAGCGTCGAATAGAGCACGAGCGGAAAAATCCCGGTCGCCCCGGCAATCATCAAACCGGCGATGAACAGGCTCGACGCCAGCAGCGCGCCCGACTCCCGCCTGCCGTGCAGCCTCGCGAACACCCCTGCCAGCCCCACCACTATCGCCATCAATCCCAGCCAGCCAAACGGCTGATGAAGCACCCGCGACAGCACCTCTGGTCGCACCTGCCAGGTCTCCAATGTCACGATCGCCAGCAGCACCGGCACGACCATCCAGAGCAGCCGGGCGACCGCGAGGCTTCTCTCATGCTCCGGGCCTTCCGTCCGTTGCGCCAGACCATTGGCCCCATGGGCGGCGAAGAGGATGACGACAAAAACCGCGGCGGAGAGCGTGTACCAATCCAGGATTCCGACGTTTCCGCGCGGGTCAAAATTGGTAAAGAAGGCGAGCGAAAATTTCCCATCCGCCCCCAGCGGCACTCCGCGGAGCACATTCCCCAGCGCCGCCCCAATCAGCACCGCCAGCAGCAGATTCGACCCCACAAAGCAGACATGCCACAGCGTCCGCCAGAGCGGATCGGCAAGGTGCCCGCTCACCTCAATGGAGACGCCGCGGAGAATAATTCCCCATAGCAGGAGCATGAGCGCGAGGTAAAACCCGGCGAAGGAGACCGCGAGAACCGCCGGGAAAGCGAGCAGGAGCGTCCCGCCGAAACCCAGCAGCCACACCTCATGCCACGACCACAACGGCCCGATCGCCGCTATCACCGTCCGCCGCTCCGCCTCGGTCTTCCCCACCACGAACTGGAGCATCCCCGCCCCGATGTCGAATCCTTCGAGCACGACATACATCGTCAGCATGAACGTCAGGATGGCGTACCAGATTTCGATCATGCGGCCACCTCGGGATTGACCGACGGAACACTGTGCTGCGGCCCATGCACGATTTCCGACCCCACCAGAAACAGAAAAAGCACGCCCAGCACGAAATAAAGCCCGCAGAAACCGATCAGTGTGAAGAGCACATTGCCGCCGCTGACCACATCGCTGACCCCCTGGCTGGTGCGGAATAACTCGAACACCAGCCACGGCTGCCGGCCAAGCTCCGCGGTCATCCATCCCGCCGTCGTGGCAATGTACGGAAAAGGAAAGGCGAGCATCAGCGCCCAGAGAAGCCCGCGCGATGTCTCCAGCCGCCCGCGCCACCGCTGAATGTTCGCGATCCCCATCAGCAGGATGAACAGCGTCCCCAGGCCCGCCATGATGTGAAACGCGTAATAGAGCAGATCAATATTCTGCGGCCATTGGTCCTCGGGAAAAGAATCCAGCCCTTTCACGGTCGCACTGCTGTAGCCAAACGCCAGAATGCTCAACGCATGCGGCAGATAAATCGGGTTGTCCAGCCGCCGCTCGCGGACATTGGGCTGCCCGATGAAGTTGAGCTCCGCGTTGCTGCTGGTGTGGAAATGCCCCTCCATCCCGGCAAGACTGACCGGCTGATATTTCGCGACCATCTTGGCCTGGCGGTCGCCGGAGGGAAACGCCACGAGCACAGCCGCCACCAGGCCAACCGCGGTGCCGGTCCTGAGAAAAATGGACGCCTGCTCCGCATGCCGGCCGCGCAGCGCATAGAGCGCGCCCACGGAGGCAACGACAAACGATCCGGTGACGAGCGCCGCGCACTGGTTGTGAAGAAACATGATGAGCGCCCAGGGATTCAGCAGAAACGCCGCGAAATCCGCCAGCCGCAGCGTCCCATCCGCCGCCGCCGTGTACCCTACCGGATGCTGCATGAACGCATTGGTTGTCAGGATGAAATACGCGGAAAGCCAGCTCCCCAGCGCCACGCCCACCGTCGCCAGAAAATGATTCCACGGCCCAAGCCGCTTCTCCCCCCACACCATTGCTCCCACCATCGCGCTCTCCAGGAAGAACGCAAAGAGCCCTTCCATCGCCAGCGTCTGCCCAATGATGTTCCCCGAATATTTTGAGAACTCCCCCCAGTTCGTCCCGAATTGAAATTCCATTGGAATCCCCGTCACCACCCCGACGGCGAAGTTGATGCCGAAGATGCGCGCCCAGAATCGCGCCGCATTCCCAAACCGCTCATCCCCGTTCCGCAGGTGCCGCCACTTGAAATAGACGATGATCCACGCCAGCCCCATCGTGAGCTGAGGAAAAAGGTAGTGGTAGGTGGCGGTGAACGCGAACTGCAGCCGGCTCCAAAAAAGCGTGTCTTCCATGGCGGTCACGTCCTTTTTGATGCCCCCGGCTCCGATGATAGCCCGATCCGGGGCACCAAGCTACATCCAATTTTCGGACCAACCCATCAATGTCGATTGGCCGCCCACCTCAAATCCCGACCACCCAACCAGGAAATGGCCGGGGACGCGCGCGCCTTGGCCATCTTCTTGGCCATGTTCGTCTGGGCATCTTCCTCCCGCTTTTTTAATCCACCGGCCCCACCATTATTGGTCCTCCGTTGTCCCAATCGCCGAAGAAGGCTACAGTGGACTTACATATTAATGTCTGCCCCCGCCCAGGCAGGATGCCGGGCCGTATCGTAAAGTAGTTCGCGGAGCGTCCATGTCCACCAACAAGCGCAAGGAAGCCGCGGCCCTGTTTGAGCTGCTCGACAAGAGCACGCTCAAGGTCCCCAAGTCCGCCGGCGCATTAAAGATACCCTCGTGGTGGTCGAGCCGAACCAACCCCGCGCCGACTCCCATGCCGGACCTGCCCGATCTCCCCGAACCGCCCGCGTCTCCTGCCCCGCGCCCCGCCGCTTCCACCGCCCCAACCGTCCCCGCTCCCTCATCCGCCCCCGCATCGCCCCAGCATCGCCTCTTCGAACCCCCACCCGCCGATGCCCCCCTCGCCATCCCCCCAAGCATCCGCCCTCCCGCGCCGGTCAGCGCCATCAATGGCGCTCCCGCCCAGCCCACCGCCCGCACATCCCGACCCACTCCGACGGCGCCCGTAGCCGAACCCGAACCTCCGGCCCCCCGCTCCGCGCCCCGCGCCCAACCCGTCGTTCCCCCGGGCCGGCGCGTCTTCGCCCCGCAGACTGTCGACCAAAGCGCCGTCGCCCGCCGCAACTTCATGAACACCCAGAAACGCGTCGTCGCCCGCAACCCGCGCTGGGTCATCGGCGCCGCCATCGCCGGCGTCGCACTCGTCCTCTTCCTGATCATCTGGCTCCTTGTCCACTATTCCCACACCCGGAACACCAACCCCTCGCCCGCCGACAGCAACATCGACCTCTCCCCGCAATCTCCGTCGTCCTACTCCCTCCAGCGTGGCTCCTCCCAACCGCTCACCCCGTCCTCGCCCGCCGGCGGCAGCGGCGGCCTCCTCCCGCCGAAACAAATCCGCCCCGCCGCGCCCCCCGCGCCCATGCAAACTGAGCAGCCCGCTCCCCAACCCGTCACCCCCGGAAAAGTATTCGGCCCCGGCACCGTCGAACACGATCCCAAACTCTGGTACATCATCATCGCCAGCACCCCCGAGCCCGAAGTCGCCAAACGCAACGCCGCGTTCCTCGCCAGCAACGGCATCGACGTCTCCATCGAAACCCGCCGCGGCACGCACACCTCTCTCTACACCCTCATCTCCGCCAACGGTTTCCCGACCCTCGTCGAAGCGGAGGCATACAAGAAGCGCATTGTCGAGATCGGCCACAAGACGCTCGACTTCCAGAAGACCCGCAGAGCCTGGGACGACGCTTACCCCAACCACGTGCGTCCCGCCGCTCCCGCCAAATAAAGGACCCGTTCGGCGTTCCGCCATCCGGCGGCGTCCGCGAAAGCTAATTCTTGAATTGGCCAGTGCTTGACCCTACCATGATCGACGGGCCGCGGGTGCCTCCGCTGTGCCGGCCCGACGTGCAAAAAAGGAATTGCCATGCATCTCTGCGAGCGATGCAACAAACCCGCGACTGTTCACATGACCGAAATCTCCGGCGGGAAGCCGCACGATGTCCACCTCTGCGACAAGTGCGCCCAGGAAGCCGGCTACGTCCAGCAATCCCACATCCCCATCAACGAACTCCTCAACCAGTTCCTCAAAGCCCACGCCAACGTCTCCGACGCCCAGACCACCCGCTGCCCCGACTGCGGCATGTCCTGGCAGGAATTCAAAGACACCGGCCTGCTCGGCTGCCCAAAAGACTACGACCTCTTCGTCAATCAGCTCGGCGGCGTCGTCGAACGCGCCCAGCAGGGCGCCACCCACCACACCGGCAAAGCCGTCTCCATCCCCACCCGCGAAAAGAAAGAAGACCCCGTCAAACTCCGCCAGCAGGAACTTAACAAGCTCCGCAAAGAACTCGCACGGGCGGTCGAAGACGAAAGCTACGAAGCCGCCGCCAAAATCCGCGACCAGATCAAGAAAATCGAAAGCACATGAGAACCGCAGCAGTTAATTGGGTTAAATAGGTTAATTGAGTTAATTGGGACCGACGAACCCGTGTCTCACGCTCGAACGTCCCAATTAACTCAATTAACCCAATTAACCTACTTAACTCGCTCCCACACAGGACCACCCTCCATGAAGCTGACCGACCTCACCAACCAATCCGGCGAATGGCTCGCCGGCACCGGACCGCAACACGAAATCGTCGTCTCCTCCCGCGTCCGGCTCGCCCGCAATGTCTCCTCGTATCCGTTCATGTCGAAAGCGAATCGCCTGCAGCGCACTGAACTGCACAAGCTCTGCCGGGAACGCCTCCTCGGCCTCCCCGCCGCCCGCCCCGCTTTCTACATCGACATGGAAAAAACCGATGAGGTCGACCGCCAGATGCTCGTCGAACGCCACCTCATCTCCAAACAGCATGCCGCCGGCGAAGGTTCGCGCGGCGTCGCGATCTCCAATGATGAAGCCGTCAGCGTGATGGTCAACGAAGAAGACCACCTCCGCGTGCAGGTCCTGCGCTCCGGACTCCAGCTCAAGGAAGCCTGGTCCGAAGCCGACCGCCTCGACGACGCCCTCCAGGAACACCTCGACTTCGCCTTCTCCCAACGCTTCGGCTTCCTCACCGCCTGCCCCACCAACCTCGGCACCGGCCTCCGTGTGTCCGTCATGCTCCACCTCCCCGCGCTCAAACTCACCGGCGAGATCGAAAAAGTCTTCCGCGCCGCCAAGGACATGCACCTCGCCGTCCGCGGCCTCTACGGCGAAGGCACCGAGGCCATCGGCGACTTCTACCAGATTTCCAACCAAACCACCCTCGGCCGCTCCGAATCCGAAATCCTCACCGAGTTCAACGATGTCATCATCCCCCGCATCATCATGGCCGAAGTCTCCGCGCGGCAGGTGCTCGAGAACGAACGCCCCCTCTCCCTCGACGACAAGATCGGCCGCGCCATCGGCGTCCTCAAATACGCCCGCCTCCTCTCCTCCGAAGAAACCCTCTTCTTCCTCTCGCACCTGCGCCTCGGCGTCGTCATGAAACGCGTCACCGGCCTCGACCTCCAGGCCATCAACTCCCTCTTCCTTCACACCCAGCCCGCCCACCTCCAGCGCTTCGTCGGCAAATCCCTCGACGGCGACGCCCGCAAAGCCGCCCGCGCCGAATTCGTCCGCGGACGCATCGGCAAGAATAATCTCTGATGATCCCCTTCTTATTCGCTGGCCAGCGGAATTCGCGAACCATCGAGACGACGCCATGTGGTGCGGAACTCGTTGTCGTAAGTCCAAATCTTAAGCTTGCGATGCTCTCCGGAGATGACGGCAATGGACGCGTCCGCGGCATCGGGCTCGTGGGACTCGTATTTCAAGAGCCAGCGAATGACTTCTTCCCAGAACTCCCGCGTTTCGCAGCCCGGCAGGATATCGACGGGCAGCTCCGTTAAGAGCGCGTCCAGCCGCCGGCGTTGGAATCCGGCCGGCAGCAAATAAGAACACTCCACCAGCACCGGCGCAATCGTGACGAGGCGTTGATTGCCGAATTTCTCCAGGTCCGCCTGCGCCCGGCCGGCTTGGCCGTCGCGCGGATCCACCAGCGCTTTGAGAATATTCGTATCGAGAAGGATCACTTCTTCTTCCCGGCGGCGCGGCGGCGAATGTGCGCCTGAACGGCGCGCCGATCGGTTGCATCGATATTCAGCGTTTCGTGGCCGGCGCCCTCAGGATATCGGTCCAGAACGTTTCTCAGGGTTTCAACGCGCGACCCGCGCGGGCGATGTTTTTCGTAAGCCGCGGTAACGGCCTCGCGCACCAGATCCGACAGCACCACTCCCTCCCTGCGGAGAGCATTCGCCTTGCGTTGCAGGTCCTTGTCGAGCCGAACGTTCAGCAGTCCCATGGGTACACCTGTAAAGACAACCTGTCTTGACAGATCATAAGAAGGGCCAAGTCGCGCTTCAACATGAAAATGGTCTGTGACTGGCATACGTTCGTCCGCGACCGCATCGGTGAGAATAATCTGTAAGATCGCTGTTTACTTCGTAGAATGATGTCATGAGACAAGTCATCATTTATCCGGACGTCGAAGATGGCGGGTTCGTGGCCGAAGTCCCGAGTCTGCCCGGTTGCGTGAGCCAGGGCGCAACGCGCGACGAGGCAGTTGCCAACGTGCGAGAAGCAATCGAGCTGTGGATCGAGTCCGCCAAGAGCCTCAAATTGCCGATGCCGGACGATCGAGAAGATGTGGAGCAAGGTCAAAGCGCTGGTTCGGGCGGCGGAGGCGCGGACCTTTGAGACCATCGTTGAGGCTGTGGGAAACGCGCTGGGAAAAGTCACTCAGGAGGACTGCCGCAGCTTTTTCAAAAACTGCGGGTACGCTACATGAATTGTGAGAATGCTCTAAAAGAAGAAGAGGGTGAGTTTCTTTTAGCTGCTAATGCTCGAACTCAACTGACCACTCGGATGCTGAAAGTGCTGGGTCACGAGTCTTGCACCATGGGTAAGAACTCCGCAGAGAGCCAGCGCCTTCATAAAAGTTACCACATAATCACCATTGGTTGCCGGAGCGCCATTCAATGGCGACCACAAATATTCGCCTCCATTTGGAAAGAGCCTGCTGTACAGCGGGAACAATGCAACCAAACTAAGCGCCAGGACTACCGCAACTAAGGCAAGGTAACGTGGCGGCCATGCCGCTCCAAAAAAGCCCAGCGCCACTCCCAATATGATCGCAGGGACCACCAGGTCGACCAGACCCGCGACATACGCCTTGTGATTATTCGGATCGCGATACAGGTACGCATGGGCCAGGCGATTTGCCAATGGTGTGGCGGCAGTACCGGCGTACCAATGGAAGGTCACTTCAGCCGCCATCACCAGCAGTACCGTCAGGATGATCCCAAAAATGGCTCGCATCAGGTTCTCCCTGGGAATGCAGGATCATTTGAACGGAACATCGAAGTTGTCTCCAGGGACCAGTTGCCAGTAATAGGAGTAGGTAAGAGAGATGTTGAACGAAGAAGACGAAGAAAGGCGGCTGTGACAATTTTCAAGCGTTTTTTGGCTCAAATTCTCCTTCCAAAGCTGATTGGTTTTGATCATCGAGATCAAGGTCGTCAACAGCTTGCGCATGGGGGCGGAAATGGCTACTTTGAAGGCCTTGATCACCGGGTTGTATTTGCTGGCGCAGATCGACACGTGCTCACTTCGCGTCCTTGATCTCCACCCGGAAATCCGCCGCCGCCGCCGACAGGCTCTTGATCTCAATCTGCCCGATCCCCTTCCGCTGTACCCGCAGGAACGCCGTCTCCGGCTCTCCGATCTGAATCCCCTTCGAATCCATGAAGTAATACACGTAATCGATCGTCAGATCATCGTCCGTCAAATTGCGGATCGGCACATCCACCTGCAACTGCCCAGCCCCGAACCGCGTCGCGATCGGCTTCTGCACCCGGATCCGCTGCTGCATCGAATACGCATCCACATGCACCTGCGGATACTCCACAATCGGATCCTGCCACGCATTGATCGGATCCGTGCAACCCGTAATCGCCAACCCCATCGTCCCCAGGGCGCAAACCAAAACCAAGTTCTTCAACATGCCATCTCCGCAATTTCCAAAGCCAAAACTCTTCGTGGTCCTTCGTGTCTTCGTGCTCTTCGTGTTTCCGTCGTCGTGCTCACTGCGCCGGCTGCGTCGGCGGGGGGGAGGCTGGATTGATCGGCTCAATCTTCTTCTCTTCCGTCGTGTGTACCGTCGTGGTCGTGGTGGTCTCCGTCTTCTGCGTCGTCGTGACCAGGTTCAACTGCCCCGTCACCTCCAGCGTCACCGTGTTGTTCTGCAGATCCACCGCCTTCATCCCCTGGCTCTGCCCGATCTCCTCCTGCAGGCCCGCATACAGATCCTCCGGTGCCCCGTTGTACGACACCGCAAACGCCGCATACGCCGTCGTGCTCCCCCCCGTCGCCCCGCGGTTGATCACGTTCGTCACGCCCGGCGTACGTTGCAACCACTTCCGAATCTTCAGTGCATCATCCACGGTGGCCGTCTTGTAGACGCGCACCTCGATCGTGTCCGTTTGCGGATTCCCCGACCACTTCCGCGCCATGTCCCCCATCAATTGTTCCGAAAGATAGCGCGTCGCCACATTAATGTTGGTCTTGCTCATGGGCAGCGGCATGTCCGCAAACGCGGTCCCCAGCGTCCGCGCATCCGTCGTGCTCACCGCCTTGGCGATCAGCCGCACCGCGTGTCCGAAGGAACTCTGTTGCGTCGGCTTTGCGGAAATATGGATCACAATGTCCTGCTGCAATTCCGTCGACAGCAGCCGATTCGCCGCCGGATCATTGTTCTCGATCCGCAAAATCTGTTCCCGGTTCAGCTTCGCCCGCGCGGCGTCGGCATCCTGCACCGTCACCTTCCCGGAGGCGTCGAAGTATTCGACGATCGAGGCCTCGATCAGGTCATAGTCGTCCGCCGTCGCCCCAAGAGAGTCTCCCCGGGGATCGCTCAGGCTGCTCCGGCTCGCCATGACCATGATGCGCGGGCTCCGGTGCGCCGCATAGGCCTGCAGAAACGCCTCTTCATTTTGAATCTGGTAATGACCATCCGCCGGCGGCTGACCCATTGCTCCAGGCATGGCCGGGGGCGGCACCGGTTGCCCCGGGGCGCCTGGTGGGGGGGCCTGCTGCAGCGTCGGATCATACCCTTCCGGCGGCAGCGGCTTGGGCATCGGCTGCGGCTGATACGCTTTGGTATCGCTCGGGGGAGGGACATCGACCCGTTGAACCGGGGTTCCAGTACAGGCGAAAAGCGAAAAGGCACAGACCGCAAAAGCCGCAGCCACAAACGTCGAACGCATCGTTTTCTCCTTGTAACCCCCCAATAGGAACCATCGTACCCCGCGGAGGTTAGTCCTAAAAGCAGGAGCCGGGCGCGTACAGAACTCGCGGCGGAACCGTCCCTAAGCCGCACCGCTTCATTATTGTGAATTACTCTTAACAGAGTTCTCACGTTTATTGGGGGCGCGTGCCGATAATAACCGTGATAGCTGCCTTTCGCCCCTATGGACGGTTTCACCAGCCCTCCCGTTCATTGACCCCCTTGGTTTGTTTGGGTATCGTGAACTCTCGATAGCTGAGGACGATGCTATCCCTCAGGCCGGTTCGCACGTCGATTGCAACAGTCAAATAGGCGCAATCTACCCGGACGTTCCGGCCGTCGTTGCCTCTCGCGGTTGGACACTTGTTTAGATCCGCTCGAAGTCAGGGCGCAGCGAGACCGGCAAAGTGTCTTTTTCGGCCAGTGGAGTTCGGCTGGTACCGCTGGAGACCTTAGACAGGATGGAAAACCTTATGGCCCAGTTGCAAAATTCACTCGGCGCCAGTTCCAAAAACCTTTCCCCGGCCCCCAAGACCGTCGAAACCCTCGTCGAAAACGGCAACATCAGCGTCAAAGTCAGCGGCGGTCGCGCCACTCCCTGGGAAAAACCCCGCAAACACGTCGACGTCCCCGAAGGTCTCTGGCTCAAGTGCCCGGACTGTGGGGCGATGATCTATCGCAAAACAATGGAAGAGCAGCTCCACACCTGCCCGGAATGCCGCTATCACTTCCGCCTCGGCGCCGCCGCCCGCATCCAGACCCTCGTCGACCCCGGTTCTTTCGAAGAAATGGATGCCGGCACCGCCCCCAAAGACGTCCTGAAATTCGTTGATAAGAAGTCCTACGCCAAGCGGCTGCAGGATGAACAGAAGAAATCTGGTGCGAAAGATGGCCTCCGCGCCGGCCGCGCCTTCGTCAAAGGCCGCCCCGTGATGCTCGCCGTCATGGATTTCACCTTCATGGCCGGATCCATGGGCGCGGTCGTCGGTGAAAAACTGACCCGCGCCATCGAACGCGCCACCCGGGAAAACCTTCCCTTCGTCGTCATCTGCTGCTCCGGCGGCGCACGCATGCAGGAGTCCACCATCTCCCTCATGCAGATGGCCAAGACCTCCGCGGCGCTCGCCCGCTTCGATGACGCTGGCGGCCTCTTCATCTCCGTCCTTTCCGACCCCACCTACGGCGGCGTCACCGCCTCCTTCGCCATGCTCGGCGATGTCATCTTCGCCGAACCGAATGCCATGATCGGCTTCGCCGGCCCCCGCGTCATCGCCAGCACCATCCGCGCGGAACTCCCCGAAGGGTTCCAGACCGCCGAGTTCCTCCAGGAGAAAGGCTTCGTGGACAAGATCGTCGGCCGCCACGACCTTCGCAGCGAAATCGCCCGCGTCATCGACTACTGCGGGAAGTAACGCCCATCACCATCTTCGGAACAACCAAAGCCGGTCCCCAGAGTGCCGGCTTTCTTTTCGCGCTTCACAAAACATTCACAATAGCGTCGTAAACCCTTGACCCTCGGTCACTTTTGTATTGAACCGCGCCTCTGCCATCGATAGACTTCATTGAACAATCCCGATGGCCTCCGCACTGCGGTTCCCTCTTTCCACAGTGCGGCGATGTGCGCTGGCGGCTGGTGGAAGTGGTTTGAGGCTGGCGCTGGAAAGGTGGAGGTAATGACGACATTTCATCCGGCTTCGAGCGGATCGGCCGAAGTGCCCCGTTCGTCGGACGAAAATCCCGCATGCCGCTGCAACACGGCGGGCGGAGAAACAACACCGGAAGCGAACGTGGCCAAAATCGTTTTTCACCCGACAGGTTCGACTGGGTTCGGTGGAGCGGCAGAGGCTGGTTTGATCGGCAAATCCGAGAGCAGGGGAATCAATCCCATGCCCGTTTCAACAAATGGCATGATTGGCGCGGCGGGGGCGGGGGCGCCGGCAGGGGCGGCAATTTCACCATCGAGTAACGGCGGGGCGGTCGATGCAGTCGAATCGGCGGGGGGGGCAGCGGGCGGGGCGGCCGCTTCTTCCTTCCAGAACAATTCCTTCCAACAACCCTCACATAACGTTGCGGAAACCACGAGCCCTGTCGGCGCAGATTTCTATCAGGCCGCCGTCCTCAACGCCGGCATCCCCGTCGTCTCATTGGATGCCACGGGCCGCATCCTCGCCTGGAACCAGGCCGCCGTCCGCCTGTTCGGCCGCAGCGAAGCGGAAGTCCTCGGTCTCCCGCTCGAAACGCTCATCCCGAGCGAGTACCGCAGCGCCGCCAGCCGCGCGTTTCAGCGCACCATCCAGCAACGCTCCGTGAACGTCTACGAAATCTCCCTCGTCCCCCAGGGCGGCAAACATCCGGTGCACGTCGGTGTCACGCTCAGTTGCGTCAACGACAACTCCGCCGCACCCGGTGGGGGGGGCCTCAAGGGCGTTATCGCCTGGATGCGCGACATCACGAACCGCAAGGAACTCGAAAGCCACCTCACCCGCACCCGCCACATGGCCAGCGTCGGCACACTCGCCGCCGGCGTCGCCCACCACTTCAACAACATCGCCTGCGGCATGGGCACCATGGTCGAATTCGCTCTCGCCACCGAAGATTCCGGCGCCATGCTCAAGGCCCTCCGCATGTCCGCCGAAGCCTGCAGCCGCATCAGCTACATCACCCAATCCCTCCTCGCCTGCTCCGGTGAAGCCGGTTCTGACTGCGGCTGTTCGTCCGACCTCTGCGACCTCACCGAAGAACTCCTCCGCTTCGCCGACGCCGTCGAACCAACGCTCAACGAAAAGGGCATCGCCCTCGAACTCGACTTCCAGGCCCGCCGCATCACCGCCATCCCGCGCCTCCGCTTCGGCCAGGCCCTGCAGCACCTCCTCCACAACGCCGAGGACGCCATCGCCGACCGCTCTTCCAAAATGCCCGACGCCGAACGCCGCATCTCCATCCGCACCCAGAGCCAGGGCGATCAAATCATGATCCAGTTCGGCGACACCGGCATCGGCATCGACCCGGATGACCTCCCGCAAATCTTCGACCCCTTCTTCACCAAAAAAGGCGTCCAGGGCGGCGGCAACCGCAACAACCCCGGCCTCGGTCTCACCCTCGTCCACTCCGTCGTCATGGACATGGGCGGACACATCTGGGCCGACTCCACCCCCAACAAAGGCACCAACATCTACATCCTGATTCCGATCGTCGTGTAAGCCGAAAGAAGCCGGCGATGGTATCGCCGGAATGTTCGCGCACAAAACATCTGCACCGTTCTCCACCAATGAAATTGGTCGAGCGCCGAAGGCCCAACACTCACCGGAACTCTCCCACCATGTCTCGATGGGCCTGGATCATCCCCACAATACTCATCGTCGCGGTAATGATTTCGCTCGCGCGCCGCACGCCCCCCACCTTCGGCGAACGCCTGCTCTCCGACCTCGAATCCCACCATCTCCCCACGCGCGAAGCCCTCCTCCTGATCGACTACTCCCCCGACAGGGAACTCCTGAACGCCGCCCGCATCAACGGCCTCAGCCAGGGACTCGGCGCTGCCCCCGGCCTCGGTCTGCAGCCCGCCGTGGTCGCCAATCAACACTGGATCCGCTGCGAAGACGCCACGCTCTACTACCCCACGACTGAGACGCTCCGCGCCTCGCTCCCCGCCGCCGCCGAACGCCTTCAACAAATCGCCGACGATCAACTCGCCATCACCGCCGCACTCGACCAACTTCAAAAGCGCTCCGACGAGAAACTCTTCCTCGACTGGCTCCACGCCGACCGCGGCGTACTCGCCGAACTCAACAATCCCACCGCCGCCGCCGCCCAAGCCCTCCTCCTGCTCGCCCGGCAAAACCCCGGCCCCGTCCTCGCCTTCACCATTGGCACCAATCACGTCTACCTCCTCCCCGACGCCCCCACGCCCGACGCCACCTGGTGCACGTTGGCCGCGTTCGATCAGAACGAAAAACAACTCTGGACCGCCACCCTCCGCCTCGACAACGTTCCGCCCCCCGAGCATGTCCGGGCCATGGCCGTTTTCCTCGCACAGGAAGCGCTCAAATCCCCCGCCACCGACCCCACCCTACCGGAGTTCCTTCACTACTGACCTCGCCCCACCTTCTTAATCTTGATCCTGATCTTTATCTTAATCCGATTCCGTTCGACCGACGGAAGATTACGATTAAGATAAAGATCAAGATTAAGAATTGCCGGGCATCAACTCTGTTTCCACTCGCGCCCCACACGTTCGACGAAAGCGGCGCTCCCCTCCCCCGTCGCAGAAAACACAAACACCCGTTCCTCCTCTTCCTCCCCCAGCTCAATCGCCACCTCCACCCGATCCTCCGGCAACAAATGCAAAATCTTCTCCGCCCACTCCACCACCACTATCCCCCCCGCACTCAATAACTCATCAAACCCCACCACCTCAAAATCCTCCTCCGACGAAATCCGATACGCATCCATATGAAACACCGGCTTCGATCCGGCGCGCCCCGACTCCCGGTAAATATTCAGCAGCACATACGTCGGAGACGCCACCAGCGTCACATCCTCCACATCCGCCCCCACCGCAATCCCGCGCGTCAAATGAGTCTTCCCCGCCCCCAGATTCCCATGCAGCGCCAGACACGTATTCGCCGGCGCAAGCCGCCCGATCACTTCTCCAAGCGCGAGCGTCTCCTCCACACTGTTCGTCCGAATTTCCATGCGGAAATCATAACGCAGAAGCAAGAAGCAAGAAGACGCTCCCCTTTTTTATTCTTGATTCTTGCTTCTTGATCCTTGCTTCTCACCCTCGCCCCTCACGGCCGCGTCCCCGCCTGGTCCTTCTCCATCTCCGCATACAACGCATCCCACTTCGCATCCAGCGCCCTCTTCACTTCCGCCGCCGAACGAAACTCCCCCTTCTTCAGCCGCGCCGCAAGTTCCTTCACCGCCGCCGCCATCTGCGGAAACACCTGCTCCTCGAATGAGTACTGCTGATTCTGCCGCGGATCCCCGCTGTCATACGTCCGTAGAAAATCCAGCTTCCACCCATCGTCCATTTTCTTGAATCGATACACATCGACAAAGTTGAAGCGGTCCGTCTGCAATCCCGCCGGCCGATCCCCTTCGATCGGCAAATAAAGGGCCGCCTCTGTCTTGTCCGCGTTGTACTCCACGTTCGCATTCTTCACCCGCCCCTCATCCAGCGCGATCTGCTCATCCAGCGACCGCACATGCCCCTCCACGGTCAGCCCCGCCTCCCGGCCGAATGCCTTGATCGATTCACGCTCCAGGTAATGCATCCACATCTGGTAATTCACCACGCGGTCCACATACCCCTGCCGATACGACGGCGTCACGACGAGCAGCTTCCCCAGCCCCGCCGCATCGATCTTCTGCTCTGCATGCAGCACCGCCTCCAGCGCCGCCTGCGGTGTCGAAAGATCAATGGCCGGCGCGGTCGCGCTCTGCGTCTCCTGCCCAATGGCGGCACTTCCCAACCCCGCAACAATCATGCACGCAACCACCAGCCTCCGCCGCATCTCACTTCCCCTCGCGCGTCGTCGCTGGGTTCTCCGGGCCCTTCACCGCCGCTCGCGCCGTTGAATGCACCAATTTCTGATACGCCGCATACGCCTCATCCGCCGAATGAAACTCCCCGCGCTCCAATCGCGCCATCGTCTCCTCGCACGCGCTCACCGTCGCATCGCGCATCGACTTCATCAGCTTCAACTGCCCCGGCGTCACCTCCCCGCCGCTCTCCGGAAACGTCGACGCCACAATCCGCCACTCCTCCCCCGCCACCCCCGCATCCCGCCTCAGCATCACCCCGCTCAGCTCCGTCTCCGCATTCGGATTCACTTTCGCCTTCTCCCCCACCACGGCCGTATCTCCCTCCACATGGATATCCACCTTCCCCGCCCGCACCAGCATCTCATCAATCGACTTCTCCACCGACGTATCGAACGGCTTCCTCCCCGCCTCCCCGAACTTACCCTCCATCGCGTGCATCAACCGCAGCGGCGCACACACCTGCGCCACATTCAACTCAAACACTTCCCCCACCTCTGCATCATCGAAAACCAGACACGCCTTCACCCCCGCGACATCCCCGGCCCGCATCGCGGTATACACACTCAACAGCGTCGCCCGCGGCGAAGAAAGATCCACTCCCGGCTTCGTCGCAGACCCGGCAGGCAACGTCGCCGGCGCCGCACTGGCGATCGCCGCCGCAAAAAGAATGAACACGCCAACAGGTGTCGCTCTCATGCTGCTGATTATCCGCTATTTCACCGTCGCCAAAAAGGTCTCAATCGCCCTATTCACCGCCGCCGGCTGCTCCATCGGCGACATGTGCCCCGCCCCCGCAATCTGCACCACCATCCCCTGCGGCATCAGCGACTGCATCTTCAACGCCACCGACGGCGGCGTGATCCCGTCCTCCGCACCCACCACAATCAACACCGGCACCCTCAACTCCGGCAAGAGGTCCGTCTGATCCCGACGCTTCGCCATCCCCCACAACCCATTCGCCATCCCCTCCCACCCCCCCCCCCCCACCCCCGCCTTCTGCCGCTCCATCATCCCCTTCACCTCCCCCTTCACCGCCTCCGTCGGCTGCTTCCCGAACAACTTCCCCATCATCCCCTCCACTACCTTCCCCGGCCCGTTCTTCTCGATCTCCTCAATCGACTTCAGCCGATTCGCCTGCGCCTCCGCCGAATCCGCATCGGCCCGCGTATCGATCAGCATCGCCGCCGCCACCGACTCCGGATAATCCCGCAACAACGCCAGCAGCACATACCCGCCCATCGACAGCCCCCCCACAATCGCCTTCCGCCCAACCTTCGCAATCTCCTCATGCACCACCCCCGCAAACGCCTCCATCGACGTCCGCTCCCGCGGCAACGGCGGCGTCCCCCCAAACCCGGGCAGGTCCGGCGTCACCACTGTGTGTCCTTTGCCCCGCAAAAACGCCGCCTGCTCCCGCCACATTCCGGAATCAAACGGAAATCCATGAATCAGCACGATCGGCAACATGCGATACCTCCGAGCAAACCCCGCACCCCGCCTCAGCAATGATAACGACGGGGAGTCATGGAAAATAAGGAGAGATTCAGATTGCCGCCAGTGTAGATCGGTGGACCTTCGTTGGAACTCCCGGCGGCGACGGTTTCTCTATTGCGACGCCTTGGATTCAAAGTGTGGAATTGCTCGTCGCATGAAGTCGTCAAAGAGCGGAACAGTAAATGCCATATCGCCGTGCGCGGGACTGTAGATCATCCCCCTTTTGATCAGGCTGGCACGCACTGGCCCGATGGTATTGATCTTCACGTTCAGACGATCCGCGATATCGCCCGTCCGATACGGGCCGCCCCCTAGCTCAGCCATGGCGCGCAGATACTGTTTCTCGCGCGGCGTCAGACGATCAAAGCGCACCCGAAAAAAATTCTTGTCCAGAC
Source organism: Phycisphaerae bacterium (assembly GCA_035524355.1). Taxonomy (GTDB): domain Bacteria; phylum Planctomycetota; class Phycisphaerae; order WQYP01; family WQYP01; genus DATKPA01. The sequence continues at coordinate 2,167 of DATKPA010000070.1, read as the reverse complement.
GTTCCATCACGGTGGGCGTTGCATCCTCCACGATCTGCGACGTGATTGGTGACGATGGCGCATGATTCCACGATTGGTAACCCCACTCCTGAAGGAAGTAAGGATATCCCTTGGTGAACTGGAAAATCCTGTCCAATGCGCCTTGTTGAAACTCTACCCCTAATGCCTCACTTGGATCTCGAAGGGCCTTGACCGCATCCGCCTGCGACAATGGGCCCAGGTCCGGAAAATTAAATAGTCGCTCCGCATACGATTTCGATTCGCCCGCCAGCCCCGGAAGAATGGGAAGCCCGGCCCCAAGCAGTATCAACGGAAGTTGCCGCTGTTGCATTCGGTGCATCGCCATGATCAGTGCGCTTAACTCTGCGGAAGTGAAATATTGCAGCTCGTCTATGAGAATAGCCACGGCGACCTTTCGCTCCTGAGCGGCTTCCGCCACCGCCGTGAACAGGTTCGGAAGGTCCACCCCCAGATCGCCGCTGTCCGCGGCGCCTTTCTCTGGATCAGTATCGATGCCGAACTCCACATCCTCGTAGGTGACCTTGATCGTGCTGATGAAACTTTTCAAAACTCGAATGCCGCGCCTCACCTTGTCGCCCGCTCCAGCTATTCGATCCAGTTCGTACAACAGTTTCCGAAGGTGCGGTGCCAGAATGGTGGCCAATTGCTTTTCTTCGTGTGCTTCAATATGGATGGTCCGATACCCTTCACCCAGCGCCATACGCTCAATCTCATTGAGCAACACGGTCTTTCCAACCCCGCGCAACCCCGTCATGAGCAAACTCTTCTCTGGGCGTCCGGCCCGAATCCGTCCCAGTAGAATCCGCGCCTGCTCGAGAATCGCGCCTCGGCCAGCGAGTTCCGGCGGAGGTGAGCCTGCACCCGGCGAAAATGGGTTCTTGATCGGATCCATAGCGCTGCCCTTGTCTAGTAATCTATAGCGAAGTATACGGCGTCAACCGTATAAAGTGCTATAAATCAATAGAAGGCATATAATTCACAAACACAACACATCGCCCTCACCCCATTCCCTTGAGCCCGCCACCCCCAACAGCCGATAATTACCCCCAGAACCGCATTACCACAGGAACCCCATGCGCCCCCGCACCCCCACCTTCATCTGGATCCCCTTCGTCTTCTCCGTCGGCACCATCTCCTGGGCCCTCCTCGCCGCCGGTCTGCTCCTCCTCGCCGCCGTCATCCTCACCCCCGCCGTCCAGGACCTCCAGCAAGCCCAGGCCGACCGCAACAACTACCAGGCCACCCTCGACCTCCTCGACCAGAAGATCGCCATGCAGAACGAATTCATGGCCGCCGCCACCAAAGACCCCATCCTCATGGAACGCCTCGCCTCGCGCCAGCTCAACCTCAACCGCCCCGACCAGCAGACCCTCATCCTCGACCCTGCCGCCCCCTACAAGGACCGCAGCGTCGAAACCCTCCTCGCCGAAAGCCTCACCCCCACCACGCCCGCCCCCGTCGCCACCCTCCCCGCCCCGCTGCAGGCCACCCTCAAACCCCCCATCCGCAAAACCATGATCCTCGCCGCCTGCGCCGCGCTCGCCCTCTCCTTCTTCCTCGGCGTCAAGTACGAACGCGATTGATCCCGCTCCCGCGGCGTATTCACCCCTCCGCCCTCTCCTCGTATGATGTAGGCGTTCAGTATGAGGACCACGGCCATGGTGAGGCTCAACGACCTCCTGTCGAAACGCAACGAAATCAAGACGATCGCCGGCCGGCATGGCGCCCGCGCCTTGGCCGTCTTCGGCTCCGTCGCGCGTGGCGAGGTCACAGACACCAGCGATATCGATTTCGTCGTCGATCTCGATCCCGACCGCTCCCTCCTCGATCGCATTGCCCTCAAGCACGAACTCGAAGACTTCCTCGGCCGATCCGTCGACGTCCTCAACCGCAAATCCCTCGACCCCCTCGTCCGCGATCAAATCCTCCGCAACCGCGTGGACCTATGAAAGACGAGCGGCTCTACCTGAAACACATCCTCGACGCGATCACCCGAATCGAACGCTAACCCAGATTATTCACAACGTCTTGGATCAAAGCGAGAATCGCCCGAAGGGCGGCGTGAAGTGGTCTGAAAGGAGCAATTCGGCCTCGAATCGGCCAAATCGGCGCAAAGGGCCCCCTTACCCCCATAGCCAGATTCGGG